>DAOUBK010000065.1:0-50169 GCA_034432635.1 Roseiflexus sp.
CCCTGACGCGGCGCGGTCGCGCGGGGCGCACGTTTTTGTAGGAGGATCGCTATGCCCGTTCATTCCAGCCCATCCTCGCCGCCGCGCCGCTGCGCGGCTGTGGCGGCGCTCGCCCTGATCGTCTTCGTCGTCGCTATTATCGTCCTCGTGCGACCGGCGCAAGCGCAGATGGAAGCCGGACCCATTCCGCTCGGCTTCGGCGATAACGTCTTTGTCGAAAGAGACCCGGGCCCGTTGCCGCCGGGCGGCTGGATCTTGGCCGATTTGATCGCCGAAACAGAGTGCGTTCCGGTTTCCCCAAACAGGACCGTCTGTTCTGGATACACCGTGGAGACGGTCGGGTTGTACGAACTTCCCAGCATGCAAATCCGGGTGGGGAGATCATACGGCGGGCCAGAGACCCCATCAGGGTATCAGATTACCCGACATCGTCGCGCCTGCACAGTCCAAGGACAGTTTATGTTCTACCCCGAAGGGGCGTGGCACTTCGGTCAGCGATGGACGAAAAAAGCGTCCTGGTCTTACCGGGTTCGTCCAGGCTATGAGGGCGTACCGCCCGAATATCGCCAGTACGACACCTATATCTCGTATGAGTGGAAGGAGACTGGCACACGGAATTACGCGTTCTTTCCAATAGACGAATGCAGTACACTGCTCGCTTCAATCACGCAGACGCCAACCCCGCCCGGCGGCGGAGGCGGCGGAAATCTGACGCCGACCCCGCCCGGAACGTCGATCACACCGGCGCGGACGATACCCGACATGCCGCCGCCCACGCCCACGCCCACGCTGCCGCCCACGGCGACGCCGCGATGCGATAGGGTCGCGATCGACCCCATCCCGCTCACGCTGTTCGTGGGGGAGCCCGCAGCGCCGGGAACGCCTGGCGATCCGTACAACAACTACGGGCGTCCGTTCACACAGTATTCCGGCTACTACTCCGGCGCCGACGGCAGCCGACGCTACGCTGGGGCGTCGTGGGCGCAGATGATCGCCCATGACCTCAGAAGCATCGACAACCCGCCCACCATCCAGGATCGCAGCCTCTGGGTACAGGTGCCGTCGAACGTCGTCGTCGAGGCGCGCTACCACTTCGAGTTTGGACGGCGCATGTTCGACCGGTCGACCGTCGCACGCAACCGCAACGCGATGCTCATCCTCCAGGATTTAGGAACAGACCGACAACCAGGCGGCGGCGACGACCGGCTGCTGGCGTTCCTGTCGATGGGGGATGGAACCATGTCCGAGGATCCTTTTATGCGTCATTTGGTGGTGCTGGGGAGTAACCTGGACTTCTACCCGCGCCTCAATCTGCCGGGGCGTCCGTCCGGGTGGCAGGCGTACCGCGATGGGTCGGTGCGGGTGTGGAGCAACGCATTCTTCTCGTGGGTGGGGAACCAGCCATGGGTAGGGTGGCCGGTAGAATCCACTGCTCAGGGCTGGCTGTACACGGATGAGAAAGGATCCAACCACGGTCCGATACAGTTGCGCTTCATCACCCAGCCTGGACGGGCGTACCGCATGGTGATGCTCAATCAGGTTCCGGGGTGCAACACCGATATCCTGTCCACGATGTCGCAACTCTACTTCTTCACCGAGGGGGGCGCGAACGTCGCCGTGGAGAAGACCGCGCCGCAGGTCTCCACGCGCAACCAGATGATCGGCTACTCCCTCACGGTGCGCAATACGTCGCAGGATACGGTGAACAACGTCGTGCTGATCGACACGCTGCCGCCCGGCGTCGTGTTCGGCGAAACGACGCTGACATTGCGCAACCCGACGACCGGCGAGACATTCACCGAGGTGGTGACGGGAACGGCAAGCGTTCCGCCGACGCAGGTCAACGGACAGACATTGACGTGGAACCTGGGCAATGTGGGTCCAGGACAGGAACGCTCGATTGCGCTGTCCCTGCCGGTGACCAGCGCCGCGCCGAACGCGATTACGAACGTCGCCATCATTACCACCGCGAACGACAGCAATCCGTCGGACAACCGCGCCGAGGCGACCACCGCGCTGGTGGAGACGAACGTGCGCGTCAGTCTGACCACGCCGCGCATCGTTCGACCGGGAGAGACGTTCGAGGCAGTTATCACCTATGACAACACGTCAGGGGAAGCGGCGACGAACACGCTGCTGACCTTCCAGGTTCCGCCAGGCGTGACGCTGATCAGCACGACCCGTCCAGCCGATGATATGGGCGAAAACCAGACGCTGATCTGGCGGCTTGGCACGCTCAACAGCGGACAGGGAGGCGTGGTGCGCGTGCGCATGCACGTGAACGATCCAGCGACGGTATCGGCGCTGATCCAGCTGGCGCGAATTTCGGCGGACGCCGACGCCAATCCGCTAGACAATACGGCGCAGGCGACGACGGTGGTGCTGGTGACGCGGCCGGCTCCAGAAGAGCAGCGGCTGCGCATCCACTCGGAGTTCGACCCGGAGCGCGGGGTGTACATCAGCAGCGGGCAGACGGTGCGGTGGCCGGGAGGCGAAGTGATGAACTTCACGCCGTTTATCGTGATGCACGAAGACCAGCCGGGGCTGCCATACTACCGCATCGACCGGAAGATCGTGGCGTGGAGCTTCCTCGGTTCTGGCGGGCTGAACGCGACCGGACAGCCGTGCAAGGCGCGCGAGGAGCCGCAGGCGGAGGAGACGCAGCACACCGACCTGACGCGGATGCGGGGATGCGTCTACCGGTACCATATCAACCCGTCGCCCAAGCAGATGCGGCAGCAGGGACACCTGTTCTGGAGCCAGTTCAGCCCAGAGACAATGCGGAGCGATGTGTACGTCATCACGCCGCTGCCGACGGCAGGAACCGACCTGCGCATCCAGTACGCGGTGCTGACGGAGGTGGTCGAGACGGGGTATATGGACGTGGACGGCGACGGACGAGAGAATAGCGTGCTCGACCGACGCACCGACGTGTTCGATGCAACCTATCGCGTTGAACTCGTCGTGCCGCGTGATGTGCGGTAGGGCGTTCTGGCAGGTGAGGAAGACCGATGAACCATCCTGTCGAAACTCAACGCACGGATCGCACGGTTGACTTCGCAGCCTGGAAAGGTCTCTTCGGCGCGATAGTCGGGATCGGCGGCTGGATGCTGCTGACGGATGGTGTGGAGACGATTGTGCGCACTGGTGACGCCAGTGCTTCGGCACTGTTCGGGTTGGTCGGCGCTGGTGCTATCACTGGCGGCGCTACTGCGCCAGCGCTCCTGTATGGTGTTGCAGAGAGCGAAGATGAGAAATTGCATCCGATTGACAAATGTAGTGCACTGCGCGCGCTGGCGCTGATCTCCATTGGGGCGGGTGTGGCGGCATCGACCCTGGCAACCGACCACGCGGTCAGCGCTATGGCGTCTGTCACAATTCCAGGTCGGGTGATGATCGGCGCGGCGCTGATTTTCGGGGGTGCTGGCGTTGCGATGCTGGTCATTTGCAACAGGCAGCGAGATAGACGTCTGGAAACCAGAGATGAAGGCAATCCGGCAAACACTGGTGTGAAAGGAGCCACAATGACGGGGAAAGTAGACCATTGTGCTGACGTGCCGGTCACAAACTGTTACGACGGTCAGGCGCTCATCGAGATGGTGCTTGTACTGATGATCGTGCTGGTTGTCATTTTCGGCGGTGTTGCGGCAGTGCAGGCGATTGGCGCGCACTACACCGTGAGCCAGGCGGTACGGGTTGCGGCGCACCAGGCGGCGCTCCGTGGCTCGACCGGCGGTCTGATGTTCGATCAGGACTATTCGCTGGCATCGGCGCCGGGACCGGTAGCAGACGCGGCGCGAACAGCGTTTGCCGGCAGCGTATTTGCAGAGCCGCAGTATGCCACCATTCGGGTGCGTTGTGCAACCAACCCGTGTCGGCGCTACAGCACTATCACCGTTACCATCGGGTACAGGGCTGAGGTCTGGACTCCGATCCCGGGATTGAGCGACATTCAGGTCAACCGGAGCGCGACACGCACAGCCGAACAGGATACAGACCATTGAACGTCGGAGGCGATATGGAACAACGATGCAGCCAACAACGAACCAGGCGTCCATATGCGCATCAGCGGGCAGAACGCGGGCAATCGCTGGTGTTTATGGCACTGGTGCTTGCATTCCTCGCACCGTTCATCTTTACCGTCATTGAGTTCAGCGAACGGCAGATGGAAGTGGCACACCTGGAAGATGCGTTGCAGCAATCGACCCGTGCAAGCGTCCAGGCGCTTGACTATGCGCAACTGGCGCGCAACGGGCAGCGCATAAATCAGGAACGCGCCCTCCAGATAGCCAGAGCGATACTCATCCAGAACCTGAGCACGGTCAATGCTCTAGCGGAGCGACCGGAGGCACTGGCAGAGCGGGTGACGTGGCGGGTATTACCCGATGGCGGAACGTGCGCGTTCAGTGATGGGCAGGCGCAGACGTTCGACCGCCCCGCCGTATGCGCCGAAGTGCGTCCGGTTCTGACCGGTTTTGGACTCCTGGGATATGCGCCGTACCGTCCGCTCATTACGGCAGCTGCGACGCTCGATGCCCTGGAACAGTAGAACTGATGGCAATCGTATCGACCTTCATCAAAGAAACGGAGCACACTCATGTCCTCGAACCTCTCCGCACCGCTCAGCAGCGCCCTCACACCCAAAAAATCGCAGGTTGCGCCAATGATGTTGCTTATCGTCGGGATCATGGCATCACTTGCCGCTGCGGCATATGGCTATATCGAGAGTCGTCGCACCGAGCGCGTGGTCATCGCGGCGCGCAACATTCCGTATGCGGCGCAGATCACGGTGGACGATCTCGCGGTCATCGAATTGCCGCTGCACCGTCCGGTGCAGGTTGCCGGCATCACCGATCCGCAGGCGGTCATCGGGCAGTATGCGACACGGCAGATCGGCATGAACGATCTGCTCAACCCCGGCATGCTGGCAGCCAGCCCACCTGATGAGCCGGTGTATCCAAATGGGCGCAAACTGGAGCGCAACATGGTTCCTGCGCCGTTTGCGCTGACCGGCGTCGGTCCGGTGACCGACCGTGACCGGCTGAATATCGGGTTTATCGCCAGCGATCCGTCGTTGTGCGACCGCGAACGTGCAGATGTGCCTTTGGGGACGATCCTGGACGTGCCAGCAACGGTTCTGGTACTGCCGGGAGGGGGGCGCTCGTATGCCTGTCGCTGGATGTCGGGGATTCCAATCCTGTACATCGAGGGCGAGATCGCCTATCTGGAGATGACGCCCGCGCAGGCGCATGCGTTGCGGGCGTTGCAGGCGGCAAATGTGGCGCTGTGGGCGGAACGCTATGGCGCTGCCAGTGATCCGTTGCAGTATATGGATCGCCTCGATGCGGCACAGGTGATCCTTCCCGATCTGACGCGCCCTATGACTGAGACACTGCGTATCGAGCCACAGGTTATACCCGGTGCGACTCTTCCCGTTCCCGGTGCAAACGCGCCAATCCCCGGTGCACCGACGCAGCCTTCCTCCGACGCTCCACCTGATTCGCTACCCTAATCGATATCTGTGCATTGTCGAGAGGAGACCCGTTCAATGTCAGAATCCTTCATGAACGGTCATACAGAAAACCTGTCGGAGATCGGCGTGCACGACCCTCCCACTGCCGTGCCCACTCCAGATGAGCGCCTGGCAGAATTGCGGTTCTGTCAGGACACCGGTCGGTTGAGCAACTGGCAGCGTCCGGTGGCAGAAACATTGCTGCGTGCCGGTCTTGGCGAGGGATACACCGCAGCAGAATGGGCGGAAGTCGCTTGGTTCGGTCCGCTCGACACATGGGTTCGCGCCGGCTCGCGCGTATCGGACGTGTTCATCGACGGACCTGATCGAACAATTGTGGTTGTCGAAGCGGGTAATCGTAGCAACACCGGGATTCGCGTCTGCGATGAATGGTTACGCTGGACGCAGCGCCAGTTGCTGTTGCGGGCCGGATTTATCACCCCCGATGATCCTGACGACTGGCGCAACACTGATGGGCAGACCGTCCACGCGCTCTACGGCACCGCCGACCGACGCCTGCGTTTTGCCGTCACTCGCCCACCGTACACCCCCGACGGTGCAACGATTGCGGTGCGCGTGCTTCCTGCTCGCTGGAAAACGATCGATGATCTGGTTCAGCACGAAGGGGGTATGCTTTCACGCGAAGCCGCCGATCTGCTGCTCGAAGCCATCCGACGTGGCGTCACCCTTCTGATTGCCGGCAGCGCAGGCAGCGGCAAAACAACCCTCACCGCCGCCCTGCTCCAGGCAATCGCTGCTGAGAAGCGCGTCATTATCATCGAAGATGCGCGCGAACTGCCGCTGCCGCCGGATGGCATGGCAGTGGAAGTGCTGCGCAGTCGCAGCAGTTTTGCGCACTGCGTCTGGTTAACTCTCCGGCAGCGTCCCGATCTGATCGTCCTCGGCGAAGTGCGCGGACCGGAAGCGCTGGCGATGCTCGAAGCCGCTGCCACCGGGCATCCCGGTATCTGCACCATCCACGCCCCCGACACGCTGACCGCGCTGCGCAACCTGGAGCGACTCGCCACCCTCGATGGCCTGGCGTCACCGGGCGTGGTGCGCGGCATGATGACGAGCGGCGCTGTACCGCTGATCGCGGTGCATATCGGTATCTACGGCGGGCGTCGTTGTGTCGGGCACATTGTCGAAGTCATCGTGACGAGCGGCAGTCAGGCAGGCGACTCCCTGCCACACAACCCGTTATTCACATTCAATCACGCCACGAACCGCCTCGAACGGAAGTATCCCGTTCAGGGTGCGTGGGGCAAAGGTCGGCTGTAAACAACCGGTTCCCCCGGAAGATATAAGGAGGCGTCTATGGCAATCGAACTCTTACTGGTTACCAACACAGCAGGTCTGGTCGAGGCGCTTGGGTGCTACAACGGCATTCTTCCCTTTCCGGCGCCAAACCTGGCGCGGGTGCGCAGCCTGGTTGCGGGCGATCAACCGCCGCCGGTGGTGTACCTGGAAGACACACGCGGCACCATCGCCGACCTCTGGGAAACCATTCATGTGGCGCAGGCGCACGGTGTGCGGGTGCTGGTCGGTCTCCAGAGCATCGGAGTGGTGCACGCCAGTGACTTCACCGACGCCGGGCTGTCGGTCACAACGATGCGTGAGCCGGAAGCGCTGGCAGGCTGGATTGCGCAGCAACTCGGCGTGGTCCGGCGTCTTGCCGCGCGCCAGGTGACGATCGCGGTCGCCGGAGCGAAGGGTGGCATCGGGAAAAGTCTGGTAGTCGCTTCACTTGCCGAAGGAATGGGCCGACGCGGTTTACGGGTGCTGGTGGTTGATGGCGATCTCTCGAACTCGGGATTGGTGCCGGAGTTTCGCATTCCGGCGGGTTTTGGCTCATTTCTGACCCTGCGCCAGGAAGGGCGCGGGCACACGCAGTTTACGCCGACCAATGTCGCCCGTCTGATCTGGCGACACGCTCCCAGCGGCATTGATTTCCTGCTCGGCGCCGATGAGGCGGCGCTTGCCGCCGACTTCACCCTCCCCGACTGGCGTGCACTGATGCAGGCAGTGGGGAGTCTGGGTGAGGTGCTCGAACAGGATTACGATGTTGTTCTGATCGACACCGGACCTGATATGAAGAAACGACCTTACGCCCTCGAAGCGGCGCGCAATGGTGGATGGGTCGTATTGCCAGCGCCTCCGGGACGCAAGGAACGCGCGGGGGTCGGCATTGCGCTGCAACAGTTCGCTGCCCATCAACCCGATCTGACCGATCGCTGCATGCTGATATTGATGGAACCTGAGCGTGGCGTCACGGTTGGATTGCGTCAGGTCGCGCCACTGTTCGCCCGCCACTGGCCCAGGGCGCGCGTCATCGGCACGCTTCCACGCGATCCGTACCTGGTCAGCCTGGCAAACGAAGAGTCGGATCGCTACGTATCGCCGCTGGATGTCGGTCGGTTTCGCCCCTTCTCGCTCGCCGTCCACAACATCGTCGAAGAAATGTGTCGCATCATCGGGCTGCCACTCCCGCAACCAAAGCCGTCTGTGAGCCTGTTTCGGCGCTGGTTTCCCGGCAAGCCGGCGCTGGTCGTGAATGGTGCACAGTGAGGGTGAACCATGAAAGGTAGAGACGCCATGAATCATCCGGTTCCATCCAGTTCGGCAGGTTTACCGTCGCTCTCCATCGAAGAGGATGGCGGTCTGGCAACCCTGCTCGGCGGACTGACCGATACGCTGGGGCGCGAAGCAGTATTGCGTGAGGCGGCGATCCTTCAGGCAGCCCGCGACGAACTGCAACACGCATTCAGCACCGACGAACGACGGCGGCTGCTGAACCCATTTGCGCCGGCTAGTGAGCGGAATACCGAAGTCATCACGGTGTTGCGTCGGGCAATCGGGCAGCACCGGACCCGCGGCGGACCGTTGGCGCGCGTCCCGACCGATGATGAAACACTGCTGGCAATCTTTGCTGCGACCATTGGATGGGGACCGGCGCAACGCTATCTCGACGATCCGCGCGTCAACGAAGTAAAGATCATCGGGCGTCGCATTCGCGTGCAGGAAAGCGGCAAACCGTTTCTCACAGTTGCAGAACAGTTTGCGAGCGCCGCTGAGGTGCGGGATCGCGCGATGCTGCTCGCATCGCTCATGGGTGTGCATCTCGACGCCCAGAATCCACAGGAGACCGTCCCTGCCGATCACGGAACGCGCATTCACGCTACCATTCCGCCACGCATCCCTGTTGAAGATGGGGCGCTGATCTGCATCCGTCGTGGGCGGCGCGTTGCCTGGGATGTGCACGATCTGATGCAGCGTGGCGCGTTCAACCGGCAGATCGGTGATCTGCTCCTGCTCCTGGCGCGGGCGCGCTGCTCCTTTTTGATCGCCGGACGCACCGGCAGCGGCAAGACGGCGCTGCTCGAAGCGCTGGCTAACTCCTGGCCTGGTGACCCGCACATTCTCACCATCGAAGATCATATGCAGGAGATCCATATCCGCCGCGCCGATCTCTGGACGCGCGAACAGGTGAACACGCAGCGCGACCCCGATGCTTTTGGACGCGTCGCCAGGGAAGCGCTGCGCCAGACGCCCGACCTGCTCTGTCCGGGTGAAATCCGGGGGAATGAGGCTGGCGCGGTTCTCGCACTGGTTCTCTCCGACCATCCGGTGATCACCACACTGCATGCGCGGTCGTGTAGTGAGGCAATCGAGCGCTTTGCCAGTTTTGCCGCCATGCCAGGAGCGTACATGTACGAAGGTCGGCGTGGCGATGCGCTCCGTGATGCCGCCAGCGGCTTCGATGTGGTGATCAAGCTCGATAACTGGGAAGAACTTGGTCTACGCCTGATTACCGATATTGCGCTCCTCGACGGCGCTGTTGTTGAACAGGGCATGATCCGTCCGACGCTGGTGCCGCTGGCGAGGGTCGATGTACTGCCCGACGGGCGGATTGACTGGCATTGCCGGGCAACCGTAGGTGCCGGCGGACTGCTGGAGTGGGACGAAGGTGATCCGACTCCTGAGTCGCTGCGCGAGAAACTGGTGCGGGCGCGCGCCCTGGCACAGGTGCGTCAGACTGCCACATCCCTCGATGCGGTTGCTGATGCGATTGCACGCGCGCAAACCCATACGCTGGCAGGTGAACCGGAACGTGCTCTGGCCACGCTGCGCAACGCCTGGTTGCAACGCCGTGATTCGCGTCTGATCGGTGCCGCTCAGGATGCCCTGAATCAGGCGCCGGGCATGTTTGCCGATCTTATTCAGCAGGCAGATACGGAAGGTACGGTACTGCAACGACTCATGGCGTCGAACTGCTGGCGTGATGCGCGTCTGGCATTCGATGCAATCATGACCGATCTGGCGCTTGCCGCGCATGCTGCCCCTCCTGGTGGCTGGGAAGCGGTCGAAGCGTTGATCCGCCAGGGGATCGCAGCCGAACTGGCGGCAGAAGAAGCGCGGATCGAGGCGGAACGCGCTCTGGAGCAGGGGCAGGCGCGTCTTGCGGTAGACATGCTCTCCCGTTTCACCCCTTCGGATCTGCCGCTCTCGATTGCGCTGCCACTGATCCGTGTGCGCGAACAGGCTATGGAACAGCTGATGAAAGCCGGTCAGGGTTCGGCAGCGGCGCTTGCAACCGTGCGTGCACAACGGCGCGCACTCGAGGCTTCCGGTGAGCATCGCATTTCAAACACCATTGCTTCGTGAAAGGAACGTCTTTCTATGGAACCGACTGCGATCATCACGCTGCACACGACCCATCCCGAAACTGCGTGGCTGGCGGACCTGACGCCACTGGCAGCGACAATCGCCACAATCCTGATCGTAACGTTTCTGATGCAGAGCCGCCTGGGATCGGCGCTCGATGCCTGGCTTGCACGACGATTCGCTCCCTCCGGCGCAGATATTGTCGATCCGGCGCTGCGCTGGCGCCCGCCGGTTATGACTGCATCGCGCCTGCTCGTCGTTTGTGTGATTGCAGCGCTGGTTATCCTGGTGATCCTCAGTCAGGTGGGACCGCTGCTCGTCGCCATCGTGCTGGCAGGACCGGTGACTGCACTGCTTGTCTGGGTACTCCTCTGGTTTGAAGAACAACGCTACATTGCCCGTATCGACGCGGCGCTGCCCGCATATGTCGGGCGGTTGGAAGCGCAGGTGCGCACTGGCAGCGGTCTGCAACCGGCAATTGAAAAGGTCATTGCCGACATGCCCGCGTCACCGCTCAAAGCCGAATGGTCGTGGTTTCTGGAGCGATTGGGGCAACCGATTGCCGGTGGTTTCCTCGCCACGGCAGCAACCGTATGCGCTGCGTTGCGCGCTCAGACGCCGTCGCGTCGCCATGCCACGTTTCTCGGTCATCTGGAAATCGCCATCGAGCAGCCGCATGCCGCGCTGGTGCAACGGCTTCGCGCTGCATACGAGGCGATGCAGGCATCTGACCGCCGCGCCAGTATGCTGGCGACGGAACTCTCCCAAATGCGGAACACCGGCATCGCCCTGTTTCTGATCAATGTCGGCATCACCCTCTACCTGTTCGTCGTCCAGAACGGACGGTTTTTGACTGCGTACCGGAGCGAACCAGGCTCGATCGTGGGCATCGTGCTAGCGCTGGTCGTCAGTATGCCGCTGGTCGGCGGCTATCTGCTGGGACGTGCCGAGGACGTGACGTACTGAAGCAAACAGAGCGAGGTCACCAAATGAGCGACATCTTCATCCTACCGGGGGTCTGGACTGCGTTTATCGGTGTTGCGGGGGTTCTGATTGCTGCTATCGGGATGATGCAGATCGATCATGCCCGCACGCTGGCGAGTGGGTTACGCACCCTTCCATCGCGCTGGGGAATGACCGGTCGGTTTGTGCTGGGACACCTGGCGGCATTGCCGCTGGCGGCAGTTCCGGTGCTCCTCATCGTTTCCACCGGCGTTGATGGCATGCCGCGTTTGTTGCTCGCAACCACCGCACTCGGCATCTATCTGTATGTCGCGATTGTCGTCCCGCGTAAGCCGGTGACGAACAGACAGCGGGAGCAGAAACGATTGCGGCAGTTGACTCCCTCCTTTGTTGCGTATGTGCGTGTGGCGCTTGCCGGCTATGATGCGCCGCCGGTTCTGCTCGAACGCTACCTGATGCGACCGGATGCCCGTTATGCCCCGATGCAGCGTGTGGTTGCCGATGCCCTGCATCTGGTGCAGGATCGTGGCATCTTGCCGTTTGAGGCGTTGCGGCGCATTGCGCGCGACCGTGGATGCCAGGATCTGATCGATGTCGCCGAGGCGCTGGCGCAGGCTGAAGCGGAAGGGTCCGATCCGCAGGCGGCGTTGCTGGCGCAGGAGACAACGCTCAATCAGGTGCTCCACGATGAGTTCCGCTGCATGATCGAACGGCGCAAACTGTATCTGCTCGCACTTGCGGCGCTTGCGGTCGTCAGTGTGCTGGTGCAGATCATGTTTGTGATTGTGATGGGCAGTGGTGCTATGGAACGTTTCTGAAAAGGGAACAGCAATGAAACCCTTTCGTCGTCCGCGTGCTCGACGTCGTTATCGATCACCGCAGTGCGCCGCTCGATGCCGGAACGATCCCGTCAGCCCGCCGCCGGGTGATCGCCTGGTATCGATCATCCTTGCCTGGCAACTGCTCGACCGGTTGTTGACGGGAGTGATGCGCTATCCACGCCTGCTAATGGGTATTTCCGGTGTATGTGGCATTCTGATCGCCCTCTGGTCTCTCACCCGGTTCGCGGATGTGATCGAGGATGTCGGGTATCACGACTCATCATCCATAATCCAGGTTGCTTATGCGCACTCATCTCTGCCACAACCGCCTCCGGCTGTGTCGGATGGAATGGTTCGCTTTCTGACGGCGTACAACCAGGCGAGTACGTTGGCAGCGATGCAGGGCAGGTCGGACGTGCTCGGTCCCTACCTGGCACCCGACGGACCTGCGTGGCAGGCAGTGATTCAGGAATATGCGCGACGCGCGGAGACCGGTGAACGCCATCAGGCGACGCTGGTGCGCTGGGGTGTTCTGGCAAGTGACGCCACACCCGAAGGCGCGTGGATCGAGACCCAGGAGCAGTGGGACGTGATCATCACCATCGGCGAACGTATCGTTAGCAGCAGACGCGGCATCCTGACACGCAACCGGTATGTGCTGCGGCAGGACGACGATGGGTGGCGGATTGTCGATATAGTAACCACCACGCTTATCCGGTAAAAAGTTCAGGATCGGGGAACTGATCTGCACCTGCGGGCAGGCGCACGACCCGCGTAGATGACCGTAACCCGGACATCATATGCAGGGGGCGCTTCCAATGACATCGCAGAACGATCGTGCAGATACCACGGCGCAAACCGTTCCTCATAACCCGACGGCAGGCGTACTCCGCACTCGGACGCGACATCCTTCCGCCCACGCACATCCAGTGCGTCCCCCATGGCAGTCCCGGCGAGTCGTCCTGCACGCATGGATTGTATTTCTGGCGCTCGCGCTATGTCTCCCTCTCCCGGTCTATGCCGATGCGCCCGGCACCCGCGGCGATCCACTGCTGCCGGAAGGATCAACCACCCGGAACAGCGCCGATGCGTTGCTCTGGCAGGATGTACACCCCCTGACGCCGCCAACCGCAGTGCAGCAGCGGAACCGGTACGAGCTGGTTCCTTCGTCCGAGCCTTCGTCCTGGTTTTCACGCTCACTCAATCCGGGCATGTGGGTGCTCGACGCCGGTATGGGTGTCTTTGCCGGCGTGGTACTTACCTTTGGCGAGACGATCCAGCGCGTGGTGGGCGCCCTGATCAGGGCGGGTGAGAATGTGCAATCGTGGACGATCATTCCATCGAGTTGTCGCGACAACGCCGCCACCAACTTTGTCTTCTGCACGCCCCCCGCGCTCACCTACGAGCATCCGGGTATGCAGGCGATTTGGAGCGTGATGCGCGCTGTGGCGCAGTTGCTGGTCACTCTCCTTTTTGTAGTACGAATGAGCTGGTTGCTGGCAGAAGGGCAGCAGAGCTTCGTAACCGAAGGGAAGGGGTTGGTACTGACGTTCCTGGGTGTCTCATTGTTCGTCAATTCGACCCAGACGACGCTTCAACTCGTGATTGATCTCTTCAATGCCATCAGTGATGAGTTGCTGACAAAAGCCTCCTTCGAAATGCCAGCACCGATCGGGCATGAGTTGAACGCAGGCGCAGCATTGATCTATGCCCTCTTCTGGCTGGCGATGCTCTGGTTGATCATCAAAAACGCCTTCCGGGTTGTTCACATCATGGTGCTGGTCGGTCTTGCACCGCTGGCAGGCGCGTTGTTGATGGACCGCTCGACGGCGCCACGGTTCTATGGCTGGCTTGGTCGCCTCTTCGATCTGCTGATCGAGCAGGTCGCACTGGCAGCAACGATGATCGTCGCCGTGGGAATGATCACGCCGCTGCGTGGCGGAGCAGACCAGGTTTTCACCGGTTATGTCCTCGGTCTGCTAACGTTGCTGGTGACGGTGCTCGGCTCTGAACGTCTGACCGGCGTGGTGCAGTTGACCACACAGGGTATGCCGCTGGTGTCGCGGATTCAGGGGTTCATATGGCGTCACGGAAGGAACGCGGTTGTCTCGAAGACGGTCAGAACGGCAGACAGGGTTGCTTCCGCTGGCGGTGACTTCCTGGCGCGACGTGGGTTCGATGGCGGGTTCAAGCGAACGGCGCGCGAAGTCTTGAAGCCTGATGTGAACGGGCGCTCAGCCGCTGCACCTCGCACGCTCGACGGACGTGTGCCCCTCCGCATGCCCGTCGCCGACAGTCGTACCCGACGGGAGTATGACCACCTGAGAAGCCGGGCAGTTGCTGGGGATCGACCCGACGAGGCGCGACAGAAAATGGTGGCGATCCACGCACGCGGCATGTATGCCCAGGCTGACGGCATCCGGCGCAGCATTGGGTTCAGAACACCCCGTGATGAGAGTCTGGCGAAAACGCGAAGCGCCGCCGATCTTGAACGACGCGCCGGTCTTCAAAAAGCATTTGCCGGGGGGCGCCTTCGACCACGTCCCTCGCCGTGGAGCGCCGATCAGCAGCGACGCCGCCGCGATATTGCCCGCGCTGCGTTGCTCGAAGCGCAGGCTGAGCACCGTACCGAGCGCGAAGAGACGATGGCTGCGCTTCAACGCGATGAGCGCGACCTTCCCGCCGCGCCACTCGATCAGCGCGCAGCGATCATGGCGCGTATCCAGGAGCGACAGGCGCGCCTGGCTGTATTGACTCCTGCGAAAGGAATGACCGTTGCTGCGGCGACTCGCGCGCATGCAGCGGCGCTGATGCGGCAGCGACTGGCAGCCGAAGGTCTTGCCACACCACCCCGCATACGCGAACAGTGGGTCATGGAAAAACTACCGTTGCCGGTGCGTCGTCCTGTTGTCGTAGCAGAACGTCGCATTCCTGCCGGAGGTCTGCGGTCTTTGTCACGTTCCCTGGTTATGCCATCGGTACGTGCTTCTGACGCACAGGAGCGCAACCCATGAATGACGATGCAGACAAACGCCAGTCGCCATCACCGATGCGTGACGTGGTGATCGACGCGAGTTGCATTGCCGAGCGCGCATTGCGGGCAGCCGGATCAGCGCTGATGAAAGCCGGTGCGGTCGCCGGTGGAAAGGTCATCGTTGTTGCGGCGCTAGTTGTGCTGACGGTCATCCTGATCGGTGGACTGATCCTGATCGTTGTGGGTGCGCTTGGTGCGCTCTTCCAGCACACCGCATTGCCCTGGCCCGTGCCGCCAGAAGTGCTGCCCGACGGAACCTACCGCGCAGGCGGCTGGGCTATCTCCAGTCGCTTTGGCTGGCGTCGTCATCCGATCACCGGTCAACCGGAGTTCCACGATGGCATCGACATTATCAACCCGACCGGCGCCTGCCCGTTCGGATACCGCTGCCTCCTCCCGGCAATGTTCGATGGGATGGTCACCTATGTTGGATGGGATCTGAACGCACCACGTCATCCGGCGCAGGAAGGCGGCGGTCAGATCGTCGTGGTCGAAAGCAGTCGCGGTGCATACCAGACGCTCTACGCTCATCTGGAGCCATACCGCCTGTATGTGCAACTCCAGGGGCGGATCGTCGATGCGTATGGGCGCTACGACGGGTACGCCGACTACCAGCCGATTGGCAGCGGTGAACTGGTTCCTGATGTAGCCGAAGGATCGATTGCGATCTGGTGTCAGGGAGATACGCCGGTCTTTGTGCCGACACGCGATGGCGGGACGATTACCTTTCTCTACGACCGCCCGGCTTCCTGCCAGACCGGTGTGATCTGGGGGGAACGTGGTGATGGGTGGCGCGGCTGGATTGCCGACGACCCGCCGGAGGATGTGCAGGGACGGGCAACATTGCGCTGGCAAACGCCGCTGAGCGGTCTGCGCGGTCAACGCCGCGCTGGAGATGTTGCGCTGCGTTTCCGCGCGCATCTCGTGCCGCCGCCCCCGCCGACCGCAACCCCGACGCTGGCAGCACAGACCCCGATTGCAGGCGGACGAGCTCCAGACAGGATCGACCTCGCAGCGCAGCAGAGCAACCGGCGAACCGGTAATCCGTGCCAGCCATACGGCGCCAGCGTGTACTGTGTGTGGCGACTGGCGGACATTCCGGTTGCGTTGCGGCTGGATGATCATCGGCGAGGCATGTCTGGCGTGGGAAGCGTCGAACGTGCGGCGCAGACCGATCCGTTCTTGCGTCTGCCCGATGCACCTTCACCTACCGCGATGCCTTCCTTTCTCTCCTTCAGTATGAGCACAGTTGGTGCCCCGCGTTTGCCGGTAGGCGGGCGTCGCCGGATTGCACTGAACGCCACCGGCAGCGACTGGCCACTTACCGTCGAAGTCGATGTTGGCACGAACCTGGCAGTGCTGGATGTCACCAATGTTGCCGACGGCGTGCGATGTACAGCGGCAGTGCACACGGTTCGATGCGAAGGGGATGGTCCGTATGCCTTCTTTGCCGATTTCGTGGTGGAAGCGCTGCCGGGTGCGGCAATGAACAGCATTCAGACCCTTCGCAGCGTGGCTGCATCACCGGTGCAACAGCAGGCAACGATGCTGAGTCTACTCATCGAGCCATACGCGGTCACACCCGGACCCTGGCCCCCGCCAACTCCGCTGCTGACCGCCATACCGGTGCCCTACCCCGCACCGGTGACGCCCGCAGTTCCCCCGGCGCCAGACCTGCCGGAAGTGACACCCGTCGCAGGACCGTCCCCAGGACCTGGACGGGGACTGGGAGACTCCCCGGCGGTGTGTCGGGTGCAGGCGCTCGTGCCCTTGCCCGGCGTCGTGAATGCCGCTGGCACAACGACAACCATGCTGCTCGCCGAAGATGCAGCGCGCAGTTTTGCCGCAGTACGCGCCGAGATCATCGCCGCGACCGGACACGATCCCCTTGCACGGCTTGCCGATGCGCAGCGTCAGCCGGAGTTTCGCTCGAACAAGCCGGGGGTGGCGTTGATGTCGTGGCATATGACCGGGCGAGCTATCGATGTGGACACTGGCTATCCTTGGCGACGGGTGCGTGAAGGGCGTACGTGGCGGTTGTATCTCAACCTGACCGACGTGACCGCGATCTTCGAGCGCCACGGCTGGAACCGCATCCCGGATCGCGCCGATTCCCAGGAATGGTGGCACTACGAATACCACCCGAATGGCATCGGCTGGGCAAGCGCCATGCTGGAAGTCTGGAGCATGCAGCGTCTGCAGGCTGCGTTTCCACAGATCAACTGGAGGAGCGTCGGTTGCCAGGTGCTGCCGCCGGGCAACGATGCCTCTCCAGAAGACGATATGCACGAACGTTGTGTGGCGGGTATTCCCTCGTTTGCGCATACGTTCGAAACATTACCAGGATGTGGTCCACCGGTGCGTCCCGGTGATCGGGTGTATCAACTGGAGTCGCCGGTGGGGTTTGTCGGGTTGACGGGGCATACCACCGGACCGCACCTGCATCTAGGGATGCGACAGCGCGATTACACGGGGAGTTTCCCGATGATCGACATCTGTACCCCCGAATGGTTGCAGGGTCTCCAGCCGCTGCCGGAAACGAACTGCTGGACCGATATGGTCGATCCGCTGGCATTTCTACCGCTGGCGCCGCCGGACAACCCGGCGGGTGTACCCGAAGGGGCGCCCTATCAGTTGCCGCCGCCGAACTACCCCGGTTCGCTCTATCGTGAGCCGCGTCCTGGCGAACCGCCGGTCGGGCAGTACTGGTCCCCCGACGCTGACGGCGGACAGTACGGCGGCGGCAGAACAGGCATACCGCAACCGAGGTGACTTTCTATCCGGCATCCCGTGCCGCAGTAAAGGTTTTCTCAATCTCTGAAAGGAGCTGGCACAATGGAACCAATCATCTCCACCATCGGCGTGTTCGGAACCCATCTCCCGGTAGACCTCTGGCAGATCGTCGCCGATCCGCCAAAATTCGATGGACTGTTCAGGGCGCTCTTCGACTGGCTGAAGAACATCATTACCGTTGCCGGCGGTTTCTTCCTGCTGATCGACATGGCGAAGCATATCTTTTCATCTCCGCGCGACCTGCGCAGCGCCGGGATCGATCTGGCAGTCTTCGTCATTCTGCTGGTGGTTGCCAATCAGTCGTCGAGCATCGTGGCGTGGGCTATGGGATTGACCGGATAGACCGGAAAGGAGCACGTTCGTGAATGATTACCTGAGTGTAGCGCCGCCGCGACGTTTGCGGTTGCATGCGTCGGTGCAGATCGCCGGCGTGCGCCTGCCAGCACGCACATTTCTGATGAGCGTCGGCATACTGACGGTTGGCGGGATCGCCATAACGCTTGGCGCCGACATCGAACGCACTATCTGGGCGAGCGGTTGCCTGATCTTCCTCGGACTAGCGTTGCTGGAAGGGCGTTTTTGGGGACGTTCATCACGCGAAGCAGCCGGCATCGTGTGGCGCCATCTCAAACGTCCGAAACGTCTCCGCTTCGGGCAGCGGCACATAGCGCTACCGCCTGAAGAAGCAATATCGCCTGTGTTGAAGCCGCGTCGTCCGCACTGGCAATCTCAGGAGACTTCTGATGAGCGTGACTGAACTTCACCGTGCGATGCCGCAGCGTATCGTGCGCGGCGCGATCCTGCGATCCGACGGGTGTGCTGTCGGTCTCGTTACCGGCGGCGCACCTGCCTGGGATTTGCGTTCACGCGAGAGCAAAGCGCGCGTCGCAGAGGCATACCACCGCACCCTGCTTGCCCAGGATGCACCTATCGATATCTACATCATCGATGGACCTCCCGATCTGGATCGGGAGATCACCGAATTCTACCGCCGCAGTAATCTGGCAGGGCACCCGATACTGACCGCCGTCCTGGACGATATGGCGGCATACCTGGAGGAATGTGCCGGTGCAACCGCCAGTCGTCATCGACAAACGATCTGGGCTATCGCCTGTAGCAATGGATCGGCAGGTGCCAGTTCCCGAACGATTGGATCACTCTGGAGTGCGAGCAATGTCGCCGGATCGACGCTGCGCGTTGCCGCATTGCTCGCAGAGGCGGTCGAACGCGCGCGACGACTGGCGGACGCGCTGATGGCGCTTGGCGGTTCCCCCCAGCCACGTCTGCTCGAAGCGGAAGAGATTGCGCGCCTCTGGTTTCGCCTGGTCGATCCGGTGCGAGCAGCGCGCTACCCGTTACAGGGTGCGTTGCTCGAACGCCTCCGCTCTGTCGTATGCGATCGCTGAGCGCTGAAAGTGAGGTTGTATGTCACTACGCGAAGCGCTATCCAAACCGATCATCGAGCCGGCGCGTCTGCGTCGCAGTCCAAATACCGCGCCGATCTCCGGCGCAACCACACTCACCACATTGCTGGCGCCAGACGGCATCGACCGGCGCTGGAGCCATATGGTGCAGATCGGCGATTCGTTCATGACCACGCTGGAGGTGCGTGCATTTCCGCCGATCCTCTCACTGGCATGGCTCGATGACCCGGCGTTGGGTCTCGATGCCCCCGGCACGACCATCCATCAACGCCTGGTCCCGGTCCCCGACGCGCTGGCGCGCCGGGTGCTGGCGCGCAGTGAAGATGCGGCGCTGGGTACACTGGCAGGCGATGCACAGGCGGGTACGCACTTCGACATGGAAGCGCAACAGGGAATCGAAGCAACAGCGGCGCTGCGCCACGATCTGACCGCAGGCACGGATCGCCTGTTCCAGGTAGCGGTAACGATCACAATTGCTGCCGCAACACCCGAAGAACTGGTGGCGCGCGTGGATCGTGTGCGCCTTGCTGCAGCGCAGCAGGGCATCCTGCTGGGTATCGTGCAATTTCAACAGTGGGAAGGGTATCTGGGGGCTTTACCACTCGGACACGACCAACCAGGACTGTTGCACGACACCAGCGGGCGCGCCGCTGCGATGGGGTTGCCAACCGCTGCGCCGGGGTTAACACGTCGCGGTGGGTTGCCTATCGTGTGGGGAGAACACCCCCGCAGCGGCGCGCCGGTCGTGTATGACCGGTGGCAGGCGACCAATCCGCATATGCTGATAGTCGCTGAGTCGGGCAGCGGCAAAACCTACACCATGGGCGGATTGCTGGCGCAGGAACTGGCGCTTGGCGAGGATGCCCTGCTCATTCTCGACCCGAAACGGCAGGAGTACCGCTCGCTCACGACGGCACTCGGTGGAGCGTACATTTCGCTCTCCAGTCGTGCCGGGTACCACATCAATCCTCTGGAACTACCGCCGCTGGCACCAGAACGCGCCCGCGCTGTTGCTGCCCTGGAGGAAGACCTGCTTGGGCAGCGGATCAGTGTTGTCAAGGCGCTGATAACGCGCGAACTGAAAGCCCAGGGTGCAGTGATCGACGCGGTCGGCGCAGCCGCGATCCAGGATGCGATTGCCGCAGCCTACGCAGCGCGCGGGATCAGCAGTGATCCTCACACCTTTACCCAACCGATGCCGACCTTCAGTGATGTGCAACAGCACCTGGCGGAAACCGCCCCCGAACTGGCGCGCGCATTGACGCTTTTTACACGCGGCACGATTGGAGACCTGTTCAACCATCCGTCGAACGTGCCAACCGACAACCCACTGCTGGCGCTCGATCTCTGGACGCTGCTCCAGAGCAATGACGAAGCCCTTGCACGTCTGTTGCCGGTGATCGTCATGGATTTTTTTGTGACTACCGCGATCAACCGCCCCACCGGTCGTCGCAGCCATCTGGTGCTCGACGAAGCACACGCCCTGCTCCATTCGGAAATCGGCGCGCGCACCCTGCAAATGATCTTTCGCATCGGGCGGAGTTTGCAGTTCAAAGCGACCGTTATCACCCAGAGCCTTGACGATCTCGATGAAAGCGAGCAAACCCGTGTGTTACTGGAAAATGCGCGCACCAAACTTATCCTCGGTCTGAACCGCGACTCGGACGCCGTCAACCGGGCGACTGCCATTCTGCGCCTGAATGAAGAGGAAGCGACATATCTGGCGACATGTCGGATCGAGCGGGGGATTGGCGCAACAGCATTGCTTCTGGCAGACGGTGAACGGACACCGCTCTTCATTCCAAAGTGGCCCGAAACGATCCACCGCATCGTCACAGGCACAGGAGGCGACCGATGATTACTGTTGCAGGATATCGTATCAACCTCGACGCACTTCTGGCGCGAATCGTCTATCGCTGGCACTGGAAAATCGCCGTCGCTGTGCTGATTGCCGGTGTACTGATCGGCATCGCGGGCGGATTTATTCCACCTGTCTGGCGGGGACGCGCCGAACTCATCATCCAGACCGCCCCTGGCGCATCTATCAAGATTGACGGGCGATCCTGGAGCGGTGATCTCTATGCCGGCACACACACAGTTGCAGCAACCCTGCCGGACGGTCGTCGGTCCTGGGTACGTCTTACACTTCGGTCGGGAGAAACCGTCACCCTCTCACTGCCTCCCGGTCTTCCGGCGCCGCGCGTGCGTCGGATGCCGTCTGCCGCGCCCGGTATGCCTGTCGTCGCAATCTGGCGCGCTAGCGACTCCTGGCGAGTGCAGAGTGTGGCATCACCTCCCACGGAAGACAGGGAGAACGACGCCGAACCTCGCGATCTGGCGACGCAGACGATCGCCATCAGTTCACGGGGGGTTGAACGGTTGATGACTATCGATGCCTACCGCGGTCGCGCCGATGTGCTGACAATCGGCAGCGTTCGCTACGAGGCAGTTTATGAACCCGCCCAACCTGGCAGTCGGCAGGAGAGTCAGGTCGTGGTGCGCGGGTGGGATCGCGCGATAACCACAGGCGTCGGTAACGTATCACTGCTGCGATTTGCGCCGGATGGTCAGGCGCTGCTGCTGGCGGAACGCACCGTGGCAGGCGAACAGATCCAGTACATGACCCCCGAATCACCGCCGACTCCGGTCGTTGCCATTCCCGGCAGGATCACCGGGCTGGCCTGGCATCCAGAAGGGAGCGCCGTGCTGATCGCCAGTAGCGAGGGTGAACGGCGGGCGCTGACGCTGGCGCGCCTGCGCTCGGTGCCGGTTGCGTCCGTCATTGCCAGTCCTGCCGCAGACGGTTTGCCGCCCTATGCCTGGAGCGACGATGGCGTGATCTGGATTGCACCCGACGAAGAGGAGAAATCGCATATGTGGAGTACAAGCCTCGACACACTGCTCCCAGAACGTCAGATTGCGCTCGACGCGCGGGCAATCACGCAATGTGCCGATGGAACGCTACGTCTGGTCGCCATTCAGGAGGAACAGGTCATCATCGGGCGGCTGGAAGGCGACCTGATCATCGGTGAAGCAGTCCTTGCCGGGATACCGCCGCACCCCGATCTGACCGGTGAGTGGTACGGCGATGAACTGCTGCTACGGAGCAGCGATCACGCCTGGTTGATAACGATCGTAGAAGGAGAACAGGATGCGTGCACCGCGGATTGAGACGTTGCTGATCAGCCTGGTGCTGCTGGTTGCCGCCGGAGTCGCGCTGGCGGCAGCCTATGCGCCTTCGATTGCTCCGCCACAGCATGCCGATTCCGGGCAGGAACGAGCGCACGAAGCGCCGCCTTTTCTGGGAACGAGTAGGCTGGAACGTCGCGGAGGCGCTCTTCAAGAAGCCACGCACACCATCGATGATGCTATTCCACCATTACCGGACATCAGTATCGATGCACAGCGCACGATTGCCGGAGTGACCATCATCGGCGGCATAGTGGCGCTCGTTCTGGTCGTTGCCGTTACAAGGCGGCGAATTGGCAAAGCAACACGGCCACAGCGGGGTGCAACCGGTCCGGGTGTGCGTGCTGTTTGTGCGTATATGCGAACTTTTTGGCGAACTGCACAACAGGCAACGGCATCTGTCGTCGTGTGTGGCAGCACAGCGCTTCGGCGCGCATGGATTGCAGCACAGCACATAGCATCTGCCGCTTTTGCGCGTACAGAGCGCGCAGCCGGACAACGTGATATGCTCAACGATCAGCCGCTGCCTGTGCTCTGTGAGCAATGGACATCACACATCGAAGCCGGGAACAACGTCACGCGTGCAGACTCGCCGCCAACCGGCGACCATAGCGAGAAACCGGGCGCCGATACTGCCGGCGTGTCGAGTGTGGCAGGAAGAACCCCAGAGAGCACCTCCGGTAAGCAGGATCGGATCGTCACGACGCCCCACGCTCCAGAGGCGAATCTTTCGGACGACAGTCATCCGAAGGATGCCCGACACGCGACTGACGTCCGGCAGAACCTGGCGGCGCCTCTCCAGAGGAGCGAAGGAACAATAGATAACTGCGATCCAGAAGCGCCGCTCTCGATTGACGTGATGACCGAGAGAGCGGCGATGGTGATCGCAACGATTCTCGACATCGGTGAGCGACAGGGGATGACCCGTAGCGTGGTCACATTTGGCGAAGCGACCATCGAACACCGACGCGCACGCGTGCAACTGATGATCGATGCCCATCCCGGTGAAACCGAACTGCTTGCAGTGTTACCCGAAAGGGTAGAGACCGCGTTACCGGGATCACAGGCGCAATGGCAGCCGTCCACCAATACCCAGGCAGTGCTGACGTGTGTGATACCCGGCAATCTTCCGACGACACCGAGCGGACGGCTCCTTCTACCGGTTGGGCAGCATGAACCCGTCCTGCGTCTCCCGGCGATCCACCGCAGCGTGCCGGCAATCTCGTTTTTGCCATTGCGCACCTGGCGCCACATCGGATTCTACGGTGGCAAAGCCATCGCTGAAGCCAGTTCCGCGCTGGTGGGTCTGTTATACGCCGAAGCACCATCCGCGCTGGCAGTGACGATTATCGACCAGGGACAGATCAGCGCGTATTACAATGGTGCCCCACACATCGTTCCAATCCCCGCTTCTGCAGCGGAGTCGCTGATCGCCCTTGGTCGTGCGATGCGGCGTGTTGCTGAGTCGGGCAGCGCCGTTCGACCAGTGTTGATCGTGCTGGTCGAACCGGATGCGCCGACGTTCGCAGCCTATGACGACCTGATCATACGTCTGGCGCGGTATCCTGCTGCGCCAGTGTACACTCTTCTAGTGCAGAGTCGTCTGCCGGAGACCAATCGCTGGCGACACGCAAGCGTCTTCACGCACGATGGCGCACGGCAGCGCGTGGCAGGCGAAAGAAAGTCATCGTCAGGAACACTGCGCATTGTTGCGTCACATCTGCGCATCGAACGACGATCCTGCGCCTGTGATGCAACGTTCCTGGCAGCCATGACAGCATCGCTGCGTGGCAGCTCAGGTGCACAGGGGATGCCCTCGGTGTGGAACCTGGTCGAAGTGTCTTGACAATCCGACAAACATAGTGCTACACTTCACATACTTCTAAACAGATCTCAATGAGGCGGATCGGCTGGAGGTGCTGGCGCACACTGCATATGCGTCCAGACATATTCATCGACAACAGCGTGTGAGATGCTGACGCTATAGCGAGTCACCCTGCACGGAGGTCTACGTGGATCGGATGGAAGAACCCCCTGATGTTGTCATCCGGCGATTGCCATTGTATGCGCGCAGTCTTCGTTATCTGCTCCAGGAAGGAGTTGAGTCCGTTTCTTCGCAGGAACTTGGGGACCGGATTAATGTCACCGCTGCGCAGATCCGCAAAGATCTCTCATACTTTGGTGAATTTGGCAAGCAGGGTATTGGTTACAACGTTCGGAAACTACTCCAGCAGATCGAAGACATTCTTGGTCTGACCCACGAGTGGCCTGTAGCGTTAGTCGGCATCGGTCATCTCGGCGAAGCGATTGCCCGTTATGAAGGGTTTCGTCAGCAAGGCATCCGGATCGCCGGGTTGTTCGACAGCAATCCCTCGAAGATCGGCAGAGTCATCGATGGCATGACAGTTCAGAGTATCGAGGAAGCCGATCGCATTATCAAGGAGCAGGGTATTCGCCTAGCAATCATCGCGGTTCCGGCGCGCAGCGCGCAGGAAGTGACCGACCGCCTGGTTATGGCGGGTGTACGCGCCATCCTAAGTTATGCGCCGACGGTGCTCCAAGTACCAGACGGGGTCTGGGTGCGCTACATCGATCCGGTGGCAATTCTCCATAGCATGACCTACTATCTCGCACGCGACATGAACAGTGCACGGCACAACAATCCCGAGAGTTAGGCAGACCTGCTCTTTGGTTTTATGGGACTGCTGTCGTTTGGGCACAGCATGTTCTTTGCCGCTGGCGCTTACCTACCAGTGCACTGCCTACTATCTATCAACCGATCATCAGTCCCGATATTGCCGGGCTGGGTTTCACAGTCACCGCGCTGTTGATCATTCTGATCGGCGGTGTGGGTACGCTCCACGGTACGTTGGCGTGCGCGGTGATCCTTTACCTGTACCTGCTCGACTTTGGACTGCGACGCTATCTGGGAGAGAGCGCCAGTTTCGTCAACGGCGCGATCTATGTGCTGATTGTGCTCTTTCTGCCCTACGGAGTCGCGGGAACAAGGCAACTCAAGGCGTCTCTCTCCGTTGTGCGCATACGCCAGGGCTGGCAGTGGTTGCTGGAAATGGCAGGCGTGAACCTCGAACGGCGCGCGTCGAGAGAGTAGCCGCATCATAGGCGCGGAACTGTATCAGGGCAGAGGTGCGTGGCGCGAACATGCCGCCAGAACACCTGGTGCGGTCATTCATTCATACAATCGGGTGTCGTTTTCGCTGGAAAGGTTTCCTCACCGCTCGATGAATATTCGCCTGCATCCCATTCCCACGATCGTCGAGGTGCCGTTGCACGCACTGGTTGATCAGCGGCGCATTGCCCGGATTGCAAGCGGACCGGCGCTTGCCGCCGCTGTGCATGCCGGGTTGCGCCTGCCGGTTGCCTGGGGCACCGAGCCGCGTACAGCCGGCGAGACGCACTTCGAGGAACTGGCGCAGGCGGTTCCTGCCAGTATCGACGTTATCTATGGGATCGGCGGCGGTCTGGCAGCGGATGCGGCAAAGTACGTCGCCTGGCGACGCGAACTCCCACTGGTGCTCATACCGACCGCTCTCTCGGTCGATGCCCACTTTACGTGGGTCAGCGGCGTACGCCGCAATGGGTGTGTGACATATCTCGATACCGGTCCGGCGCAGGTTGTGTACGTCGATTACACCTTTCTGGCACATGCACCGTCCCATCTGCGCGCCGCAGGCGTATGCGACCTGCTCTCCATCGCTACTGCACTCCACGACTGGCGATACGCCGAAGAGCACGGCATGAATTTGCCGGATCAACGGTATACGCCCTGGGTTGCTGCGGCAGCGCATGCGATCCTCGATGGCGCGATCACTGTTGCCGAAGCCGCAGGACGCGGCGACCCGGAGGGCATCCGTGAGTTGCTGCGGCTCCTGGCGCTCGAAGTGCAACTGTGCAACCTGGTCGGGCATAGCCGCCCAGAGGAAGGTTCAGAACACTATTTGGCATATGCGCTAGAAGCGCATCCGTTGATCGGCAGCGGTCACGCACACGGTGATCTGGTAGGACCGGCGATCCTGCGCGCTGCCGCGTGGCAGGGGCTGCATGTCGCTCCGCTGGAACGGGCGCTGATCCAGGCTGGCGTACCGCTCGATCGTGTACCGGAAACGGTGATGCAGGAGGTGATCCGCGAGTTGCCGTCGTATGTTCGACGCCACCATCTCGCCTTCAGCACCGCCCACGACCTGTAAACCTGCACGCCGCGTGGTGGTACAATGCAGCGCAGTGCTCTGCAAGCGAGGTGAACCGTGAAGATCGTCGTTATCGGTGGCGGCAGCACCTACACGCCCGAACTCATCAAAGGTCTGATCGCCCGCAATACAGCCCTGAACATGCGCGAGGTTTGGCTCGTCGATCCGGATGTAGAACGTTTGCAGGTCGTCGGTTCGTTCGCGCAACGCATGGTCAGCCATGCAAACGCCGGATTTCGCGTCGAATTGACCGCTGACCGACAGCAGGCGCTGGAAGGTGCCGATTATGTGGTCACTCAGTTTCGCGTCGGCGGGCAGCAGGCGCGTCACAATGACGAACTGCTCGGACGGCGGTATCATCTTGTCGGGCAGGAAACCACCGGGGTTGGCGGGTTCGCCAAAGCGTTACGCACCATTCCGGTCGTGCTCGACATTGCACGTGATATGCGGGCCGTCGCACCACAGGCGATCCTGCTCAATTTTACAAACCCGGCAGGTCTCGTCACCGAGGCAGTAGCACGTCATGGCGGCGTGCCGGTTATCGGGTTGTGCAACAATGCGATCAATGCACAGCGCGCGATTGCCCGCATGTTCAACGTTCCGCCCGAACAGGTATTGATCGAGCAGGTCGGGCTGAATCACCTGAACTGGATCCGCCGCGTGACGATCAACGGCGAGGATGCCACCGATGCCGTGCTCGAAGCATACATCGAGCGTTTGCGCTACGATGAGGATCCGATCCATTTCCCCCCCAGACTGATCCAGATGCTGCGCGCCATTCCTTCGTCGTACCTGCGCTACTTCTACCTTACACCGCAGATTGTCGCCTGGCAGGAGCGTGGCACGCCGACGCGCGCCGAAGTGGTGATGGATGTCGAGCGACGGCTACTGGCGCGGTACGCCGATCCGAACCTGCGCGAGATGCCGCCGGAACTGATGGAACGTGGCGGAGCGTACTACTCGACCGCAGCAGCAGCGCTGATCGAATCGCTCCACACCGGCGATAATGCCATCCACGTGGTGAACACGCGCAATAATGGCGCCATCCCTAACCTGGAAGATGATGTGGTCGTCGAGATGCCGTGCACGGTCGGGAAGCACGGCGCCATGCCCATCCCCGTCGCTCCGCTAGAGCCTGTCTTCCATGGTCTGACGTGTCAGGTGAAAGCGTATGAACTACTGACTGTGAAGGCGGCAGTCGAGGGCAATGAGGAGGCAGCGATGCTGGCGCTGCTCACCAACCCACTCGGACCGGACGCGACGCGGGTTGAGGAAGTGTGGGAGGATATCAAACGAACGAACCGGGGTTGGTTGCCGACCTTCGAGAGGTAACGCATGAATTCATCTGCCCTGCTCGCGGGCGCTGCCACGCGTCGCATTACCCCCCAGCTCGGTGCCCGTCCGGTTTTTCTGGCAGGATTTCAGAACAACCGGCAAGCAACGGCGGTTGACACCGATCTGTATGCACGGGCGCTGGCGCTGCGCTTCGATGAACAGATTGCGGTGATCGTCGCCTGTGATCTGATCGGTCTCGACCGTAGCGATGTGCTCGATGTGCGCGCTGCCCTCGATGCGCACGGCATCGATCCATCAGGTCTGGTCATTGCCTGTACCCACACGCATAGCGGACCGGATACGCTCGGATTGTGGGGACCAGACCGGTACGTCAGCGGTGTGGATACGTTCTATCTGGCAGCGGTCAGACAGGCGATTGTCGAGGCGGCAATCGAAGCGCTGACCTTCTGCTGCCCGGCGCGCATGCGCTGTGCAATGACCCGTCTACCGGGATATATCGCCAATCTCCGGGATCCGGGCATCGTTGACGATGATGTGGCGGCGCTCCAGTTTGTGAAACTGGATGGCGAAGTGATCGCAACCATGCTGAACCTGGCGTGTCATCCCGAAGTGCTGGACGGCGAGAGTACGCTGATCTCGGCGGATTATGCCGGGTATGCATGCCGGCACGTGGAGACGCAGGTCGGCGGGGTGGCGTTGCATCTTTCTGGCGCGCTGGGCGGCATGTTATCGCCCGATACGCGCGACCGCACCCCTGCCTGGGCGGAGCGCATGGGGCGCGCCTATGCCGATGCTGCACTGACAGCACTGGCAGCGGCGGCGATCGATGCCGATCGCCTGGAAGTACGACGTACCGAATTCGATCTGCCGCTGGTCAACCCGCTACTGCTCATGGCGCAGCAGATGGGAGTATTGCGGGTGCGCCAAACGGTGAACGGCACGATTACCACCTCGTGCACCTTCATCGATCTCGGTCCGGCACAGATCATCACTCTTCCCGGCGAATTGCTGCCGCGACAAGGGTTCGCAATCAAAACCGCCATGCCCGGTCCCTGCAAAATCCTCGTCGGCCTGGCGGACGATGAGATCGGCTACATTCTGCCCGACGATGAATTCGTCACCCCTGCCGATTACATGAACCCCGGCAGGCAGTACGAGGAGAGCATGTCGATCGGACCGACCACCGGCTCACGCATCCTGGCGGTGGTGCAGGGGTTGATTGGAGACCGTCCGTGAGGGCGTCTGGCGGGCGTGTTTCGGTAGCAGACGGGCAACGTTTCACCTATCAATGAACTCAACCACCCGCTTCACAAACTCTGCCGGGCATTCGAGGTGTGGCGCGTGTCCGGCATCCGCGATGACATGGTGAGTCATCGCGGGGCAGCGCGCACACATTGCCCGGGCAATTGCAGTGAACTTCGCATCCAGATCGCCGGTGATCAGCAGGGTTGGGATCGAAAGGCGCGGCAGATCGTCCCAATAGGATGGTTGCGCCCCGGTTCCCATACCGCGCAGACTGGTCGCCAATCCCGATGGGGTGTTGCGCAGGCGCTGGGAACGTAGCCGCTGTCGTACCGTTTCCGGCAGGCGCTGCTGACCCGCCCACAGCGTCAGTCGCTCCCATTCTTCGACAAACGCAACGATTCCGTGTTGTTCGATGCGGGTCGCCAGCGCCTCATCGAGCGCACGCCGCGCAGCGCGTTCCGCTTCGGTCGCCAATCCCGGCGATCCACTTTCCAGAACCAGCGTCCGCACCGCATCCGGGTGCAGCAGGGCAATCCCCAGCGCCAGGCGCGCCCCCATCGAATATCCGACGAGGTGAGCCGGCGTAGCCCCCCGATCATGCAGGTGGGCGGCAATATCGTCGGCAACCTGCGGCAGCGTATAGCGTGCCGGGTCAGGCGGTGCCGGCGTGCGTCCGTGCCCCGGCAGATCGATCCAGATAACCCGAAACCGGTGTGACAATTGATCGGTCACGTCCGCCCAACTCTCGCCACTGCCGGTAAAACCGTGGAGCAGCACCAGCGGATCGCCGCTGCCGGTCTCGACGATGTGATAGGCGATACCAGTTACGGGTGATACTTCGCCAGCGCTCATGATCGGCGAGTTTTGAACTACTATGTTACCTTCTGAGGTTCCTGCGGTGGTCTTTCAAGGAATAAAAAACCAAGCGGTGTAGAGGTTGCACGAGAAAATTCTTCGAGTTGCCGCAATGTCGGCTGACTCTTACCTTCGAGCCACTCAGGCAATTTGGGAAAACGCTTTTGGAGGTGCTTCTTTGCCCGACGCACGCTCCACAGCCCACCTGAGAAGCGCTGGATTGATCTGCACACGTTTCATACAATGGTCTTTCACTCTGACGACAGGGAGAAGAGATGCCGGGAGTAGCGCCACGAAATGATGATTGTCTGAGCCTTGCACAGCTCTGATGTGAAGCATACACATAATCAGCACCTCCGTCAACCAGCGTATCCCAACGCTCACACTGTGTGAAGCAACGACTACCCCAAATTGTGCAGGACGCGCTACAATAGAATAATAACAAACACACTATGCGCCACCGCAATGTCGCGGCGGATGAGAGCGTCGTTGTTCTCCGTAGCACGGGTGCAGCGGCACTGCACCCTCTACAGCGCCGATCGCCGCCATTCCGGTGGCGTGCGGAGGCGCCTGCAATGCGTATCAGGACCAGAGAGTTTCCTCCGCTGTTCCGCGACCGGCGCGAGGCAGGTATATTGCTGGCGCGTCGGCTTGCGGCATTAGCCGGAACCCCCGATCTGCTGGTGCTGGCGCTGCCACGTGGCGGTGTGCCAATCGCATATGAGGTTGCGCGTGCGCTCCACGCACCGCTCGATATTCTCCTTGTGCGTAAACTTGGCGTCCCTGGACATGCCGAACTGGCGATGGGCGCCATTGCGGAAGGTGGCGTGCGCGTCCTGAACCACGCAGTCATCAGAGAACTCGGCATCCCGCCAGACATTGTCGAGCACATCACAACCGAAGAACAACGTATTCTCGAACAGCGCAAACGTCTCTACCGTGGTGATCGGCGGCCGCCGGCGGTCGAAGGCGCGCGTGTCATTCTCATCGACGATGGTCTGGCGACCGGTATGACCATGCAGGCTGCTATCGAAGCAGTTCGGCGGGGTGGTCCAGCCGGGATCATTGTGGCAACGCCGGTTGCTGCTCCTGAAAGCGTTGCGGAAATCGAACCGCTGGTGGACGAGGTTGTGGCGCTGGCAACTCCTGAGTTACTCTATGCGATTGGCATGTGGTACAGCGACTTCACGCCAACCAGTGATGAGGAGGTGCGCACCCTCCTCGCCGAGGCGTTCTGCGGCTACGTACCGGCGCCTCGTTCCGATGAAGCGCTGGAACGAGGCGTCACCTGATGCGATCCATGATGGCTGAATAGCTCGAAATCAGGCGTCATCGTGGAATTCAGGAGGGAAATTATGGGTGTTTTGCTCAAAGGAGTGTCACGCGAAGAAGTGCGACAACTGATCGAGCACGGCGGGACGCCATGGGTCTCATTCTTTCTGGCGTCCTATCCGCCGGGTGAAACGCTGCAACGCGCGGTTCAACTCGAAAATCTGCTGCGTCGCGCCGAAGCGGAACCGGAAGCCGGTGGATATGAACGCGATGATATGCGCGCAATGCTGGCGCCGGTGTGGGAAATGACCGACGTACGGGCGCTCGAAGCGTACCAGGATGCGGGTCTTGCGATCTACGTCGCTCCCGGTCAGGTGCACCTCTATCAGGTGCCGCATCGCGTCGGTGATGCGGTGATAGTGGGGCGTCGTCCGTACATCAAACCGTTGCTCATCCCGCGCCCTGCCACCGACTCGTTCTATGTGCTGGCACTGAGCAAAAGCCGCGTGCGGTTGCTGCACGCCACACCATCCGGCATCACGGCAGTTCCGCTGCCCGACGCACCTGAAGGGCTCGACGATCTGCCGCAAACCGACCCGACCGGTCGTCAGGCGCAACGTCATGTGACCCGTTCGATGCGCGGCGCAAGCGGCGCCATGTATCCGGGGCACGGCGGCAACATTTTTGACGAAAAAGCCGAGGTGCATCGCTATCTTCAGGCGGTGAGCAATGCTGTCGAACGCGCCATGAATCGCACTCGCGATCCGCTGGTGCTGGCAGGTGTGGAGTATATGGTCTCGATGTATCGCTCACTGAACGGATATGCACAGGTTGTCGATGGTCATATTAGTGGCAGTCCGGATCACCTGAGCGACGAAGCGTTATGTGAACGTGGCGCCAGTGTCCTGATGGATGACCTGCGCCGTCGCACCACCGATGAACGTGACCGCTTCGAAGCGTTGCTTCAGTACAATCCACCGCGTGCCAGCACGAATTTGCGCACCATCCTGCCCGCAGCACACATCGGTCGTGTCGAGCGCCTCGTCATTGCCAGTGATCGACAGGTCTGGGGGAGCTACAACCCCGATGAGGGAACCATTTCGCTGCACGATGAACCACTGCCGGGAGATGACGACTTGCTCGACGTCGCTGCTCACCAGACGATCCTGCACAACGGCGAGGCAGTCGCAGTGACGGCAGCCGAGATCCCTGGCAGCAACGGGGTGGCAGCAATCTTTCGCTATTGAGGGAAGAACAGTGCACGCCAGGTCAACGGATATTTAGAGCCTATCCAAATAACCCATATCGGGGTCTACGCGGTGGGTAGGTGCAGGCATTGCCTGCGCCTACCCCGGTGAATAGGCTCTCAGAGACACAACGAACAGCCTGGAGCGCGGACATCTCACCTGCATGCAGCAATATGACCCGTCATAGGAGCCAGGGCATCTCGCTCTTGGAGGCTCCACGAGGGTGGTGTGCTCGCACTCCAGGCAGGTAGGGAACAAACCCCGGCGAACAGCGCATCGTGTTCTACCAGATTTGATATCGGTGGCGAGTCGCTAAACAACTGTCGCTATGTGACAGAATCTCATCCTCTTCTCCTGTTCAGTGGAATGCTCTGCATCGGTGCGGGTTGTCGAGCACCGACGAGAGCACACACTGACACCGACACCGCTATCATCATCTTTTCACCTTCGACGCATCCTGCAAGCGTCCTGCCACACATCTCTCATTCCTCGTATGCGCGCCCGGGTGTAGACTTGGAGTAAGCAGCGGTGGATCGACGCCGCTGCAGAAAGGAGAAAACCATGAAACGCGGGATCCTTTTGGTCACCCTGCTGCTGGCAATCACCGGTGTGCTCGTCGCGGTAGCGCCAGCAAGCGCTGCGGAACGGCAGCGGTGTTTCCCGGAGACCGGCTACTGTATCTCCGGCACGATTCTGCGCTACTGGGAGAGCAACGGTGGTCTGCCGGTATTCGGTTACCCGATCAGCGAACTGCGGATCGAACAGGTCGAGGACTGGACCGGACCGGTGCAGTGGTTCGAGCGCGACCGTCTCGAAGATCACGGCGCGATCGGTGTCCTGGCTGGTCGGCTGGGCGTCCAGGCACTCGAGTATCAGGGGCGTTACTGGCAATCGTTGCCACGTCCGACGTCTGTCCCGCAGGGGTGCCGCTTCTTCCCGGAAACAGGCCATACGCTGTGCGGTAAGTTTCTGGAGTACTGGGAGCGCAACGGCGGCTTGATGCGGTTCGGCTACCCGATCAGCGAACCGATGACCGAAACGCTGGCAAACGGCGATGAACTCTGGACCGGAACGGTGCAGTACTTCGAGCGACGGCGAATGGAGTATCATCCCGAACTGGCAGGCACGCGCTATGAAGTGTTGCTTGGATTGTTGGGTCGCGATGTGTACACCATCGTTAGCGACCGCTGCGCACCGCCGGCGCCGTTCCTCGGTCGCACGACACGCGCATATCCAGACATTCTCGGATGTCCGTCGCCATTCCCGAAACTGGCGGTTCCGGCAGCATCACAGCGCTTCGAGCGCGGCGCTATGTACTGGGTTGCCAATACGGGCAACACTGCGTTCTGGCAGACTGGCAATATCTGGGTGATATTCTACGACAATGCGCGCGGCTCGCTCGTCTGGCAACTGTACCCCGATTACTGGCGTGAGGGAGATCCGGTGAGTGGCGGAATGACGCCACCGCCAGGTCTGTTCGAGCCAATCCGGGGGTTCGGCAAACTGTGGCGTGAGAACCAGTTCATCCGCGAGACGCTCGGTTGGGCAGTCGAGCCAGAAAGCGCCGACAAAGCCGTAGAGCAGTACTTCCGGGGTGGAGCATTCGCCATCTACCGCATGAATATCGACCGGATCTACATTATGAAGCCGGATAACACCGCGGAGGACATTCAGCGCATTCGTTAGGTGGGAGTAGTCAGGAATCGGCGGGGCGGGCGTCCAATGTGATGCCCGCCCTCGTTGTTCTGGCACACAAGGATCATCCGTCCACGTCGCGCTGCTGTGGCAGCGCATCATACATTCACCATACCGTAACCTCTCAGGTAGCCCGAAAGATATATAATTGAAGTGATACAACGTCCTGGCACTGAAGGAAGGGTGAAGAGCGTTATGAACCGGCGGCTGCACCACCCACACCTGATTATGACCGGTGTTGCAATCCTGATCGCAACTGCCATTGCCGCGCCAGTCGAACTGCGCGCGCGGCAGCGTCCCGTTGTCGCCGATTTCGCTCCGCCGCTCTCGACTTCCGAGGCGCAGGCGGTTGTCGCTGCCGCGCGCGCCGCCGAACGGGTGCAGCAGCAAGACGCACCGGAAACGGTTCCGCTGCCGGCAGTACAGAACATGTATTTCGCCTCTTCCGGCTTCCACATCAGTGATCGCACCGGTTTCCTGAGTTTCTGGCGCAGGAACGGTGGTGAACTGATCTTCGGCTACCCGATCAGCGGCGAACTGGTTGAGAACGGACGGATCGTACAGTACTTCGAGCGGGCACGCTTCGAGTACCATCCAGAGTACTTGGGAACCGAATACCAGGTGATGCTATCGCTCCTCGGCAACGAGATTACCCAGGGGTACGATTTTCCCGACGGTCAACCGACACAGGGGCGGCTCTACTTCCCCGAAACCCGTCAGACGCTCGGCGGGAAGTTTCTCAGGTTCTGGCAGAAACGCGGTGGTCTGCGCGTCTTCGGCTACCCGATCAGCGAGCCGTTCGAGGAAGCTAGCCCAATCGATGGCCAGGTGCGTATCACCCAGTATTTTGAGCGTGCCCGTTTTGAATATCATCCCGAAGAGTTACCCGCATTCTACCGTCAGATGGAACAGGCAAACGGGATCATGCTCTCCGGACTTCACGAAGTGCAGTTGAGTGATCTGGGACGCCAGGCGATGCAGCACCGCGGCTATACTCCGCAGACGGTCGGACCTATGCCCGGTGCGCTGGTCTGGTCGCCCAAACTGTTCGAGCGCCGGATCGAGGTCAATCTGACAGCACAGATGTTGACCGCCTACGAGGGGGATGTGCCGATCTATCGCGCCCCGGTCGCAACCGGTCGCGATGGCTTCAACACGCCAGCCGGATCGTTTGCCATTTACTACAAACTGCCGCGACAAACGATGACCGGTTCGGCTGGCGGTGAGTCGTGGTATGTCCCCAATGTGCCGTGGGTTCAGTACGTCGTTGGTGGTGTGGCGCTCCATGGCACCTACTGGCATGATGCCTGGGGAACTGGAGTGCGCATGTCGCATGGGTGTATCAATTTGAATATCGATGACGCGGAATGGCTCTATCACTGGGCAGACATCGGGACGCGCGTGGAAGTGGTATACTGACACGCGTATCGCTGCCTTGACAACCCTTCTCCTTCGTGCTACTCTGACTGCACTATCCCGTTGGACCTCTGCCGCCGCGTCGCAGGGCTGTACTATGGACTCACCAGCAACACTCGCGGTGAGCAGTGGCGATGTCGCCACCGACTCCTCTGTTCGTTCAACGCGCCGTACTAGTGCCGCGCCACAGCCGCCGCTGCGCCCGAATCCCGCGTTTGCCCATAGCCCGGTTGCTGATGAACTGGTTGCGCGCCTGAAACTCTACCAGCGCCAGTCGAATGGCAGTGCCGACCGGATGGCGCGGAGTGAGGAACTGGTACGCCACGCATATGCCATTGCCTGTGAAGCGCACAGTAAACAGAAGCGCGACTCGGGTGAACCGTACATCGATCATCCGGTTGCCGTTGCGCATATTCTAATTGACCTGCAGCTCGATGCGGCATCGGTCGCGGCGGCGCTGCTCCACGATGTCCTGGAAGATACCCTCGTCTCCAAGGAACAACTTGCAGCATTGTTCGGCGCCGAGATCGCTAACCTCGTCGATGGCGTCACCAAACTTTCGGCGCTGGAGGCGCGCACCCGTGAGGAAGCACAGGTTGGTACGTATCGCAAAATGTTCATTGCGATGGCAGACGATCCGCGGGTGGTGCTGGTCAAACTGGCAGACCGCCTGCACAACATGCGCACAATCGGCTCGCTCTCCGAAGAACGTCAGAAACGCATGGCGCGCGAGACGCTGGAAATCTACGCCCCTCTGGCACATCGCCTCGGTATCTGGCAAATCAAGTGGGAACTCGAAGACCGCGCTTTCGCCGTCCTCAATCCTGAAAAATATCAGGAGATCAGCCGTCAACTGGCGCTGCGGCGCGATGCGCGCGAGCGCCTCGTCCATCGCGTGATCCAGCGTCTGCGCCAGGTGCTCGAAAAAGAAGGGATCAAGGTGGATATTACCGGACGACCCAAGCACATCTATTCGATCTATCGCAAGATGGAACGCAAGGGCGTCAGTCTCGACCAGATCTACGACCAGCTGGCAGTGCGTGTGATTGTCGATACTGTCGCCGACTGTTACCGCGTGCTGGGACTGGTGCATGCGACCTGGCCCCCCGTGCCCGGCGAGTTCGACGACTATATCGCCATGCCGAAGGAAAGTATGTACCAGTCGCTGCACACAACCGTGCTGATACCCGGCGGTCAACCCTGTGAGATCCAGATCCGCACCCATGAGATGCACGAAGTCGCCGAACGTGGTATTGCAGCACACTGGCGCTACAAAGAAGGGTTTGGGCGCATCGATGCGTCGTTTGAGAGCAAACTGGCATGGTTGCGCGGCCTGATCGAATGGCGGCGCGATCTCACCGATGCCCGTGAGTTCGTCGACTCGTTCAAGACCGATGTGCTCGAAGAGCAGGTGTATGTGTTCACTCCTAAAGGCAAAATCATCGACCTGCCGGTCGGAGCCACACCGGTCGATTTCGCCTACCGTATTCACTCCGATGTCGGGCACAGTTGCGTCGGCGCAAAGGTGAACAACCGGATTGTTCCGCTCGACTACCAGTTGCGCAACGGCGAAATCGTCCACATCATGACCTCGAAGACGCCGCGTGGTCCGAGTCGTGACTGGCTCAACTTCGTCAAGACGAGCGGCGCGCGCAACCATATTCGCCGCTACTTCAAGCGTCTCGACCGCGTGGAAAATATCGCTGCCGGACGCGAACTGCTGGAAAAAGAACTCAAACGCCTCAGTCTGTCGGTACCCTTCGAGGAAATTGTCGCCATCACCGGTCTCAAGTCGATCGATGATGTGTTCGCCCAGATCGGCAGTGGCGACATCACAGCGCGTCAGGTTGCGCAAAAGATTCTGAGCTACCGCACTCCGGTCGGTGCAGACGACCTGGCAGATATTCCGCAGGTTGCGCCGGTCTCCGAACGTCCCAACGATACCAGCATCATCCGAGTGCGCGGCATTGAGAACACCCAGGTGCCGACGCGCCTGGCGCGCTGTTGCAATCCAGTGGCGGGCGAGCCGATTGTCGGCTTTGTGACTCGTGGCAAAGGGATCACCGTGCATCGCGCCGACTGCCGCACCATTCTGAACGAGCGCGACCGCGCGCGCTTGGTGGAGGTGACTTGGGGCGCTGGCGTACCAAAGCAGGGATACCCGGTGCCGGTACGGATCGAAGCCTGGGATCGCGTCGGATTGTGGCGTGATGTCTCAGGTGTGATTGCCGATGCAGGCATTAACATCGACGCGGTCGAGCAGGTGCCCACCCGCCGCCCCGGTCGCGCGGTGCTGTCTGTCACACTCCGCATCCAGAGTATTGCGCAACTGACCGCCATCCTCGACAAACTCAACCGTCTCTCCGATGTGATCGAAGCACATCGTGAGCAAAACGCAGCCCCAACTGTTGAAATGCCCTGAAGAATGCCGAAGTTCGTAGTGTGAGGCGCCGTCCTGCGCGGGTGTGCGTATGCATCGCGCAACTATCTCGATGAAGCCGGAAAAGGAGTTGTTCATGCGTATCATTCCGTTCAAGCAGGCGATCATCATCGATTTTGTTTTGACAGCAGCGACTTGCGGCGCGGCGCCGGTTGTCGCACTGACGCCGGTTCCGGCTGCTCCCACGGCAGCAGGAATGAACCACGGCGATCACGGCGGAGTGACCGCATCACAACCGTATGATGCTTTGTTCATCGACGGCATGATCATACACCACGAAGGCGCTATTGCGATGGCAAATCAGGCGCTGCAATCCACCGATCGACCGGAGATCAGGCGCATGGCGCAGGAGATCATTGTCGCGCAACAGGCGGAAATCGAACGCATGCATGCCTGGCGCGCCGCCTGGTACCCCGATCTGCCGCCAACCGCAGGTATAACCATGGATGACCATGGATATGGGACCCATGGAGGTTGTGCCCGGCGAGACGCCGTTTGACCGACGGTTTCTGGAGGCGATGTTCCCGCACCACGAAGGCGCAGTAGCAATGGCGCGCGATGCGCTGCAAAAGGTGGAGCACCGCGAGATCAGCGAACTGGCGACTGCCATTATTGCCACACAGGAAGCCGAGATTGCGCAGATGCAACAGTGGTCAAAGAATGGTATGGCGTCGAACCGTGAGCCTCTGACCAGATTGCTGGTATAATCCCTCTGGGGCTTGCCGCGAAGCGTGCGGTTGGAAAGGAGGGAAGCATGCAGATCGCGCCCGGCATCTTCAAGGCATATGATATTCGCGGGATCTATCCGACGGAACTGAATGAAGAAGGTGCATATGCAATCGGTCGCGCGTTTGTGACATTTCTCCAGGCGCGTGAAGTGATCGTGGGTCACGATATGCGCCTGTCGGGACCATCCATCTTCGACGCAGTCACGCGCGGCATTATGGATCAGGGCGCCGACGTGGTGAACATCGGGCTGGTCAGCACCGACCAGTACTATTTCGCCTGCACCCGGCTCGGTCTGCCGGGAATGATGGTCACGGCATCGCACAATCCGAAGCAGTACAATGGCTTCAAGATGGTACGCCAGATGCCGTATCTGCTCAGCGGCGCGGAAGGCATCCAGGACCTGCGACGCATTGTCGAGAATGATGCCTACGCTCCAACAACGCGCACCGGCAGTATGCGCGCGCTCGATCTGTCGGACGAGTTTGTGACGTTCGTTCTCGGGTTGATCGAGAGTGACCTGCTGGCACGCCGACGGCTCAAAATTATTGCCGATACCGGCAACGGTACGGTCGGGCCTGTCCTCCAGCGTGTCTATGGGCGCCTGCCGATCGACTTTATTGGAATGTATCTGGAGCCGGACGGCAACCTGCCAAACCATGGTCTCGACCCGCTGCTGCCGGAGAATCGCGCCGAACTCGAGCGGCGCGTTGTCGAAGAGGGCGCGGATGCCGGTTTTGCATTCGATGGCGATGGTGATCGTTTCTTCGTCATCGACGACCGGGGACATTTCATTTCGGGAGACTTTCTGACTGCACTCCTGGGACGCTACCTGCTCCGCCGCGTACCCGGCAGCAAGATCGTCTATGATGTGCGTGCATCGTGGGCAGTGCGTGACCTGATCAGTGCGGCCGGGGGCATACCGCTTATCGAGCGTGTCGGGCATGCGTTCATCAAGCGTCGCATGGCGAACGAAAACGCCCTCTTCGGTGGCGAAGTCTCCGGGCATTACTACTTCCGTGATTTCAACTTCGCCGATTCGGGCATCATTCCATCACTGCTGGTCATGGAAATGCTGGCCGGCAGTGAACAGTCACTCTCGGCGATGCTGGCGCCGCTGGAAGAGAAGTATTTCATCTCCGGCGAGATCAACTCGACGGTCGCCAATCCGAAGGAGCGCCTCGAGGCACTGGCAGCCGTATATGCCGATGGCACGATCGAATGGATCGACGGCATTTCGGTTACCTACCCGACCTGGCATATGAATGTGCGCGCCTCGAACACCGAGCCGCTCATTCGCCTGAATCTGGAAGCCACCACACGCGAGGAGATGGAACGTCGCCGCGACGAGGTGCTGGCGATCATTCGGGGGTAGGAAGGAACGTTGAGCGTTCAACGTTCAACGCTCAACGTTCAACACTCGACGCTCACGTCAACCTGGTTGCATCACGCGCCAATGATTGCTACAATTAAGAGGGGATATTCTTTGTTGCATGGGGACGTGGCGGAATTGGCAGACGCGCAAGTCTTAGGAACTTGTGGAGCAATCCGTGAGGGTTCGAGTCCCTCCGTCCCCACCAGGTCTGTGTTGAGATTCGACAACCGGAGAACCTCTCTGCTGGTGTGAATAGGCTTTTTCTGCATTACAATGCACTGTATACCAGAGTGACGTTCTGCCATCTGTGCTTGACTCCCTTCATTGAACTCTCTATAATGCAAACAATTACTTAAGGTAAGATTGTGAAGAGTGGCGCAGCATCTGGCAGGGATAACCAGCCATGCGAATCGAAACGCCATTTGAATATGGAAGCGAAAGCGGCACAGCAATGTATCACGCTGTGTCGCTTTCGTTTATACGTTCGATGGGTGCAGATGCCAGGCGCTGTAGCGTGGGGGCGCCTGCTGTACTAGATGAGGAGACGGATATGCATTCGGACCTGATCGGGAAGATCGAAAAAGCCCGGCGTTATGTGCAGGAACCGGAGCGCATCGCACTCGATGCACTGACCGTTCGTTTCCATGGCGGCAACAACGACCACATTGTTCAACTTGCGAATGGGCGCTGGGCATGCGACTGTGATGTGTTTCGTCTGCGAGGGGTGTGTGCTCACGTTATGACCCTGCAGAAAGCGCTGGCGCCAATGTTGTCGGCTGAAGCGCGTGAGCCGGGTCCTGTCATTATTCATTCTGAATTGATCAGTATGATCGAGAAGTCGCGCCGCTACCTGCATGAACTGCATCGTATCGAGATTGTGTCACTGCACGCGCGCTTCCGTGGCAATAACAACGACCACGTGCTGGGGTTGACCGATGCCGGATGGTCGTGCGATTGTTCGACGTTTCGTGTGTGGAATACCTGCGCGCATGTTATGGCGCTTCAGCGTATTCTTGCACCAATGCTGCCTGCCGTCGCCCGTGAGGCAGGCACGGTTACCTTCGAAGAGCATCTGGTCAGCGCTTTGAGTTGACCACGCTCAGCCGGTGATCACATCCCCGCCCATACCGGGCGGGGATTTTGTTGTGAAAGGAGCACGAATGACCCTGGTTATCGCTCATCGCGGCGCATCAGCCTATGCGCCGGAGAATACCCTGCGTGCATTTGAACTTGCCGCGCGTCAGGGCGCCGATATGTGCGAACTAGATGTGCAGCGGACGGCAGACGGTGTGCTGGTGGTGTTTCATGATGATACGACAGAACGCTGGGAAGCACAGGGACGACCGGTGGCGCACTGTACCCTCGCCGACCTGCGCCGGCTCGACATTGGCGGTGAATGGGTCGCTACCCTGGCTGAGGTGTGTGCATTTGCTCGCGAAAGAGGCATGCAGTTGAATGTCGAGATCAAAGGTACTGGCATTGGTAGCGAGGTGGCGCGTCTGTTACACAACGAACGGATGAACGATCAGGTGTTGATCTCATCATTCTGGCCCGCAGCACTGGCTGAGGTGGCTGCTGTCGCACCCGATCTGCCGCGCGCCTTTTTGATGGGCATTCCCACCTTTCGCCCTGATGTGCGCCTGCGCGAAAGCTGGCCATTCCTGGACCTCAAAAAAGCCGGGGTTGTGGCATGGCACCCTGAGTATCAGATTCCGTTGCTCGATCACATCCTGCCGCTCGTGCGTCGCGCGGGGTATCGCGTCAATGTCTGGACGGTCAACGATCCCGATGAGATGCGGCGCTTTGTGATGCTCGGCGCCGACGGGATCATCACCGACGTACCCGATGTGTTGCGGCGCGTCCTGAAAACAAACTTGACGTAATTGACGTTATCGTTTATATTCGGTAAATGGCAAGTAGGCGCTCGCTCGATTGGCGGCATTTTTGTAACGACATAGGAACCAATGGTGTCCCATTCGTTTGCAATTTTTAACACCTTATGGTACACTCGCATCATCGTGTCATCCGCTAACGATATGCCCTGTTTTGTGCAAGGGTCAACCGGTCCCGCAGGATCAGGTTGTCTGTGGTGCATGGCGCAGGGCATACCGCCAGGAGATGCTCCATGATTGAGCAAAGTCATCGGGGTATGACGTCCGATCCTTACGGCCTTGAGTCGCTGCAACGACGAGCACTCGCCAGACGACGGCAACGAGTATCGTTTACCCGCATCCTTGCAACTCGATGGCAAACAGTTCGGTCTACCCGTTTCGCTCATCCCGCTCGACTCCTCTCACAACTTCCATCGCGTATTGCGCTCCATGTGCTGGTCACTCTTCTCCTTCCGGTTGCAATGCTGCTGTCGCAGCTTCGTCCCGGTGTGTTGACGCCAACCGTTTCTGCACCGGCTGTGCCGCAAGAGGGAAGTGAGTTGACCGTGCCGATCGCGCCGGTCGATCTCGATGCTGCGATCGGCGATCCACCGTTGGAGGAGACTGCCGATCTGCCAGTGCCGCTTTCGCTGATTTCGCGCAGCGAGGCGCTAGCGCCAATCGTTGTACCGGCAACTATTGCAGTCGAGCGCGCATTTTTGCGCAGCGGTCCCGGAACCAACTATGATGCGGTTGGGCGTATTTCGGGCACGACGCCGGTGCAGGTCATCGGTCGCTACGGCGACTGGTTCCAGATCCGCGAACGGGCTGGCGGTCCGATCTACTGGATTTCGGGCGAAGTGCTCGCTATCTCGGAGGCAGCGTCATTCACGCTGTTCGAGGTGCAGGAGAGCGCCATCCCGCCGCCGCCGCCGCCCAAGATCGCAACTGTGCGCGAAGACGGTCTGCAGCTGCGCGATGGTCCCGGCACGAATTATGTGTCGATGACAAGCCTGAAACAGAATACCCAGATCGAACTGTATGAGATCTATCAGGAGTGGTTCCACGTTGGTGTCCCCGGTGGATTGGATGGATGGGTCAAGGCGGAATTCCTGAACGTCGATTCGGCGGTGGTCAAGCGCCTGCTCGTCGCCGAGACCATTCCCGACCCAAATCCGGCACTAGTGGGTGTGATCGCTGAGAATAGCGTCAACCTGCGCAAAGGCCCCGACTCGCGCTATGATCGGATTGGTCGGATCGATGCCGGTGTGCAGGTCGATCTGATCGGCAAGTACAAGGACTGGCTGCGGGTGCGGTTGCCTGACGGTACGAAAGCCTGGGTGTTCCGCGATCTGATCAACACAACGGCGCATGTGCTGCGGCGGGTGCCGGTCAGCCGCGACTTCCCAGCGTTGCCGGTGAGCGGCGGGCGCCCCGGCGCCAGTCCGGGTCTGGCAAATATTGCTGCCAGTGGTGATGTCGCTAGTTTTGCAGCGCAGTTCGTCGGAGCGCGCTACCGTTGGGGTGGTGCAAGCCCATCGACCGGCTTCGATTGCAGCGGCTTAACCAGTTATGTCTATCGTCAGTTTGGCGTCAGCCTGCCGCGTACTGCTGCTGCCCAGTTCAACACCGCCTATGGCGCGTCGGTCGGCGCGATGGAGAATCTGGCGCCGGGTGATCTGATGTTCTTCCGCAATACCGGCGGACGGCGCGGTATCAGTCACGTCGCTATCTACATCGGCGGCGGGCGTATGGTGCATGCCATGACGCCACGCTACGGCGTGCAGGTGTCGAGCATCTGGGGTTCGTACTGGACGTCGCGCTACTACGGCGCTATCCGGGTGCGCCGGTAACTCCACATTGCGATAGTGTGATCGACGCCCGTGCGAACGTGCACGGGCGTTTTCATGGGTGTTGTCACTCGTTGATCACATGGCTGCGGTACAATGCGTACCAGTGGCTTACGGCATGCTGTGCGCTGCTTTCGCCAGCACAACTGGTATGGTGTGCGATGCCGCGATAATCTGGCGTCTCACGCCCCATCATTCCACGCACGAGGAAACAAACGTATGAAAGGATTGATACTCAGCGGCGGCAAAGGTACACGTCTGCGCCCTATCACCTACACGAGCGCCAAGCAACTCGTTCCGGTCGCCAATAAACCCGTGCTCTTCCGAGTCATCGAGACGATCCGTGATGCCGGGGTCGCAGAGATCGGTGTCGTCATTGGCAACACCGGACCGGAAGTGCGCGCAGCCGTCGGCGATGGCAGTCGCTGGGGAGTGCGCATCACCTATATTGAACAGGACGAGCCGCTGGGTCTGGCGCACGCCGTCAAGATCTCGCGCGATTTCCTGGGGGATGAACGTTTTGTCATGTTTCTGGGCGACAACTGTATTCAGGGGGGGATTGCACCGCTGTTGCAGCAATTTGGTGCGAGCGACTTCAATGCGCAGATCGTTCTCAAACAGGTCTCTACGCCCGAACAGTATGGTGTCGCCGTGCTCAACGAGCGAGGGCAGATCGTGCGCCTGATCGAAAAACCACGTCGGCCACCCTCAGACCTGGCGCTTGTCGGCATCTACATGTTCGACAAAAGCATCTGGGAAGCGGTCGAAGCGATCCGTCCATCGTGGCGCGGCGAACTGGAAATCACCGACGCGATCCAGTGGCTGGTGGAGCACGGTCGGCGCGTCTTTCCCTACATCCACCACGGATGGTGGATCGACACCGGCAAGAAAGATGATATGCTGGAGGCGAATCGGCTGGTGCTGGAAGAAATGCCGGCGTCGGTTGAAGGATTCGTCGATCGCGACTCACACCTGATCGGGAAGGTGATCATCGAGAAAGGGGCAGAAATCGTCAACAGCACCATTCGCGGACCGGCGATCATTGGTGAGCATACGCGCATCATCAATGCCTATGTCGGTCCGTTTACCTCGATCTACCACCACTGCCTGATCGAAAGCGCCGAAATCGAGCACTCGATTGTGCTGGAGCACTGCACCATTCGTGATCTTCCTCACCGGCTGGAAGACAGCCTGATCGGGCGGTACGTCGAGATTACCCGATCACCGCGTAAACCGAAAGCGTACCGCCTGGTGCTCGGCGATCACTCGAACGTCGGGGTACTATAGAGATGTGAACGTTGAACGTTGAACGTTCAACGTTCAACGCTCGATGTTTCCCTAGCGGGCATGAACATAATCGACGCCGGAGATGCGCATAAGTTTCGTCCAGTCGTGGCGTGACTCGATGAAGCGTACCGTGCCGGAGACAGCGCGCATCACAACCGAATAGGTACGTGCGCCGCCGCTGAAGTACCGCACGCCGCGGAGAAACTCGCCGTCGGTAATACCGGTAGCGGCAAAGAAGACATTCTCACTGCGCACCAGGTCGGATGTGCGGTAGACCCGTTCGAGATCGATGCCATTTGCGGCAGCAAGTGCGCGTTCGTCGTCGTTGCGGGGCCAGAGTTTGCACTGGATCTCGCCCCCCAGACATTTCATTGCGCAGGCGGTGATGACTGCTTCCGGCGCGCCGCCGACTCCCATCAGCATATCGGCAGGCGGATCTTCAATGGCTGTCATAATGCCGGCGGAGACGTCGCCGTGGAGAATGAGTTTGATGCGTGCGCCGGTCTCGCGGATCTGGTGGATGAGTTCCTTGTGACGCGGTCGATCGAGCATCACGACGGTAATATCCTCGACTTCCTTCTTGAGCGCGCGTGCAACGTTGCGGATATTTTCCGAGACCGGCGCGTTGATATCGATCGCACCGCGCGCCTGTGGTCCGACCGCCAGTTTGTCCATATAGGCAATGCCCGACCAGTGATACAGGGACCCGCGCTCGGCAACGGCCACGACGGCAATTGCACCGGGCATCCCCTCAGCAAGGAGTGTCGTTCCTTCTACCGGATCGACAGCGACATCGACTTCGGGCGGATCGCCGGTGCCAACCTTCTCGCCGATGTAGAGCATCGGCGCTTCGTCCTTTTCCCCCTCACCAATAACCACCACACCATCCATCGGCACAGCGTCGAGCGCAAAACGCATGGCATCGACGGCGGCCTGATCGGCGGCGTTTTTGTCGCCGCGTCCCATGAGGCGAGCGGCACGTAGTGCCGCCGCTTCGGTGCAGCGTACCAGATCCATTCCCAGATTTCGTTCGAGACGCATCCGCGGCCTCCTTGTGTAGTGAGATCCCGGAAACCGTGCACTGTGCGTGGAGAGGAAGTCGGTCATGATTGTAACATGACTGCACGCTGCTGCCTAGCACCTGTGTAACGCAATGCGTCTTGATCGTCTCATCACGTCTACCGGCACTCTTCCCTTGCGAGTGCTAAAATGGGACTTGACAAAAACAAACGCTTTCGGTACTATAGAGAGCGGTTAGCACTCTCGATGAAAAAGTGCTAACCGCTTCGATTGTCCCACCTAATCGATATTGAAGGAGGTTGCACAGATATGGGCACGGATTTCCGCATCCGGCCGCTCGCCGACCGTGTTGTCGTCAAGCCGGTCGAGCGCGAAGAGAAGACCAAGGGCGGCATTTATCTGCCGGATACTGCCAGCAAAGAACGCCCAATGGAAGGCACGGTGCTGGCGGTTGGCGAGGGGCGCATCGATGACAACGGCAAGCGCATCCCGATGAATGTCAAGCCCGGTGACCGCGTGATTTTCGCCAAGTACAGCGGCACCGAATTCAAGGTCGATGATGTCGAGTACCTTATTCTTTCGGAGAAAGACATCCTGGGCATCATACAAGAATAACCCCGGTTCTATCGCATAGTTGTCAGGCAATCATCAGTCTGATCAGGAGGACGGAACTCCCATGCCAAAGCAGTTGTATTTCAATGAAGATGCGCGCCGCGCACTCAAGCGGGGTGTCGATATCGTTGCCGATGCAGTCAAGACAACCCTCGGTCCCCGTGGGCGCAATGTCTCGATCGATAAGAAGTTTGGCGCGCCGACCGTAACCCATGACGGTGTGACGGTTGCCAAGGAGATCGAACTGAAGGATCCCTTCGAGAACATGGGCGCACGCCTGCTTGTCGAAGTCGCCACCAAAACGAACGATGTCGTTGGTGACGGTACGACGACAGCAACGGTTCTGGCGCAGTCGATTGTCAACGAGGGGTTGAAGATGGTGGCTGCCGGCGCCAACCCCATGCTGATCAAGCGTGGTCTCGATAAGGCGGTCGAGGCGGTCGTCGCCGAGTTGAAGAGTGCTGCCATTCCGGTGCGCGACCGCGCCGATATTGCGCATGTCGCCGCAATTTCGGCAGCCGATAGCGAGATTGGCGATCTGATCGCCGAGGTGATGGAGAAAGTCGGTAAGGATGGTGTGATTACGGTCGAGGAGAGCAAGGGGATCGCCTTCGAGAAGGAATACACCGAAGGTATGCAGATCGACCGTGGCTACATCTCGCCCTACTTCGTCACCAACCCCGAGCGCATGGAAGCCGAACTCGAGGATCCCTACATTCTGATTACCGATAAGAAGATCAGCAGCATCCAGGACATTCTGCCGGTGCTGGAGAAGGCGCTGCAGGTGACGAAGAACCTGGTGATCATCGCTGAGGACGTTGACGGTGAGGCGCTGGCGACTCTAGTGGTCAACAAACTGCGCGGCACGATCAATGCGCTGGCGGTGAAGGCGCCCGGCTTCGGTGATCGCCGCAAGGCAATGCTCCAGGATATTGCCATCCTGACCGGCGGTACCCTGATTTCGGAAGAGATCGGTCGCAAACTGGATAGCGCTACGGTCGAAGACCTGGGTCGCGCGCGGCGTGTGGTGTCGGACAAGGACAACACGACGATCATCGAGGGTCGCGGTGATGAGCGCGCAATCCGCGCCCGCATCGAGCAGATCCGTGCTCAGATCGAGACGACCACCAGCGACTTCGATCGTGAGAAGCTGCAGGAGCGTCTGGCGAAACTGGCAGGTGGTGTGGCAGTGCTGAAGGTTGGTGCTGCGACCGAGCCGGAGCTGAAGGAAAAGAAGCACCGCGTCGAGGACGCACTCTCGACCGCACGCTCGGCAGTGGAAGAAGGCATCGTACCTGGCGGTGGTGTGGCGCTGCTCAATGCCATTCCGGCGCTCGATAACGTCCAGGTGATGTACGAGGACGAGAAGTACGGCGTCCAGATCCTGCGCCGTGCGCTCGAGGAGCCAATGCGCCAGCTGGCGCGCAACGCCGGTGAGGACGGCGCGGTGATCATCGATACGGTGCGCCGCCTGCAGAAGGAGAAGAACGATAAGAATATCGGCTATAACGTGCTGACCGGTGAGTTTGGCAGCATGATCGAGATGGGTATCATCGACCCGGTGAAGGTGACCCGCTCGGCAGTGCAGAATGCAGTGTCGATTGCCGGTCTGCTGCTGACCACTGAGGCGCTGATCGCCGATATTCCAGAGGAGAAGCCGGCAACGCCAACTCCTGGCGGTGGCGGAATGGACTTCTAAAAGCCTATCGACCTACCGGGCAGGCGAAGACACAGCCTACGCCTGCCCGTCAGAGAGACGCCAGGCGGGTTGTTCGGATAAGCTCCGAGAACGTCGCTGTCCTGTTCTCAGGCGGCAACTGAACTGCGGAAGTTCCATCCACTTCCGCAGTTCGCTTTTTTCTTGTCGCTACCACCATTTATCGCCACGAACTCAGCCACTCACTCAACGTCACACGCGGCGTCAGGCGTGGCGTGGCGCCGCGTGACAGCGCCAGGTCGCGTACAATTCTGGCAATTTCAAACGCTGCCTGTGGATTGCCGGCAGCACGTGCGGCATCGGCTGCCGCGCGCCAGGCTTCCGGTCGTTCGATCCAGCGCCGTATTCCGGCGACGAACTGTGTCGCATCCGGTGTGTACTGTGCTGCGCCACGTCGCACGACGTACTCCAGATTGCCGGCTTCCTGTCCAGGTGCAGCACCGTAGATCAGCAGAGGACGTCCCACTGCCAGCGCTTCACTGACGCTCAAACCACCGGCTTTGGTGGCGATTATGTCGGCAGCATACATCAGGTCCGCCATTGGGACGAATCCGTAGATGTGAGTTGGGTTCTTCCAGGTGCGCGCGCGTAATGTCGCAGCAAGATCGTGGTTGCTTCCTGTAACAATGGCAAGCTGGAGGCGTTCATGCGCCTCATCGGCAGCAATCGACAGTTCTGCCAGCGGACCCACCCCGGCGCCGCCGCCGGAAATGAGCACGGTCACCAGATCGGTGCGCCAGCCCAGATCGCGCCGCACTTCCTCCGGCGTAGCACGTGGCGCCGCAAACCGCGGGTGGACCGGAATGCCGACAATTTGAACCTGGTGTGGTTTAAGACCGCATCCCAAAGCCCGTGTGCGCACCTGCGCATTCGGAACGATGCAGAGGTCATCGACCGGTGAAAACCAGGTGTGGTGCACATGCCCCAGATCGGTCACGACCGTGATCAATCCGGGACGGCCCCGCACCCCGCGATAGGCATCGGCAACCAGTGCAGTAAAGAGTGGATACACGCTGATGACAATATCGGGCGCATGACGCACGAGCAGTCGTCGCAGCGCATCACCGATAGCCAGCCTCATCGCGCCGCGCAATAGTGCGGCGTATGCTGCTGCATCGGTGAGTGCGTGCGCGCGATCATACCGTTCCGGTGCATGCTGGATGGTCGAAAGGTAGAATGTTTCTGCGTGCCGGAGTAGCGAAGGACTCGATGGTTCGTGCAACGGGTTGGCGATGGTGACCTGCACACTCTGACTGTAGTTGTGCAACAGCGCCGCCTCGATCGCCTGCGCGGCGCTCCGGTGTCCGCTCCCGGCATCCGTTGTCAGTATCAGAATGCACACTATGCGCATAAGCGTTTCTCCTTCTGTGTGTTCCCGGCTGTTGGTTAGACGTTGACGAATGGTTTAGAGCCATCCGAAAACATATGGTATCGTTATCCCAGATGAATCTATCCAAGGAGGCGGCAAATGAGCGAGCAACCGGTTGACGATGGGTAGCGCATTCCCGCTGCGCTGTGAGCACGCATCGCGCCCCTGCTGCCGCCCCAGCGGACGTCCCCCACGGGGGGACGCCCGCGGATGCCTGATCGCCAGGCGATGGAGGCCATCGTTTCCATCCTCCGCACGGGCTGTCAA
>DAOUBK010000066.1:0-19577 GCA_034432635.1 Roseiflexus sp.
GCATCCACGACGTGGTACTGGTCTTCAAGGGCGGCAACGGGGTCGGCAACCTGGACTGGATCGCCTTTAATTAAGACGACAAGGATGCCGTGGCGGGTGTTTTGCATCCGCCACGGCCCGCAGCATTACGCACACTAAATTCTCACGGCAGATACGCCAACCCGATCATCCCCGGCTTCTACCCTGATCCCTCGATCTGCCGGGTGGGTGATAACTATTCCCTGGTCACCTCGTCCTTCGAGTTCTTCCTCGGCGTGCCGATCTTCCACAGCCGCGACCTGATCCACTGGCACCAGATTGGGCACGTGCTCGACCGGCCCACGCAGCTCGACCTCGACGGCATCAAAGTCTTGGACGGAATCCGGGCGCCACCCCTCCGTCCTTACGAGAGCGCTTCTACCTGATTACCACGCTAGTAAACCGGCAGGGCGGTGAAAGTCTACACAACTTCATCGTCACCAGCGTCGAATCGTGCGTTCCTTCGGCGCTTGCACCTCCAACTTACACACCATTACCGACCCATCTTTGTACTCTAGCAATCGCTGGAATTCGGAGAATTCCTACATCCGCCAGATCGAAGCCGGCAATGCCGCGATTGTACCCTCAACCTTCCGTCTCGACCGACCCAACCCAGCACCCGATGATTGCGACCCTTTGCCGACCGATTAGCGCAGTTCCAATCGCAAGAATCTGCCCAAAGACTTGCTCATCCAGATCCGCCAGCACCCGCACCGCATCACCGGCATTGCCCTCACCGCCGTGGGGTCTCAGCCTTGACCTGGCGCAAACGATCATCAGCGAGATCGGCACAAATATGAGTAAGTTTCCCACAGTCAAGCGCTTCACTTCTTGGCTCAAACTGTGCCCCAATAACCAGACTACCGGCGGCAAAACCATCCGTTCTTCCCCCGGCAAGCGCCATAATCGCCAGACCTTTTTACAGGCAATGCTCCCGTAGCATGCAGTTATTGTGCTTTTGGCGCCTTCTATTAGGCACACGCCGGCTCACCTATTGTCTTGCCGCCACACCAAACCGCTTCTCAGTGTTTTCCGCGTCCTTGCGCTCCCTTCGCCTGCTTCCCTGTCTGCTCACAAGGAGACGATCCGGTGACCAACATAAATTTCTCGACGTGGCGCTCGCCTTCCCTCCTATGCTGCGGGAATGGACGCCTCCCTTTGTCCCCTTCCCACTAAAGAAGAGAAAGGCAGCTTTTTGGGGCAAGATTTGCGATCCTCTTGTAGGAAGAGGGAGCGGGGGATAGGGGGCAAAGGCGCGCGTGAGAACGAGATGTTCGCAATTGCAGGGCAACCGAAATGAATTCGGGCGCCGGCATCCCCTGACCTCGCCCTTCGCCCCCTGTTCGGGCAGATCATACCGTGCACAGGAAGCAGGGACAGGGGTAGGGCGTAGAACATCGAAGTCAAAGGGCATCCTGTGCACGCTTTACCCCGTGGCACGCAATCCGGCTGCAATTGCATTGACTAACACCAGAACGCGGCGGAGATGCTCTTCGCCTGCTTCAGGATCGCGATCACGCACCGCGCGCCATGTACGCAGACGGGCGATCTGTTCACGATGCAGGCGGTGCAGTCCTTCGCGTCGCAGTTCCAGTTGACGGGTAATGTAGGGACGCTTCTCTTCGAGCGTTCCGCCATAGACCTGTTCGAGTAACGCGCGGGTACGGCTGAATTCAACGAGGATCTTTTCCAGAATGACCAGACGGGTTGTCGCATCACTGACGAGTTCCGCGTATGCGCACATAATTGTCTCATCGGCGTTCATCACGCTGGTCGCCACATTTCCAAGCAGATAGTGCACCGGCGCCCATTCGCGCATTCTGGCACACAGTTCGGTAAAGAGTGCCGGTTCCTCCTGCTGCACCATTGCCAGACCGCTGCCAATGCCGTACCATCCCGACAGGTAGAAACGCGCCTGGTTCCAGCTGAACACCCACGGAATTGCCCGCAGATCGGCAAGGGATTGTGTACCGGTACGGCGCGCCGGACGCGACCCGATCCGACTTGCCTCAATGGCATCGATTGGCGTTGCTTCGCGGAAGAATGGAATGAATCGTTCGTGCTCGAGCAGTGTGCGATAGGCTTTCTGGCTCTCTCTGGCGATCAGTTCGAGCGCCAGCGCCAGATGGTCGGGTCTGGCAGACACCGGACGGAGCGTTGCCCCGGTGACACCGGCAAGTAAGAGTTCGAAGTTATAGATCGCGCTGATACGGTTGGCGTACTTCTGGGAAATAGTCTCACCCTGTTCAGTCATCCGCAGGTCGCCCGCCAGCGCTTCCACCGGCAGCGCCCGGATGAAGCGCCCCGTCGGTCCGGCGCCCCGGCTCAGTGTTCCGCCACGACCGTGGAAAAAGCGGATGCGCACACCGACTGCCTGCCCTTCGGCGGCAAGCGCCTGTTGCGCCCGCTTCAATGCCCAAAAACTGGCGCCGATGCCGCCATCCTTGTTGCTGTCACTGTAGCCAATCATGACCTGTTGCACCCGTTCAGCAGCGCCCTGCCTGAGTCGTTGCCACTCAAGACTACGCTGCACGATAGGATGCGCCAGATACTCGCGCAGGATCAGCGGGCTACGCTCTAGATCATCGATAGTCTCGAAGAGCGGCACGATGGGAAGTGGACAGACCGGTCCTTCTGGTGTGCTCACAAGCAACCCTGTTTCACGGGCAAAGAGCAAGAGAACCAGCAGATCGGAAACCTGCCGCGTCATACTGACAATCAGCGCACCCAGACCATCGATGCCATACATGTGCATGTGTTCAACTAGAACACGGTAACAACTCAGCACCGACTCTGCTTCCATTCCAAGAGGTACGCCGTTCCTGGTGAAAGGGCGCGGTGATTGCAGTTCGGCTTCGAGCAGCATCAGTCGCTTCTCTTCGCTCCAGGAAGGATAATCGCCACCGTCAATGCCGGCAGCCGTGAGCAGTTGTGCCAGCGCCCGGTCGTGGAAAGCGCTATTCTGCCGGATGTCGAGCACTGCCAGGTGAAAGCCAAAGGTGCGTGCGATCCGGATGAGCGGACGCACGTCGGATCGCGCCAGTCGAACGGCGCCCACCGCCACCAGCGCCGCATCAAGGAGACGCAAATCGGCGAGCAACTCTTCAGCACCGGCGTAACGTCTAGAAGCAGGTGCACCGACCGGTTCGGGCAACCGTGCCAGGATCAGATTGACCATTTGTCGCCAGGGTTCATTGGGATTACGTTCGAGCGCCTGTTGCCCCATCTCGCCGAGGGCGGCGGCGTAACGATGAATGGCCTCGGTAAGAACATCGGGGGGATGCTGAAGCAGGTTCGAAAGGCTCAAATGGCTCGCGACTGCGGTCAACTGCTCACGCAACAGGTTGAGCGCATTGGAGCGTAGTTCGAGCAGTGCCGTGCGGGTTACATCGGCAGTCACCAGTGGATGCCCGTCGCGATCGCCGCCAACCCATGTGCCAAACGTAATCGATGGCAACGACTCGGGATCGTCCAGCAAAGTCGGATCATTGCCGATCTCTTCCCAGATCTGACGCAGGCGCTGGTCATGCATCGCCAACGCTTCGGGAAAGACATTGCGCAGATAGTGAATGGCATTGCGCAGTTCTGCGGCAACGTCGGGGCGCTTGAGAAAGATGTCGCCAGTGCGCCAGAGACGCTCCAGAATGGCGCGCACATCATCGGCGATCCCTTTACGTTCCAGCGGCGTCCACATCTGATTCTCGGCTTTCACCAGTTGCAGATAGAGTTCACGGTAGTGCGCCAGCACCGTCGCCCGTTTGGTTTCGGTTGGATGGGCAGTGAGTACGAGTTCAACACGGATGCGTGGGAGCGCAGCGGCAATCTGCGCATCGCTCAACCCGGCGTCGCGCAGTTGCACGAGCGTTTGTCCCCACAACCCGCGTAACGCCGCCGGACCGTCGATGGTTTCCGTGGAACGGCGCGTCTGCGCTTCAGCATTCTCTTCAACGAGATTGAGCAACTGGAATGCAATGGAATACGCCTGCGGCGCGCGTTCGGGCAGCGGATCAGGATGAGAGACCTGCCCTTTCCAGGGCAGGATTGATCGTATCTCTTCGGTGTTCGTGGTATCCAACACCTCACAAAAGCGATCCATCAACCAGTGGAGATCGCGTTCCACTCGCGCCTGCGTCGGAATATCACCTGCGTTCATACTACCTCCCGGAAATATATGCCCTCCACTTTAGGGTGATCGCTGATAGATCTCTGTCAGATCGCGTAGACGCCTGGCGATGCGCCGGTCGAAAGCATCACAGGCATACGCCACGTCCAGTTATGTGATCCCTGCGTGCCGGGCAGGTTCATCCGTACCTCGCTCCCCAGACCAAGCAGATCCTGCACAGTTGTCAGCACCGTATCCGCGACCGACATCCATGCCGTGCGGATGAATGCCCAGGCAATATCATCGGCGCCACCGCATAGATAGCGCAACGCATCACGGCGTTCGGCATCGGTTGAACTACCGGTAAACCATCCAACCGGGGTGTCATTGTCATGGGTGCCGGTGTAGACGATGCACGCACAGGGATAGTTGTGTGGGAAGAAACGATCACCCTCACGGCAGTTGAAGGCGAATTGAAGGATACGCATCCCCGGAAAGTCGAACCGCGCCATCAGTGCATCGAGACCGGCGCGTGATTCGGGAGTGAAATCGCCCAGGTCTTCTGCAATGATCGCCACATCTCCCAGCGCGGATCGGTATCCGCCGCGCTTCCGCCGGCGCAAACGCTTCATACAGCGCCGCGCCGGATGGGTGTTCAGATTGTCCTGCACCACGCTGATCACGATGGCATTGGGAAAATGGATATCAACCAAATCCTTCAGGAACTGGGCGTAATCCACGGCCGTGCGCCGTTCCGTGACGCTGACCTGCCGCCATCCGCCCAGGGGCTGGAACGCCATGAACAGATCACACGTTCCCGCGCGGCGATATTCGTAATCGGAGCGTAATCGGAGCGGGCGGGATGGCCTGGTGCGACCGGCAGCGGCGTCCGTGTCTCGCCAATCAACTGACAGGGCGACTCATCGACACAGACCACCGGATAGTGCGGGTCATAGGGTTCGTCATACAAATCCAGGATATCTTCCATGCGCCAAACAAACTCGGCACTGACCGTCGGGAGGCACCATTCCTGGTGTTGCCAGGGCTTCAGATCGTTTTTTCAGCGTGCGCCGTACGGTCTCATCCGAAATCGAGTCGACGAGCGTGCGTTCGACCAGTTTATCGGCGAGCAGTTGCATCGTCCAGTGTTTGCAATCATCGGGCGGCGTACTGCATGCCCAGGCCACGAGGGTGGCTTCGGCCTTGCCATCCAATTTCGCTTTCGCTCCCGGACGCGGACGTTCGGTAAGCGCACCATCGACACCCAATTCGACAAACCGCTTGCGGACGCGCTCCGCGGTTGCGGTTCCGACGTGAAGCGCCTGGGCGATGGTGTCGTCCGTTGCGCCGGCATCGGCCTGCAACCGGATATGGGCGCGCGTCAGGGTACGCGCAGCGCGGATGCCTTTCTTCGTCAGCGCCAAGAGCATCTCGCGTTCGGCATCGGTCAAGGTAACCAGGTATTTTTTCGCCATGATGACCTCCTTGTGTACCGGTAGTATACCGGGTCAGGATTCAGTCATCAAGTCTTGTATGGCCGACCACTAGCAATGCCAGCGTGGTCACGCTCATAACTTTTATTCCGACCAAACACTACGTTCGTCGGCCTCGATGCACCGGATGGCTGGAACTGCACAACACCGGCTGTCGGCGACATCGGTACAATCACATGCACTGCTCTCAATGTCGATCTCGGCAATGTAACGTTTACGCTCAGAGTCAGGGTAAAACAGGGAACGCCGGTCGAGACGACTATCACGCTCAATACAGGCACCGCTAGTACGACGACCGATCCAAACAGCGCCAACAACACGGCAACCAGTGAAAGCACGGTTACGGTCAATGCCGATCTGAGCGTGACGATCAGCGCCAGCAAACCGTTCATTCGTCCCGGAGAGACGCTTACCTATACAGTGAACGCCAATAACAGCAGACCGGAGTTCGCAAATGATGTCACCCTCACTACGGCGGCGCCGAACGGCACATTGTTTGCTTCGTTGCAGACACCTGCAGGTTGGGATTGTACCACGCCAGCAGTCGGTTCATCCGGCGCCATCACCTGTACGAATACCGCACTCGATATAGCGACCGACACGTTCATCCTCACAGTGACCGGCGGCAATGCTCCCGATGACACCACGCTCACCAATACGGCAACGATTGCATCATCTGCAACTGATGGCAATCCATCGAACAATAGCGCGACAGTAACAACAGAACTCCGGGTCAAACTGCGCGTGTACCTCCTACTGATAACCAGGTAGCACGCCGTCACCGCTGAACGTTTGATAGGAACGACGACCACCTGAGATGTGCTCAGGCGGTCGTCGGCTTTTGTGATACCATATGCGTTACCCGATATTGCTGAGGAGACCGGCATGCACACCCTCGATCTGACCTGGATTCGCGTACAGTTTCCCGCGCTGACACAAACAGTAAACGGACATCCCGCCGTCTTCTTCGATGGTCCAGGCGGAACACAGGTTCCGCAGCGGGTCATCGATGCCGTTGCCGATTATCTGATCCGCCACAACGCCAATACCCACGGCGCATTTGCAACCAGTCGCCACACCGACGAGACGATTGATGCGGCGCGCGCCGCTATGGCTGATTTCCTTGGGTGCGCTGCGGACGAAGTGGTTTTTGGACCGAACATGACCACGTTGACCTTCGCAATCAGTCGCGCATTTGGACGTGACATTCGCCCCGGTGATGAGATCGTTCTGACGCGCCTGGATCACGATGCCAACGTTGCACCCTGGAAAGCCCTCGAAGCGCAGGGCGCCGTCATTCGGATGGTTGATATCGACACCGAAGAATGCACCCTCGATATGGCGGATATGGCACGGGCTATCGGACCACGCACGAAACTGGTTGCGGTCGGGTATGCGTCGAACGCCGTGGGAACGATCAACGACGTGGCGACCATCACACGTTTGGCGCACGCGGTCGGTGCACTGGTGTATATCGATGCCGTGCATTATGCCCCACACGGACCGATCGATGTGCAGGCGCTCGATTGCGATTTTCTTGCGTGTTCACCGTACAAATTCTTTGCACCACATATGGGAGTTGTGTACAGCAAACGCGAGCACCTGGCACGTCTGCGTCCGTACAAGGTGCGTCCCGCCTCCGACGATATTCCTGATCGCTGGGAAACCGGAACTAAAAACCACGAAGGGCTGGCCGGGGTAACGGCGGCAATCGAGTACCTGGCAGAACTGGGTCAACGCATTGAGCCGGCAACAACCCGACGTGCAGCGCTAGTGCAGGCAATGGAAGCGATCAAGGCGTATGAACGTGGATTATCGGAGCAACTGATCGCAGGTCTGCTCGCAATTCCGGGACTGACATTCTACGGTATCAGCGACCCGGCGCGTTTCGACATGCGCACGCCAACCGTTGCGGTGCGTCTCGCCGGGTGCACACCACGCGAACTCGCCGAAGCGCTGGGGCAGCGCGGCATCTTCTGCTGGGACGGCAACTACTACGCGATCAACCTGACCGAGCGCCTGGGTGTCGAAGCCGATGGCGGCATGCTACGCATCGGTCTGGTGCACTACAACACAGCGGAAGAGATCGACCTGCTGCTGGAAGCGCTGGACGCACTGAAAACCGGCAACTGAGAAATGTCCACGCCATTTGACAAACCTATCGCTTTTGCGTATGATTCAGAGTGGCTCTAACGGGGCGTGGCGCAGTCTGGTAGCGCACAGCGTTTGGGACGCTGGGGTCGTGGGTTCGAATCCCTCCGCCCCGACCACTCATTCTCTGCTCCATATACTCAGCCCGCTCAGGCGGGTTCTACTGATTTACTAAAAAACCGCATCCAAACCACATTGCCTGTCGTATAATAGAGCGAATGGAAGAAAACGCCTCGGTGTAGTGAGGTTTATAGTTGTATCGTTTGTGTTGATTGATTATTGACAAGGCAGGCGCCCTGAGTGTATGATTATGTCGGGTTCCTAATTATACAGAGCCTGGTTGGTTCGTCGCCCCCTGATATGCGCACGAGTGCTCGACTAGGCTCGTTGGGCGCGCCTGGTACCGGAGAAGAAGAGGGCGCGGCTCCTCCCGACATGCTGGAGGAGCCGCGTTATGTCTCTAGATGGAGTTGCGCCATGAGCCGAACAATCCATGAGCAGCATCCGTGGGATGAACTTGACGAGCGCCAGGAGATCGCCGGCGAAGGCGAGATGGTGCCGATTGCAGATATCGAGGAACTTGCCGCCGAGACTCTGGAGGAGACGCCGGAGTCGGATTCGACACTGGATTCGATCCAGCACTACCTGCAGGAGATCGGGCGTGTTCCGTTGTTGACGGCTGCCGAGGAGATCGAACTTGCCGAGCACATGGAGCGCGGTGCTGCCGCTGCGCGACGGCTGGCGTCGGCGGAGGATCTCAGCCCGCAGCTGCGTCAGGCGCTGCTCGACGATGTTGCTGCCGGGCAGGAAGCACGCCGGCATTTGATCCAGGCGAACCTGCGTCTGGTGGTGAGCATTGCCAAAAAATACGTCGGGCGCGGTCTCTCGCTGCTCGACCTGATCCAGGAAGGCAATATCGGCCTGATGCGCGCCGTCGAGAAGTTCGATCACCGCAAGGGTAATCGCTTCTCAACATATGCGACCTGGTGGATCCGTCAGGCGGTAACACGCGCTATCGCCGAGCAGGGGCGCACGATTCGCCTGCCGGTGCATATGAGTGAGTCGGTCGGTCAGGTGAAGCGTGCCGCCGACCGCCTGGCGCAGGTGCTGGAGCGGCAGCCAACGCCGGAAGAGATCGCGACGGCGCTCGGTCAGCCGACTGAGCGTATCGAGCGCGTGCTCGAGGCATCGCGTCGCCCGGTGTCGCTGGAAATGCCGGTCGGTGAGGATGGTGAGCATACACTCGGAGATTTCTTGCAGGATAGCGATCTGCCGACGCCGGTCGAAGCAGCGTCGCATCAACTGCTCCGACGTGATCTTGCCGCCGCGCTTGATCGCCTGAATGAGCGCGAGCGACGGATCATCGATCTGCGCTACGGTCTGATGGACGGGCAGCGCCGCACGCTCGAAGAAGTCGGGCGGGTGCTGGGGATGACCCGCGAGCGCGCACGCCAGATTGAAGCGGAAGCGTTGCGCCGCCTGCGCGCTCCCGACGTTGGTCTTCACCTGCGCGATTACCTAGAGTAGCAGGTCATCCCACGGCAGGCACGCAAAAAGCACGTCTGCGCCTCGATCATGTTCTGTTCCAGATGGTGACAAGCATTTCGGTGCGCATATGTTTACCCTTAATATCACGTTTTGCGCGTAGAACGCACTCCTGCCGGATCAACGATTGATCGCGCCTGGATGCACGGACGTCGCACCTGCACGCCGGAGGATGCGACCCGTGCATGCCTGTGCGCGCGATCTTCGTGGGCAGGCGACGGCGCTGCCTTCGCCTACCTGCCTTCAGGAGCGGATACCAGTGAACTGCGCAGTGCTCTACCGGATGTGACGTTATGCGGGCAATCCCGCGATCAACCGTTCTGCGCTTCGCTGTAACGCTCCGTCACAGCACCGTCTTGCTCCAGCGGAAGCGGTCGCTGATCCCCCTCGCGGAAGGTCTTCGCCGCAGCCGCGATAAAGTCGCGGAACAGCGGATGTGGCCGGTCAGGACGTGACTGAAACTCCGGATGAAACTGCGTACCGACATACCACGGATGGTCGCGTAGTTCGATGATTTCGACCAGCCGACCATCGGGCGATTGCCCACTGACGATCATGCCGGCTGACTCGAACAAACGCCGGTATTTGTTGTTGAACTCGAAGCGATGACGGTGACGCTCAACAACGACATCGACGCCATAGGCGGCGTAGGCGCGCGTCCCCGGAGTTAGGTGGCACGGATACCCGCCAAGGCGCATCGTGCCGCCTTTGTCGGTAATATCGAGTTGATCGGGCATGAAGTCGATAACCGGATGCGGTGTATGGAGATCGAACTCGGTACTGTTGGCGCGACTTTCCGGTCCCATGATATGCCGGGCGAACGAGATCGTGGCTACCTGCATCCCCAGACACAGCCCCAGGTATGGAACATTATTGACACGTGCATACTCCGCAGCGGCAATCTTGCCCTCGATACCGCGGTCGCCGAAGCCGCCGGGCACAACGATGCCGTAGACATTGTGGAGAAGCGGTTCGCATCCCTGCTCTTCGATCTGTTCCGACGAAATCCACCTGATATCGACATCGACCCCCTGGTGCAACCCGGCATGCCGCAGCGCCTCGACGACGCTGATGTATGCGTCGTGCAGTTCCACATATTTTCCGACGAGGGCAATCGCGAGTTTGCGCTTGGGCGCCTTGATGCGCGCCACGAGATCGCGCCAGTCATCGATATTCGATCGGGACGCGCTCAATCTCAGGCGCTGCGTCAGATAGGCGCCGAGACCGGCTTCTTCCAGCACGAGCGGCACTTCGTAGATCGAATCGACGGTGTGCAGCGGCACAACTGCCTCGACATCAACATCGGCGAAGAGTGCAATCTTGTCGCGGATCTCGTCGGTGATTGGATAATCGGAACGACACACAATAATGTCCGCCGTAATGCCCACCCGCCGTAGTTCCATGACAGAGTGCTGGGTGGGTTTGGTCTTCACTTCGCCGGTAGCACCGATGTGCGGCAGCAGAGTCACATGGAGGTACAGCACATTGTCACGCCCGACATCCTTGCGCATCTGGCGAATCGCTTCCAGAAACGGCAGCCCTTCGATGTCGCCGACAGTCCCGCCGATTTCGACGATCACCACATCCGCCCCGGTTTGACGGGCAACGGCAGCGATGCGCGACTTGATCTCATTAGTGATGTGCGGGATGACCTGGATCGTGCCACCGAGATAGTCGCCGCGGCGCTCTTTTTGAATGACCGCCGAGTAAATCTGCCCTGTGGTGACATTGCTGAGGCGGGTCAGGTTCACATCGATGAACCGCTCATAGTGCCCGAGGTCCAGATCAGTCTCGGCGCCATCCTCGGTGACGAAGACCTCGCCGTGCTGGTAGGGCGACATTGTTCCGGGATCGACGTTGATATAGGGATCCAGTTTCTGGACTGAAACCCGCAACCCGCGCGCCTTGAGCAGGCGTCCAATCGACGCGACTGTAATACCTTTGCCAACTGAAGACGCGACTCCGCCAGTCACAAAGATGTACTTTGCCATTGAATGTGCTGCTCCTGCTTGTTCATTCTACTTTTTTCATTCATATGATGAACGACGAAACCACGCAAAATAATTCGAGGGGAAGGCGATGCCTTCCCCTCGAGAGACTCCGATCTGATCGGCGCTCTACGCGCCGTTGAGAACTGCTGCACTTCACCCGCGGCGAGCCGAGCGCAGCGAGGTGAAGCCGTCAGGTGGGAGCGCTTGTTAGCCAGCCCGTTCATGGAGAGCAAACGTTAATTGCATAGGTTTGACGATTTTTTCAGGTGGAGTAGTCATTGCCGCAAAGCCAGGCTTTATCAATAGCGCTTCCTCTATCGAGCTTCGCAAGTCTTCTGTTGAATCCACATGATAAAAATGGTCAAAAGTTCGTTCTACCAATCCATTCCAGAACTGAGCAATATGCTGATTCTGACAGTATCGATTCTCCTTCCACACTGACAGAGCAAAACCGCAGGGCAAATTTCGGGCAATTACTGCTAACTCTGCAGCATCGTTTTCCGACCACTGTTGATAATAATCTGCATGCCTGCCGATGTAGGGAGGGTCAAGGTAAAAGAAATCGTCTACTTCAACATTGTAGAGACAATCACGCCAATCACCAACACGAAACCCCCACTCCTTTCCTTTCCCAGCATGATTTTACGTATCTGAGAAATCCGGTTGACGATCTTGGTAACATAGAATTGGCGAAGGCGTGGCAAACACTGAACCATCATCCTGGTGTCCTTTAATATTCCTGGTAACTCTGCAAATCGGTATACGGAGGTTCACCACCTCCCACTGCTCTAGCCATGTCTTTAGTCAAGTAATACTTCCAGTAGTCATCGAAAACCTCTTCACCTAGCAGCGCGAATGGACCTGTGCAACTCAAAAGATTATTAATTTCTGTAACAGAACCAACATTTTTGGTGTTGCTGCTACCTGGACGGTCGGATGCAATCTTATATTTCTCATGGACGAAGAACTGAAAGTCTCTTATGATCGAAGTAATTCTTTCAAGGTCTTCAAGTTTATGTGTTCTACGCTCATCAATCAAATTAGACGTCCTTGAATAGATAATACCCAGTACGAAGTGTCTACTATAAGAATTGCAGGGAAAAGCTGTGTTCTTGTTACTATTTCTGTCCCTGAAATATCCCGTGAACACACCAAGTGTCTAACATGATTACTGTCAATCCGATAAGTACTTTTCAGGTCAATCGCAAAACTATGACCATCACCATCCACAAAACTTATATCTGGATAAAAGTTTTGCTACTCCGATAATAATCATTTTCAATCCGTTTCTCTCAGAAAAAAGCGCTGATTTCGATAAAAGCAGAAGTTCCGTGATTTCTGAGATAACTTTTGTATCCACCGAAATAGTGTAAATGTTTTGAGCTATATCAATGAAGCTCTTGACAATCCAATCGCTATTTTGCGTTGAGACCAATGAATTGAAATTTGCTATTTCTTTCTGAAGTTTAGCTAGAAATTCGCTTTCTCCATCGTTACGTTGCACTACTCGGTTAAGATGACTGGCTAGCAACGTGTTTGTCTGCGCGTTACCTGCGTAGCAACAGCAGACCCGGATGTTTTGACCATACTCTGCACATTATAGCACAATCCCAACAGTTGCCTCAAGTAACGGGGCGCATGACGACAATACGTGTTTGATCGCCATCTTCGGGAAGATTACTCGCGTTGAGCGATAACCGTTCTTCGAGAGTATAGTCCTTGATGCCCAGTTCGTGGAGGAATCGGTCGAGCGGCGCCAGTTTCATGCCGGTCAACCCTTCAACCGCATAGTGCATCGGGATCACAATATGCGGTTCAATCTGACTGATCACCGACGCCGCTTCTGCCGGACCGATGGTTTCACTGCCGCCGACCGGTACGAAGAGCACATCGACGTTGCCGATCTCCTCGAGTTGTTGCGCAGTCAGTTCATGCGCCAGGTCGCCGAGGTGACAGAAGACGATATCATCGAGATGGATGACATAGACGGTATTCCGTTCCAGTTCGGCGCCCTTATTCTTAGCGTGAAACGTGCGCACACCGGTGATCAGCACTCCGCCGACTTCATACTCACCAGGACCATCGATCACCATCACCCGGTCACGCGCCGGTCGCACGGCGGCCACGTTGTTGTGATCGGGATGGTGGTGGCTGACCGTCACGATATGCGCCGTCGGTCGACCGAGGTCCAGCCCGATAGAACGGTCATACGGATCGGTAATGACGATGCCATCGCGCCCGCGCAGGCGAAAGCATGCATGCCCCAGGTATTGAATATCTGCCATGATGATTGATCATCCCTTGTGTGACGTTCTCCGACACCTCAAGGCGACGGCTTCTTAGGCAACGCACGGCGCAGCCGCCCACGTTAACGCCTGACCGCCCCGTCCAGGCAAACAGAACAAGTGTACCACAACGTTCAATAACCGTCAACAATCCGATGAAAGGAGGAAAACGGGCTTCCTCTGTCGCCTGAGGGTGACAGAGGAAGCCCGCGGTTTTTTATGGTTCAACACGCACACCTGCATCCGCGTCGTCCTGGCTGCCACGTTCCTGCCAGAGGCGCTCGATGATCGGAAGGATCGTATCGGCGCTGAAACCGCGACGTTGCAGGTAGCCGCCGAGCCGACGCACGAACGTCTGGTAATCGGTGACGGTCGCGTAGCGCCGCAGGGCAGCGCGCGCAAGCATTTTGGCGCGCCCGGTTTCGTCATCGGTCAGGGATGCATCGAGGGCAACAGCAACTAGTTCAGCGTCCACACCCTTGCGCCGCAACTCATCGGCGAGAGCCAGACGCCCGCGTGGACGGCATGTCTGCCGGTTTTCGATCCAGAAGCGTGCAAACGCTGCATCATCGAGCAACCCGCTTGCCTGCAACCGTTCAATCGCTGCGGTGATCGTCTCAGGTGTAAAGCCTTTGCGTTGCAAGCGATCGCGCACTTCAGCAATCGAGCGAGGACGGGCCTCAAGTGCTCGCAGGGCAGTCTGCACGGCACGCTCGATACACTCTGCCGCCTCGATACGGGCATACGCCGCAGCATCGAGGTGCATACCGACATACAATCGCTCGCGTGCAATCGTTGCTAGGCTCACGCCAAGAGCGAAGGTGTGGTTAATATACAGATTGACGCGCTGCGCATCATGTTCCTGAGCACGCAGCGCGGTAATGATTCCTTCCGGCATGGAAGGCTATTCCTCGAACAACCCTGCGTCTTCTGCAGCATCGTCTTCTCTGGACGATGCGATCGGGATCGGCGAAGCCATTGCGTGCGTGCGGATCAGACGCTCGATTTCGTCAGCCAGCGCCGGATTTTCGTTCAGGAACTGCTTGGCATTTTCGCGTCCCTGCCCCAGGCGATCTTCGCCGAGGTAAAACCAGGCGCCACTCTTACGAATAATGTCGAGTTCGACCCCCACATCGAGGATATTGCCAGCGCGCGAGATGCCCTCGTTGTGCATGATATCGAACTCTGCCTGACGGAAGGGGGGCGCGACCTTGTTCTTGACCACCTTCACCCGCGTGCGGCTGCCAATCGTCTCCTGCCCGTTCTTCAGCGTTTCGATGCGTCGGATGTCCATCCGCACCGATGCGTAGAACTTCAGCGCCTGACCGCCGGTAGTGGTCTCGGGTGAACCAAACATCACGCCGATCTTCAGACGCAACTGGTTGAGGAAAATGACGACCACGCGTGATTTGCTGATGGCGCCGGAAAGTTTGCGCAACGCCTGACTCATGAGCCGCGCCTGCAAACCGGGAAGCGAGTCGCCCATGTCGCCCTCGATCTCGGCACGCGGCACCAGCGCTGCAACCGAGTCGACAACTACTACATCAACCGCATTCGAGCGCACCAGCGTTTCGCAGATCTCGAGCGCCTGCTCACCGTAATCGGGTTGCGAGACCAGCAGATTGTTGACATCGACGCCACACCGCGCCGCATAGACCGGGTCGAACGCATGTTCGGCGTCGATGAAAGCGGCGACTCCGCCCATCTTCTGCGCCTCGGCGATGATATGCTGCGCCAGGGTCGTTTTACCGCTGGACTCCGGTCCATAGATTTCGACGACCCGGCCGCGCGGTACGCCGCCAACGCCCAGCGCAATGTCGAGCGCAATCGAACCGGTGGGAATGACTTCGATCGCCAGTTTGGAACTGACTTCCCCCATCCGCATGATCGAGCCCTTGCCGTATTTGCGGTCAATCTGGCTCATGGCTGCCGCCAGAGCCTTTTCTTTTTCCGGGGAGAGGGCCATGATCTGCGCTCCTCCATTCAATGTACTCACTCGTGCTCCTCCTTACGACTCTACCTGATTGCGCCGGTGCTGTCAAAGCGTTGCCGCGCATCTCGTCGGCATTATAGCACGGAGGTTCGTTTCGCACAAGTGGGCTATTTGGTTCACTCGATCAGGTACCGGCGTCTCACAATGCCAGCGATTCTGTGCGCATATCGGCAACGTGATCGCGTATCAGCGCACATTCCAGCCCTCGGCATTGGTAAGCGTCTCATCGGTCCCTGCGCCATACGGGGTCGCGCGCACGATGATGCGATACTTGAATTTGTCCGGTCCGCGGTCGGGCCAGCAGGTGATCAGCGTGACCATCTCTTCGCTCGTCGGTGCGATGTAGAGGGCATTCATCGCCTGCTGTTCAGGTGATACGCCTTCCTCGTGCACGATCACCTGTTCACGCACAACGTAGAGGTACTGTTGCCCGCCAGCGAACAGGATGATCTGGTTCCCCTCTTTGACGTTGATCAGGTCTTTGAAGACTTTGCCGTAGCCGCCAACGTGACCGGCAAGCACGATGTTGCTGCCTTCGCCGGGGTTGGCAGAGCTGCGATGGTGTCCGACGGCATACTCGGCGACCTGCCAGACGGCAACCTGCTGTCCGTTCTGTTCGATGACCTCCCATCCGACCTCAACGACCTTTGAGTCGACCCCGATACCCGGGATGATGATCCGCGAAATCTGCGATGCGACCGATGATCGGACGATGTCCGGAACATCGCTGACGAGTCGCCCTTCGCCGGTGTTGAGCCGGGGGACGACGAATGGTTGTAGGGCAACAAAGGGCGCCGGTTCGGCATCGGGAGCACGCGGTGCGGCAACCGGCGCCGGCGGCGGGGCATCGGTGTCGCCGCGTGCAGCGTAGCGGTTGTAATCCGCCTGCGTATAGATGCCGCCGACATACGCCAGCAGGATGGCGCCAATCAGCATGAGCAGGTTGCCAAGCGTCCAGTAGAGTTTTTCACGGAACGTCGTCGGCGCGCCAGCACGCCGTTTCGACTGCCGAAAAGGGTTGTACAGGATACCTCCGATTTTCAGCGGATTGCGGGCGCCGGTGATGGTTTCGTGAATGGTGTGCTTCATCTCTACCTGAACTACCAGTGTACGACAGCGATCGACGCTTCGGTATCTTCTTCATCTCTCAGTATAACGCACTATTGCCCAGTTGTGGATCTCAATTCAGCATCGAACGATAGACGTGATAGTACTGTCGGGCGATTGCCGCCTGGGTGAACTGCGTCAGCACCCGCTCGCGCCCACGTCGCCCAAGGTCGTGGCACAGCGCCGGATCATCCGCCAGACGCCGCAGCGCATCGGCAAGTGCAGCGATGTCACCTTCGGGATAGATGACCCCAGCGTCGCCGATCACATCAGGAATAGCTGCCGATGAAGAACCGACAACCGGAACGGCGCAACTCATCGCTTCCACTAGGATGCGCCCGAACTGTTCTTTCCAGGTGCGTGTTGTGCGCGATGGCAACACCAGCGCGTCGAGTCGCCACAGTTCGTCGGGAACGCGGGTCGAAGGGATGGCGGGGTGCAGTTCGACCCGTGCGGCGATCCCCAGCCTGGCAATCTGCGCTTCAATTGCCGGGCGCAGTGCACCATCGCCGATCAGGCGCAGCCGGATCGGCGATGGCAGATGGGCGATGGCGCCCACCAGATCGAGCACACCTTTTTCGGGCACGAGACGTCCGATATAGCCAGCCACAAAGGTGGATGCATCACGGGCGCGTTCGTCGCGCCGGATGGGAGCGTACAATCCGGGATCGACGCCGAATTGCGGCAGAATGGTGAGCGGTCCAGCATAACCGTGGCGTCGGATGATCGCGGCTGCTTCGGCGCTGCAGGCGAAAGCGTGCGCAGCACGGCGAAAAGCGTAGCGCTCGAACAGGTTGAATGGCGGTGGATAGAAGCGGTCGATGTTGGCGTAGTTGTAGAAGCAGCAGCGCGCTCCGTGTCGTACTCCTGCTCGGATCGCCAGAAACGTCGCCAGGTTGAACGACTCCTCATCGACATGCACGATATCGGGGCGCGTCTGACGCACGAGTCGCTCGAATGTCGGGTAGAAATGCAGGTGGTGACGACCGTTGAACACAATCGGCAGCGTGACCAGTCGATAGCCAGCGGTAAACCGTCGTTCGAGCCGGATAACACCGACACGCGGTTCGCGCCACGTGGGAGGCACAGCAACAATCAACTCGACATCCGGCAGGACAGCCAGTTCTTCGCACTTCTTCTGGTACGCGCCGTTAACCAGCGCTTTCGAGAGCATGAGAATACGCATCGCGTCAACCGGAACTGTGGATTGTTGCCGCGTAGATCGCCAGGGTCTCGCGCGCCATACGGTCGGGGCTGAACTGCGCTGCACGTTCCAGTCCGCGGCGCGACAGATCGGCGCGCAGGGCGTCGTCCGCCAGCACGCGCCAGAGTGCTGCGCTCCATCCCGCCACGTCGTCCGGTGAAACACGCAGCGCTGCATCGCCGACGACTTCGGGCAGACTGGCGGCGTCGGCGACGATCACCGGTGTGCCGCACGCCATTGCTTCGAGCGGCGGTAATCCAAACCCTTCATAGCGCGACGGAAAGGCAAATACCGTTGCTGCGGCGTAGAGCAGCGGCGCATCATCGTAGGGCACGTCAATGCGCTTCACAAAAGCGCCTGCTCTGGCGAACATCACGATGGCATCCAGGTCGGGAAACATCTGCGGATCGCTGCCGGACGCACGTCCGGCTATCACCAGCGTGGCGGAAGGTCCACCGGCGTATCGCATGCACGCAAATGCCGATACCAGCGTCGCCAGGTTCTTACGCGCGTCCAGCCCGCCAACGTAGTAGACAAACGGCGGCGAGACGCCGTAACGCGCGGCAACTTCGGTTTCGCTGCGGCTACGGTCATGTGGGCGGAACTGTGCGCCAGCCGCCAGGTGGACGACAGCCACGCGCGCTGTGTGACAGGCGAGGTGACGCACAATATCGCCAGCACTATGATGCGAAATCGTGATAATCTGCGTCGCAGACCGCGCGGCGCGCGCGACCAGACGCATATAGAAACGCACTGCCATGCGTCCCCGATACTCCGGCAGCAGGAGCGGAATGATGTCCAGGATCGTGACGATGGTCGGCAGCGGCGGGCGAAGCGGCGGTGCGAAGTACGGCACGTGCAGTAGATCGGCATTCAGACGCTGTGCTGCGCGTGGAACGGCAATCTGCTCGAACCAGACCTTTGCCAGATTCGGGTTGCGCCGATCGAACGGCGTGGGTACAGGCAGCGCCTGGACACCAGCGGGCAGCGGTTCGGCGACCGGGCGACAGGCAGGCAGGATCAGCGTTATCCGCACATCGGGCGCAACGGCTGGCAGGGCATCGACAAGCATGCGCAGATACTGTCCGCTGCCAACCGTCGGTTGCGACCAGAACATACCGTTGATGGCGAGGTGCATGCGTTGCACGGTCTCCAGGGATCACGTCCTGTCTGATACCTGCGCATTATACACACAGCGAGGCAGTGTGCGACTCTCTGGTATACTGCCGGTTGCAACGGTTTTGCTGCACATTGAAAGGGCGCTACGCATGCTGAGCATTCAGGAGATCATGGCGATCATTCCGCATCGCTACCCTTTCCTGCTGATCGACCGCATTCTCGAACTCGAGCCGGGGCAACGCGCAGTTGGCGAAAAACTGGTGACGATCGGCGAACCATATTTTCAGGGGCACTTTCCCGATCATCCAATCATGCCGGGGGTGCTGATCGTCGAGGCGCTGGCGCAGACCGGCGCCGTGGCAGCGCTGAGTCTGCCGGAGAATCGGGGGAAGATGGCGTTTTTTGCCGGGATCGATGGGGTGCGTTTCCGCAAGCCGGTCTACCCCGGCGACACGTTGCGCCTGGAGGTGCGGTTCGACAAAATGCGGCGCGGCATTGGCAAGGGCACGGGGGTTGCGACCGTGAACGGGCAGGTGGTGTGTGAGGGGGAGTTGATGTTTGCGTTGAGC
>DAOUBK010000067.1:0-13581 GCA_034432635.1 Roseiflexus sp.
GCCGCGCGCGTGCTGGTGATGAACGGGCTGACTGTGCAGTCTTGCAGTGTCGCCGCGTGTGGTCTGGGGCAGTATAGCAACGGCGCGCCTGAACGAGCCTTCTTCATGCACAACATGGCCGTGGGCGGCGACATCCCGGGGTATGTCGCGCGCGTGTCTGACGCGGGTGTAGCAGACGTAACGGCGCTCAGGCAGTTCTATGCCCAACTGCGCGCGCGTTCGCTGCCTGCACTCACCGCCCCCCAACCGACGTTGGGTCGGACCAATGCGCGGTTGTACCGGGTCTCGCTGGAGGCAGCTGAGCATGGGTTGCGCCTGGTCGGCGGCGTAGGACAGCCAATTGACCTCATACCGCGCGTCTACCTGCCGGTGGTGCGGCGATGAATAAGTGCCTGTCCGAATAAGCCGTAACGGCCCTGCGCTGTCCCACTGCCCGATGGGTTTTTTAGCCGGCAAGGAGTCTTTGGCGAAGCGCCGCACGGTGTGTCGAAGCAACCGCTTGCCCATCTGCAGGAACAGCGACCAGACACAGCGCCATCAGGTTCGCCCTGAAAGGTCGAACAACGCTTCCTCATTCATCGACTCAAACGGCACCGCTGGACGCAAGCGAGCATCAGAGGCGAACAGCGCCGCAACTGCTTCTGGAGAAGGAGTCGCCGGAGTGCCGACGGTCACATACGCTATGGTGTCGAAGAGCGTTATGTCGGCATCGCTCAGCATTTCTTCTGACGGCAGCATAAGTCCCCAGCGATCCCATGGCAGCATTTCGATGCAGTTGAGCGCCGCCAAGTCGTGGATCAGGGTACAGCGAATCGTGTGCATCCCGCGATTTTCGAGACTACCGAAGAGCGTAGGATCGAGTGAACCGGAGCGACAGCACTGCCATGCGGCGCCACTGCTGAGAAAGCGAGACCGCGGCACGTCGAGCGGATCGAACGATACACTCAGCGCTACGCGCTGAGCATCGTCCATTTGCGGATCGACCAGTACCTAGCGGTGATCATCGTCATTTCAGTATTCGACCATCCAGTGTTCCTCATAGCAGCGAGTAGCAAAAAAGGTAGCAAAGCCGCAGCGCGCCCGCGCCGGAAGTCCATGGTGGCGTAACAGCGCTACTACAAGCAGGCTGTAGTCGCGGGATGTTGCCGCCAGGCATCGTTCGGGTGGACGCGCGATGGTCAATGGTCGATCATCGAGTGCCAGGATGGCAGCCAGTTTCGCAGCAGTCGATCGTGTTTGAAGTGCTCGTCTGTGCTCTTTTGTGAGGGGAGATGCTTCTGGTCCGCGCCAGAATACATGAACCAGCAATCCCTGAATGATGCAACAGGCGATACTGTTCGGCAGATGGACAAGGTAAGCGTGATACATCGACAGATCGGTCAACGGACCGACCTGAGCATAGGTAGATTAATTACTCAAAAACCACCAAATCGGTCGTTCCGGGTAGAGCGAAACTCATTTCGGTCGTTCTGGGTAGAGCGAAGCTCGCTAGCGTAGGGGTGAATCTCTCGGCGATGCGGGGTAAAGCCAACCTGCGTGGACTGGTTAATTCCGTGCAACTCAGTAACTACCTACCGACCGGTGTTGCAGTTCGGCATTCTCGGCTTGCAAGCGGATATGTTCTTCTGCCAGAGTAGTCAGCCGTTTGAGCAGGTCGGCAGTCATTGGCGGGACTTCCGTATTCTAGCGCGTGGACGCCCCGCCGACATGGATGCCCACTACCGACATGGATGCCCACTACGTGCGAACCTGGCATTTCACCGGGCTGCCCTTTGCTATATGCCACAATGCACGAAGGATCAGAACGGACGGAAACAGCAAAGTTCGGTTGGGGTAGCGCTCTGTGTCGGTCACGCTTCGCCGAGAACCCGACGGAACCATGATTGCTGCCCCACCGTCTGTTCCTGCACCGGCGCATCGGTCAGGCATGAGTCGAAGGCCTTCTGAAGCGCATCGCTGTTCAGTCCGCCAGGTGTACCGAGGAAAACCATCTGCGTACCGGGAGGCGTGTCACCCCATGGTTCCCGGACCGATACCGTGATGCGTACACCGACGATCTGGAGAATGACGCGGTGATTTGGCGTTTCTGCCAGGTAGATGATCCCCTTGGCGCGAAAGATAGTCTCAGGCAGGTCTTGTAGAACAGTGCGTAACTTTTTCAGTGTAAACGGACTTTGATTGACATAACTCCACGAACTGAACTCAGTAGTATGGTCGTGCTCGTGGTTGTGGTCACAGTGTGGACCGTGCTCATGGTTGTGGTCGTGGTCACAGTGTGGACCGTGCTCGTGGTCATGGTCGTGGTTGTGGAAGTGGGGTACGACCGGTGGTTGAACGTCCAGTTTGTAGCGACCAACTCCCAGCAGCAGGCTCATCGGCACATCGCCATGGATAGCAGGGAGAATGCGGGCGCGAGGCACAATTTGGCGCACCCACTGTTCTACTTCAGCGCGCTGTTCTGCACTCACCAGATCGACTTTGCTCAATACAACCACGTCGGCTGCGCTGATCTGATGGATGATCAGGTCCTCGTAGTACTGTTGCTGGCGCACATACTCCGCGTCGACAACGGTGATGACCGAGTCGAGATGGAAGAAGGAGCGCAGTTCGGGCAGATCGAATGTTTCCGCTACTGCCCACGGGTCACTCACACCGCTTGCCTCGATGATCAGATACTCCGGCGGTTCCTCGCGGTCGAGCAGGAGCAGCGCCGTTTTGAGCAGGTCGCCGCGGATCGAACAACAGATGCAACCATTGGCAAGCGAGATCGTCTCGCCTTCGACACCGACCACGAGTTGCGTATCGATATTGATGCTGCCGAAATCGTTTACCAGCACGGCAACTTTCAACCCGTGGTCGGCGTGGAGTATCCGGTTGAGCAGTGTTGTCTTACCGGCACCAAGGAAACCGGTGAGAATGGTAACTGGCACAGGGCGGAGCGGCGCTTCTACAGACATGTTTATTCTCCTTATTCGAGGCGAGGGCTACGACTGGCGACGCGGATGCAGCACGGGCATCCTGGACCGTGCAGTGCGCGGGCGACCTGTTGCGGGCCGGCGTATACTGGCGTTGGTGCACTGCGCGACCGGAAATTGAACGAACTGATGTCGCGGGTGCATAGCCCATGACAGACAGGACACTCGACCGGATCGTCGGCACGTACAGCGGGTCGTAACTCCTCGATCTCGATCTCGCACTCCGGGCAGGTATAGGTGTAGAGTGGCATCGATGTCTCGTTTCCTGGAGTTGTAATTGTGATATATGCTATCACTTAAGAACCGGAATGTCAATGGCAGGTGTTTGACATCCCTCTCAAAACCGTGCATACTATGTGCAAAGGTATTGCAGGTGACACATTGCCGGCATATCCCGGCACAGATTCAGTGATAGAAAGGCTTTGCTATGAGCATATACGATATTACTGCCCGGCTTATTGACGGTACGCCGAAGTCACTCGGAGATTACCGCGGCAAGGTACTGCTCATTGTGAATGTTGCCAGCAAGTGCGGATTTGCGCCGCAGTACGCCGGTCTCGAAGCGCTCTACCGTCGTTATCGGGACGACGGTCTGGTTATACTAGGTTTCCCGTGCGATCAGTTTGGCAATCAGGAGTTCGATGATCCCAACGCTATTCAGCAGTTCTGTACGCGCAATTATGGGGTCAGCTTCCCGATCTTCGAAAAAGTCGACGTCAACGGTCCGCGCACACATCCGTTGTTTGCATATCTGAAAGCGGAGCGTCCCGGATTTCTGGGAACGCAGGCGATCAAGTGGAATTTCACCAAGTTTCTGGTCGATCGCGCAGGAAGGGTACACCTCCGGTATGCTCCCACCGACCCCCCTGAGGCCATCGAGCGTGATATTGTCGTCCTGTTACGCCGCTCTCACCCGGCTGCGGCGCACTGAGTTGCCGCAACAGCCGCACGGCGCATCAACGCCGCCGGTCAAGCCGGCGGTGTTCCTTTTAAGCGCATCCCGCCGTTCATCCGTTTGTTGACAACAGAAGTGATATACTCTATCATTTGATGGTGTGCCTGACGACGCAAAGAAAACGAGAAGACATCGATGAAGCAACAGTACTCTTTCCGCCCGCTGCCGGTCACGGTGCTATCGGGGTTTCTTGGCAGCGGCAAGACGACGCTGCTGAACCACGTGCTTGCCAATCGCGCTGGCTTGAGAGTGGCGGTGATTGTCAACGACATGAGTGAGATCAATATCGACGCACAACTGGTGCGGAGTGGCGGTGCGGCGCTGAGTCGCACCGACGAGCGTCTGGTCGAGATGACCAACGGATGCATCTGCTGCACATTGCGTGAGGATCTACTCGTCGAGGTGGCGCGTCTAGCGCGTGAGGGACGCTTCGACTATCTTCTAATCGAGTCCACCGGCATTTCCGAGCCGTTACCGGTGGCCGAAACCTTCACCTTTGCCGATGAAACAGGAACAAGCCTGGCGGAACTGGCGTGTCTGGACACGATGGTGACAGTCGTCGATGCTTTCAATTTCCCGCGTGACTTTTTTTCGACCGATGACCTGCGTGATCGTCATCTATCTGCCAGCGAGGAGGACGAGCGGTCAGTGGTTGATCTGCTGATCGATCAGGTTGAGTTCGCTGATGTGCTGGTACTGAACAAAATCGATCTGGTCGATCCGGATGCAGTGGATCACCTTGAAGCACTGCTGCGCAAACTCAACCCTAATGCGCGTATTGTACGCGCAAGTTTTGGGTGCGTGCCGTTGCACGAGATTCTGAACACCGGACGGTTCGACTTTGATCGTGCAGCGCAGGCGCCTGGCTGGCTCAAGGAATTGCGTGGCGAGCACACACCGGAGACTGAGGAGTATGGCATTTCGAGTTTTGTCTACCGTGCGCGACGTCCATTCCACCCGCAACGCTTCTGGGACATGATCCACGATGCCTGGCCCGGTGTGTTGCGCTCGAAAGGACTGATCTGGCTGGCGACGCGAATGCAGGTAAGCGGTCTCTGGTCGCAGGCTGGAAGTGCGTGCCGGGTCGAACCGGGTGGGATGTGGTGGGCGGCGTTGCCCGAAGACGAACTACCCGATGATCCCGATGTGGAGGCGCAACTGGCGCAGGTGTGGCACAGCCGGTGGGGTGATCGACGGCAGGAGCTGGTGCTGATCGGTCAGGATATGGACGAGGCGGCGCTCCGTGCCCGTCTCGATGCCTGCCTGTTGACCGATGCGGAAATGGCGCTCGAACCGGAAGGTTGGGTGCAGTTCGAGGATCCGTTTGGCGTGTGGACAGTATGGGAACTGGAAGCCGATAGTTGATCGAAGCAATCGCCTGTCTGTAAGGAGGATGGTCATGAAGGTTGCATACGTTTTCGCTACCGATATGTCGGCCACGTACAAACTGGGGAAGATGATCCTGCCGCAACTCGAACAGGGGGTTCATAGTGCGCAGGTGGTGGGAATGATGTTCTTCGACGACAATCTGTATGTGTTGCGTCAGGGGAATCCAATTGGTGAGCGCCTGGCGAAAATCGCGCGGGAGCAGAACATCCTGCTGATGGTGTGTGACCGGTGTGCCATCGAGCGCGACCTGGGGGAGGGTGATTTCACACAGTGCGGCTTTGGGCAGGTGAAAGCCAGAGGACTGGTCGAGGGCGTGGTAGCCGGTTGTTTCCCGCAACTGTACGAAGCCCTGTCCGGCAATCCGCCCGATCAGGTGATTACGCTGTAGGGTCGATGTCGTTGGTGGAGCGTGTCCTTCGGTAGAGTGTCTGCCGCTCTCCGGTGAGCCAAACCAGAGCATGCGGTGTTGGCGCCGGCGCTGCCGTAGTGGGCGGGGTGATCATTCTTTCAGGGATCGTGGGTTCTGGCGAGAGTATGCAGAGCGCTCCGATGAATGCGTCAGCAGGGGTGAGGCTGATGCGTCGTGGGGTTGAACCTGATGATCCTGCATGAAATGTTATCCTGCCGGAGACTGGGCGCCGGCGCAGTGACCGGTATCGGCAGCCTGCCACACACCGATGCTGAGGAGGCTGTACGATTGGTAACCGAAGTAGCGCCGGAGATTCCCTTTTGACCCCAACTGCCGCGGCGTGCAGTAGAGGAGCGAACGGTCGAGCAGGTGTTGACGCCTTTTTTCGACCTGCTGGCGCCGTGCAACGGTTCGTATGGGTACACGCTCATTCAGGAAGAGTGGCGCGCCGATCTGATCGCCCGGTTCGCACACGCAGACGCGGAACTGGCGCCGTTCGCCGCTGCCGGGTTCTTCGCTTTTGAGCGTGCGCTGGCGGATGGTGCATTTCCACGCGCTGTCGTCCTGAAGGGACAGATCATCGGTCTGGTGACGCTGACCGCGCTGTTGTTCGCTGGTCGACGTGCGCTGGTAGACGATCCGATTGCTCTGGCAGCTGCAGGCGGCTACATTCAGCGCCTGGCAGTCTGACAGATCGGACGATTGGCGCGCTGGCGCACGCCGGTGCTGCTCGTGCTCGATAAGCCATACCTGGCGTTGCTTCCTGAACGAGACGCTATGGACGAAGCCATGCGTGTGGTGCAGTTAGTTGTGCGCAGCATTCAGGCGACCGGTGCGCTGGTTGGGGTTCACTGCTGTGCGTTCCTGCCAGACAGTGTGCCGCCCGTGGCGCTCTTGTGTCGAACCGGTGCGGATGTTGTGTCGTGCGATGCGTATCGACGACTGGCGTCGTGGTGCGCCGATTCGGATGTGTGCGCTTTCGTGGAAAAGGGCGGCATCCTGGCGCCTGGGTTGGTGCCGACGGTGCTCGATCTTTCCAGGGTGAGCAGCGCCGACCTGCTGACAGACTGGATCAGCGCCATTGCCTCTCGTGGCAGGCAGGTTGACGTGGCGTGTCACACACTGGTAACGGCGACGTGTGGCCTGGGATTGCTCTCTGAGGATGCAGCGCGCCAATCATTTCGACTGGCGCGCGACGTGGCCGGTTTGATCGGGCGTGTGCACAGTCTAGGGGCAAACGGGCAACACGAACGCTCACCACGGTGAGCCACGCACCTGGCGTCGCTCCGGCTCGCTCGACCGCGGGAGCGGGATGTACTCGACCGATGGGCGGCGCTGGGCAGTTTGCGGGTACAGCCCTATCAACTGATAGATGAGGGATGGCATATCGGTGCTGACCGGCAAACCGAGTTCGCGCGCTTCGCGGACTGTGATTGGGTAATCGTGGGTCCAGACGCCGGTTGCCAGCATGGTTGCGATATGTTCCGCCTGCTCGGCGCCCATGCGATCCGCCAGCAGTTCGATAACCGTCGCTTTCACCTGGCGAATGGCTTTCTCGGCGATGTCAGCCATGATCAGGGTCTCGTCGTCGATCTCGCTGATCGGTTTGCGTTCGAGCACCTTGAGAATTGATGCTGCCGGTTGCTGTCCCAGTTGTGGGTCTACCGGTCCCAGGACGGCATTCTCATCCATCACGATCTCATCGGCAGCCAGGGCGATCAACGTGCCGCCCGACATAGCGTAGTGCGGCACGAAAACGGTGACCTTCGCCGGATGTTTGCGCAGCGCACTGGCAATCTGTTCTGCTGCCAGCACCAATCCGCCCGGCGTATGGAGCACCAGGTCGATAGGAACGTCCCTGTCGGTCATCTTGATTGCCCGCAACACGGCTTCCGAGTCGTCAATGTCGATGTAGCGCACCAGTGGAAAGCCGAGCAGGCTGAGTGTTTCCTGTCGGTGGATCAACACAATCACACGACTCTGCCGCTGTTGTTCGATGCGTTCGAGCAAACGCAGGCGTCCGGTCTCCAGCATTTTCTGACGGATGACCGGTTGCAACGATGAGATGATAAGGAAAATCCAGAACAGCCCAATCAGATCCACGTGCAACCTCCATCATTACCAGGGCCAGTATTCGTCCGCATAGACGCGTCGCTGGTAGCGACGCTGAATGAACAGACCGACGAGCACAATACCGGCGACGAATCCGCCGGCGTGCGCCCACCATGCCACACCGCCAAACCCCTGTGCACCAATAATGATCGCCAGCGTTCCATTCAGCAATTGCGAAAGGAACCAGACGCCCAGATAGATAACCGCGGGAATTTCGACGAACCATGGCAGAAAGAAGATCGGGATCAGCGTAATCACCCGTGCAGTGGGGTAGAGGATTAGGTAAGCGCCGAGCACGCCGCTGATAGCGCCACTCGCGCCGATGGTCGGAATGGGCGAATCCGGGTTGAAGAAGACGTGAGTCAGGGCTGCGATCAACCCGCAGATGATATAGAATGTGAGGTAGCGCCCGCCGCCCATTCGATCCTCGACATTGTCGCCAAAAATGTAGAGCGCCAGCATATTGCTCAGCAGGTGCGACCATCCCCCGTGAAGGAACATCGATGAAAAGAGGGTCGCAATCTGGTCAGGCCCTGGATTTGCCAGCAGACGTGCCGGTACAACGCCGAACGTTGCAACCAGCCATTCAGCGTCCGGTCCGAGCGCGACTTCGATCAGAAAGAATGCGACATTTGCGACGATCAGCATCCAGTTGACAAACGGAAACGATCGCGAATGGACGGTATCATAGAGAGGAATCATGGGCGTATCTCAGAGAAAAGGAAGAGGGATCACTCCTGCGTCTCGACCCACTCCGCTTCGATCCAGACGGATGCGCGCTCTTCATAATGGCGTTCTGCGAGTGCCATCCTGAGTTGCGCAACTTCATTTTGCAGAGCAACCAGGCGGCGCCGCATCTGGAGGATGACATCGACAGCCTCGTGGGAGAGACCCAGGGTGTCGATCAGGCGACGTACCCGCCGCAACTCGCGCAGGTCAGTTTCCGTCGGTTCGGGGAGTATCCCGATCAACCCCAGTTCGATCAGTTCCTGAATGACTTCGACCGGTAGACCTGTTTGTGCTGCCAGTGTCTCCAGATTAATACGACGGATCAGCATATGATGTCTCCTGCTCTACACACGTGCAATCCCGGTCTCAGCGCATCCCAATGCCCAGGAGCGTCCACAGCAGTGCAGCGCCGATCAGGATGATGGTCAGTGTCACGGTCCAGGGTATCGCGGCTGACCATGGTGGCATCCGTTGTCCTGGAAAGTCGGTCACCCTTTTTTTTGGCCGCTCCGTTCGCGCACAAGAGCGCGAATAGTCTCGACTTCGGCATCGCTGAGCGCGTCGGGCAACACGAGTTTTACCTGCACGAACAGGTCGCCACGCGCGGAGGGTCGTTCGAGGCGCGGCATCCCCTTGCCGCGCAGGCGGAACATCTGATCCGCCTGGGTGCGCGGCGGTATCTTGAGCATCACAGAACCATCGATCGTCGGAACACGCGCCTCGCCGCCGGCAATCGCAGTAAAGCAATCCAGCGGCACGGTCGTTGTCAGATCATCGCCATCACGCTCGAACTGTGCATGAGGCAGGACGTTGATCAGCAGGTAGAGATCACCGGGAGGTCCGCCAGCGATGCCGGGACGACCCTGACCGGCAAGGCGCACGCGGGTGCCGGTACGAGCGCCAACCGGGATTTTCGCCTCGATGCGTCGGTTACCGACCTGGAGCGAGCGGGTGGTACCGTGAAACGCCTCGTCGAGCGAGATATCGATCGGGAGTTCGATGTCGCGTCCCCGTTGCGGACCTCGCGGCGGCGCCGTGCGTGGTTGACCGAAGATCGAGCCGAAGAAATCCGAAAATGGACTTTCGCTTCCAAAGAGGTCTTCCAGATCTTCCGGCGACACAGTATACGTATACACCGTCTGACCAGGGGCAGTTTGCCATGGACCCCAGTCGAACTCGCCGACGCCGCCACGCTGCTGCCAACGCTGGTATTGCTCACGCAGCTGGTCATATTTGCGGCGACGCTCTGGATCGCCGAGCGCTTCATAGGCTTCGTTGATCTCTTTGAAACGCTCCTCCGCCTGCCGGTCGCCGGGATTAACATCGGGATGGTACTGGCGCGCGAGTTTGCGGTATGCTTTCTTAATAGTCTGTTCATCGGCATCGGGCGAGACACCGAGCACAGCATAGTAATCTTTGAAATCCATAGGATTGTCTGTTCACCGATAGAGATGCAGGGGTATTATACCCAATTCTCGGGTGCAGATGCGTAGATAATAGCGGTCAGAAATGTTGCACTGGCTGTCCAGAGGAGGAATTGATGCAACTGTGCACGACTACGAATGCTGCTATGATAAGCCATGTCCATTTGTTTTCTCCATCAACGTTGGCGTCGCTTGCGACGGAGAAGTGTCGTAGGCGGATTATAGCAAAAGGGTCGAATCACATGCGATCGAGACCGAGACGAAAGGATACCTGTTATGCGCATCGTATCGCTTCTTCCTTCGGCGACGGAAATCGTCTGTGCGCTGGGACTGGCGGATATGCTGGTGGGTGTGTCGCACGAATGTGATTATCCGCCAGAAGTCGTTGCCGATCTCCCGCGGGTGACGTCTTCCGCCATTCCGCATGGGCTTACAAGCGCCGAGATTGATCGGTTGGTCAGCGCGCGACTGGCGCGCGGCGAGAGTCTTTATCTGCTCGACGAATCACTCCTTGCCGAATTGCAACCCGACCTGGTGATTACGCAGGAGTTGTGTGATGTGTGCGCCGTTTCGTTTGCCGATGTCTGCTCGCTGGCGGCGCGGTTGCCGGGCAATCCGCGTATTGTCTCACTGGCGCCGCCGAACCTGGAGGGTATCTTCAACGATGTGTTGACGATTGCAAAGGCGGTTGGCATGCCGGATCGCGGCAGGCGCCTCAACGAGCGTCTGCACCAACGACTGGAGCACGTTCGCCACGCGGTCGCCGGTCGGCCGCGTCCCGGCGTGGTGGCGCTGGAATGGCTCGATCCGCCGTTTGTCGGCGGGCACTGGGTGCCGGAAATGATCGATCTGGCAGGCGGGCGTGACCTGCTGGGACGTGCCGGGGAACGGTCGTTTCGGGTGAGCTGGGAGGATGTGATCGGTGCGCAGCCCGACGTGGTCCTGCTCATTCCCTGCGGTTACTCCGCCGAAGCTGCACAGCAGGAGTGGGACGCGCTGCCGCGTCCGCCGGGTTGGTTCGACATCCCGGCGGCACGTGCCGGTCGGGTGTACGCGCTAGATGCGAACGGGTACTGCTCACGTCCGGCGCCGCGTGTGGTGGAAGGGATCGAACATCTGGCGCACCTGCTGCATCCAGCGTGCTTTGCTATGGGAGGGGAAGAGCGATGAGCGTTGCCTGTCGTGTCGAAACTCGCATGGTTTTTCCGGTTTTTCCGGTCGATACCAACCACTACCGCACCCTGTTCGGCGGCAAAGCGGTTGCCTGGATCGATCAGGCGGCGTTTATCTGCGCGACACGCTGGTGTCGGCGCAAAGTGGTCACGGTGCGTATCAGCGAAGTAAACTTTCACCATCCGATCCGTGAGGGGTCGATTGTCGAAGTGATCGCGCGTCTGGTGCGCACCGGACGCAGTTCGATGCAGATCGCAGTCGATGTCTGGTGGGAGCCGATGGATCACGAGGAACGGTTGCTGGCGTGCCAGGCGACCTGTGTTCTGGTCGCGCTCGATGACAACAATCGTCCGGTTGCTGTACCGCCACTAACAGAGACAATGTCATGACAGTCATGGTCGTTCATGATGCCCTTGGACGTCGTCTTGAAGTGAAGAACCCGCCGCAGCGTATTGTGTCGCTCGTGCCGAGCCTGACCGAGTGGTTGTTCACGATTGGTCTGGGTGCGCGTGTCGTTGCCGTAACCGACTACTGTATCGAACCGGCGGCGGCGCTCGTTGGCATGCCACGCATTCGCGGTACGAAGAATCCCGACCGGGTGCGGATTGTTGCGCTGCAACCCGATCTGGTCATTGCCGATCAGGAGGAAAATCGCGCGCGTGATGTGCAGGCGTTGACCGCAGCCGGGATTCCGGTGTATGTCACGGCGATCCGCAGTGTTGCCGATGTGCCGGTACAGTTCGAGCAGCTTGCCGCCGTGCTGGGAGCGACCGTCCAGGCAACGCCGGGTCTTGCGGCGTTGCGTCGGGCGCTGAACGTGACGGATCGACAACCATCGCAACGGGTGCCGACGCTCGCCTTTATTTGGCGCGACCCGTGGATGGTAGTGGGTGGAGAAACCTATGCAGGCGATCTGCTGGAGCGCTGCGGCGCAGAGAACCTTGGACGCCGGCTGCCGGGACGATACCCGCGCGCTTCGCTGGAAACGTTCATGCGCCTGCAACCGGAAGTGATTCTGCTGCCGGATGAGCCGTATGCATTCAGCAGGCGTGATTTCGACGCATTCGAGCCATATAGCGATGTACCGGCAGTACGCAACGGACATCTTGTGCTGTGTAACGGCATGGCGCTGACTTGGCCCGGTTTGCGCGCGATCACAGCGTTGCGTACCATTGCCGCTTTGATTACTCACAATGCACACGATGGCGATGTGTTCGGATTAACACCTTGAGGGTGACATCAACCGTGGAACATCGTCTTGCCGCTCCGGTCTTTGGGATCGGGTGGCAGGCTCAGGTAACGCTGCCACAGGTCATCCCACAACTCCAGCCGTGACCAGTCCGGTTCTTTGAGGAAGCACATATCGTTCGACAGAAACGGATTGGGTAGAAAGATATAAATCTGGTTTTCGTCTTTGCCGTTGAAGAGGCGGAATCCCCAACTCCCCACCGTGCCATCAGGATTGAGCCGACGGTAAAATTCGGCGCGTGCAGTACGACGGTGCCGCGCGAGTTCCAGATCGACCGGTTTGTTTTTGCTGCCCTTGTGTTCGCCGATGCAGATGTGGAAGTGCCATGCACCAAAATCAACAGTCAGTTAACCATCGAGCATACCGATCTTGGTCGGTGGTGCAGTGGCTTTGATCTCGAACACCGATCCCTGGATAAGCGGACCGAAGTGGATTTTATCCCAATGATCGCGGATGAACTCGGTCGGCAAAGCGACTAACGTCTCTTCTCGTGGTTCCATGGGGAAAATTTCGAGTGTGCCATTACCGGGTTCCTCGACAATCTGTGGCTCAAGTGCAGCAGTCATGCGTGGTCTCCTTACAATTGCAGGGATCAGTCAAGTATTTTTCTGTACATTGACGCGTGGTCTACCAACTTGACGTTGCGATTTTCGCGCAAACCTCAGTCGGTCAACGTGAGATAGCCCTTGCCGGCCTCCTAGTCATCGCTGGGGTCCACGGCCAGTGCACTCACTAGGCGCAGGCAGGCCGCTTCCTTCGGAACGACGCCCACCACGCGGGCGCCGGCCAATCTCCTGCTGCAGCCGTTCCTGCGCGGTCACCGTGCGCAGGCGTGTGCGCTGCGCCGCCGGCCGGTTGAACCCGCTCAACCCCTCTGGCAGGGCCGTGTCGCGCCACGGCGCCAGCTTGGATGCGGTTTTGGCGGACTGCTACACCGTGCGCGCCAGCAGGCGGTCGGTGTCGGCGCGCTTGGGCGCGGTGCAGATCGCGCGCCTATCGGCCGCCCCCGCGGCCTGCAGCTCCTGCCGCGGCTCGCACGCCTGGGCGTTCGGCTGCAGATGGAACTGGCACGCTGCCCGGGCACACCGCCAAACACCGCGCGGCGCGCCGCTGGCAGGCCCTCCGGGGCCTCGCTGACGATTAGCTGGACGCCGCTCAGGCCGCGC
>DAOUBK010000068.1:0-6539 GCA_034432635.1 Roseiflexus sp.
GTTTCAGTGCTCTTCAACGAGCCGAAATTGCCGAAATACCGTCCCCCTATCGCCTGCCTGCCTGGGCTTCCAGACCGTGAGAACTGCACTTCGTCACTCCTGAGCCTTCCTGGTGCTTCGTCTCGACAGCAGTATAGTAGCACGGACGGTCGCATTTCGCAACCCGATTTTTGCGCCCAAACCGCGTCAAGTTGCGAAACACGCTGCATCCCTTTCCGAAACGCAAAACGCCAGAAAAACGGTTGACATTTCGATCAGAGGAGGCCTCGTCTTGAACCCGTTGTGCACGGGTTGCGAAAACGGCGTCGGTAAAGCCTCCAAAAGCCGGGATAGATAGAGAACAGCTGTTTGTTCATAGAACGTCGTTGCAGAACCGACGAAATTCACAGACGGCACACTGTCCGCGCGATGTCGGTGGCGCCGGCATGCGCTCGTGGTCGACGGTGACGCGGATTGCGGCAACGGTCTCTTTGACGCGCGCGCGCAACGCCGCGCTGATGATCACCGCTTCGGCTTTGCGCTCTGGCATATGGTAGATGAAGCCGCGTTTGACCGGAATACCCCACGCTTCTTCGATCATGAGCGCATAAGAGGTCAGTTGCAGCCTGACGTGCAGACCTGCCTTGCCTTCGGTGCTTTTGTACTCCACGACAACAACCTCGGTAGCCTGACGACGGTCGGGAATGGCAATGACCAGATCGACCCGACCACGTAATCCGAGCGTTTCTGATCGTAAATGTACATCGAAAAAGCGTTCACCGGCTTTCAAGCCGTAGGTGCGGAGCGAACGACGCTCCTCACGCCCGATTTCCGCGCGGTGTTCTTCCTTCCCTGCTTCCATTAGCTTTGTAATCGGACGGATGTCGGGCAGGCAGTGCTGGTAGTAGACCACCCGCGGACAGTATGCCCATTGCCGGAGATCGGTCACTTCAAAGGTTGGATCACTCATGGCTCTCTCCCTGCTCGATAACGCGTCGCGCTTTCCAGATGTCGTCCGGGAAGGCGAAAAGCTGGATATTGCCAGCGTTTTTGCCCAGTCGCCGCCCGACTTCGGTCATCAGTTCGCGCTGGTGGGTACGACTCAGGTTACCCGCAAATGAGCTATACTGAATGCGTTGCAATCCATAATCCAGGCAGGCGTCGGCAACCTTTTGCCGTGCGCGGTCGTTGGGAATATCGTAGATCAGCAGGCAGCGCATGGTCTCACCATCCCATCACGAACGGTTCGTAGGTCGGGCGCTCTCCACGAACGAACGTGGCGATATGACGCGCCTGACACTGGAGAATGTGGCGCAGCGGCTGGCGTTTGCCTTCATATGGTTCGGTGCTGTTCAATCGATCAAGAGTCTTCTCGGCGATGCGTTTGCGTGTGGCTTCATCGAGCAAACCATCACTACCCTGACCGATCTCGAACTGACGGTTGACCAAGCCGATCAGGGTGCGGTCAACGACAGCCTGGCGGAACTCTTCGATCAGGTCGAGCATGAGACTCGGTTTGCCAGGACGGTCAGCGTGAAGAAACCCGGCGTGCGGATCAAGCCCGGCGAGGATCAGAGCGGTGCGTACCTGCGCCTGCAGGATGCCATACCCGTAATTGAGCGCCTGATTGAACCGATCGCGCGCGCCGCGCGTCTCGCGCCCGGGCCAGCCGAGGTCGTCGGGAATGATACGCGCCACGGCTGTCCAGTAGCGCGCGCTGGACATCCCCTCGAAACCCATCAATGCTGCACGGATATCTTCGGTGAGCACGCCACGCGCGGCGCGCACCGATGGCAGTGTGTCGAGCACTTCGGTAGCAGCGCGCATCAGGTCATGGTACAGGTCTGGATCGCTCTCCTTGCGATTTTTGGCAGCGTAGCGCAGCAGGTTCGCCTGGCTCTGGATTTTGCCGCTTGCAAATGCCTGCGCCAGGATCAGGCCGCGCTCGTTGTCGCCGGCGCGCAACTGGGCGCGCCGGGTGAGCGCCATGCCGGTAATGCCGCTATGCATCAGAGTGCCGTGGTCGTTGCCGATGCTGTCGAGAAAGTGGATGGGAATACCCCCCTCAGCGCATACGCGCACCACGTCGCTGCTGAGACCGACGCCGTCGCTACAGATGATGATCTGATCCAGGTGCAGGATCGGCACTTCTGCCAGGCGCTCTCTATCCTTCACGACGCGAATGCGACCCTGGTGCTTGGAAACAAATGTGCCGTACTGTTCGACGATGAGATGCATGAACATCGCTCCTTGATGTGAGAACCAGGAATCAGAACCGTTGAACGTTGAACGTTCAACAGTTCAACGTTCAACGTTCGACATTCCAACCCTCAACCCTCAACCACGTACCAGCCATCACCTTTGACGGCGTTTTTGCCGACGTGTACCAGGCTGCCCCAGACCAGGATTTCGCGCAGGGGTCCCAGGTTGCCGGTAAACACGGCTTCGCCAACCATGCCGCCGATCGGGGTACGCTCGCTGGATCGTCGCGAATAGCTGTTAATATCGATCCAGCGAGTATTGTCGTACTCCAGGGATGCGCTCGCAGCGACCGGCAGGAGCGCACGCGCGTCTGCAGCAGGGAGTGGCGCATCGCCATAGGCTGTCGCCAGGTCGGTGAGACGGATGCCAAGCCGCTGGATGAGCGGACGCAGATCCGGGCGCTTCACCAGGCGCCCGTTATCGATCAGGCGTATTGGCGTCAGGAAGCGCAGCGTGAGACGATTTTCGGGCAACGTGGCAGCAAACGCGGCGACTTCCGCTGGACCGATGGGAATGCCGGGAACCTGTACCTGCGGTTGACCAGCCCGGAACAGCGCTTGTCTGGCGCCGGTCAGCGGGTTGACGGCGTGGATCGCCAGGAGACGCACTCCGCCGCGCCGACCGTTCCGTTCCTGTAACCGTCGCCCCAATCCCTGGTATTCGATCCCCTGGGCAGCCATGACCACATAGGGAAAAAGTGCAGCGGCATGCCCGAACAACCCCAACCCGAATGTCAGCGTCTCACCAGGTGCATAGCGGCGTGGCTGCGGCGGACGGGTAACGTAGGGACGTGGGCGCTGTTCCCCGCCGGTTTCGCCCGATTCGCGCATAGGCGCGACCAGCGCCGCCACCGGGCAAACGTTGAAGAGCGGGCACCCGGCACAGGTGGATGCGCTTTTGTTGGCGCAGAAGCGATCCAGCAGCGCATTCACCAGCGCGCCGCGTACCGCCGCACCGGCGTTGTCGCCGAGTTCCAGCGGTGTCACAGCATCCAGCGTGAACTGCAAATGATGGGTTAGCAGACTCATTGGCAGGCTCCAGACAACAGATGATTGGGTAGCGCACTCACTGATACTCTCAATCTCAGATCCAGTCCAGATCGACCGTATTGTCGCCGAACGAGAGACCCTGACGCGAATCATAGGCTGTTTGCGCAACCCAGATCCGCCGCCGTCCACTCGCTTCTGCCGGTCGCAGTTTGCCCTGATTGCGTAGGATCGCAAAACGCTGCTTGCTGATGCTGACCAGATAGTCATTCGCTTCGATAAAGCGCTCTTCAACCAGCAGACCAACGTAGTCGCGCTCGAAGCATGCCGGCACAACGTCAACGCCATCAAACATCTGCTCGAATTCATCCTCACGCTGTTCGTCGCTCTGGAACGGGCAGATGCCCTGAATGATCAGGTCTACGTGCTGTGTCATCCGCTGGTAGGCATCGCGCCACTGCCGGTTCAGTACGGGATCGGCGTAGATCCGGTCGAGCCACTGGTTGATGGCCGCTTCGTCGATGAACGCACCATCGTGCTGTTCGAGTTCGGCGAGCGTCACCCGCACGATATGACCGGAACATTCCGGGTCGCGGTCGCGTCCGTACACCCCCTGGCCATCGTTGGGCTGGCGGAAGACATAGACCGGACAGATTCCTTTCGCTGCCCGGCGATTGACCCGTCCGAAGCGTTGCAGCAGCGCTTCGAGCGGCGCCGGATCACTGTAGAGCACATCGAGATCGATATCGAGGCTGACTTCGACCACCTGGGTGGCAACCAGCACCAGCGGTGTTCGCTGTGTGCTATTGCTGCGACAGTGCTCGACAATCGTCTGTTCCAGTCGGTTGCGATCACCGTAGGTGAATCGACTGTGGATCAGGATCAGTTGTTCGTCGATCAGACCGGCGTGCGCCAGGAGATCGCGCACCATTTGCGCTCGTGCCACCGTGTTGGCGCAGACCAGCACCTGTTTGCCCTGGCGTACTGCTGCGACAATTTCGGTGATGGCTGCCGGATCGGTAAGTTCACCGTCGCGCAGGTGCAACCGATGACGACGGAAGCGGGCAAAAATGTCCGGTGTTGCACGAATCAGGGGCGTATCGCCAAGAGCGATGGACAGTTGGTCACGAATCAGTTCAGGAAACGTCGCCGACATGACGAAGAAACGGGCGGCAAACTGTTCGCGCACATAGCGCATCAGACCTATGATGAGCGCCAGTCGCTCCGGTTCATAGGCATGAATCTCGTCGAAAATGAACGCTGCCTGCGCATAATCCGCCAGCATGGCTTCGAAGCCACGCAGTTGAAAGAGCGCTTTGAGAAGCTGGTAGGGGCTGAGCACCTTGAGCGGACGGGCATGCAGCAGGTTGAGGTTCTTTTCCCACTGTACCCGCCGCGTCGCGGTCGCCGACCACTCCTCGCCTTCGCGAAACCGGGCGTAGAGCGCCTGCGCCGCCCGACCGTGCTGCAATCCGACCGCATCATCGCCAAAGGTATGCCGTAACCGGTCATACATCGCATTCATACTGGCCTGATAGGGCAGCACATAGAAGATGCGTGCCGGCGGAGCGCGTCCGTCGCCGAGCGCCCATGCCAACGCCGCCTCGGTCTTGCCGCTGCCGGTCGGCGCCATCAGGAGCGCCGAATGTGTACTCTGCCCGGCGCTCTCGCGCTGATGCGGGTAGAGCCGATCCGGCGGCAGATTGCACATTGCCGCAACCTCCTGCCACGATGCACGGATCGGCGGCGGCAGACGATGCAGGTGCGCCGACGCAATATGATCGGCGCTGGTGATCAGTCCGCGCAGCAGAATGCCGGGACGCCGGGCATCAGACCCTTCGCTGCCCAGGCTCTCGACCCAGTCGTGGTACATCCGCAACCAGTACCGTACCCGTTGCGCGCTCACCGCACAGGGCTGCGGCTGGATCGCACCAACTTCGGCGGTCAGACCGAGCAGTTCGCGCCACCGATTCGCGCATTCGGTGAGCCAGCGCAACATATGGCCGGTCGTTTCGGCGTCGAGCTCATTACAGAGATCGGTCAGTGGATCGCTGCGCAAGCCAAAGGGGTACAGTTCGGCGATCTCGGCGGCATCGCGGTGGTGCGACACAATCGCTGCCACGACCCAGCACTGTTCTGCTGCGCTCAGATCGTGAGCGATGGCGTCAACAAACGCCAGCGAAAGCACCTCGTGGCGATGCGACCATGCCGGGCCACCACGTAACCGCCGCTGAAACCCCTTTGCCGCCTTGCCGAAATCGTGCAGAAATGCAGCCCAATACAGACAGTGCCAGAGGCGTGTGCCGTCTGCAAGCTGCGGACGCAGGCGGGAAAGGTCAGCCAGCTGACAGAGCACATCCCAGGTATGTCCGGCTAAGGTCTCGCCGCCATACTGCTGACTCTTCGCCAGCAGATGATCCATCCAGTCAGGCCATGGCGATGGTTTCATCGTCTGCCCCCACAAAAGTGTGAAACCATAAGCCCAACGGCAATCCTTCGACCGTGGGCGCCGTAGGATCGCTCCAGTAGGTCGGCGTCTGCTGACCGAAACGCAGCATGTGTTTCGTCGTGATACGTTCGGTTAGCATCAGGTAACGCGCAAAACCGGGCCGTCGCTGACGCCGGTAATCGATCCAGTGCGGCATAAGGGTCACGACGCCGGCCGGCGCCTGCGCCGCCATCGAGTACGGGAGCAGGGTATGCTCGAAGTAGACCTGCTCCGCCTGCTGTAATTCAACAATCTCGATCCGGGTGTAGGATGCCAGGTCCTGCGAACGACCGAGCACAACCGGGTAACGCGGACGGCGGAAGGCATCAATCCATTCGGGTCGGTTGAGGTAGAGCGTCAGCCGCGGGGAGAGCAGAATGTGGCGTTTGAAAGGATTGATATTTCCCTCGAGCACCTTGCGCTCACCACCGGACAATTTCCCCGATGACGCTGCGAGCACGTGAATATGTTCAAGGTCATACCCCTCACCGGCAACGGTGAAGTGGTAGGCGAACGCCACCCCCTCCGGATCGAACCACTCACCCAACGCACTACACACGTGCCCGTAAATCGTTGCCGGCGGCGGCAGTGGAAAGCTCGGCTGCACCCCCAGCATGAAGTGCGGGTAGCGGAACGATGTGGTCACGCCTTCGAGCACAATCTTAAGTACCTGCATGGGCAGATCCTCCATAAACATTCGCGCCGTGGGGACTGTCGCCTTCGGGCGACAGCCGAAACGGCGCCCGCCTGCCGGCGGAACCTCCTTTCATTGCGCCATGTCAGAGCATATGGTATCCGAGACGCATCGACAGCACCGTGCGCCT
>DAOUBK010000069.1:0-1741 GCA_034432635.1 Roseiflexus sp.
ATTCCATCGGCTCACCTGTGATACAACGCGTCTTATGAGAGCATACTCCAGTGCACCGAGTTTGAACATGAGCCAGGTGCGTTAGCTCCTGGAGGCTGTTGTGTACATTGGAGCCTGACCGAACCATCCTGTTGGCGGAGTAGGCGATGGCACTGCCGTCGCCTTCCCCTGGGGAACGTGCACGCCGGAATGCGCGGGTCACATCTGCTGGCACGGAAGCCATGCTTCTGCGCGCTGCCGGTCAAGAGGAATGCTCTGGCGTGCATTGGCAGGGGCGACACACGTGTCGTCCCTTACCCGTTCCCCTGGTGTCCATCGACGCTGCAATTCTCGACAGCAAAGCGTGCCAGGATGGAAGATGTGAACAGGTGCTTGTGTGCCTGGAATGCACGTTGCAGCGTGAACATGATCAGCAAGCGCCTTACTCTCAGAAATAAAAGTGCGTACCCCCCTATGTGCTGTCCGCCCTTAAACCACACGGAGAGGCACCGGAAGGTAACACGCAGAGGCTGACGGAACTTCTCTGTCTGGCGTCGGTCGTGTCGTTGTTGCCGACATTACCGCTCAGGGCGGTGACATTGTTCACCTGGTGGCGCTAATCGAGCGCTGTTTCGGTTTCGTTGAAGCCGCCATAGAGCGCGATACCGCTGGTCGGCGGAAACACACCGGTCTGGTCGAGAGACGGTACACACCCTGTTTGACTCGAGCCTGATTGCCCGAAGTGGCGATGGCAAGGGCTTTTTGCAGCGTACAGACGCTACTCCACGGAGTGTAGGTCAGGGAAGTCCTCTGAGGATCGGCGTCGAGAACTGTTCCTGCAGCGCGCACCGGCGCAAGCGGAGTGCCGACTCAAGACAGTCTTACGCCGACAGTCGAGCCGTCTATTCTTCATAATACGACTGATGCTGTTCGGGATCGTGCTTTGTCCAGCGGGCAAAAAACGTTCGATAGGCGCTATTCCGTCAGCAGCGACCATCCGCCGCGTATGAGAAGTTCAGGAAGGTAGGTCAGCACCACGGCAGCAACGTAGGGACTCCACCAGAACAGGTTGAGAAATTGCCCGATGCCGGTCGATTGCGCCGCGAGGGAGGCGATACCGAGGTAAGTGGTGTAGATGTCGATACCGTGAGTGAGCATCAGCAGAATGAGCAACGCCAGAAGTTGAGCAGGACCACCAAGCAGGTTCGGGCGCACGTTCGATTCGACATACGAAAAGAGCAGCCCAACGGGGATGAGCAGTAGGTTCCACCATCCGGTGGGTGCAGGAACACGGGCAGGCAATTCAAGGAACGTGGCCAACATATTGATCCCGATTACGGCGCCGTCAAGGGTGTACTTTGCGCCGAGCGCCCAGAGCGGCAGTCCAAAGAGGATCATCAGCAACCCGGCGGGAGCGCCGATACCGCTGCGCGTCGGTGGTTCGACAATCGGGTAGGGCGCAAACGGCTTACGCGGCGGAACAGCAGGCTTGCGCTGTCGCGGCGGTGTGGAACCGAGCGGTTTGCTGCGAACTGCCATATGTGACCCCTACCGCTTTCGCTCCGAACGGGGAGCACTGCGCTGCGGCCCGTCCTCACCCTCTTGCGACGCATCTTCCAGCACCCCGGTTTGCAGTGTCTCGCCGATGTAATCGAGAATATCGCGAATATCCTCATTATCGTCGAGCATGCTATCGAACGGCAGCGCCACACCCGAAACCGTCTTCACCGTCTGCCCAATCTCCTTCAGCGTGCGGTCGATC
>DAOUBK010000070.1:0-2018 GCA_034432635.1 Roseiflexus sp.
TGCATTAGTGCTTTAACAGCCGCACGCGCATCACGCGGTTTCAGTGCTCTTCAACGAGCCGAAATTGCCGAAATAGATTTTGGCAGCAAGCAACCCCGCGGAGGGGCTAGAGTTTCAGTGCTCTTCAACGAGCCGAAATTGCCGAAATAAATAACAAGAACAGCGTAAGGAATGCGAGACTGTATTGGGTTTCAGTGCTCTTCAACGAGCCGAAATTGCCGAAATTTGTCACTTGGATTGTATGAGGAGGTAACCGATGCCGTTTCAGTGCTCTTCAACGAGCCGAAATTGCCGAAATCTTGTGACGGGATTAGCACAAACGCTTGAAGGTCGAGTTTCAGTGCTCTTCAACGAGCCGAAATTGCCGAAATCTCACTTGCGCCCAGAAGGCATAGGTGGGGATCCTGTTTCAGTGCTCTTCAACGAGCCGAAATTGCCGAAATTTCTCGTTCGTGATCGGGAGTAACAAATATGGAGACGTTTCAGTGCTCTTCAACGAGCCGAAATTGCCGAAATTGGACTTCCTCCTCGCGCGTGATGTCGGCTTCGTAGGTTTCAGTGCTCTTCAACGAGCCGAAATTGCCGAAATTCATCGTCCGTCCCGACCTCCTCGACCGTGCAATCCGTTTCAGTGCTCTTCAACGAGCCGAAATTGCCGAAATACCTCAACGGATGAGCACGATGCGTCAACTAGATCTGTTTCAGTGCTCTTCAACGAGCCGAAATTGCCGAAATCTGTTACATGTTATCTCACGCGCGCGCAGTTCTTTGTTTCAGTGCTCTTCAACGAGCCGAAATTGCCGAAATAATATCGCATTAGAAAGCCAAAAACGCCACATGAGCAGTTTCAGTGCTCTTCAACGAGCCGAAATTGCCGAAATTCATCGACATCGCTGTACAGTTCGCGCGTCGCCCAACGTTTCAGTGCTCTTCAACGAGCCGAAATTGCCGAAATTTTTCCCATTGTTGAACGTACGTTTCATGCGTCGCCAGTTTCAGTGCTCTTCAACGAGCCGAAATTGCCGAAATAAATACTCCAGTTTATGCAACGTGGCTCGCGACTAGGTTTCAGTGCTCTTCAACGAGCCGAAATTGCCGAAATACGACACGACGACGAGACAAAAAAAATTACTTTAATGTTTCAGTGCTCTTCAACGAGCCGAAATTGCCGAAATATGTCCGCCTGAGGCAAGCGGTAGCCTAGCTCGCGCAGTTTCAGTGCTCTTCAACGAGCCGAAATTGCCGAAATACGTCACGCTCATGATCTGGCTCAGCAAGCAGTATCTGTTTCAGTGCTCTTCAACGAGCCGAAATTGCCGAAATTACGGTTGCAATTGTCGACGATCCCTCAAAATACCAGTTTCAGTGCTCTTCAACGAGCCGAAATTGCCGAAATGGTCTTTGGCGCCCTGGGCGGGCGAGACGACTGCCTGTTTCAGTGCTCTTCAACGAGCCGAAATTGCCGAAATTGCGAGTTTTTCCATCATACCCTTCCTTCTGTGGGGGTTTCAGTGCTCTTCAACGAGCCAAAATTGCCGAAATTTTATGAAAAAACGCGCGGCACACCGGTCACTCCCCGTTTCAGTGCTCTTCAACGAGCCGAAATTGCCGAAATTATTGCACTTCTGACATACAGCCAAAACGCATAGAAGTTTCAGTGCTCTTCAACGAGCCGAAATTGCCGAAATGCATTAGGGCTTTAACAGCCGCACGCGCATCACGCGGTTTCAGTGCTCTTCAACGAGCCGAAATTGCCGAAATAGCAGCGCAAGCGCGACCAACCAGGATGGCGCATTGTTTCAGTGCTCTTCAACGAGCCGAAATTGCCGAAATGCATTAGCTCACCATCGCGCGTCTTTGCAGAGCAAGTGTTTCAGTGCTCTTCAACGAGCCGAAATTGCCGAAATCCCCGCAGTTTCTTCGCGCACAGTGTGATTCACTGAGTTTCAGTGCTCTTCAACGAGCCGAAATTGCCGAAATGCATTAGTGCTTTAACAGCCGCACGCGCATCACGCGGT
>DAOUBK010000071.1:0-144927 GCA_034432635.1 Roseiflexus sp.
ATTCCATCGGCTCACCTGTGATACAACGCGTCTTATGAGAGCATACTCCAGTGCACCGAGTTTGAACATGAGCCAAACTTCTTTCTGAAATGATCCGGAGTGTTGCCCACCAGGTTCAGTCGATACTTTCGACTCAGTCGGTCACACTGATCAATCAGTTTGCTGCGCAAGAAATTCTGGTTGTTGATCGTATCGATGGCATATCCGTCATTCGCCGGCTGGATCATGCAGAAATCGAGCGCTGGTTGGACGACTACAGCCTCGGCAATCTCTGGGAGAAAAATGTGCGTGGGGGACGTCCGGGGTTATGAAGAAAGTGCTCATCCTGTGCGAGGGGCAAACAGAAGAGACTTTTGCTCGACGCAGTATAGCGCCACACTTGTTGTAATGTGGTCGTTGTTCCCACAATTATTGTGACAAAAAAGCCGAAGTCGGGCTTCGACTCATGGATGCGTCGTCTGGAACGTTTGTAACGGATCACAGCGCTCACGTTCGTCGCAGCGAATGTTCCTTTTCAGAAGCTGTTTCACCGGGAACGCCGTTGCCACTTGCCAGGAAGCGCCTGGCAAGGTCGGGAAGGCGTTGTAATGGGCCGCTGCGCACGGTGGTATGCGGCAGCGATTCGAGGAACGTCTGACCATACTTCTTCGTCAGCAGGCGACGGTCGAGCACTGCCACAACGCCGCGATCGTCTTTGGAACGGATCAGGCGCCCAAAACCCTGCTTGAAACGCAGGATCGACTGCGGCACCGCATACTGGCTGAAGGGATCATCGAACTGTTCTGACCGCGCGGCAAAGATCGGATCGGTCGGTACACTGAAGGGAAGTTTGGCGATCACCAGCACCGAGAGCGCATCGCCAACAACGTCGACCCCCTCCCAGAAACTCGAGGTGCCGAGCAGCACCGTTCCGGGAAACTCCCTGAAACGCTCGAGCAGACTGCGGCGCGATCCGTCGATCCCCTGTCCGAGGACGGCAATTCCTGCGTCTTCCAGTGGCTCCTGGATGGCGCGGTACGTCTGGCGTAGCGCATTTGTGGAGGTAAACAGGACCAGCATTCGACCGCCGGTTGCACGTGCCAGGTCGATGATCGCCTGCTCCAGCGCCCGCTGATAGCCATTCTGGTTTGGTTCGGGAATATCCTGCGGAATGTAGAGCAACGCCTGCCGGGTGTAGTCAAACGGCGAGTCCAGCGTCAATTCTTCGGCGTGGTCGAGACCGATACGTTCGCGAATGAACGTAAAGTTGCCGCCGACCGACAGTGTCGCCGAGGTCAGGATCGTTGCGGTCTTTGCTTCGAACAGATTGGTGCGGAGCACGTCGGCAACCGACAACGGCGCCGCAGAAAGGGTCAGTTCATCGCGCGTGCGGTCGTGAGTCAGCCAGGTAACCTTTTCCTCTGCACCGCCGGTCAGGATATGCCCGATATTGATGCGTACCTCGGTGGCGTAGCGCTTGAGCGCCTGCACCCGCAGCATCAGAGCGTCGTACTCCAGCAATTCGGCGTCCTTGAGGTCGATCAGGAGTGTCTCCAGACGCCCCAGCCCCTCGCCGATGGCGTGGAGCGCCGTGCTGAGCGTATCCCAGGCGCGTTCGACCTCCGCCCAGGATGGTTTGCGGCGCAGCGCATCGGTGATACGCAACCGCGAGTCGTGGGCAGTCAGTTCGGTTTCGCGCTTGATGAACGCAATCAGCACATTGAAGCATCCATACACCGCATCGCGCGCACGTGCCACTGCCGGGCGCAACGCATCGGCAATCGCATCGGCGCGGTCGATATCGGTGCGGGTTGCCATACTTTCGCGAAAATGGTTGGGCAGTTCACTCAGCAAACCACCGACCACCTGCGCCTGCCCTTCGGTGAAAATATCGTCGAGAAACGCAAGCAATCCTTCGCGATCAACTGTGAAGCTCAACTGGTCGGTTGCAACATCTTCCAGATTGTGCGCCTCATCGATGACGAGATAATCGTAGGGCGGGATGACATCATTTTCGACCGCCAGATCCGCCACGAGGAGCGCATGATTGACGATCACCAGGTGCGCCGCTTCCGCCTGTTTGCGCGCCTTGAAGAAGAAGCAGCGCTGAAACTCGCTGCACTGTGGACCGGTGCACTGTTCCCAGGCGGCGCTCATTCGGTTCCATGCAACGTTCTCGCCCTCTTGAAGCGGCAGTTCTGCCCGATCCCCGCTTTCGGTCGTTGGCAACCACAACTGCACCTTGATCAGTGCGCGTACATCGTCCGACATCAGGCGCGGATCACGGTGCAGGTCTTTGTAACGCTTGAGGCAGAGATAGTTGCTGCGCCCTTTGAGCAACGCCGCAGTGAACGGCGGTTTGTCGGCGCCATTCGACATCACCTTTTGCAGCGTTGGGATGTCTTTGAAGAAGAGTTGATCTTGCAGATTGATGGTATTGGTCGAGATCACCACGCGTTCGCCACGGCGCGCGGCATGCAGCGCCGCAGGAACCAGGTATGCCAGCCCCTTACCGGTGCCGGTGCCGGCTTCGGCGATCAGCGCCCCACCCTGGTTGAGCGTATCGGCGACCGCTTCGGACATACGCACCTGCTGATCGCGCTGTTCATACCCCGCAAACGCACGACCGAGCGCACCTTCAGGGCTGAAGAATCGACGGATGTCCGCCAGATTGATCGGGCGCTCATCACCCGTTGGTTTCAGTGGCGCGATCTTCTCGTCACGCGCGTCGTGCCGGTCAGCCTGAATAGGTGTTGCGTCCACGAAAACGCGCAGCGCTTTTGCGCGTTGCGCTTCCTCGAACAGACTCCGCAGCCCCCACTCGATCCGCCCGGTCAGGCGCATGATCTCATTGAGATCGTCCAAAGGGAGCGCTGCAATCCGCCGCAGCAGGTGAAGGAAGACCTGACGGGTCACATCAGCGTCGCTCAGTGCCCGGTGGGCTTCATCATGGGGGATACCGAGGGTTGCCGTGAGCGTGCCGAGGCGGTACGCCGGTGTGCGTGGCATCAGGAGCGTTGCCAGTTCGAGCGTATCGAATGCCGGTTGAGGCAGTCGCATCCCCTGAGCGCGCAGCATGCGCAGGTCGAACTCGACATTGTGCCCGACGAGCGGGTAGTTCTTGAGGAATGCGGCAAAACGCGGCGCAACTTCGGCAAAGCGCGGCGCACCGACGAGCATATCTGCGGTGATACCAGTCAACCGGCTGGAATTGAGGGGCAGCGAATGGACCGGTTGCACCAGGGTGCTGAATGTTTCGAGCACCTCATCCGCCTGGAATTTGACGGCGGCAATCTCGATAATCTCATCAACTCCTGCTTCGAGTCCGGTCGTTTCGACATCGATTGCGATGTAGATCTGGTTCATGGCGACCCTTGCCTGCCGATGCACAAACTGAGGTCACATTATAGCACGCACGCAGTGCGGATCGCACGCCGAAGACGCGGGTGTGGCTGGCAGGTGCTATGCCGGTTGCGTGTCGCGGATGCCGTGTGCAATGTTGCTCGTACTCTCTTTTTTCGAGAACGGCGATCCCTCAGTCACGTCTGATTCCGGGTGCCCCACGCTGTTCTGCCGCACAATGTTTGCCGCAACAACTCACCTCCATCCAAAACCGTTCAGAGGCGGATAGAGCGTGCGAGTGTGTGCGGAAGATAGGGCTTGGGGACGCCCTGAATGCCCTCACCCCCGACCCTTTTCCCGCATCGCGGGAGAGGGGAGCAACATCCTGCGCCAGGGTGTCCCGCTACGGCAGAAGTTGTGTTAGCTCATATATGCTGTCAGCTTCTGAACGCACACGAGAGAGGGGAGTAGCGGTCTGCGTCAGAGTGTTCCACTGCGACAGAAGGTGTGTTGGACCATATGTTCTGTTCTCTCTTACCCTGGACTGGCAAGGGGGGGGCGATAGGTGAGAAGAGGCGACCGGACGGCCGCCCCGTGCGTGGTTCGTTCCTCATCTTGCTGGAGAGTATGCATTACCCTTCATTACGTGTGGATAGACGCCGTGGTTCTGGCATCTGGCGCAGCGCCGCCTCGAGCGCTGCACGCGCCACCCAGGTACGTCCCTCCTCGTGTTTTGATGGGAATGCTCGTGCCCGTACCCATGCCAGCATCGTCTCGTCAGTCACACGGTACAGCGCGGCCGCCTCACGCACCGTCATCCATTCCTCTTGCCGTATCGTTGCACGCAGAAGCGCGCTCAGCGAACTCCAGCGACGGCGGAGTGCCATTGGTTTCCTCCTTTTTGCTCATTTCCATGCCATCCCTCACTGGAAATCAACGGCGGTCTGGCAGAGATGGCGGCGCATGGCGGTGTGGTCGATAAACCACAGATTAGGTCTGAGATTCTGCCGGATAGCGTCTGCTCTACCGGTCTGAGGGGCGGTCACCGGTGATGAGCAGGTGCTGAAGAATCCGGAGTGATTGACGGAGATGGCGGATTGGAAAGCGCCGGTAGCTGCACGTCAGATGGCGCTGAAGGTGCTCCAGACGGCGACGTGAGACGGGGATCGTGTCGCCGGACGCAAGTGATCTGTCGGAAGCATACCGAATACTGCCCTTAGTGGAGAGAGGTACACCGGAGTCGGTCGGGCGCGTTTCCATACGACGGTTTTCCTTTCTGGCAAAGCTTGCGTGGCGCAGAGCCTGGTATTGCCAATGAGAGCCGCAGACAACATGTGGTTGCGATTGCGGCGTGCTACTGGCGGTAAGATAGCATTAACCTGCTATTAACGAAAGAGGACATTAGACCTGATCGGGTATGGATGGACGGACAGGAATCAAACGGTACTAAAGTCATGGGCGGGGAAGAGTTTATGATCTTGAATTCTCCGGTCGCTTTTTACTTTCTGTGCAGTGATCTGGAGCAGATGAAACATGCCAATAATGATCCCGGATGATCCGTGGTGGGTGCACCGCGCGGTGACGACCGCCACAAAGCGGATGAAAATGCCAATAATGATCCCGGATGATCCAGCATCTTCGGCATGTTGAAAGCGGGAACGTGCGCAAACGACGGGAGACAATGGGAAGGCGAAGGCATTACCCTCGCCCGCCCGTTTCAGTGCTCTTCAGCGAGCCGAAAATTCCTCAATTCATTACTCGGCCGCGATTGTCACACTGATGGTTTTGCCGAAAACTCCTCAATTTCACAAAATCGCGCTTCTGGCGTTCGAGGTCAGGGTCGAGACCCCGAGGATTTTGCCGGAAACTCCTCAATTTCACAAAAGGTTGACGAATGCCGCCAATTTGCGCAGTATTCCGCCGAAGGATTTTGCCGAAAACTCCTCAATTTCACAAAACACTTCGTGGTGTGCCTGTGGACAATCCAGCAACCGGACGGATTTTGCCGAAAACTCCTCAATTTCACAAAAACTGTGCGTTGCACGCAGACAGGCGTTGCACGCAGACAAGGATTTTGCCGAAAACTCCTCAATTTTACAAAATCGCGCTTCTGGCGTTCGAGGTCAGGGTCGAGACCCCAAGGATTTTGCCGAAAACTCCTCAATTTCACAAAACCGTACCCCGCTACAGCGGTGCCGTAGTTCCCTACCGCCAAGGATTTTGCCGAAAACTCCTCAATTTCACAAAAAACCGTGATCGCCTGCTGATGCTTGACCGTTATCGCAAGGATTTTGCCGAAAACTCCTCAATTTCACAAAAAACGCCCCTCGCGACTGCTCACATCCATCTTCCCAACTGCGACGATCACGCTTCATCGCTCCTGAGCCTTCCTGGTGGGTCACCACAACACCCGTATACTACATGAACGGGAGCGTTTCGCAACCCGATTCTTGTGCCAGAATTGCGTCAAATTGCGAAACGCGCTCCTTCGCTTTCTACTGAACAAAACGATGAAAAAATCGTTGATACGTCGCGATTGACGGCCAGCGTTTTTCGCCTCTGCCCGGCGAGTTGCGAAAGTGTTGCGCATCGCACCCGAATCTGCCCGTCAGTCGGCAGTGACTCGCGCTGCTACCGCTTTGCCGACTTCGGTCGTCGTTACAGGGTGCTCATCCGGTGTGGCAATGTCAGCGGTGACGATCCCATCCTCGATTGTGCGCCAGACGGCGGTTTCGACAGCGCGCGCTTCGTGTTCCAACCCCAGCGAGTGACGGAGAAGCAACCCAGCACTCAGAATGGTCGCCAGTGGATTGGCAATCCCTTTGCCGGCAATGTCGGGCGCAGAGCCGTGGATGGGTTCGTACAACCCCATCCGCGTTGACCTGCCGGTGTCGCCAGGTGCGCCGAGCGATGCCGATGGCAGCATCCCCATCGATCCTGCCAGCATCGAGGCTTCATCGGTCAGAATGTCGCCAAACATGTTCTCGGTCACGATTACGTCGAAGTCCGAGGGACGACGGATGAGGTGCATGGCGCAGGCGTCCACCAGCATGTGCTCCAGATGAACGTCGGGGAACTCGTCGCGCATCACGCGCGTTGTCACGCTGCGCCACAGGCGTGAGGTTTCCAGTACGTTCGCTTTGTCCACCGAGGTTACTTTTTTACGTCGCTGACGCGCCAGGTTTGCGGCTGTTCGCACAATCCGCTCGATCTCTGCCGTAGTGTAGACGCACTCGTCGTAGGCGCTCTCATTGCCATCAGGCGTCGTATCGCGCCCCTTTTCGCCAAAATAGATGCCGCCGGTCAGTTCACGCACAACGACCAGATCAACTCCCTGGAGTCGTTCCGGTCGCAACGGCGACGCAGCGATCAGGCGCGGGTGCAGGGTGACCGGGCGCAGGTTGGCGAACAGACCCAACGCCTTGCGGATGCCGAGCAGTCCCTGTTCAGGACGCACCGATGCTTCCGGGTTGTCCCATTTTGGACCGCCGACCGCACCCAGGAGTACCGCATCTGACTCACGGCACAGGCGCAGCGTTTCGTCCGGTAGCGCCGTTCCAACAGCATCGATGGCGCACCCGCCGATCAGTGCCTCGCGCACCTCGAATGTATGCCTGAAACGTTCCCCAACCGCATAAAGAACGCGCACTCCTTCGGCGACCACTTCAGGACCGATACCGTCGCCGGGAAGCGCCGTGATGACTGCATGCATCTTACTGCTCCGTCTTTTCCTTGTCTTTTTTGCCCTTCTGGGTGAGAAAGTAGGTGAGCGCTATGATGACAACCCCCGCACCGCCACCTGAAATGAGCAGGTTCGTTTCGCCGTTCCAGGTGGTGAACTGTCCGAGAAATCCGACGCCGATGACAACGATCACCACGCCGATCAGTTTATCTTTGAGATCGTCGAGGGAGTGGATGACCAGCCAGTGTGGCACCGGCGTCCGGTCATCGATGAAAAGTTCGTACAGTCCCAGCGCAGTAATGTAGAGCACCGTCGCCAGCAGAAAAATGTCGGTGATCTCGATGAAGCTCAAAAGCAGGCTCTTTGCAGTTGTCGAGGAAAAATCGCCTCTGGTAATGATCTGCTGAATGACGATGACCGTCCCGGTGGCGCCGAACAGAATGAGTGTCGTTGCTGCCAGGAGCGTCATCAGCACCGCAATAATCACGATGTAGCGCGCATATCCGATCAGGGGCGTCATACGTTCCTGGCAGTAGTAATGACACGCGGCGAATGCGATGCTTCGTAAGCGGCAATTGCCTCCTCTTCACCGAGCAGAAAGCCTAACTGATCGACGCCGTGCAGCAGGCAGTATTTGGTAAACGGGTCGATCGGAAAGCCGACGCTGCGACCGTCGGGAAGGGTGACCGTCTGTGCCGTCAGGTCGATGGTGACGGTGGTGGTCGGGTCGGCGTCAAAGTGACTGACCAGTTGCTGGAAGGTTTCGTCGTCCACCTGAACGGTCAGCAAGCCGTTCTTCAAAGCATTGTTGCGAAAGATATCGGCAAAGTAGGGGCTGATGACCGCCCGAAACCCGTACCCCAGCAGCGCCCAGGGAGCATGTTCGCGCGATGAACCGCAGCCGAAGTTGCGCCCGGCAACCAGGATGGTCGCCCTCTGCGTTTCCGGACGGTTCAGCACGAAATCGGGGTTGGGTCTGCCATCGGCGTCGAAGCGCCAGGCGTAGAACAGTCCTTCCGCTAGTCCCGATTTGTCGGTGACTTTGAGATAGCGGGCGGGGATAATCTGATCGGTATCGATATCCTGAACCGGCAATGCGACGATGCGCCCGGTGATGACCGAAATGGGTTGCATACAATGTGCTCCTGTCGAGAACTGAGAATCGGGAACTGCGTGATCCTTATCCTGCCAGACCTGCGCAGGCTGAAGCGGGAGGTGCGCCTGCTGCGGCGCCTGCTGGTTGCAGCGTCTTTATCCTCCGAGATACCTGCGTGGGTCGGCCACCGCGCCTTCGATGGCAGAAGCGACGGCAGTGAGCGGACTGGCAAGGAAGGTGCGCGCCCCCGGTCCCTGGCGTCCTTCAAAGTTGCGATTGCTCGTTGAGACAGCGTATTTACCAGGAGGTACTTTGTCGTCGTTCATGCCGAGGCATGCCGAGCAGCCGGCTTCGCGCCATTCAGCGCCGGCTGCGCGAAAAATCTCGTGCAGACCTTCGGCTTCCGCCTGCTTTTTGACCTGCTGCGATCCGGGAACGACCATCATCCGCACGCCATCGGCAATCTTGCGCCCCTGGAGGAGCCGCGCTGCCATGCGCAGGTCTGAAATCCGCGAGTTGGTGCAACTCCCCAGGAAGACCACATCGATCTTGTGTCCGAGGAGGGGTTGCCCGGGGCGCAAGTCCATGTAACGCAATGCTTTGTCGAGCGCCTGGCGCGCCGCCGGGTCGGGCAGTTCGTCGGGGGTAGGGATGCGCCCGTCGATCGGCATGCCCATGCCGGGATTGGTGCCGTAGGTGATCATCGGTTTCAGTTGTGATGCATCGAGGGTAATGATCCGATCATAGACTGCACCTTCATCGGTGGGCAGGGTGCGCCAGTATGCCACGGCTTCGTCCCAGGCTTTGCCCTGTGGCGCGAAGGGCCGCCCGGCGATGTACTCGAATGTGGTGTCATCGGGAGCGATCATGCCAGCACGCGCGCCGCCTTCGATCGACATGTTGCAGATCGTCATGCGCTCTTCCATCGACAGCGCCCGGACGGCTTCGCCGGTGTATTCGAAGACGTGTCCGGTACCGGCGCCGACGCCGTAGCGCGCAATGATCGCCAGAATGATGTCTTTAGCGGTCACACCCTGCGCCAGACGCCCATCGACACGCACTTCCATGGTTTTGGGGCAGGTCTGGAGCAGGCACTGCGTCGCAAGCACGTGGGCAACCTCGGACGTACCGATGCCGAAAGCCAGCGCGCCGAATGCGCCGTGTGTACTGGTATGGCTATCGCCGCAAACGATAGTCATCCCTGGTTGCGTCAGTCCCTGTTCGGGACCGATAACGTGAACGATGCCCTGGTATTCGCTTCCCAATGCGAAAAGCGGGATGCCGAACTCGGCGCAGTTCTGCTCGAGTTGACGGAGTTGCGCCGCCGCCTGCGCATCGACGACCGGGATGACTCCGTTGGCGTCGCGGGGTGTGGTTGGTGTCGAATGATCCATCGTCGCCAGAGTGCGATCTGGACGGCGCACCTTCAGACCGCGCTGCCGCAGTTCGGTGAACGCCTGTGGCGACGTGACTTCGTGAATGAGATGCAGATCGATGTAGAGCACCGCAGGGGTTTCCGCCGTCTGCGGGCGAACGATGTGGGCATCCCAGATTTTTTTGAACAGTGTGCAAGGTGTCATAGCGGTTCCTGTTGGTTCGATACAGCGAGTTGCCAGCGTTGGATCGGGAGTGCAACAACACCAGTTTACCCGGCTACCGGTGTCAACCATCCCCAACGATCCTCTGTTTCGCCGGAGAACAACCCGAAGAATGCCTTCTGAATGGCAGTGGTGATCGGTCCGCGTTTTCCGCTACCGACAGGTAACTTATCGACCGAGCGGATCGGCGTCACTTCAGCAGCAGTGCCGGTAAAGAAGAGTTCGTCCGCCAGATAGAGCATCTCGCGCGGCAGATTTTGTTCGCGCACCTCGTACCCAAGCTGCTGCGCCAGGGTGATCACAGCGTCGCGGGTAATGCCGGGCAGCAGCGCGGCGGTGACCGGCGGCGTATAAATGATGCCGTCGCGAATGAGGAACAGGTTTTCACCCGATCCTTCCGACAGCCATCCGTGTACATCGAGCGCGATACCTTCGGCGTAGCCATTGCGCACCGCTTCCATAACGATCAACTGCGATGAAAGATAATTGCCGCCAGCCTTTGCCATTGCCGGCAGGGTATTCGGCGCGACCCGCTGCCAGGAGGAGACATGCACATCCACGCCATTTTCAAGCCCTTCCGCGCCCAGGTAGGCGCCCCACTCCATTGCAGCAACCATCACTTCGACCGGTGAGCGCAACGGGTTCAGCCCCATTTCGCCGTAGCCGCGCCACACCAGCGGGCGGATATAGGCATTCTGCAATCCGTTCTCACGTACCACTGCACGGCAGGCTTCGAACACCTGCTCTGGCGTGAACGGCGGATCCATCCGGTAGATCCGGCACGAATCGAAGAGACGGCGGATGTGTTCGCGCAGGCGGAAAATAGCCGCTCCCTGGGGTGTTTCGTAGGCGCGGATCCCCTCGAAGACCGACGATCCGTAGTGCAGGGCGTGCGTCATAACGTGGACGGTCGCCTTTTCCCAGGGGACCATCTCGCCGTTGAACCAGATATACTTCGATTCGCGGATAGGCATTGGATTTCTCCTTTCACAGCAGTGTGAACCGGCGCCGTTGCGCCTGACGCAATTATATCAGTGTTGCGGGGGGGCACCCGTCACCGTTGCCATTGCCCGTCGTCGCGCAAGCGGCAATTCCAGGCTATCCCACAGCGCCATGAAACTGGCTTCGATGATATTCTCCGAACAACCGACTGTGCTCCAGCGTTCCTCACCACACGCCGATTCGATCAGGACGCGCGGTTTGGCGGCAGTGCCCAGGTGTTCATCCACAATACGCACTTTGTAGTCCACCAGCTGCACATTGGCAAGTTCGGGATAGTGCGGCAGCAGCGCCTTGCGGATCGCCCTGTCGAGGGCGTTGACCGGTCCGGCGCCTTCGGCGGCAGTGTGCATGACCTCGTTGCCGACTCTGAGTTTCACCATCGCCTGCGAGGTCATATCCCGGTCGCCATGCTTGCTGACGACAACGGTAAAGTCGAGCAGTTCGAACGGCGGTTCGTAGTCCGGTGCGGCGCGGCGCACCAGCATTTCGAACGAGCCTTCAGCAGCCTCGAACTGGAAGCCGCGGTTCTCCAGTTCTTTGATCCGTTGCAGCACTACACGCTCGTTGCCGTTCAGTTCGAGTCCAAGTTCCTGCGCGCGCATCCGCACGTTGCCGCGTCCTGACAGTTCACTCACCACAATGCGCATGCGGTTGCCAACCAGTTCGGGATCGATGTGCTGGTAACTGTCGGGGGTTTTGGCGACTGCAGCAACGTGGATGCCACCTTTGTGGGCAAAAGCGGAGTGACCAACGAAGGGTGCATGGGTATCGGGATTGAGGTTGGCGACCGCAGCCACGTAGTGCGATACCTCGGTCAACCGACGGAGTTGTTCGGGAGTGATGCAGCGGTAGCCGAGTTTCAACTGCAGGTTGGCAATGAGCGGGATCAGATCCATATTGCCGCAGCGCTCCCCATAGCCGTTGATCGTTCCCTGCACGTGGGTACATCCGGCGCGCACGGCGGCGATGGCGTTGGCAACGGCGAGAGCGCCATCGTTGTGGGTGTGAATACCGAGTGTCAGGCGCGCCTCCGGTGTGCCGACATCGAATCCTGCCTGCTGCAGATGACGCTGCACCGTCTGCACAACTGCCGCGACGTCGTCCGGCAGACTGCCGCCGTTGGTGTCGCACAGCACCAGGCAATCAGCACCGGCGCGTGCGGCTGCGGTCAGGGTTTCCAACGCGTAGGAAGGATTGAGTTTGTAGCCGTCGAAAAAATGTTCGGCGTCGTACACTACTTCTTTGTCGCGCGCTTTGAAGTATGCCACACTGTCGCCGATCATCGCCAGATTTTCCTGGAGCGTCGTTTCGAGCACCTTCTCGACATGGAGCGTCGAGCTTTTGCCGACCAGTGTGACAACCGGGGTATCGGCTTCGACCAGCGCCTGAATGTTGGCATCGGTGTCACAGGTGGCATTGGTGTGGCGCGTACTGCCGAAGGCGGCGATTTTCGCGTGGCGCAGGGTGACACGCCTGATGCGCTGGAAGAACTCGGCGTCTTTAGGATTCGATCCGGGCCATCCCCCTTCGATGTAGTGAATACCGAGCAGATCGAGTTCACGTGCGATCTTGAGTTTATCCTCAACGGAGAGTGAGAGACCCTCGCGCTGCGTTCCGTCGCGTAGGGTGGTATCGTAGAGCAGAATCTGCATAACTGGCTCCTTGCGCACAATGCGGATGTGCATCGAACATCAGGCGTCTACTGCTGCCCACGCCAGCGCGGGTAGCTCCCAAAGACCTTGAACAGTCCCGTTTTTGCGCGAAGACGCTCCAGAGCGGCGGCTACCGTCGGATCTTCACGGTGGCCGTTGATGTCAACCAGAAAAATGTACTGTCCCAGCACTTCTTTCGATGGACGAGATTCGAGTTTGGTCATATTGATGCCCACCGACGCCAGTTCCTGAAGGGCGTCTACCAGCACGCCCGGTCGATCTTCGCGGTCAAAGCCGAAGCAGAAACTGGTTTTGTCGTCGCCGGTCGGCGGATGGTCGTGGCGTCCCAGGGCGATGAAGCGGGTGACGTTCCCGGAGCGATCCTGAATATCGCTCGCAATCACTGCTGCGCCAACGAGTTCGGCTGCGCGCAGGGTGCCGATCGCCGCCGCCGGACGTTCGTCCGCCAGCGCTTCGGCAGGCGCCGCGCTGTTGCTCAGGGACGCAACGGTTGCCACGCCGGGCAGGCAGCGTTCGATAAAACGCCGGCACTGCCCAAGTGACTGCGGATGTCCATACAGTACCTTAATTTCGTGCAGCGCCAATCCGGCACGCCCGACCAGGTAGTGCCGGATTGGAATGACCGTCTCACCCGTGATACGCAGGTTGGTTTCGTGGATCAGCAGATCGAGCGTGGTGGTCACACTCCCTTCGAGCACATTTTCGATCGGCAGGACGCCGACGGTAGCAGCACCAGTTTCGACAGCGGTGACAACCGCTGGCATACTTGCCAGTGGAATGCAGGTCGCCTGTTCCCCGCCATACGCCAGCGCCGCAATCTCGCTGTAGGAACCGGGAGGACCAAGATATGCGATTGCGTGGGTCATGATGGTCTGGTCTCTTACACGGTCGATGCCGGTTGTTGCCGTTCCAGCCATGCGCGTTTACTCGGTTGCATTCTTGCCGAACAGATCGACCGCATACGTTGGTTTGTTGCGATCGTATCCGGCGGCATACGCAGCATTTTCGGCGCTGAGACGTTCCTGCCGCGCTGCGATCATTTTGTTGAGCGCCGTCATATACGACTCGGCAGCCGCAACGATCGTATCGGTATTGGCGCTATACCCGCTGTAGATCTGCGGTCCGCGGTGGCGTCCGATGCGGTACTCGCCCTCCTGAACCTCATCGCCCGGTTCGCGAATGCGAACTGAAACCTCAGCAACGGCGTCGATCCCCTCGGTAACCGCCTTGATCGAGAACTCGATCAGTTCGTTCGGTCGTCCGACGATTTTGTCGATCGCTTTGTAAATTGCATCGACCGGACCGGTGCCGTGAGCAGCAGTGGTATGGGTGTTACCATCAGGATCGGTGATGCGCACGGTTGCAACCGGGGTCACGCCGGTGCCACAGGTGACCTGCACGTGCTCCAGGCGGTAGAGTTCGGGGGTGTGGAGCGATCCGCCGGTCGCCAGCACTTCCAGATCGCGATCATCGACGATCTTCTTTTTGTCGCACAGTTCCTTGAAACGTTGGAAGACCTGGTTGAATTCCTCCTCGCTATCGAACTCATACCCCATGGCGGCGAGTTTGGTACGCAGCGCGTTGCGCCCCGAATGTTTGCCGAGCACAATCGCATTCCCATCGAGACCGATGGTAGTTGCGTCCATGATTTCGTAGGTCATCCGATGTTTCAGGACGCCATCCTGATGAATACCGGACTCGTGGGCGAAGGCATTGGCGCCGACAATCGCCTTATTGGGCGGCACCGGCATGCCGATGATCGTACTCACCAGGCGACTGCTGCGCGCCAGTTCGCGAGTGTTGATCCGCGTATCGACGCCAAAGAACGAGCGGCGGGTTTTCAGCGCCATCACGACTTCTTCGAGTGAAGCGTTGCCGGCGCGCTCACCGATGCCGTTGATGGTGCACTCGATCTGTCGTGCGCCTGCCCGTATCCCCGCCAGCGAATTCGCCACTGCCATCCCCAGATCGTCGTGGCAGTGGGTGGAAATGATAATCTTCTCTGCGCCGGGGACGTGGCGGTAGATACCGGCGATCAGTTCGGCATACTCTTCGGGAGTGGCATAGCCGACAGTATCAGGAATGTTGAGCGTGGTGGCGCCCTCTTCGACCACTGCCGCAAGCATGCGATAGACGTACTCCGGATCGGAGCGGGTCGCATCCATTGGCGAGAACTCGACATCGTCGCACAGCGAACGGGCGTAGCGCACCATCGTGCGCGCGCGCTCCAGCACTTCCTCGCGGGTCGAACGCAACTGGTGTTCGATGTGGATATCGGACGAAGAGATGAAAGTGTGGATGCGCTTCTTCGCAGCCGGCTGGATTGCGCTCCAGGCTTTATCGATGTCGTCCTTGTTGGCGCGCGCCAGGGCTGCGATGATCGGACCGTCCGGCGTTCCGACAGTTCTGGCGATCTCGTGGACTGCCGCCCAGTCGCCGGGGGATGCCGCCGGGAAACCGGCTTCGATGATATCGACGCCCAGACGTGCAAGTTGCCGCGCCACTTCCAGTTTCTCTTCGAGAGTCATCGTACATCCGGGCGCCTGTTCACCATCGCGCAGGGTAGTGTCGAAAATACGTACATGATCCTCCATAGCGCTGGTTTCTCCTTTGAGAGAACTGAGAACCGGGAACCGAGAACCAAGACCAGGAACGAGAACTAGGAACCAGGAGCATTTAGCGCTTATTCCCCGGCGCCTGGCTGATAATCTTCGGGTATAAACAGGAAAGGCGGCGATGAGACTGGATTATCGGCGATGTATGATGCCTGTTCCTCATGAGTGGCAGATGTACGTGATGGCACAGTGTTTTCCAGTTTTCGAGTCTTGCTCGTAAGCATGACCATCATTTCCCGGCATTCCGTGTGTCATCTGGCTTCTTCTGCGACCGAAAGATACCCGGCACGGTGCAGCAGGTCGCGCCGGCTATCAGTTTCGGCGGGTGATCCTTTCGCAATCGATGGATGGTTGCGATGCGCACCAGGTGTGTAGCGCACGCACCCTTCGGCGATATGTGCACCGATGTGAGGTGGCAGAAGCAGTGATCTGTCAATGATTGCATTGCCCCACATATCCGGCAGACGCTGAACGATCTTCATGACTTCGAGCGCCGGTTGCTGCGCCCGATTCCACATCATGAGATGTCGATACGTGTACTCATCTGCCATGACGATTTGCCCCCTGCGATGCCGGCGTGACTACTGCGCCCTTCCGTCATCCCTCGACAGCGAGGGGTTCGGCAGGCAGCCCTTGCCACGTTGATTGCCCCTCGACAATTGCGACCATCGACGGGGATGGTTGCGGGAGATAGCCCTTGCAATGCTGGTGTCCCCTCCACCACTATCGTCGCACATGCCCGATTCCCGGCTCTTGGATCCTATCCGAATAACCCATATGGGGGCTATTCGATGGATAGGCGCAGGCATTGCCTTCACCTACCCCGACAGATTTCTCGGATAGGCTCTTCGCTCCCGGTTCTTCACGCCCCGCCTTCACCCGGCACCACCTCGCGTGGATTGACGAACGGCATCATCCGACGCAACTCTCGACCCACCTGCTCGATGGGATGCGCAATGTCGCGAGTGCGGTACGCATTGAAGCGCGGGCGACCATTGTGGTTCTCTTCGATCCAGTCTTCGGCGAACGCGCCGCTCTGAATATCCGCCAGAATGCATTTCATCGTTGCGCGCGTTTCGTCGGTGATAATCTTCGGACCGGCGGTGTAATCACCCCATTCCGCCGTATCGCTAACTGAGTAGCGCATATAGTTGAGACCGCCCTGGTAGAACAGATCGACGATCAACTTGAGTTCGTGCATGCACTCGAAGTATGCAACTTCCGGCTGATACCCGGCTTCGACCAGTGTCTCGAACGCCGCTTTGACCAGTGCCGACACGCCGCCGCACAACACCACCTGTTCACCGAACAGATCGGTCTCGGTTTCTTCGGCAAACGTCGTCTCGATAACGCCGGCGCGGGTGCATCCAAGCCCGCGAGCATATGCCAGCGCGTCCGCCAGTGCGTGCCCCGAAGCGTCCTGATGGACAGCGACGAGCGCCGGAACGCCGCCGCCCTGCGTGTAGACCTCACGAACCCGGTGACCGGGCGCTTTGGGGGCGACCATGCTGACATCGACGCCCTCAGGCGGCACGATCTGCCCGAAGCGAATGTTGAAGCCATGGGCGAACATCAGCGTCTTACCGGGCGTCATGAACGGACCGATCTGGTCGCGGTAGATCGCCGCCTGCGCCGTATCGGGGAGCGCCAGCATGATAATCTGTGCTTCTCTGGCAGCGTCGGCGACGGGCAGCACCTTCAGTCCCAATCCTTCCGCTTTGCTCCAGCTTTTCGATCCGTGGTACAGACCAACGACGACGTCGCAGCCGCTTTCCTTCAAATTCAGTGCATGTGCGTGCCCCTGGCTGCCGAAGCCGATGACGGCGATCGTTCGTCCGGCGAGGCGCGAAAGATCGGCGTGATTTTCGTAGTAAATGTTTGCCATAGTTGTGGTGCATTCTCCTGCCGGGGTGCAGCAGTCATCCCCGGTGTCTCGATCATATGTGGGCGACTGCTGCGCCCTTCTCCATCGATTCAGTTCATTACCGGCACGCGCTCGGCATGCCCGTTGGCATTCTCGACATACTCCTCCGCATTATGCCCGCGCGCGCCGCGTACCATCGCGATTCGTCCGGTGCGCATCATCTCGCGGATGCCATAGGGGCGGATCACATCGATGAAGTTTTGCACCTTGGAAGGCGAACCGGTCATTTCGATCACCATCGTATTGGCGCCCACATCGACGATCTTGGCGTCGAATACCTCGGTGAGGGCAACGATCTCTGGGCGTTTTGCCGGTGGCGCGTGCAGTTTCATCAGCGCCATCTCGCGTTCGACGGTCGGGTCGTTGGTGACATCGCTCACCTTCAACACTTCGATCAGGCGGTAGAGTTGTTTGACCACCTGTTCGACATTCTCCCATTCCACGACGATCGTCATCCGACTAACACCGGGCGTTTCGCTGTGACCGACAGCCAGGCTTTCGATATTGTATCCGCGTCGTCGGATAAGACCGACCACCCGACTCAGCACGCCGGGGCGATCCTGCACAAGGGCGACGATGGTATGTTTTTTCATGATCGTTCCTTTTCAGCGTTTCAGAGAGATGGATTGTTGCGCCATCCTATGATTGATGCGGCGATTCCAGGATCATTTCGCTGATGCTCTTGTTCTGTGGCACCATCGGGAACACGTTGACCTCACGCTCGACGCGGAAGTCGATCAACACCGGTCCATCGGTGGCATACGCTTCTTCGATGGCTGCCTCGACCTGACTGGTGTGCTCGACGGTGATCCCCTTCCAGTAGTACGCTTCCGCCAGTCTGGCGAAATCGGGACCGGAGAGAGGCGTACCACTGTAGCGCTTATTCTCGAACAGTTCCTGCCACTGACGCACCATGCCCAGGTAGCCGTTGTTGATTACCGCGATCTTGATGTTCTTGATCCCTTCCTGCACGATCGTCGCCATCTCCTGATTGGTCATCTGGAAGCCGCCATCACCGCAGATCGCCCAGACGGTATCGTTGGGATGGGCGATGGCAACACCGAGCGCTGCCGGCACGGCAAAGCCCATGGTTCCCGCTCCGCCGGACGTAATATGGGTGCGCGGGCGATACCAGTCGATCAACTGTGCTGCCCACATCTGATGCTGCCCGACGTCGGTGACGACGCGGTAGTTGCCACGACTGTTGAGCGCCTTCGTCAGTGCGGCATACACATCGTGCGGCGGCAGACTCATATTTTCGGTGTCGGCGCGGTTGAGGTATTGCTGCTTCGGTTGGTGCTTCGCCTGCATCTCGCGAATGTGCTCCATCCAGTCGGAAGCGTGCCCGTGCAGTTCGGCAAACGCCTCGCGATCGGGTGGGAACTCATCGAGGAACGCCTGCAATGCCAGACGGGCATCGGCGACGATCGGCACGGTCACTTTGACATTCTTGCCGATCTCTGAGGGATCGATATCGACGTGAATGACTTTCGCGTTAGGGGCGAAGGTACTTGCCTTACCGGTCACCCGGTCGTCGAAGCGCCCGCCGATGTTGAACAGCACATCGCACTCCTGAATGGCGCGATTGACGTGCACCCAGCCATGCATACCCGGCATACCAATGCTGAGCGGATGGTCTTCAGGGAAGGAACCGATCCCGTGGAGAGTAGTGATCACCGGGATGCGGGTACGCTCGGCGAAGACGCGCAGTTCCTCGACGGCGCCGGACATAATGATTCCGTGACCGGCGATGATCAGTGGTTTCTTTGCGCTCAGGATCAGTTTGATTGCTTCGCGCACCTGTTTGAGATTGGGGCGATAGTTCGGCTTATAGCCAGGGAGGTCGAGTTTGATATTCCAGTCGGGGACGATGGTTGCCTGCTGAGCGTCCTTTGTTACGTCGATCAACACCGGACCGGGGCGCCCGGTGGTGGCGATATAGATCGCCTCCTCAAAAACGTAGGGCAGGTCTTCCGCGCGTTTCACCAGGTAGTTGTGTTTGGTGATGGGCATGGTGATGCCGGTAATGTCGGTCTCCTGAAAGGCATCCTTGCCAAGCACATGCGACCCGACCTGTCCGGTGATCGCCAGAATCGGTGTACTGTCCATCATGGCGTCGGCGATAGCCGTCACCAGATTGGTAGCGCCGGGTCCGCTGGTACCGATGCACACGCCCAACTGACCGGTAGCGCGCGCATACCCTTCGGCAGCGTGTCCTGCGCCCTGTTCGTGGCGACAGAGCACGTGGCGCAGTTTATCGCGGTACTCCCACATCGCGTAGTAGAACGGCATGATCGCGCCGCCGGGGATGCCGAACATCACTTCGACCCCGTTGCGGATCAGCGCCTCACACATCACCTGAGCGCCGGTGCGCTTTTCGGACATCTGTTTCCTCCCTTTCTCTGGAATGGTGACCCGCTTGTTTCGAATAGCGTCACTGGTTTGTCGTCTGTCCAGGTAGCGCCTGATGTGCAGTGCACACACAAGCGTAGGCGTCGCCGTCATCGGCGCCTGATTGCGCATCGGTGGCGCGTCAGCGACTTCTCTGTCGCTCAGGGGGATCGGTCGGGTTCAACCGTGACCGGCAACGGGCGCGTGCATTGTTGCGACATCGTATGACCCCAAACGAAGAGCCCCTCCCGTGGGTTTGGGAGGGGCTCGTGTCGTCGTACTGTTCGTCTCGCCGCGCGCTGCCTCCCAAACACCTATAAGCCCGTGATAATAATCAGGGCTACAAGGATAAGGCTAAGGAGGAGGCTGGCGTTTTGTCGGCTCATACGGATTGCACTCGTTGCATTGATACCGTTTGCGAGTATACTCGAAGGATCGTGCATTTGTCAAGTGGGGGTTGGGACGTTGAACGTTGAACATTGGAACATCGGAATGTTGAATGCCACACCTACCCCGCAGTGTACCCTGCGAAAACGCACGTTGCATCGACGTTGCCGCCGCAGATGATAGCAACCGGTGCTGCGTAGCGTGAAAGATCCGCCGCACCACTCTGGAGGGCAGCGATCACTGCAGCGCCGGACGGTTCGACCAGTTGATTGCACTCAGTCCAGAGCCAGCGCATTGCTTCGACCATCTGCGCATCGGTGACCAGCACCACTTCATTGACATAACGCAATGCCAGGTCGAGGGTACGTTCACTGAGCGCGCGCGGCGAGAGGGTGTCGGCGATGCTGTGGACGGCAGGCAGTTCCACCAGCCGGCCGGCATTGAGACTGACAGTCATAGTCGGTGCTCCGGTCGGTTCGACGCCGATGATCCGGATGCCGGGGCGCGCCTGCTTGAGTGCGGCAGCCACGCCGCCGATCAGCCCACCGCCGCCGACCGCGATCAGTGCGAGATCGACGACCGGAAGATCGACGAGGATTTCGAGACCGAGCGTACCCTGTCCTTCCAGGGTGCGGATGTCGTCGAAGGGGTGGACATAGTACAATCCCTCGGCTGCTGCGTGTGCAATTGCGCGCTGATGGGCATCGTCCCATGTATCGCCGTAGCGGAAGATACGCGCGCCCCAGGTGGCGATACGTTGTTCCCGATCGGCGGAGGCGCGTGCAGGCAGATACACCGTTGCAGGAATACCCAGACGCCAGGCGGCGTATGCCAGCGCCAATCCGTGATTGCCCCCGGAGGCGGCGATGACGCCGCGTATTCGCTGTGCTTCATCGAGTTGCAGCAGATGGTTGAACACGCCACGCGCTTTGAACGATCCGGAAACCTGGAGGTTTTCCAGTTTGAGCCGCAGGTTTGGATGGAAATCGCCGCGCAGGGCGGGCAGCGGCATGAGCGGTGTGCGTCGGATAAACGGTGTGATGCGTTCACGGGCGGCTTCGATGTTCTGAAACGGAAGAGGATGCATCAGAGACCTCGCACATCATCAACGGGTTGCGATATCGAGGATATCGCGCAACATGGCTGCGGCGGTAGGCATGGGATCGGTTTCGAGCGCCATGGCGGTTTGTCTGCCGGCAATGTCGGTTGTGTAGACCACACCCATTTCGTCGGCGCCCATACGTGCCAGGGGATGGTCGAGGGTCAACGGCGTTGGCTGGACACTGAGACGGAAATCATCTCCCTGCTGTTCTGCCAGGCAGAGCAGGACGATCCGCTCGCCGCGTTCGAGCGCAGCCTGCAGGTCGTCAGTCGTCAATCCGGTGATACCCCGCACTGTTACATCGGCGAGCGTCGTCGGGCGGCGCAGCACCGCGTTGGCGACGATTGTCAGTTTGCTGGCGGCATCCCATCCCTCAACATCGAGCGACGGGTCGGTTTCCGCCAGACCGCGTCGCTGCATTTCTGCCAGTGCATCGGCGTAAGCAGTGCCCCATTCCATCGCCCGAAGTATGCCCTGCGTGGTGCCGTTCAGCACTGCTTCCACCTGCAGGATGCGCGCACCGGCAAGATCGCGTCGTCCGATTGCGATGGTTGGTAGCGCGCCGCCGACGCACGCGCTGAAACGCAGTGCGGGCCAGTCGCGCGGATCGCCGCGCTCCTCGGAGACTTCTCCCATATCGCTGAGCGCAGCCAGTTCCGCATATGCCAGCGCCAGCGGTCCTTTGTTTGCTAGCACGGCGTGCATCCTGCGTCGCAACGCCGTGCGCACGGTATCGAGTCCTGGTTGACCGTGCTTCAGGTTGACAGGTGTGGCTTCGAGCAGGATGTCGGCCTCGGTACGGCGGACAACATCGATAGGGGACAAACCGGGGACGCCGTGGAGAGGGAGTGTTGCCACGCTCTGCTGTCGCTGTTTGAGAATCAGGATCGATGCCGGGTCCAGTCCCGACTCATCAATCGCCGCACCTCTCGAGTCGGCGGCTGCGACCAGACGAAGGGCAACACCATAGCGCGCGGCGAGGAGCGGCGCCTGCGATTGCATGATGTTAAGAAAACTGCGGCCCACATGCCCCAGACCGCTGAGAACGATGCGATACGTGCGCATATGACCTGTGCCTTGCGCCCTGTTTAAGGCATTGTACCATAGAGCAATGGCGCTGCTCGAAACTGTTGGCGAAGTTCTGTTCGAGAAGACCGTCTCTGGCATTCCCAACATCGTGGTTGGTGTTGCTGCCATTGCTGCGGCGCCGGTCGTCGTTCCAGCGTTGCGTCCGGTGACGAAGGCGATCGTTAAGGGCGGCATTATTGCCGCCGACTGGACGAAGGCGACGCCGGGCACGGTGGCTGAGCGCACCAAAGAGGCATTCAGTGAAGCGAGTAAACGCTGGGGCGACCTGTTCGCCGCGGCGTGTGCAGAAGTGTACGGCACTGCTGCAGCAATGTCGAGCCCGGTACAAACACTGGCGCCCGAAATAACCAATGCGCCGACGACATAGTTGCAGAGTGCGCCCGAGAGGAACACGGAGCGCAGCGGCGCAGCGTCGCCCCTGATGTCCGCCGCACCTCTCACCATCGGATCAGGATGCGGAACACAGAGACGCTGGGACGCAGCGCTGCTACATCCCTACACTGTTGGTGCATCGGGCGTTTCTTCCTCGATAGACTCCAGCGTCTGATCGCGGGCGCGTTCGATCCGGTCGAGACGCCGCTGGAACTGCCCCATGGCGAAATGCATGAAGTCGTCATGGCTCAACCCGAAGGGAACGACCTCGTAACAGGCAAAGGCGTCGTCGATCACCCCCATCGCGTACACCACGAGTTCGTTCATCCGCTCGACGATAATGTCCCACAGGCGTGGTTCGGCGTTGATCAGGCGCGACAGGAGATAGACGCCATAGGCGATATGGCGCGATTCGTCCTGCTTCAACAAACCGATCCCTTTGCGGGTGCCGGGCATCAGGTTGCGCCGTTCGAGCACGGTGAAATAGGCGTGATATCCGGTTTCTGCCAGCACGCCTTCGACGATCATGTTGTAGGTAAGCGATGCTATCGCCTGCGCCTCCGGCGAAGGATCGTCGCGAAGGCGTCCCATGGCAGCCGGCAACGCCTCATGAATGAGTGCGCGGTAGTTCGGCGTATGGTAGTGGCTCAGATCTCCGGTCCCCCCGGCGACTTCGGTCAGAAAGCGGTTGAAGAAGTCAGTGTGCTTGGCTTCCTCCCACAGGAAACTGGTCAGGAAAAGTTCCTCTTCGATGCGTCCTTCGGCAGCAATGGTGGCAACAAGCGGCAGCAGATCGAGTGTGACCGCCTCCTCGCCTGCTTGAAACAGCGATGTCAGGCGCAACACGAGATCGCGTTCGTCTGCTGTAAGCGTTTGCCAGTCGCGTATATCCTGGCTGAAATCGATGTCGCTGGGATTCCAGACCCCCAGGCGTTTGGCTTTCTCAAAGAGGCGCATTGGAACCGTATCGCGGCGTAAACCCCGACTTGTCGTTGCAAATGCGGTATGGATCACGAACGTCTCCTTTCGATTTTTGTGGTCTTTCCCGGTGTTTTGTTCTCCAGCGGCGATTGAATGCCTGCCTGATGCAGGATAGCACGAACATCCGGACCGGTCAGAAAGGCAAACATCTCCTGCACGGCGCGCGGTATCGTCTGTTCACGCGCACGGAGCGCAAACCATTCCTGCTGAAGATTCAGTCCATCGACCGGCACGATGTTCACATCGGAATGATGTGCCAGACAGGATCGCGGGACAAACGCCATCCCGATTCCGTTGCGAACTGCCTCGATCGCGGCGGTGACGCTATCGATCTCGATCGCGATGTTGATGTCGGTGCGCGTCGGTTTGCCCGCGCGTAGCCGTTCTTCGATGAGACGCCGCGTGGCGCTTCCGTTGAGCGGCATGATCAGCGGCAAATGGCGGATCGCGTCTGGCGTTATCAGTCCGCGGTGCGTGATCTGGTGGGTGCGCGGCGCAATCAGTTCGAGCGGCTCGCTACCGAGGAGCTGCACGATCCAGCTGCGCGGACTCTGCTTTTCCTCGATCAGGGCGATATGGATATGCCGACGGGCGAGTCGGTCCAGCAGGATCTCGGGCAGGGCGACGCTGACAGTGAGACTCACCGCTGGATGGCGCTCGTGAAATGCTTTGAGGATTCGAGAGAGCAATGTTTCGGCGCCTGAGGGGGTGCAGCCAATAATGACCCGACCGCTGATCTGACCGCGTAGGCTCCGGATGTGCTCTTCTGCGCGCGTTGCCAGTTCCAGCATTTCGCGCGCAACGGCAACCAGTTCTTCGCCGGCATGGGTTGGCAGCATCTGCTGCCCGACCCGCCGGAAGAGGCGCACCCGGTCAAGCTGTGCTTCGAGTGCTCGTATGTGGTTGCTTACGGCCGGTTGAGACAGGTGGAGACGTTCTGCTGCAGCGCTGTAGCTTCCGGTTTCGACCACTGCCAGAAATGTTTGCAGATGAATCGTGTTGAGCATAGCGTTCATTCGTCTGAATGCTTGCGCGGTACGGCTCATCAGCCGCCATGGGCGCTTGGCGTCACTACAAAAAAGAAGCCGAGACCGGTAATCAGATACACTGCCAGCAGTTGCACGCCTTCGAGCCAGTTGCTCTCGCCGTCGACCGATACCTGTGCGGCGCACAACACCGCCAGCGTCAGCGCTGCAACCTCGAACAGGCTGAAGTACAGGGTCATCTCATTGCCAAACAGGAGGCTGATGAAGACCAGCACCGGCGCCACGAAGAGCGCAATCTGCATGCTGGAGCCGAGCGAGATCGACAGAGACAGGTCCATTTTGTTTTTCATCGCCACCTGAACGCCGACGATATGCTCAGCAACATTGCCGACCAGTGGGATCAGGATGACCCCCAGGAACAACTCACTCACTCCAAGTTGTTCGACAACCGGCTCGACTGCTCCGACTAGGAATTCGCTCAGAAAAACGATAGCAACGGTCGAGATAGTCAATATGCCGAGCGAGAGCGGAACGCTCCATTTTGCCTGGTGATGTTCGATTTCAGTGGATGGATCATCGACGCCGGTTGGAGCGCCAATGCCACGTTCCGGTTTCTGAAACGAAAAGATCAGGCTGAGCACATACACAATGATCAGAATGCCTGCAACGCCCAGACTGAGCGCATCGAGCGCCGGATCGCGCACCTCGGTGTTGAAGACATCGACCCTGCCGCTCTGCACTTCACGAAGTAACTCAAAGAGCGTTGGGATCATCATACCAACAACGGAGAGCATCATCATCGTAGCCGCCACGCCGGTCAGGTTGCGATCGAACTTTTGAATGCCATGGCGCAGACCGCCAAGGAGCAGGCTGAGACCGAGGATGAGCAGCAGATTGCCCAGAATCGAGCCGGTGATCGATGCCTTGACCAGTTCGATCTTTCCTTCGCGCAACGCGACGATGGTGATGATCAGTTCTGCGGCATTTCCCAGCGTGGCGTTCAGCAGCCCGCCGACTTTCGGACCGACGTGGATGGCGAGTTCCTCGGTCGCCTCACCGAGCAGACCGGCGAGTGGAACGAGGGCAATGCAGGAAAGGGCAAAAATGACCAGCGGGTTGGGAAAGAACCATTCTGCCAGAAATGCAAGGGGCACGAAGATTAGCATGTAGCGCAGAATGTTCATCAGCATTTCCCTCCCTGCAACAAATGCAGATGAGTATTGGATGAATCATCATACCACATGCACGGCAGGTGTCGGTTGCACGCTGGCGGTTTTCGACATACGATGGAAAGGAAAGCGCGGTTGAGGCGCCGCGCCGGTATGGAAGGAGGTCGCTGTGTTGACCAGTGATCAGGAGATTCGTGCGTTACTTAGCGCTGCGCGCACGGTTGCTGTGGTTGGGATCAGTGACGACCCTGAGCGCGACTCGTATATGGTCGCCGAGTTTTTGCAGCGTCAGGGATACCGGATCATTCCGGTCAATCCGCGCCTGGTGAGTCTGAACATTCAGGTGCTTGGCGAGAAACCGTATGCCACGTTGCGGGATGTACCGGAAAAGATCGATATTGTGGAAATCTTTCGCCGTCCTGAGACAGTGATGCCGGTTGTTGAAGATGCTATCGCGGTGGGTGCAGGGGCAGTGTGGATGCAGTTGTCGATTGTGAACGAGGAGGCTGCGGCACGCGCCGAGGCTGCGGGTTTGAAAGTGGTGATGAACCGGTGTATGGCCGTCGAGTACCGGCGGTTGATGCCCCGTTAGAAGCCTGGAACATTGTCCGTGCTCCGCATTCCACACTGCTCTGAGATCGTGTACGATACCTGTGAAGAAAGCCAGGCAGAACAAGTAGGGAGAGGTACCATGCTCGCAGCATATGCCGAGCGCTATCGCACGAATCTGGAGTCGGTCATTTCGTTCTGGTTGAACCATTCGCTGGATCAGGAGTATGGTGGACAGTTCACCTGCCTGGATCGCGATGGGACGGTCTATGACACGAAAAAGTACATGTGGCTTCAGGGGCGGGCGGTCTGGATGTTTTCGCAGCTCTACAACGAATTCGGGTGGCGTCAGGAGTTTCTCGATGCGGCAACGCTCATCTGCCGGTTCATGCGCCGTTACGGTCGTGATCCGCAGGGGCGCGTCTATTTCAGTCTGACCCGCGAAGGGGAACCGTATTTCTATCAGCGTAAACCCTACGCTGCCGTGTTCTACATGCTGGGGTTGCTCGAATATGCCCGTGCAACCGGTGATGCCGGATGTTTCGATGAAGCCGTCGAGATGTTCTGGAAGATTGATGCATGGATTCGTAATCCGGTCTTGCTTGATCGTCCGGTGCTGATCGGCAACCCGCCGGTCAGCAACCTGGCGAATGTGATGGTACTGGCGAGCATGGCGATCGAACTGGCGCACGTCTCCAATGATCCGCGTTACATCCAGATCATCCGTGACGCGATGGATGGCGTGCTCCGCCACTATGATCAGCAACGTCGTATTCTCGTCGAGCATGTCGCGCTCGATGGGCGTGACCTGCGCGACTGGCCCGAAGGTCGCCTGTTCAACCCCGGTCATTCGATCGAGGTCGCCTGGTTCCTGCTCCATATGCTGGAATTTGTCCCCAGTGAAACGCACCGGCAACTGGCGTTCGACGTGCTGGAAGGATCGCTGGAGTATGGCTGGGACCGCGAGTATGGCGGGTTGTACTACTTCATGGACATCGAAGGAAAACCTACGCTGCAACTCGAGTCGACCATGAAACTGTGGTGGCCGCATACCGAGGCAATCTATGCGCTGGTGCTGGCGTACACATCGACCAGCGAGGAGCGCTGGTTGCGCTGGCTGGAGCGGGTGGACGAGTATGCCTTCCGCACATTTGTCGATCCGATCTACGGCGAGTGGTTCGGCTACTGCGACCGACGTGGTGAACCGGCACTGCGCAGCAAAGGTGGTAATTACAAGGGTTTCTTTCACGTGCCGCGTGCGCTGCTATTCAGCGTGCGGCGCATCGAAGGCGCGTCCCTCGCGCAGCACCGTCCATAGAAAGAGCGGCGCCGCTGTCATAATCCGTCGCCAGCGCCAGGGTTGTACTATCAGGCGATAGAGCCATTTCAATCCCAGGCGCTGCACCAGCGCCGGTGCGCGCGGCACGACGCCTGCCAGTTCGTCGAAGGTTCCCCCCACACCGATGGCAACCGGTACACGCAGGAGCGGTTGATTGCGCGCAATCCACAGATCCTGTGCCGGGTGCCCGTATGCTACCAGGAGCACGTCGGGTCTGGCAGCAAGGATTCGCTCCCGGATCGGCGGTTCGTCAGCCGGGCGTGGTGAACCGGCGTAGCACCCGGCAATGCGCAGTCTCGGGTTTGCCCGTTGCAGGGCTGCCGCAGCGCGCTCTGCAACGCCGGGCGCTGCGCCGAGGAGGAACAGCGACCAACCACGTTGCGCTGCCTCAGCCGCAATCCGTTCGGTCAGGTCGATGCCGGTTACACGTCCGCGCAACGGAGTTCCAAGCCAGCGCGCTGCCAGGATGATGCCAAACCCATCGGGCGTAGCTAGGTCGGCGGCTGCAAGCACCCGTCGAAAGGGGCGATTGCGGCGCGCCTCCATGACAAACTCCGGATTGACCGTCACAATCTGGTGTGGACCGCCTTCGCCAATGAACCGGGCAACTGCGGCGATTGCTTCGTCCATCAGCACATCATCGATAGCGACGCCAAGAATGACGACACGCTTGCGCATGGTGTTGGACAGCCCTTTCTTGTGCGGCTATAATGGCAATCTCGACGATTACTCAGGAGCGTCAACATCCCGATATACGATTATAAAAGGAGTTCCATCATGTACCGCAGCCACACCTGCGGCGAGTTGCGTGCAGAACACATTGGTCAGGAGGTGCTGCTCGCCGGTTGGGTGCATCGCCGCCGCGACCATGGTCCGTTGATTTTTATCGACCTGCGCGACCGATATGGTATCACACAGATCGTTTTTGACTCGACCGATTCGCCGGCAGCGCATGCTGTCGCCGGTGATGCGCGGGTGGAGTACGTGCTTCAGGTGCGCGGCAGGGTGGTGCAGCGCCCGGAGGAGGCGTACAATCCCGATATTGCCACCGGCATGATCGAAGTGCATGCAACCGAAGCGACGGTGCTCAACCCGGCAAAAACGCCGCCGCTCTACATCAACAAGGAAGGCGGTGAGGAAGAAACGCTGCGTCTGAAGTATCGTTACCTCGATCTGCGACGTGAACGGATGCAGCGGAATATCATGTTGCGCCATCGGATCGTCAAGTTCATCCGCGATTTTCTCGACCGCGAAGGGTTTGTCGAGATCGAGACGCCGATCCTGATCAAATCGACGCCGGAAGGTGCGCGCGACTATCTGGTACCGAGCCGACTGCATCCGGGTAAATTCTATGCGCTGCCGCAGTCGCCGCAACAGTTGAAACAACTGCTCATGGTTGCCGGCTTCGATCGCTACTTCCAGATTGCGCGCTGCTTCCGCGATGAGGATCAGCGCGCCGACCGGCAACCTGAGTTCACCCAGCTCGATATGGAAATGAGTTTCGTCGATCAGGACGATGTTCTGGATATTATCGAGCGTCTGTTTACTGCTCTCTGTCGCGAGATTGTTCCGCATAAGCGGGTGATCACACCCTTCCCACGCCTGACGTATGCCGAGGCGATGGAGCGTTTTGGGTCGGACAAACCGGATCTGCGCTATGGTCTGGAACTGGTTGATGTGAGCGATGTGGTGGCTACCAGTCAGTCTGGTGTTTTCCGGGCGGCGCTCGACACCGGTGGGCAGGTGAAGGGATTGCGCATTCCCGGTGCAGGGAATTACTCGCGCAAACAGATCGACGAGCTGGTTGAACTGGCAAAGCAGGCGGGCGCCAGAGGATTGCTCTGGGCGATTGTACCGGAAGAAGGCGGGGAGGTGCGTTCCAGTTTCGGCAGGCAGGTTTCGCCCGATGAAATGGCTGCCATTATTCGTCGTATGGAAGGCGCCCCCGGCGATCTATTGCTGATCGTTGCCGATACGTCGAAGGTCGTCGCGCAAACGCTCGATCGTCTGCGGCGCGAATTTGGTGCTCGCCTGAAGCTTGCCGATCCAAATGTGCTGGCGTGGGCATGGGTGCTCGATTTTCCGCTCGTCGAGTGGAACGAGGAGGAGCAGCGCTGGGACGCGGTGCATCACCCATTCACCGCGCCAAAGGATGAAGACCTGCATCTGATGGAAACCGACCCCGACAGGGTGCGCGCCAAAGCGTATGACCTGATTCTGAACGGGTATGAAGCCGGTGGCGGATCGATCCGTATCCATCGCCGTGATGTGCAGCAACGCCTGTTCGACCTGCTCGGCATCGACCGCGAAACGGCAATGCGTCAGTTCGGGCATATGCTGGAAGCGTTCGAGTACGGCGCTCCGCCGCATGGCGGCATTGCTCCTGGTATCGACCGCATCTGCATGATCCTTGCCGATGAAGTCACAATCCGCGAGGTCATGGCATTCCCGAAGACGCAGCAGGCGGTCGATCTGATGACCAACGCGCCGTCACCGGTCGATGAACGTCAGTTGCGAGAATTGCACATCGCGCTCATTGAGCGAGGAGGGGAGGAGTGAAAATCTATACGCGAACCGGTGACAGTGGCGAAACTGGTCTGTGGGGCGGGTTGCGCGTCCCCAAGGATGCCCCTCGCGTTCAGGCATACGGTACAGTCGATGAGTGCAATGCAGCGATCGGCGTCGCGCGCGCGGCAGGCGTCGGCGCGGAACTCGACGCGCTGCTGGCACGGGTTCAAAACGATCTGTTTGTTGTCGGTGCGGACCTGGCAACGCCCGGGGAGGCGGCGAATATCCCGCGCATCGATCAGGAGGCGGTGCAGGTGCTGGAGCAGGCGATTGATGAACTGGAAGCGCGACTGGAACCGTTGCACCAGTTCATTCTGCCGGGCGGCTCGTTATCCGCTGCCTACCTTCATCTGGCGCGTACCATCTGCCGCCGCGCCGAACGGCGGGTGGTGGCGCTGAGTCATAGCGAACCGGTCAATCCACAGGTTGCTGTGTACCTGAATCGCCTTTCGGACCTGCTGTTCGTTGCGGCGCGGTTTGCCAATGCCAGCGCCGGCGTTCCCGATGTGCCGTGGGAAAGCCCACGGATGCGCGGGAAGGCAGAGGAGAGCTGAACGTTGAATGGGGTGACGTCAGGAGCGTTACGCTGCCGAACCACGACGAACTGAAGGCAGTCCAGACGCGATGGGGCGCGCCGGGAACGTTTGCGCGCGTTGTTCTGCGGTCCACGCCCGACCAGAGTGAGGCGACAGCGCCCCAACACGACTTGGCCATCGTCCCATGGATACGCCGGCTACCGGCGGCGCGATCAATGTCATCGCCAGTGATTGTACAATGCCCGAAGATACCGGACATTCAGCGCCAGGGCGCAAGGCGCCGCGCGACACCGCTCAGATCGATGCGGTTGTCGATGCTATCCTGGCGGTGCCGAAGTACCGCTCGATTGATCCGACACTGATACGCACACTTGCATCACGTGAACTCGTCGTTCGGCGCACGACTCGAGAGGCGCTCAAGGCGACGAAGAACCACTTGCATCAGGTTACCGGGGCGTATGTCAAACAGCGGATCGACGTGGAGCGCTGGTTGGCGCTCTTGCGGTCAGGTGCTGCGCTCCCACCGGTGACCCCTTCCGAAGAGACGCTCATCCGGGCAGCGCGGGCGAACCTGCGCGTCGCGCACCTCGATGATTCCTTCTTGCACGCTACACTCTATCTGATGGCGCAGCATGCTTCGAGCCGCGAACGTCTGCCGTTCCTGAGCCATTTTTATGCCTGCGTGTTTGGCACTCTTCCACCCATCCGTTCGGTCCTCGATATCGGTTGTGGGCTGAATCCGCTGGCGATACCCTGGATGCCGCTTGCCGCTGACGCGGTCTACTATGCCAGCGATATCGACGGTACCCTCATTGAGTTCATCGAGCGCTTTCTGACGCTCACCGGCATCCCCGGCAGCGCAGAGGTGCGTGATCAGGTGACCAGTCCCGGCGGACCGCCGGTTGATCTTGCGCTGGCGCTGAAGATAGCGCCGGTGCTGGAGCAGATCGAGCACGGTGCTGCGGCGCGTCTCCTCGAAGCGCTCGATGCCCCCTTCGTGCTAGTGTCGTACCCGGTGCAGACCCTGGGTGGGCGGCGCAAGGGGATGGGTGCAACCTATGAACGCCAGTTTGAGGCGCTTGTCGCCGACGGGCAGTGGGACGTGCAGCGTTTCGTCTTCCCGGCGGAACTCGCATTTTTGATCAGAAAGGATTGCAGACTGCCATGGAAATCATCGGCGCCATCCTGTTAGTTGTGATGGGCATCTGTCTGTGGGTGTGGCGTCGGCGGCAGGCAACGCTCGTTGCCGTTGGCGCAACGGCAACGTACACCGCCGATCTGCTCAACGATATCTACCGGCAGGTGGCATCGGCGGTTGGCGCCGATGCTCTGGCGCAACGGTGCGAGGTGAACGGTAGTGTTGAAGCGGATTCACCGCTACTGGCAAAAGTGAGCGGCAAGATGTGCGTTGCCTATCGGTTCATGGTCAATCGTGAGTACGAAGAGACGATCACCGAAACCGATCAGCAAGACACGACGCAGACGCGGGTGCAACGCGGCAGTGAGGTGATCGAATCGGGTGATGTGCGCATGCCATTCTATGTTCGTGATGAGACCGGCAGAGTGCTGATCGATCCCGAAGGCGCGACAATCGAGTGGCAGGAGACGGCATCGATCTTCGAGCCGGCGAATGATCCCGGATTCGCACGACGGCGTGCGCTGGGGATACGCCGGACCGAACAGGCGCTGCTGATCGGAGAGCGGGTGTTCGTTCTGGGGCATGCCGTTGATCGTGGTGGTCAGGTGGCGATCGCGTGCGGACCAAAAGGTGATCGGATGATCATCAGTCGGAAAAGTGAGCGCCAGTTGATCGCCGGTACGGAACGCAGCGCGCGGAGCCTCCTGATTGTTGCAACTGCCTGTGGTGCTCTGGGAGTGGTAGCGCTGGTCTAGGGTTTATTGACATAGAACTTTGCGGATGCAGGCTTTGCCTCTTCCTGGAAAATGCGGGAAGGTTCCTGATAGAGGGCGGGTATTCCTACCCTGTTGTCTACCGATGCGGTACGCTACCATAGGGCACGTGAAGCACGACACAATCCGGTAACCGGCAGGAGGGGATTACATGGGAAAAAATGTCATTAAACTCTTTGCGCTGATGGCGGCGCTGACCGCATTGTTTCTGGTGATTGGCAATGCATTGGGTGGAACATTCGGCCTGATCATCGCGGTTGTTTTTGCGGCGATGATGAATCTGGGCGCGTACTGGTTTTCCGACAGTATCGTGCTGCGCATGGCAGGTGCCCGCGAGGTAAGCCGCGAGGAGGCGCCGTGGTTCTACGAGACGGTCGAGCAGTTGAGTGCGCGCGCCGGGCTGCCTATGCCCAGGCTCTACATCATCGATGAAGATGTGCCGAATGCGTTCGCAACCGGTCGCAGCCCCAGCAAGGGAGTTGTGGCGGTAACTACCGGTATCAGCCGCCTGCTGACGAAAGAAGAACTTGCCGGAGTTATTGCACACGAACTAGCGCACATCAAGAATCGCGATACGTTGATCTCGGCAGTGACGGCGACGATTGCCGGTGCTATTGCGGCAGTTGCCGATATGTGGATGTGGAGCCAGATTTTCAGCATGTTTGGCGGCGGCGATGACGAGGAAGGTGGTAATCCGATCAGTGAACTGTTGCTCGTCATTGTGGCGCCAATCGCGGCGACGCTCATTCAGCTCGGCATCTCACGCGCGCGCGAATTCCAGGCAGACGAACTCGGTGCACGTATTCTGGGCGATCCGCTGCCGCTGGCGAGTGCACTGGAGAAGATCGAGTGGGCGGCGCAGCGCGGGTTTGTGCAGCAGAATCCGGCGGCAGCTTCGCTCTACATTGTGAACCCACTCAGCGGCGCCGGCGGGGTGATGCGCTGGTTCAGCACCCATCCGCCCACCGAAGAGCGCATCGCTCGATTGCGGGCAATGGCGCGTCAGGGGCGTGGTCGTGGCGCACTGGTAGCGTAAGCGTGAGGTGACCGTCGTGGTCAGACGCGGGCGGCGTTCAGGTCGCCTGCGTTTTTCATTTTACGCTACAATTGAGAAATCAAGAACTGAGAACCGGGAACCGGCGGGGAAAGAATCGCCGAAGCCAGGCGCAGGATGGGGACGGATGTGATCGACACAGAGGTGACACCGCGTGCGGATGAAGCGCCAAAAATGTACTGGCAGGTTCTGCTGCGCCTGCGCTGGTTGCTTGGCGGCGCCATCGGTCTGGCGTTTGCCATTGGGCGGATGCTAGAAGCACTATGGTTCGAACCCGAAACGCCGCTCGCTCGCGTGATCGGCGATGTGGCCGCCTGGGGGGTGCTTGGCGGTCTGGCGGTCTGGCTGACATTGACGTGGGTCAGTCGCCAGGAGCAGCAGTATCAGGCGGGACTGGAACAGGCGTTGCGCGACCAGCAGCGTGCCTACAGCCAGCTGGCGCTGCTCAGCGAAGTTAACCGGCGGATCGTCGACTCGGCGACCCTCGATGATATTCTCGATGCAGCAATGACGTTCCCCCGGCGTCTGGTTCCGGCACGAGCAACAGCGGTCGTGCTGCTCGATCCGGGCGGGATTGTCGAGACACGAGCTCAGGGTATGTCAGCGGAGGAACTCATCCGTGTGCGCAGCGCGTTGAGCATTGCCGATCGAATGGCAACCGCGCGCCAACCACAGATGATCGAAAGCCCTGGCGGCGCCTGCCTGGTGTTGCCGCTCCACGATGGTATGGCGTTACTGGGGTGGATTGAACTCCATCTTGAGCATCCACTGCCGGTCGCTAGTGATGAACTGGCATTGCTGGAAACCATTGCGAATGAGATTGCCGAGGCGATCGCCAGCGCCCGGCGACGTTCACGCGAGGAACGCGCCATCTATCAACTGGAACGCGCAATCGCCGAAGAACGTGCCCGTATTGCGCGCGACATTCATGATGGCATCGCGCAAAGCCTGGCATTTATGCGCATGCGTGTCGATCTGTGGCTGGACTGGATCGAGCACGATCCGCAACGCCTGCGCGCCGAATTGCTGGAACTGAAAACCACACTGCGTGAGCAGATCCGCGAATTACGACGGGCGATCTTTGCCCTGCGTCCGGTGCAGTTCGACGAATTGGGCTTCGTGGGAGGGTTGCGGCGCTATATTGTTGAGTTTGCCGGTCAACATAACTGGGACATCCACGTTGATCTGACGGGCACGCCGTCCACCATTCCGCCGGAGATCGAGGCGGTTGCGTTCCGTGTTGTTCAGGAAGCGTTGACCAACGTTGCCAAACACGCGGCAGCGACGCACGTCGAGGTTATGATCGGACGGGTCGATGAAGGATTGCAGATCGTGGTGCGTGACGATGGGCGAGGGTTTGATCCCGGTGCATTGCCCGAAGTGCCAGGGCACGTGGGGTTACGCCAGATGCGTGAGCGCCTGGTGGCGCTGCGCGGGCAATTGACCATCCTTTCGCGTCCCGGCGCGGGGACGGAGTTGCGTGCCTGGATGCCCCTGCCGGTGGACGCTGTCGCAGAGGCGGCTCGGAATTGAAAGGTTAGGCTTGCCGGAGCGCAGCATGGCTGCGCCTTCCGCTGAACGGCGGGGTTGCCGTGTCGAATAACAGAGATAGGGGACGCATATGAGCAGTGAATCTGTCCGTATTCTCCTCGCTGACGATCATCGCATGTTTCGTCAGGGACTGCGCGAACTGCTGGAGCGCAAAGCAGGATTCGTCATTGTTGGCGAGGCGTCCACCGGGCGCGAGGTGCTGGTGCAGGTTGCAGCGCTTCAGCCCGATATTGTGTTGCTCGACATTCAGATGCCGGAGATCGACGGTGTTGCGGTGGCGCGTCAACTTGCCCAATCGCACCCGGAAGTCAGGATCATTATGCTGACCATGTACCGTCAGGATCAGCACCTGTTCGAGGCTATCAAAGCTGGTGCGCGCGCCTACCTGTTGAAAGATGCCGACGCCGACGAACTGATCGATGTGATCGAGCGGGTGTATCGCGGTGAGGCGGCGCTCGATCCAACCGTGACGCTGAAAGTATTCGATGAGTTTCGTCGCCTGAGCGTCGATCAGGATGCCGAACAGTTGACCGAGCGCGAACGGGACATTCTTACCCTGCTGGCAGCCGGCTACGACAACCGCACGATCGCGCAGCGCCTGTTTCTCTCAGAAAAGACGGTTGGCAACCGCCTGAGTGAGATCTTCCAGAAACTGGGGGTCAGCAATCGCACGCAGGCAGCGCTGGTTGCCGTGCGGCGCGGCTTGATCGCTCCGCCAAAACCGGAGGTGGAGTGATCAGGTCTGGCTCGGGCTATATGCCGAAGATTGCGCGGGTCATCGCCAGATAGATCGGTAATCCCAGCGTCAGGTTGAACGGGAAGGTGATCACCAGCGCGGCGGTCAGATAATACCCCGGATTGGCTTGCGGCAGTGCAATACGCACCGCAGCTGGCGCAGCAATGTAGGAAGCGCTGGCAGCCAGCACCCCCAAGACCATGCTGCCGCCAGGGGACAGACCCGCAAGGTTGCCGAGCCAGATGCCGAGTACGCCCTGCAGGATCGGAATAACGATACCAAAGCCGATCAAAAATGTTCCGGCTTTGGCAACGTCGCGGAACTGCCGGGCAGCGACCATCCCCATTTCGAGCAGGAAGAATGTCAACGCGCCTTTGAACGGATCGACGAAGAGCGGCGCGACCTGTGCAAACCCTTCCTTGCCCGCCGCTGCGCCGATTACCAGACCGCCAAACAGGAGCAGAATACTTCTGCCCGTCAACACTTCGTGGAAGACGCTTCGCCACGAACCGACCTGACCAAGACGCATACGTGCAATGACCAGTGCTACAATAATGCCGGGAATCTCCATCACTGCAACCAGGGCGGGCACAAACCCTTCATAGGGCAAGGGAATACTTTCCAGGAACGTGAGGCACGCGCTGAAGGTTACAGCGGATACCGATCCGTAGTGTGCAGCGATCGCGGCGGCATCGGCGACGCTAAACCTGCCCAGGGTGCGGAGGATGGCATAGCACCAGATTGGAATGGCAACGCCGAGCAGGAGAGCAACCAGGATCGGCGCCCACAACTGCGCCAGTGGCGTCACCGAAAGTTCTGCACCACCCTTCAACCCGATTGCCAGCAACAGATAGATTGATAATGCCGTGTACAATGCATCCGGGAAGTGAAGGTCACTGCGCACCAAGGTAGCGACAATTCCCAGCACAAATGCGAGTGCCATCGGTGAGAGAAGGTTGAGGCGTATCAGTTCAAAGAAGTCCATCGGGGCATCCTCTGTTTACAACCTGTATCGCCAGCGCATTCCAATACGCCGGGCGACGAGGCTACGGCTTTGATGCCCATTATAGCGATAGCGTATACATATCAGTTTTATGATGAATATCGACGATAGTGCAGTGCTTCACACGCCGATGGCGCCGGTTCTGGAGGCAATTCTTGGCGCCCTGCCGTTGCCGCAGGGTCCGCTGCTCGATGTGGGGTGCGGCGCCGGGAGCAAGACAGCGTTCCTTCGCTCGACGCTAAACTTCGCCGGACCGCTTGCCGGCGTCGACTGCAACCGGGAGGCGTTGTCGGTAGCGGTGGCGCGTGGTGGGATGTGGGCAATTGCAGGTGATGCGCATATGCTGCCGCTGCGCACGGCATGCTGCGGCGCGGCGGTATGCCTGGCGACGCTGGGAATGCTGCGCGATCAACGCGCGGCGCTCCGCGAACTGCAGCGCGTCGTGCAACCCGGCGGATGGCTAGTCGTCGTGACGGCAACCACCGCCTGGACGTTCTGGTCGGTTCGTTTGCGTGATTGGACTGAGACGATGTTTGCAAAACGCGAACACAGGAGTGCGGATCTGCTGCTGACGACGCCCGAACCGGCTGTCGATCTTGCCACACTGATCCGGGATTCGGGGTGGTGCGAGGTACGCGCCGGGGCATTCGTCCTTGAAGTGGGTGATGAGATGTCGCAGCCGGTATTGCCATTGATCGCGCGGAATAGTGCGCGACAGCAGTTGACGCCAGCCGGGTTGTGCGAGTATGACGCGCTTGTCGCCGATGCCGACGTTGATCCCATTGATGCTGGTGGCGACAGGGCGGTGAGTGACCGGCGTCGGGTTATGTGCTTCAGAGTCTATGCGGGCTACGAATTCACCAGTTGCGCGCGGGTTTCGAGGCGTCGCGTTTTTCCGGCAACGCCGGTAGCGCCGAAGGCGCCTGACGCCACGCCCGAATCCCCCAGATGATCAGGGTGGTCGCCGCTGCTTCGTCGAGATTACCGATGAACGGCAGAGCATCGGGGATTAACTCGAGCACACCTGCGGTAGGATTGATCAGGTAAACAACACCGAGCGCAACCGCGCCAAACGCAATCAGACGACGCTGCCATGAATGTTTCATGAAACCCCCTCGTGTGAGATCAGGACATACGTACTGTCGAAAAGACGTAGAAAAGGCGTCAAGAGTTGCAACCGGAAGCATCGATCCATCTGCATGGTATACTGCCAGCCATGCCTGCACACAGCGACGAATTACCGACACGCCGGGGAAGACTGCCGCTGCCTGCCTTTCTACCTGATGCCACGTTTGGCACGGTGCGCGCCGCCGATGCCGGTGATGTGCGGGCAGCCGGCGTGCGCGCACTGGTGATGAACACATTCCACCTGATGCAGAAGCCAGGCTCGTCGACCATTCAGGCACTGGGCGGTCTTCACGCAATGTCGGGCTGGGACGGTCCGATCATGACCGACTCGGGCGGTTTTCAGGCGTACTCGCTGATCCGCCAGAATCCGAAGCAGGGTCGGCTCAGTGATCAAGGGATCGTATTTCAGCCAGAAGGTGCAGGGCGCAAATTTCAGTTGACGCCGGAGAAGTGCATTCAGTTGCAACTGGCATACGGCGCCGATATTGTCGTCTGCCTGGACGATTGCACCCACGTGGATGATACCCCGAGCGAACAACGCGCCTCGGTGCGGCGGACTATCCGGTGGGCGGCGCGTTGTAAGCAGGAATTTGAACGTCAACTTGCGATGCGCCGCATGGACGACGAGCGTCCATTGCTGTTTGCGGTTGTCCAGGGTGGGGGTATCGCCGGGTTACGGCGCGAATGCGCCGAAGCGTTGCTCGAGATCGGTTTCGACGGATATGGCTATGGCGGATGGCCCCTCGACGCAGCGGGGAACCTGCTGACCGGGATGCTGGAGCTCACCCGTGAACTGATCCCGGCGCATCTCCCGCTCCACGCCCTTGGCGTCGGTCACCCGGAGTATGTGGCAGCCTGCGCGCGAATGGGCTATCAGATGTTCGACAGCGCCCTGCCGACGCGTGACGCCCGCAATGGACGCCTGTACGCCTTCGCTGACGATCCGCGTGCACTGGGATTTCGCCTTGTTGATCGCTGGTTTCACTACATCTACATCCAGGACGACCGACATATCAAGTCCAACCAGCCGGTCTCTCCCGGCTGCGACTGCTACACCTGTACCCGCTATTCCCTTGGCTATCTGCACCATTTGCACGCAATCGGTGAAGTCCTCTTCTATCGCCTGGCGACGATCCACAATCTGCGGTTTATGAGCATCCTCATCGACCTGCTGCGTGTCGAATGGCAGAATAAACACCGGGGACGCTGAACAGTTGTCGTATCGCTTATCGTCGCAAAAGCCGACGCGCAATATCCCCAACAATTCCCGCAAGCACGGTGATCACGCCGGTCATCGTTATCGTTTGCGCAATCGTCGCGTGCAGATTGTAGCGCGCAATCAGCTCAGGCGATGGATCCTGATATGGAATGCCGGCAAACATGACATTGTATACGAAACCGGCAATGATCAGAACAAAACCGACGGCGATCAGGATAAGAGTCCAGAATGATTTCATCGTGTGAATCCTCTGGTATGTGCTGTTTCACAAAAGATACGTATCAACGGATCTGTATTAACCGGGATTGACAGACTGGTGAGACGTGGACGGCAAGTGAACAGATCAACTGGCTTTCGGTGTCGCCGTCAAGCGGCATGAATAATGATAGTCTATTCATAACCATTCGTATTAACTTGCTGTCGAATGGCTGGCAACAAGGGCTGATCACGCTGACCACTGATGCGTCGCCGTCACGATCGCTGACAATTCCGGTACGCGTGTCTTTTGGCAAGGTATCGCGTGTGCATCTGCCGTTTCTGAGCCGGACATAATACCGCAGGTTGTCTGCAAAACGGATGCGTGGTTGCACGGTCAATGCGCCCCGGCAGTCACACCACCACGACAAGCGCTAGATCGTTGACATTGGTGCGGGTTGCTCCGGGACGCAGCAGGTCACCCAGGGCATCGAAGAAGGGGTAACTATCGTTGCGATCCAGTGCTGCAGCAGCGTCGAGACCCAGGTGCTCGGCGCGTTGGAGAGTTGTGGTGCTGACCACTGCCCCTGCCGCGTCGGTCGGTCCATCACCGCCATCGGTCGCCAGCGCAACCAGTAGCGCCCCCGGCGCCCTGGCAAGATCAGCGGCTGCGGCAAGCGCCAGTTCCTGGTTGCGCCCGCCGCGCCCATCACCACGCAGGGTGACGGTGGTCTCGCCGCCGGCTATGATGCATGCAGGGCGAGGGATCGGACGATTGTGTTCGACAATTTCGCGGGCAATGGCTGTCAGGACTCGTCCGACGATCCGTGCCTCACCCTGCAGAAATGTGGTCAGGATCAGCGCGTTGAAACCTTCGCAGTGTGCCGCTGTCAGCGCGGCCTCCGCCGCCAGACGGTTGCTGCCGATGATCAGGTTGCAGACCCGCCCAAGCGCCGGATCGCCCGGCTTGGGAGTCTCGGCGATTTCGCCACGCGCACCGCTCTGCAATCGCCTGAGAATAGCGACCGGCGTCTGGTTCAGAATGGTGTAGCGTTCGAGCACGCTGAGTGCATCGGTAAAGGTCGTTGGATCGGCGACTGTGGGACCTGAGGCGATGACATCGAGCGGATCGCCGACAACGTCGGACAGCACGAGGGTAATGACGGTTGCCGGCGCTGCCAGGCGCGCCAGCCCGCCGCCCTTCAGCGTGTCGAGGTGGCGGCGGAGAGTGTTGATATCGTTGATTGATGCGCCGCACGCCAGCAACACTTCCGTCAGTCGTTGCAGGTCATCGAGGTTTATCCCCGGCGCCGGTCGTGTCAACAGCGCCGAGCCGCCGCCGGAGATCAGCGCCAGTGCCAGGTCGCGTTCGCTCAGTTGCGTGAGCAGTTCGGCGATCCGTTCGCCGGCAGCGACACCGCGTGCATCGGGGAGCGGATGACCGGCTTCGAGGATTGCGACCCGTGGTTGCAGCGCTGCGACGTGTTCCGTCGTCAGGTGCCCTTCTTTGACGACGATCACCCCACCGGTCAGGCGTTCACCGACGATGTCGGCAGCGGCGACTGCCATTGGCGCTCCTGCTTTACCGGCGCCAACGATCCACACCCGATCGAAGGCGTGGAGATCGTATACAACGTCTCCGGCAACCAGCGTTTCGCCTTCGCGACGGAGAAAGCGGCGTACTGCAGCACCCGGCTCGACGGCGGCGAGCGCCGCTGCCAGGATGCGTGCCACTGCCATTCCGTGCGGCAGTTCGCGGAGCGTGTGGGTCAACAGGCGTTCAGGGTTCATGATGCAACCGCCAGAGCCTCAAAGCGATCAATATCGTGGTGAATCACCTCGAGACTGGCACGCCAGAATGCAGGTGAGCGCAGATCGATCCCCATCCGCGCTGCCAATTCGAGCGGGCTTGCCAGTCCGGTCGAAGCCAGCAGATCGTCGTAGCGCGCCTGGAAGGCGTCGGGAGCACGCTGATAGATGGCGTACAACCCTAGCCCGAACAGCAAGCCGAACATGTAGGGGTAATTGTAGAAGGAAAAGCCGCTGCTGTAGTAGTGCCCCTTGACCGCCCACATGAACGGATGCAACGTATGTTCATCGAGCGCGTCGCCATACGTTTGTTTCTGGGCATCGAGCATCAGTGCGCACAACTCGGCGACCGACAGATCGCGCGTGGCGCGTTGCTCGAACAGCGCGGTTTCAAACAGGAAGCGCGACGTAATATCGACCATCACCTGACACGCGCCGCTGAGGAACGCTTCGAGGATTTCGAGCGTCTCGTCGCGACCGGCGTCCTGGAGCGCCGCATTTCGCACAATCGTCTCGCAGAAGATGCTCGCGGTTTCTGCCAGCGTCATCGGTGTGTCACGATTGAGCATCGTCTGCTGCGCCAGGTTGAGATTGTGGTAACCATGCCCGAGTTCGTGCGCCAGCGTAAACATGCTGTCTGCGGTCGGATCGTGGTTCAGCAGAATGCGCGACTCATCGCGGCGGAGCGACATACAGAACGCGCCGCCGACCTTCCCGGCGCGTGGTTCGGCATCAATCCAGCGTTCGCGGAAGGCGCGCGCAGCAAAATCACCCATGCGCGGCGAGTAGCGCGTGAACTGTGCCACAATAAACGACTCGGCATCGCTGAAGCGCCAGCTACGTCCACCGCTGCCGGCTGGCGCAAAGAGATCGTACCATGCGAGGCGTTCAAGACCAAGGAGCCTGGCTTTGGCGCGCAGGTAGCGCCGGAAATCGGGGAAGAACTCGCGCGCGGCGGTCATCATCGCATCGAGCGTGGCGCGGTCGATCCCATTGTCGAACAGCGACGCTTCGAGCGGTGATCCCCATCGACGGCGTCGACAGAGGGTGAGCACCTGACCTTTGATGCTGTTGAGCGCGGATGCGAGCGGCAATGCAGCGCGTTCCCAGGCTGCGAGTTCTGCCTCGTGCGCGCTACGGCGCACTGCCCGATCAGGATCGCGCGCCAGGTTGCGCACCTGACTCATCGGCAATTCGAGCCGCTGCCCTTCGCGCTCAATCGGCACGAGGATCTGCGATGTCAGATTCTGGTACATGCGCGCCCAGGCGATACCGCCCGACAGATCCAGTTCGGCGGCAAGTTCCTCTTCGGCAGGCGACATCAGGTGACGCGCTTCTTCGGCGGCGCGACGCACCAGATAGGCATGGTCACGCGCCACAGTCGAGCGCTGGATCAGCGTTTCGACATCCAGCCCGCCGAGCCAGGCGGTCAATCGCCGTGATAGTTTTGTCAGCCGCACCCCTTCCCGCATCAGCGTGCTGAACGTTGCCTGCGCCTGATCGTTCCGCGAGTCGGTCGCCACGAAACTGTAGACATAGGCGCGCAGTGTGGAGAACCGTTCGAGCAGATCGTTCAGCGCCGGAACGACCGTATCGAATGCGGCGATAGCGGCATCATCGGTCGGTTGATGGTCGCGGCGGTCGATTTCCAGACGGTCGAACAGCGAGGTTAGCGTGTCGAACGCCTGACGTGTTGCCGCAAGGTCGTGGTTGAACTCCGGCGAATCGAGCGCAGGATAGACGACGGTCATATTCCAGTGGGGCAGTGGTTCATTGGCTGATAGTGTCATCGGTATGCCCTCTCGTTTTCAGTGCGATTGCCAGGTGCAATGCCAACGATTCGGATCGCGCTGCATCTGCGTCGGCAATCCAGGGAGTCAATAAATATATCACATTGTATGGTCGGGCATGGTATTCAGGAGGCTGCCGAAGCGCCGGTGGCGCGTTCGAGGTAGCGCAGGCGGCGGAAGGTCTGAAAAAATGTCAGATTCTGGATGTCGAGCGCCTCCGGTGAAAGGGTTTGCATCACTGCAACCAGGTGATGGAACGCCTGGTTCAGACAATGGTCGAGTTGATCGGCAGGTGCGCCATGCGCGCGCAGGCGCCGAAACTCCGGTTCCCAGGGAATGCTGCACGTATCGCGTGCAGCAACGCCGATCAGATCGGGAACCATGGCGCTATGGCGCAACCAGTTCAGCCCAAGGCAGAACGTTACTGCCGGGCACGGTGCCCGTTCGAGCGCCAGTTTCAGCAGTTCCGCCTGATGACCGACCGCAAGCACAAGGAGCGCCACATCGTCGGGGCGCAGTTCTTCAGGGCGACGCACCGGTATCTCGAACAGCATTGCCAGCGCGCGCGCCAGCGGTTCCGCCAGCCGATCGAGAGGAACGATACAGCTCAGGCGCCAGTACTGCCAGCAGGCAAGGCGCATCAGGCGATAGAGCGTCACTGCAATATCGGGGTAGGTGAAGTGGAAGTCGGCGAACTCCTGGGAACCACATCCGTCGTCGTGCGTCGAACCGAGGTATGCCACGCCGTGACTGGCATAGAAGCGTTCCCGGATCGCACGGACGACGCCGATCTCGCGGTAGCGTGTCACTTCCTGCAAATATATCTGTACGCGGAGCCGATCTCGTTCGAGCGGTGCGGTACGGAGCGCAGTGTGCAGTGCTGTTTCGGCATCGTCATACGCGCCAAGACGGAGATGACAACGCCCAATGAGCGCATGGATGCTGCTGTCGTTCGGGTAGTACCGGCGGGTAACCTGGAGATGGTAGAGTGCTGCGTAATCGTCGCCTTTCAGAAAATGCGCCAGCCCGAGTTGATAGTGGACAGCGGGATCATCAGCATCGAAAGTCAGGCATCGGAGGAGAGCGTCAATCGCTTCGTCGTATCTGCCCAGTTCGATCAGCACGCAACCGATGTTGAAGTGCGCCAGAAATCCACCTTCTAGGTTGGCAACAATGCGAAACTCTTCGGCTGCCTTCGCCAGCAGACCGTGCCGGTGGTAGTAGTTGCCAAGAGCGTCGTGTGCCTCTGCCAGATGTGGGTTATGCGCTAACGCGCGGCGATACTCTTCCACTGCTTCTTCGACGCGGTTTGCCCGTTCGAGCACCAGACCCCGCTGGAAGTGGACAATCGCCTCGTCGTGTTGCGGCTCGCTGAGCATAGCCGTTCTCCTTCAGTTCGTCCGTGCAGGGGTCGTATGGCTTCTCATCAATTTCTCAGAATTATAACATACAAGAACCGGGAACTGAGAGCCAAGAACTAAGAACTGAGAACTGAGAGCCAGGGACTGAGATGCTGTTATGTCCTGTGGAGGCTGACCAAACCACCCTGCCGTCGCCTGCACACGAGGATCGGGCACGCAGAAATGCCTGAGTTGCATCCTCTGGCGCACGTTTCCCTGGCATCCATGGTCGACAGCGCTTCGCTGCGGCATAGCGCGCTATGTTTGAATGATAGGGAGTGGCGTTCGCGTGCCTGGGATACATGTTGCGGCTCGAACGTCATCAGCAGAAGCCGCGCACATCAGGAAACAACGTGCATAACAGGCTCTTACCGCTCCACCACCGGCGCCAGTGCAGCGCGCTGGATTGCCAGCAGGCGGCGAATGCCATCGGTTGCGAGATCGATCAGGGCATCGAACTCGGCGCGACTGACGGTGCGTGCCTCTGCCGTCGATTGTACCTCGACAATCGCGCCGTCATCGGTCAACACCAGGTTGCAATCCATATCGGCGACACTATCTTCGCTGTAGTCGAGATCGAGCAAGGCGCTGCCTGCGACGTAACCGGCGCTGACGGCGGCCACAGCGCGCTGCAGCGGATTGGACGCCAGTCGTCCCTCAGCGGTCATACGGTGCAGCGCCAGCGCCAGCGCCACATACCCGCCAGTGATCGACGCCGTGCGTGTACCGCCGTCCGCCTGGAGTACATCGCAGTCGACCGTGACCGTAAACCCGTCCAGCGCCTCGAGTGAGACCGCAGCACGCAGCGCACGCCCGATCAGGCGCTGAATCTCCTGGGTACGCCCCGAGACGCCACTGCGCTCACGGCGGGTGCGTTGCATTGTAGAACGTGGCAGCAAGGCGTATTCGCCGGTGACCCACCCGCGCTGCTGGCCACGCAGCCACTGGGGAACGCCCTCTTCGACACTGGCGGTGCAGAGTACACGAGTGTTTCCTATTTCGATCAGCGCCGATCCCTCGGCATAGCCGTACGTATCGATACTGATCCGAACCGGACGCAGGTCAGCAGGCGCCCGTCCATCGTTACGAACCATACAAACTCCTGTGAACCTTCAATGGTATAATCGACGTTGTGCAAGATTTCACGTTTGATTCCAACAGGAGCTGCCAATGACGACTGCCCCTCCACAAGTTCCGTTCAGCGCAACGCTGCGCGATAGGCGAACGGTCATGATCCGTCTGCTGGAAGCCGGTGACAACGAGCGGCTGATTGCACTTGGCGCGGCATTGCCGCAGAACGACTGGCTGCACGCGGAGAATGATCTCCGCAGCCCGGACATGGTTGCGCGCCTGGTCAATGCGCGCGATGCCGAGCACTGGCGTCAGATTGTTGCGGTTGCGCCAGATGGCGCAATTGTGGCATATGCTTCGGCACGCCTGTTGCCGGCGCGTTCGAGCCACGTGGCAGACATTCAGTTGATCGTGGGTGAAGCATGGCGTCGCTGCGGCCTAGGCACCGTCATGGCGGGTGAGATCGTCGCTCATGCACGCAAACTTGGGGCGGCAAAAGTGTTCGTCGATATGGTCGAGGAACAAACAGCCGGACAGGCCATTTTCACCCGCCTGGGTTTCAAACTCGAAGGGCGACTGGTGAACCATATCCGCGATCGCCAGGGGAAGCTGCACAACCTGGTCGTACTGGCGTATCACGTCAACTAATCACGCAGTGCCGGCATGTCCCGGTGCGCACGCCAACCCGCAAGGGCGACGTCCGGCACTCCATGCTCCGCAGAGCGCCGGACGTCGTGTCCGACGTGGTTCTACCCTTCCAGAGTCGACAGGTCGCCGGGGTCCTGTCCTAGCGCCTGCGCCTTGAGCACGCGCCGCATAATCTTGCCCGACCGCGTCTTGGGCAGGATCGAGACAAACTTAATGCTCTCCGGGCGCGCGATCGGTCCCATCTCGCGCGCAACGTGCGCCTTGAGTTCGTCTTCGAGTGCAGGTGTACCCTCGATGCCAGCGCGCAGAATGACGAAGCAGTGGATCGCGGTACCCTTCACCTCGTGGGGGAGACCGATGGCTGCCGCCTCCGACACAGCGGGATGCGACACCAGCGCACTCTCGATCTCCGCCGTACCCAGGCGATACCCCGACACCTTGATCACATCGTCGATGCGCCCGATGATCCAGAAGTAGCCGTCCTCATCCTTGCGCGCCGAGTCGCCGGCGGTGTACATGCCGGGCGGGTCGCTGTTCCAGTACTGATTGACGTACCGATCCGGGTCGCGCAGGATGGTACGCATCATGCCGGGCCAGGGTGTCTTGATCACCAGCAACCCGTCTTCGTTTGGCGCCTTGCTACGCCCCTGCTCATCGACCACGTCTGCCTGGATGCCAAGGAATGGTCGAGTGCCCGATCCCGGCTTGAGCGGCGTGGTCGGGTTCGGCGTGATCAGGAAGCCGCCGGTTTCGGTCTGCCACCAGGTGTCCATGATCGGGCAGCGTTCTTTGCCGATGACCTGATAGAACCAGCGCCATGCTTCAGGGTTGATCGGCTCGCCGACCGAACCGAGCAGGCGCAGGCTCAAGAGGTCGTGGCGGTTGGGCCAGGCGTCGCCGAAACGCATCAGGCCACGGATGGCGGTTGGCGCAGTGTAGAGGATATTGATGCCATACTTCTCAACCAGGCTCCACCAGCGGTTCGGATAGGGATAGTTGGGCGCGCCTTCGTACATAAACGAGGTTGCGCCTTCGATCAGCGGGCCATAGACAATGTACGAGTGTCCGGTGACCCACCCCGGATCAGCGGCGCACCAGTAGCGGTCTTCTTCCTTGATATCGAATGTAAAGTGCAGCGTTGCAGAAATATGAACGGCATAGCCGCCATGGACGTGCACAACCCCTTTGGGTTTGCCGGTGCTGCCAGAGGTGTACAGGATGTAGAGCGGATGTTCCGCATCGACCGGAACCGTCTCGCATTTGGGGGACGCAATCGGCAGATTCATCAGATCATGCCACCAGTAGTCGCGTCCTGCCTGCATCTCGACCTCGTGTCCCGTGCGTCGCAGCACGATGCAGGTCTGGATCGACGGGCTGTGGCTCATCGCTTCATCGGCGATCTTCTTCAGTTCGACGATCTTCCCGCGCATATAGCCGCCGTCGGCGGTGATCAGCACCTTCGACTGCGCATCGGCGATGCGTTCGCGGAGCGCTTCGACCGAGAAGCCGCCATAGATCACCGAGTGTGCTGCGCCGATCTTGGCACACGCCAGCATGGCGAACACCAGTTCGGGTACACGCGGCATATAGATCGAAACGATGTCGCCCTGCTGCACGCCCATGCTCTTCAGTACATTCGCAAACTTCGACACCTCGCGGTTGATGCCGAAGTACGAGAAGGCGCGATAACTTCCATCTTCACCTTCCCAGATCAGCGCCTGCTTGTTGCGCCGCGCTGTTTTCAGGTGGCGGTCGATGGCGTTGTGGACAATGTTGAACTTACCGCCGACGAACCACTTGTAGAACGGTTTGTTCGAGTCGTCCAGCACCTTTTCCCACGGCGCATACCATTCCAGACGGTTGGCCATATCGGTCCAGAAGAGTTCCGGGTGTTCGATCGACCACCGGTACAACTCTTCCCAGGTCGAGAACCCTTTCGAGCGCATGTACGCTGTGATGTTGGCGTTCTCGACGATGTGCGGCGCGGGGTGGTAGATACCCTGTTCGTCCTCGAACTGTGTGATCGTTTTTGGCGTGGCTACATCGATCGACATGCAGGTTCCTCCCTATGAATCATTTCTCTTATCAGACAACACCCGAATTCGTTTAGCCTTCCATGGTGCTGAGGTCGCCAAGCGGCTCGCCGAGCGCCTGGGCGCGCAGCACGCGACGCATAATCTTTCCTGAGCGTGTCTTGGGCAATGTCGGCGGGAAGGAGATCGTCTCCGGTTTGGCAATCGGCCCCATCACTTTACCGACGTGCGCTTTCAGTTCGTTGGCGAGTTCTTCGGACGGCGAATGGCCCGCGCGCAGCAACACAAAGGCGTGGATCGCATTCCCGCGCACTGGGTGCGGCAGCCCGATCACGGCGGCTTCTGCTACTGCCGGATGCGACACCAGCGCACTCTCGACTTCAGCGGTGCCGAGGCGATACCCAGAGACCTTGATCACATCGTCGGTGCGACCGATGATCCAGATATACCCATCGGCATCGCGTTTTGCTGCATCGCCGGTGAGATACCTGCCCGGATAGCGGCTCCAGTACTGCTCGATGTAACGCTGATCGTCGCCGTAGATGGTGCGCAGCATCGCGGGCCATGGGCGCGTGATGACCAGCGCCCCCTCGACACCCGGCGGTACGCTCTGACCCTGCTCATCGACGATATCAATTGCAACACCCGGCGCGGGGAAGCCGCACGAGCCGGGTTTCATCGGCAGGCAGGCAAAGTTGGAGAGCATCGGACGCGACGTTTCGGTCTGCCACCAGTTGTCGATCACCGGACACCGGCGCTGACCGATCACTTCGTAGAACCAGCGCCATGCTTCGGGGTTGAGCGGTTCACCGGCGCACGCCAGCAGACGCAGCGTGCTCAGATCGCGGCGTTTGGGCCAGGCATCGCCGTAGCGCATCAATCCGCGCACTCCAGTCGGTGCCGTGAACATCAACGTCACACCGTGTCGTTCGATCAGGTGCCACCAGCGGTCCGGGTAGGGGTAAGCGGGAGCGCCTTCGTACATCAGCGTTGTAATGCCGTGCATCAACGGTCCGTACAGCACAATCGAGTGCCCGACGATCCAGCCGGCGTCGGATGTGCAGAACAGGGTATCTTCTTCCTTGAAGTCGAGCACATACTTCAGTGTGGTGTAGACATCGACCATGTACCCGCCGAGCGTATGCACCACTCCTTTGGGTTTGCCGGTGGAACCGGACGTGTAAATGATGAAGAAGGGGTCTTCGGCGTCGAGGACTTCGCTCTCGCAGCGTGCGCTTGCGATTGGCAGCGCCATGAGTTCGTGCCACCAGTAGTCGCGCCCGCTACGAATATTGACCTGATGACCGGTGCGTCTGATTACCACACAGGTTTCGATGGAAGGCGCATGTTCGACTGCCTGGTCGGCGATCTCTTTGAGTTTGACGATCTTGCCGTTCAGCAGACTGCCGTCCGCCACTACCAGCACCTTCGCATGCGCGTCGTCGATACGGCTGCGTAATGCTTCGGTCGAAAGACCGCCGTAAACGACCGTGTGAACCGCGCCGATCCGGGCGCACGCCAGCATCGCTATCGCCTGTTCCGGGCAGCGACCGGTATAGATGGCGACCCGGTCGCCTTTGCGCACGCCAAGCGATTTGAGCACATTGGCGAATTTGTTGACGTCGCGGTAGAGTTGCCAGTAGGTGTAGGTGCGAACTTCACCATCTTCACTTTCCCAGATCAATGCCACCTTGTTTTTGCGCCAGGTTTGCACATGCCGATCAAGGGCGTTGTACGCCAGGTTCGTCTTGCCGCCGACGAACCACTTGTAGAATGGTGCGTTGCTGTCGTCGAGCACCGTGTGGAACGGCTCGAACCAGTGCAGCGCCTGCGCTGCCTCTGCCCAAAACCCCTGCGGATCTTCGATCGAACGGCGATAGACTGCCTCATAGTCGGTCAGGTTCGCGATGCGTGCTGCCTCTTCCAGCGGATTGACAACAACGTCAGCGGTTTCGACGCTGTTGGTCGAACCAATCGCGTGGGTGAGAGCCATTCGTTCACCTGCTACTTTCTAGGTGTTTCCGAGTGAACACCGTTGAAATTCCTGCCCTGAGTGCCCATCGGCTGACTCATATCTGACAGGCGTAACTTTCCCGCTAGCCACGGGTAGGTTCATTTCAGTCGCCAGTCGTTCAAGATTCTTCGCTGCATTCACATCGCGGTCGTGGGTCGCGCCGCAGTTTGGAAACGTCCAGATGCGATCTTGCAAGGTTAGCACCGCGTGCTTCCAGCCGCACGCAGAACACATCTTGCTGCTCGGATACCACCGGTTGGCAATAACCAGTTGCGTACCGTAACGTTCCGCCTTGTACGCCAGACACTGACGGAACAATCCAAATCCGACATCGGCGATCGCGCGCGCCAGACGCTCATTCGCCAGCATTCCTCGGCCGTTCACGCCTTCTATCGCCACCGCCTGGTTCTCACGACACAGGCGAGTCGTCACCTTGTGAACAAAATCCGCCCGGATGTGGGAGATGCGGACATGTAGTCGCGCCAGCGCGTCCGCCGCTTTCTGACGGTTGCGTGACACGGGCAGTCTGGTTCCTCTGGGTAACGACTGGTTTGGTTTCAGCCCAAGGGCACCTTTGGCTGCAACAAGCTTGCGCGTGACAGCATGACTGCGGATTCTGATCCGCCGTAGCGCCTGCTTCGACGGTCGAGGAGACGGGATCGTTTCGCCGGTCGAAAGCGTCGCTGCCGTTGTGATGGCCAGGTCGACTCCAATGACGCCGTCGCCGCTGCGCTGACGATAGAAAACTGAGTCGGGCACGTCCACCTGAATCGCGACAAACCAGCGGTCGGCGTTACACGAGACGGGGGCACTCATGCTCTTTCCCGGAAGCCGCAGCGCTTCGGTCATCTTCACAGCCCCAATCTTTGGCAGCCGTAACGTCTTTCCGTGGACGGAAAATTTGTCGTTGGCGACGTAGAAGCTGTCACGACCGCGCCCCTTCTTCTTGAACTGCGGCGGATGCACGTCTTTCCCGGATTTGAGGTCGGAGAAAAAGCGGTTCCACGCTTGCGCAAGATCGTCGAAAGGGCGCGCGTGGGCGTCCCGATGGATGGCACGTAACCACGAAAACTGCTGGTACTTGATCGCATTGAACTGCTTCTTGAGCGCCATGACGTTTGGACGCTCGCCTGCGGCATACTGCCGATTCGATTCGGCCAGCGCCCAGTTCCAGACAAACCGCGCCGCGCCGCAGGCTTTCTTGAAATAGTCGACCTGTGCGAGCGTCGGTTTCAGGGCAATCCTGTGGGTCAGATGCATGGCGTTCTACCTCTGAGTTGTGCATCCTCTGATCGCATCTTACATGTTCGTTCACACGAACAAGGCTAGTGTCGTGATCCCGGCATCAATGCTGTGCGAACAAAGCGACTCGCGGCGAGCGCCCCTTGTCGCACGACATCGTGCTCTATAGGGCTTCAACAGAACTGTGCTTCTTGCGAAGGCAGGGATGTGTATACTGATTGTAAACACTCTACACCGGGTATGTCAAGCACGCATAAGAAAAGATTAAGGATCCTGTAAAATTGCGATGACAATGCAATTGTTTCTGCTTTGTCGCTGCGCATCCGTCCTTCACCGCAGGCACCCTCCAGCGCGCAGCAGGTCGCGCAGGCAAGGCGTACCTTCTGGTTGCACGGCGTTGATCTGCGCCAGGAAGACCTGGGCTGTCGTCAGTGCGTCGTTGAGTGCGTTGTGCTCGGCGTACACAGGCAACCCTGCACTTTCTGCCAGGGCGCGCAGTTGCAGCGAGGGTTCCTGGTCGGCGCCATCGATGAGGCGCTGGTTGCGCTGAAAATGCCACGCCAAGCGCGCCGTGTCGATGGCAGGTCCACGTGGTTCGACGCGGTACAACCGTCGCAGCGTCTGACGCAGGAAGCCGATGTCAATATCGGCGACATGCACCACCAGCACCCGCCCGGTCAGGCGGCGGAGCAGCACGGGAATAACGTCGCCGGGTGGCGGCGCATGCTCCACGTCCTGGGGCAACAAGCCGTGGACACGGATGGCTTCTGGATTAACCGGTGCATCGTCCGGCGGGCGCACCAGCGTGTACCAGCGTTGATCCATGCGGATGCGCCCCTCGTCAATATCCACCAGCCCGATTGCCAGCAGTGCATCACGGCGCGGACTCAGCCCGGTGGTCTCGACATCGATCACACTGTACGGCACGTCGCGCCAGGGAAGGTTGGGATCGGGACGGGGCGCATCGAGATAGGAGCTCACGACTTCAGGCAGATCGATCGGTCGGCGGCGAAACAGGAACATAGCAGCCATCTCAGGCGAGCATACTGGTTTGATACGTGGCGGCGACTGCGCGTTGCACCACGGCGATGGCGCGCAGCGCCTCTTTCAACTCACGCCGTTCGAGCGGCGTCAGTTTATCGACTTCGACCTGATTGCCGGGTTCGAGCCCCTGACGGAGTTGCTGATACTGCCAGCGCAGGCGGAGCAGCCCGATCAGTTCGAAGGCGGCGATCAGTTCTTCGGCGCTGGTTTCGCCCAGGCTGCTGTGATTGGCCGCCTTGCGCAGGCGGGTAATGGTGTTGGTATCGGGCACGCCGGCTTCCAGCGCAAACAGGCGCGCCAGATCGACAATCATCGCCGTGCCGCGATACTTCAGATCGATCAGTCCGCGTTGATCACCGCGCCGTTCCAGCACCAGTTGACGGAAGAAATTGATCGGCGCGGTTTGCCGCAACGCGGCGCGCGCCAGACGACCGAGGAAGACGCGATGGTCACGCGCACGCAGAATGATCGGGCGCAGCGACGCTTCAATGTCCAGCGTCCCGTAGACAGAGCGCAGATCGAAAAAGATGGCGGTGCGGAGCAACGCCTCTTCGTTGGGGACGCTGATCCACTGGCGGAAATAGTTCTGCCAGACCGAGCGTGGCTGGCGCCACTGCGGGTTGGTTGCCATCACATTGCCGGGGCAACGCGGGAAACCACAGCGTACCAGTTGCTCGACAACCCGTTCCGCCAGCGCCGTGAAATAGGCTTCAGCCTCCTCCGGCGCATTATCGGCGTAGATCAGCGCGTTGTCCTGATCGGTGCGCAATGTTTGCTCGTAGCGTCCTTCGCTGCCCAGCACCAGCCAGGCGTAGGGGCATGGCGGCGGACCCAGCGCCGCTTCGGCATCACGAATGATATGCACCAGCAGGGCGTCGTGCGCCGCAGCCACAGCGCGCCCGATGTCACTCACCCGCGCCCCGGCGTCGAGCAACCCGCCGACCGTGGCGGTCACCTGATCGGTGTAGGCACGCAGGTCTGCATCGCTGTGCGCCAGCGCCAGGCGTTGTGGCATCAGCAAGGGGTTGTTGCTCTGCAGGCGCAGGAAATCCCGGTAGTTGACAATGCCGACGATCTGACCATCCTGGCTCAACGCCAGATGGCGCACCCCATGTTCGATCATCTTCAGCAGCCCCTCGAACACCAGGCTATCGGCCGGAACGGTGATCGCCGGCGCGCTCATCACCTGGGCAATCGGCGTATTGTAGTCGAGACCTTCGGCAACGACCCGATTGCGCAGGTCGCTGTCGGTCACAATGCCACTCCCGGCATCGAGCATGCCGTAGGGCGGCAGATCGACGATCAGCGCCGACGCCTGCGCGTCGCGCATGCGCCGCACCGCCTCGAGAATCGTGGTATTGGGTGGAACGACGACGAGCGGTTCGGTGATCAGGTCGCGGAGGCGCGTCTGGAACAGTTCGGGTGCGGCGGTGGCGTGGCGCTGCTGTAACGCCTGTTCGAGCCGTTCGGTGATCGAGCGGGCAAAAAACTGCGCGAATGGCGGATAATCGCGCCGCAACTGGTGGAACAGCGCAGCCGGGAGCAGGTAACAGAGCGTCGCTTCACGTGCACGTACTGTGCTGATCGGCGGTTTGCCCTGAATGAGCGAAACATAGCCAAAACACTCCCCTTCGCTCATGGTATCAGTCAACTCCACCACGCCGTCGCGTTCCCGCAACAGATCGACACTGCCGCGCCGGACGATGTACAGAAACGCTGCCGGCTTGCCGCCCTGCACCAGAATCTGCACTCCCTGCCCGAAATACTCGATCTGGATCGCCCCGGCGATACGCTGAATTTGGAGCAGGGGCAGCTGACTGAAAGGCGGATGCTCGAGCAGGAAGCGAACGATCTCTTCCATGGCGTCCCACCTTACCGCGCGCTCCTGAAATCTTTGATGTTCAACTGGAGTGACGCGCTTCCGTTCCACTCATCAGCTTCGAGCGTGTAAACAATATCGATCCAGCGCGGCTGTTCGAAGTAGCGCGCCAGATGACCGAAACGAAACGCAATGGCGTCGAAGGGTCCACCCCCATCGGCGCCGATCAACCGCAGTTTCAGGTGCTGTCCCTCGCTGCCCCGTGGCCACGCACCGGTGACCTGCAGGCGTCGGCTCATCAACACCGGTTGCGGATTGCCGTGTCCGAACGGTTCGAGTTTTGCCAGTTCGCCCAGCAGTTCATACGACAGCGAGGCGGGCGGAACTTCCGCATCGATCCTGATACCCGGCATCAACAGATCATCGCTCAGATGGCGTGCCGCATAGCGGAGCAGGCGTTCTTCGAGCGCCGGCAACCGGTCGGTGGCGATGGTGAACCCGGCTGCTTCGGTATGCCCGCCAAAACGCTCGAACAGATCGGCGCAGTCGGTCAGTGCATCAATGATGCTGAAGCCGGGCACCGAGCGCGCCGAACCACGCGACCACTGCTCACCGCGTTCGATCAGGATGGTCGGGCGCCCATACTCCTCGACCAGACGCGCCGCCACCAGACCGACGACGCCGGCCGGGTACCCGGCGTCATCGAGGATGATCAGCCGATGGTTCTGTTTGCCGAGCGCCCGGATCTGCGCGCTGGCCTGTTCGTGAACAGTCTTCGACAATTCCTGGCGCTGACGGTTCTGCAGATTCAGTTCGTGCGCCAGGCGTTGGGCGGTCTCAAACTCTTCCGCGAGCAGGAGTTCGTAACTCAGCCGCGCGTTATCGATGCGACCGGACGCATTCAGGCGCGGTCCCAACCCGAAACTGATGTCGGTCGAGGTTACCCTGCCGGGGGTCATGCCCGCCGCCTGGATCAGGGCGCGCACCCCTGGTCGCTGCGCCGCGTTGAGCGCCTTCAGCCCGTGCGTCACCAGCACGCGATTCTCGCCGATCAGCGGTCCCATGTCGGTCACCGTACCCAGGGCGACCACATCGAGCAGATCGTCCTTCTGCAGGCCGGAACGGAAGCCGCGCCGCGCCAGTGCGCGCACCAGTTGAAAGGCGATCCCGACGCCGACCAGATGTTTGAACGGATAGGAACATTCCGGCTGGCGGGGGTTGATGATCGCTACGGCGTCTGGCAGACGCGATGGCGGGTGGTGATGATCGGTAATGATCAGATCGATGCCGACTGCGCGCGCATAAGCGGCTTCGCGCACATTGCTGATGCCGCAATCGACGGTGATCAGCAGGTGAACCCCTTCACGGGCAAGCGCATCGATTGCAGCGATGTTCAGACCATACCCCTCGCGGGTACGGTGCGGAACGTAGGGCTGGATCAACCCGCCCATGGCGCCGATCGCCTGCACCAGCAGCGTCACTGCCGTCACGCCATCGGTATCGTAATCGCCGTACACAGCCATCAACTCATGGTGATGAATGGCTGCGGCAATCCGCTGCACGGCAGTCTCCATCCCGTGCATGCGGAAGGGATCGTGCAGGTGATAGTCGGTGGCGAAGAACTCGCGTAGCGCGGCATCGCTGTGCAACCCGCGCTGATACAGCAACGCCGCAATCAACGGCGGCAATCTGCCATTGTGAGCAGCGATGAACTCAGGCGGTGTCTCGAGCACGTGCCAGCGTTTATTGCGGGCGGATAATCGAGGTGTAGACATACCAGCGTACTCTCTGCACTTTTAAGTATGCGCCTATTATAACGTGAATTCGGGTATGGCGAGGCGCTCCGGACGTAAGGCGACCATCCCGCTTGACTCCGCGCGCAACGACACTGTACTATATGTCCATATGTGTGACTCTACTGAAGGAACCGCCGATGACACTGCCAGCCTTCCCGCAACTACCGGCTGACCTTCAGGCGCGCCTGGCAGCCGCTGGCGTCACCGATGCCGCGACGCTCGCCGCCGCGCTCGCTGCCGACTCGGAGTTGCCCTGGGCGCATGAGACCTTCCTTGTTGAAAACCACGATGCCATCCTCGCCGCGACCCGGGCAGTCTTGCTCGACGCGCTGGCGGCGATCCCCGACGTACAGCAGCCGCGCGTTCTCTAGCAGTTGATCCCCGCGGAGGACGAAGACGCCTTCCTCGATGCTGCCGCCGCGCGCGCCGTCCAAGTGCACTCTGCAACAGCCGGGTGGCGCGGAGGCGCCAGGGTTCGATCGGGGGCTGCTGACCGACCTCGAGCGGCTGCGCGCCCTGGTTCCCCGGCTCTACCTGCCGGTCGAGTGTACCGGTTTTGTTGCCGGCACCGGTCTGGAGAGGGATCGCCCCGAGGGGCGCGGGCGCGAACGGCGCGATGGACGCATGTCGTTTGACCGCGCAGTCAGGGTCGGTGAAGACTACCTCAATGCTCATATCGTGCCGACCGGCGCGACTCCCGGCGCAGCGCAGCGCGTCTTCCGGTACGCGCTCGATGTTGTGAGCCTGCAGGAGCGGTACAGCTTCGCGCCGGCGAGCGACACGTCACCTGACGATATGCGGGTGTACCTGGCTTCGGCGCACGGCGAAGGTGGCGGGGCTGCGAGTGTGCGCAACGAAGGTTCCACCGGAGCGCCTGCCACGCTTCCTGACGCCAACCGGGTGTACGATCACTCAGCGCATGCCGAAGGTGGCGGTGATGCGCGGGTGGAAAACCAGGGGGCGCTTGGTGCGCCGCCTCAGACCAAGGCGCGCGGTTCGGCGCACGCCGAAGGCGGTGGCAGCGCGTGGGTCATCAACGCGCCGGCGCTGGTTCCCGCCGCGCGTGATGAACCTGCGACCGTGCTGGCAGTGTATGCCGCGCCGTCCGGCAGCGCGCGGGCGCCCTGGGAACGCGATGCGCGCGCCCTGCGCGATGTGCTTGCGCCCTATCCCGACCGCTTTGATCTCGACGTAGTGCCGCTGGCGACGCCTAAAGACGTACAGCGCGAACTGGTGCGGTGTCGCCCGCGCTATCTGCACATCTTCGCCCATGGCGCGGTCGATGGCGTCCTGCTCGATGACGGCGAGGGCGGGCGCGGCTGGAAACTGCCCTACCCGCTGCTGGCTGAAATGGTGCGCGCTACGCCCGGGCTGCGCTGTGTCCTGCTCAGCGCCTGCGACTCGGCGTATGCTGCAAGCGCCACCGGCAGTGGCGAGCCGTAACCTGATCGCCATGCGCAGCCAGGTCAGCGCCGGCGCCGCAATTGCCTTCGCCCGCGGCTTCTATGAGACCCTGGCTGCACGCGATGATACGCCGATCGAAGCGGCCTTCGCTCAGGGTCTGATCCGCCTGAGTCTCATCGAGCCGCAGTACGCCGGGGCGCCGCTGCTGGTACCGGGCTGGCGCGGGTGATACAGAAAGAACGCGTGAGTGTGTGTGGGAGATAGCCCTCACCCCCGGCCCCGCTCCCGGGTTGCGGGAGAGAGGCGCAGTGGCCTGTGACGGGGCATCCCAATGCGACAGAAGTTGTGGTAGTCCATATGTTCTGTCCAACCCGGAAGCGCGCGCTTCCCGTGCGCCCGTGCCTGTCGCGCCGGGAGACCTGCTGCTCCTGGGAGCGCACGCCTCCGGTGCGCTCGTGCCTGTCGCGCCGGGAGATCGGAAGGGTTAGCCGACATTCATTTCGGCATGGGTCTTGTGAGGAACGAAGGGGGATCGACATTCATTTCGGTCAACAGGCAGGTCAACTGAAAGGGTTAGCCGACATTCATTTCGGCATGGGTCTTGTGAGGAACGAAGGGGGAGCGACACACGTTTCGCTCGACCGCCCCGGTCACCGCCTTTACCCCGGCAACAGCAGCACCAGCATATACACTGCCGGCGCGGTGAATAACAGACTGTCGATCCGATCCAGGACGCCGCCATGACCGGGGATCAGCGTACCGGCGTCTTTCAGACCAGCCTGGCGCTTGATGAACGACTCGGAGAGATCGCCGATTGGTCCGACGATCCCTACTGTGATGCCGATCAGTGCTGTTTTCCAGAGCGAGAGCGGCAACCCGAACAGCGCCAGTGCCAGAAATGCGCTAGCGAGCGCGCCGACCATGCCGCCGACAGCACCTTCCCATGTCTTGCGTGGGCTGAGCGTGGGCGCCATACGCCGGCGGCCCCAGCGTTTACCGACGAAATATGCAAAAACATCCTGCCCCCACGTCGTCATCAGCACCAGCGCGATCCAGGCTGCGCCGGGTTGGGGTTGCAGAGGAACGAGCAAGCCGCTGCGCAGCGGCGTTTCCAGTGCCCGCATCAGGACCAGGAAACCGAGGAGACCGCCCACATAGAACGCGCCGCCAATCGTCAACGCCCATTCAGCCACCGCGCCGTGCCGTGCATGACGTGGTGCGAACATCGCCAGGCTCACCATGACAATCAGTGCCATAGCGGGTGCGGTCAGGTCGAGCGCAGTGAGCGCTCTGATGATCGACACGCCGATCAGAACGACTGCTGCGACAATGCCAGGTGCAATCTGCGCCTGATACCCGCCGCGACTAAATGCCGCATACAATTCGCTCAGACCGAGCGCAGCCGCAGCCGCCACCAGCAGGGTGAAGGACCAGAAGTTCCACCACACACAGACAACCACGACTGGCAGCAGAACTACCGCGCTCAGCACACGCTGGAGCAACGCGCTAGGATTCCTCTGAGAGTCCGCCGAAGCGGCGTTCGCGTTGTCCATAGTCGTAAATTGCCTGACGGAGATGTTCAGGGCTGAAATCGGGCCAGTAGACCGGTGTAGTCCAATATTCGCTGTAGGCGGCCTGCCAGATCAGGAAGTTCGAGAGGCGCCATTCGCCGCTGGTGCGAATGATCAGATCGGGGTCGGGCATCCCGCGGGTCGAGAGGTGATCGCTGATCAATGCTTCGTTCACGTCTTCCGGCTTAACGCCGAGCGCGATCAACTCACGCACCGCATCGACAATATCGGCGCGCCCGCCATAATTGAAAGCCACCGCCAGCGTAATCCGGGTATTATGGCGTGTCAGTTCGATAGCATCGAGGATTTTCTGACGAAGTTCTGCGGAGATATTCTCTAGACGCCCGAGATGGCGCAGGCGCGCCCCTTCGCGGTGCAGATTGATCGTCTCACGGTCGATGAAATCGCTCAAAATGCGCATCAATCCATCGACTTCCGCCGATGGTCGTGACCAGTTTTCGGTCGAGAAGGCATACAGGGTCAGATACTGCACTCCCTGCTCTGCACACTCGGTCACAATGCGGCGGATGTTCTCCGTGCCGGCGCGATGACCGGCAAGGCGCGGCAGATGGCGCTGGCGCGCCCAGCGACCATTCCCATCCATGATGATAGCGATATGCCGGGGAACGCGTGCGCGCTGCGACATGGCACCAGTATCCTATCACGAAATCCAGTAATCCAACACTATGAGCGGCGCAGACGCGACCATCGACGGCATAAGGGGTTGTGATGAAGGAAGCGCCGCCCGGTCAGGGAGCGCGCCGATCAGATTTCCATGACCTCAGCTTCTTTGGTTGCACCGATGTGGTCGAGTTCGCGCACGAAGCGATCGGTCAACTCCTGCAACTTTTCCTGGGCGCGACGATGTTCGTTCTCCGAGATCATCTTCTCGTGCTCTAGGTCGCGCAAATCTTCGAGCGCCTCGCGCCGGATGTTGCGCAGTGCAATTTTCGACTCCTCGACGCGCGCACGCACCAATTTCGTCAGTTCCCTGCGACGCGCTTCCGTCAGTTGCGGGATTGCCAGGCGAATGACCCGACCATCATCGGTTGGTGTAATACCGAGTTCAGAGTTCATGATCGCCTTGGAGATCGCCTTGACGGTATTTGCATCGAACGGCTGGATCACCAGCAAACGCGGTTCGGGCACGGTAATGGTAGCGAGTTGATTCAGCGGCAGGGTTGCGCCATACGCTTCGACGTGCAGATGCTCCACCAGTGCCGGAGATGCCCGTCCGGTGCGGATGGTCGCCAGATGGTTTCGCAGCGCTTCCGTCGCTTTCTTCATCCGACTCTCGGCCTCACGCAGGACATCATTGACCATACGTTCCCTCGTTTCCTTCTACACGGCAGGAATAACGCTTACAGACACATCGTTCCACTGCCGTTGTCCGATCTCATCGCCCATCTACCGGAGTTAGCGGGACGGATGACTGCTGACCAGTGTCCCGACATGCTCCCCCATGACGATCCGCTCGATATTTCCGGGCGTCAGCGGATCGAACACAATGATTGGGATATTATTATCCATACAGAACGTCAGCGCCGTACTATCCATCACCGTCAGCCCGCGGCTCAGCGCTTCCATATAGCTGATGTACTCGAAGCGTTTTGCATCCGGGTAGCGACGCGGATCGGCGCTGTAGACGCCATCGACGCCGTTTTTCGCCATCAGGATAACTTCGGCATGAACCTCTGCCGCACGCAGCGCCGCTGCGCTATCAGTCGTAAAGTAGGGATTGCCTGTTCCGGCGGCAAGGATGATAACCCGGCCCTTTTCGAGGTGGCGTGTCGCGCGGCGGCGGATGTACGGTTCGGCAACTTCATCCATTTTAATCGCGGTCATCGCGCGTGTAAAGATGCTCCGGCGCTCTAGTGCATCCTGAAGCGCCAGTGCATTGATGATCGTTGCCAGCATCCCCATGTAGTGCGACTGCGCTGCATCCATTCCGCGAGCAATCGCCTGATTGCCGCGCCAGATGTTGCCGCCACCTAGCACGACGGCAACCTGCACGCCATGGTGGTGAACGCGCTCGATCTCTTCGGCGTAGTAATCGAGCACCTGCGGATCGATCGAGTGCGTGCCTCTGCCGGCGAGCGCTTCACCGCTGAGTTTCAGCAGGATGCGGCGATATCGAGGTTCAGCCATGACGCCTCCATACTTCGGGCGCATTGTACCGACGACCGCCTCCCATCAGCGCGTGCAGTCGTCGCCTGGCGGCGCCGGTTCTGACTCAACCGCCAATTTCATACCGCACGAAGCGGCGCACAACGATGTTCTCACGAATTTTAGCAATCGCCGCCTGGACTTTTTCCTCGATCGTCTGCGATGAGTCTTTGATGAACACCTGCTTCAACAGGACGTGTTCCTGATAGAACTTCTCAGACGACTGACCGCTGGCGGCAATCTCACTTTCGGGGACATCTTCAGGTCGCAAGTAGCGCGGGTTCATAGCGGCGACCTGCATCGCGATATCGCGCGCCAGCTGGATAAAGTCATCGGTGCGGGCAACGAAATCGGTTTCGCAGTTCAGTTCGACCATTGCCGCGACGCGCGCACCGTGGTGGACGTACACTTCGATTCGCCCCTCTTTCGCTTCACGACCGGCGACCTTATCACTCACACGCAAACCGCGCTTGCGCAATTCTTCAATGGCCTTCTCGATGTCGCCGTTGGTTTGCTCAAGAATATCCTTACACTCCTTCACGCCAGCGCCGGTGCGCTCGCGCAGTTCCTTGACCATTTGCGCAGTGATTGCAGCCACGATGTCTCCTCATCTTTCTGACATAAAAACAGGGAAGAGCGAAGGCTGCAATGCTGCCTTCAGTCTTCCTCGCACCTCTTTCACCACCGCGTTACTCGATCGCCTCGGCTTTCCCGGCGATCAGCTGTTCCGTCATCTCCTGCTCGTAGCCAGCGCCGGGCGCCACGTCAGCCTGGATCGACTCGCGCCGGTTCTGACCTTCGATGGCGGCATCGGCGATTTTTGCGGCAATCAGACGAATGCTGCGGATCGCATCGTCGTTGCACGGAATGACATAGTCAATCAGGTCGGGGTCGCAGTTGGTATCAACCATCGCCACGATGGGAATGCCGGTTTTGTTGGCTTCCTTGACGGCGAGGGCTTCTTTGTAGGGATCGACGATGAAGAGTGCTCCGGGCAACCGATCCATCGTCTTCATCCCGCCAAAGACCTTGTTGAGTTTTTCGATCTCCGCGTCACGCTTCAGCGCTTCCGCTTTGGTCAGTTTGTTGAACTCACCCCGCGCACGTTGATCCTCGAGATCGTTCAGGTAACGCAACCGCTTGCGCATGGTGGCAAAGTTGGTCAACGTGCCGCCGAGCCAGCGCTGGACGACGTAGAACTGCCCGGCACGGGTCGCCTCTTCAGCAATGGTCTCCTGTGCCTGCTTCTTGGTGCCGACAAACAGCACCTTTTGACCTGCTGCGACTGTTTCAACGATGAACTGGTACGCTTCGGTAAGACTGGTGATCGTTTTCTGAAGATCGATGATGTGAATACCGTTGCGCGCCGTGAAGATGTACGGCCGCATCTTTGGATTCCAGCGCTTGGTCTGGTGTCCGAAGTGTGCTCCCGCCTCGAGCAGCGCTCGCATCGAAACGAGACGCTGCACTCCCTGAGTCATACCTGCTTGCTCCTTGTTCTTCAGATCGGCAGATTCACGCCTGCCTGACGAATGCCTCCACTGCTCCTCAACGCACCGCGCGACCGGTTATTCCGGCAGGAGGGGCGGGCGATAGAGCGGTGTGTGGAATGAAGCGCGCTTCAGCGCACCGCGTGGTAGTATAGCATACAAGCAGGGGGCGGGCAAATCCGCTTCGATTTTGCATATGACGAAGGGGTATGGTACGATGGCACTGAAATAGTTGCAGGTGGATCGTTCTCTGCCCGGCATCTCTGAACGACGGCAGGGCGGATGGAGGGTGGCGGCGCGCCAGACATCTCTTTCGAGACCAGGGCGCGTCTCACGGTATGCGATATGCCCGATGTTTCACATGAAGCAACGGCAACCGGCGATAAGCCGCGCATTCTGTTTGCGATCTCGGATACCGGCGGCGGTCACCGATCAGGAGCGCAGGCAATCGCCGCAGCGATTGAACAGCAGGTCGGCGACGCAGTCGAAACGTATATTATTGATATCTTCGCGCACACTGGCGTGCCGGTGGTGCGAAACGCCCCGGTGGTCTACGATAAACTCTCAACGCGCTGGCTTCCGCTCTACGATGCCCTTTATCGCCTGACCGACGGTCGCCGGCGTATCGATGCGTTGACCCGCGTTGTCTACCTGGCGGCGCACCGCAATATTCTGCGTGTGCTCGAAGCCGTGCGTCCAACACTCGTAGTTTCGGTGCATCCGTTGCTGAACCGTCTAGTTGGTAATGTGCGCCGCATGTATCGCCTCTCGTTTCGCTTCATCACGGTTGTGACCGACCTGGTCAGTCTGCATGCATCATGGGCCGATCCGGATGCAGAATTGTGCATTGTGCCGACCGATGAGGCATTCGAGCGCATGTTGCGTCTGGGAATGCCTCCGGAGAAACTGCTACGCACCGGGTTCCCGGTGCATCCGAAGTTTGCGGCATACCATCGCACGCGTGACGAAGCGCAGGCGATCCTCGGTCTCTCACCAGAGTTGTTTACCGTTCTGGTGACGAGCGGCGGGGTTGGGTCGGGGAACATGGAGCAACTGGTGCGCAATATCCATACTGCGTATCCACAGATTCAGTTGCTGGCGGTGACCGGTAGAAACAGTGCGTTGCGCGAACGGCTCGAGCAGAATGGTTTCGGTCCGAATGCGCATATCTTTGGCTTCGTCACAAATATGGAAGAGTTGATGGCGGCAAGTGATATTGTGATCTCGAAGGCGGGTCCGGGCACGCTGATGGAAGCGCTGGTGATGCAACGTCCAGTGATCGTGACGCAGGCCGTGGGGATGCAGGAACGCGGCAATATCGATTTTGTGCTGAATCATGAACTGGGTCTGTTTTGTCCGACGATTGATCGGATTGTGCCGGTGCTGGCGGAGTTGATGGAGCCGTCAACCTACACGGCGACGGCTGCGCGCCTGGTCGATGCAGTTCCGCGTGATGGCGCGATGCAGATTGCATCTATTCTGCTCGAACAGTTGCACCTTGCGCCGCCGGTCCGTCGGCATCGGCGCTTCCGCCTGCCGTCTGTCCGTCTGCTGCGCCCGCGTGCGATCGTGCGACGGTTGCACCTGCCGCGGGTGAGAGGAATCGTGCCCTGGCGGAGACCATCGTCAGGAAAGCGTGCGTAAGGGTGACAGGCTGGTTGAGGATTGTAGCGTCCAACGTTCAACGTTCAACGTCGTTATACGTCGCATGCCTGATGAGTTGTGTGAGGGCAGGCGTTCAGGGAGTGTCGGTCTGCGCGAAGATGCCGGCAACTGGTTGCCCATCCGGTCCGGCAGGCGTATGATCGTGGCGCCTGGAGAGCGGTGGATGAAGATGATGGGCAGAGACGCGCGTCGCGCAGCGTGCAATGCCGTCCGGCGCTTCGCGTCGCAGGGCGTCGGAGCATCTGTGCATCGCAACAGCGCCGGCCGTCACGGTGGCGGGGGCATCGCGCCCCTAGGTACCCTATGAGAGTGGAACGTTCGCGCTCCGTGGCACGCTGCGTCGATGGGGAACGAACACCGGTGTACCGCGTGAGGAGTTCTACCGGATATGACCTGGCACAACGATAGTGTTGCGCTTCTGGGGGCAATGGCGACCGGCATGATCACACCCTGCGTTCAGAAAGCGATCTGCCAGTGCTGTGCTCACAAAGGCAGGTGAAGACTCGACGGGATACCGTCTTCTGCGCGCTGGCGTTCTATGACCGAAAGTGAGACGAAGCCATCGGAGTCGCGTTGGTGGTTTGCCGGAGCGGCAGTGATTGCCGTATTACTGTGCGCCTGGTGCGGAGTATTTGCCGGCATTGGCGGCTGGGTTGCCGGGCGCGACATCGGGCGACGCGAAGCCCGTCTGGAACTGAGCACGACCGCTGCGGTGCAACCGGTGTTGCCCGACCTGGGTGTGCTGGTGACGCGCCTCGACCGGAGCGGACCGGCAGCCCGCGCTGGGATCGCACGGGGTGATGTGATTGTGGCGATCGAGGGGGTGTACGTGCAGGACGCGCGCGACCTACGCGAACAACTCTTGCGCTATCGCGCCGGTGATACCGTTCGGTTGACTCTCCTCCGCGACCATGGGGAACAGACAGTGAACGTCGTGCTCGATGCGTTTCCCGGCAATCCGAGGGCGCCATACCTCGGCGTATACTATACCGCCCGTGGTGAAGAACCGGCTGATCTGTGATGCGCCTTTCTGACTCGTCAGACGCAACAATAACCGAAGCGCCGTCTGCATCCCGATCACCACGGGTAACGCTGCTGGTCGCATCGCTTGCCGGTCTTTGCTGGGCAGGCGCACTGGCGATGTTGCTCTGGGGTGTGGTGGATCGACGGCAGCCATACGATGCACCGGAGCGCATGGTATATTATATGGTAGTTGTGTCCGCCGCGCTCCTGACATTTGTGCCGGTCGAGCGTCAGTTTCACCTGACAGGTCTGACTGTCGAAGGTTTGCTGGGCACAGGGTTACTGCTCTACACGCTGGCATTCGTGCCTCCGCCGGTCGAATGGCTGCTCTCGCCACCGGATGCACCGGTCTATGCAGTGATGGCGCTGGCGGTATTCTGGTTCTTTGCGTCGATTGCCATGCCACTGCTGTATGCCCTGGGGCAACGTATGTTTCACCAGCGCGCGCGGCGTTACGACCGGCGGCGGGCGCGTCGTCAGGCGTATGAGATCGGGTTGCTGGCGGCGCTGACGGTGATCCTCGCCGGTCTGCGGGCGCTGACTCCGGTTGCGGTTGCGCTGATCGCGCTGATTATTGGTGTTGCTGAGTTGTTGTTTCTTTCGTTTGTCGAGCCTGAGCCATGATCCAGATTGCTATCATCGGTGTTGGTTTGATCGGCGCGTCGCTCGGTATGGCGCTGCGTTCCGCTCCTGAACGCGAGTCTCCGTTGGGCGCAATAACGGTTACCGGTTTCGATCGCGATCCGCGTGCGCTGGCGGAGGCGCGCGGTCGTCTGGCGATTGATCGCGAGGCGCGCACCCTGGCGGAAGCGGTGCGCGACGCGCATCTGGTGATTGTCGCGACGCCGGTGCAGGCGATCCGTCAGGTGTTCGCCGATCTTGCGCCACTGCTGCCCTCCGGAGCAACGGTCACTGATGTGGCGAGTACCAAGACGCAGGTTCTCGCCTGGGCGCGTGAACTTTTGCCCGCAACCGTCGATTTCATCGGCGGGCATCCGATGGCCGGCAGCGAACGGTCCGGTCCTGCCGCCGCCACGCCCGATCTCTTCCGCAATGCCATCTACTGCCTCTCGCCGCAGGAGAACGCACGCGAAACGGCAGTGCGCCTGGTCGAGGCCATGGTGGATCAGATCGGCGCCAAACTGTACTATATCAATCCGGTCGAACACGATGCCTATGTAGCCGGTGTTTCGCATCTGCCATTCATGCTTTCGACGGCGCTGATGGATGTGGTGAGTCGCAGCCCTGGATGGCGTGAGATGGCGCCACTGGCAGCAACCGGCTTTCGCGATGTGACCCGCCTGGCGTCGGGGAGCGCCGAGATGCACCGTGATATTTGCCTGACCAACCGCGAGGCGCTGGCGCGCTGGCTCGATGAGATGGCGCGTCGCCTGACGGAATTGCGCGATCAGGTCGCTGCGGGTGATGGTGAAGGGTTGCTGGAGTGGTTCCGTCACGCGCAGGATGTACGCGATCGCTGGCTGGCGGAACGTCCCAATATGCGCCCCGGTGAACAGGAATTCAATGCGATGATCGATATGGCATACGACCAACCGGGTCTCTTCGGGCGCTGGGGACTCGGGTCGCGTCAACGCAGGCAGTCATGACAGGATGGCTGTATGGATCGCCCAATCCGTGTGCTGATCGCAAAACCGGGTCTCGATGGTCATGATCGTGGGGCGAAGGTGATCGCCCGTGCGCTGCGTGATGCGGGTATGGAGGTGATCTACACCGGCATTCAACAAACGCCACAGATGATCGTCGAAGCGGCGCTTCAGGAAGATGTCGATGTGATCGGTCTCTCGATTCTCTCCGGCGCCCATATGACGCTCCTGCCACGGGTGATGGAGTTGTTGCGCGAACACGACATGCATGACGTGCTGGTAGTGGCCGGCGGCATCATTTCCGACGAAGATGCGCAGGTGCTGAAAGAGCAGCACGGTATCGCCGAGGTATACAGACCCGGCGCCTCGACGCACGAGATCGTGCGTTTCATTCAGGAACGGTGCAGAACGAGGACCTGATCGCGTGGATCTGGCACAGGCTCTGCTCGGCGGGAACCGGCGGGCGCTTGCGCAGGCGTTGACCCTCGTCGAAACCGGGGGACCACAGGCGCGAGCGCTGCTCGGCGCTCTCTTCGCCCATACCGGTCGCGCGCATATTATCGGAGTGACCGGCGCCCCTGGCGCAGGTAAGTCGACGCTGGTCGCTGCGCTTGCCGCGCACTGGCGGCGCGTCGGTCGCACAGTCGGCATTATTGCGGTCGATCCGACGTCACCCTTCACCCGTGGCGCTATTCTGGGTGACCGGATCCGGATGCAGGCGCTCAGCGGCGATCCAGGGACCTTCATCCGCAGCATGGCGAGTCGCGGACGGTTGGGCGGTATTGCGCGCGCTACCGGTGATGCGGTAGCGCTTCTCGATGCTGCCGGCTTCGACATCATCCTGGTCGAGACGGTCGGCGCCGGGCAGGGTGAGGTGGAGATTGCTGCCGCCGCCCATACAACGATTGTCATCGAAACCCCTGGCGCCGGCGATGATGTACAGGCGATCAAGGCTGGTATTCTCGAAATCGCCGATCTGCTGGTGGTCAACAAAGCTGACCGCGAGGGCGCCGATCAGACTGTTCGCCATCTGCGCACCATGCTCAGTTTGAGCGATCTGCCTGCCGATGGATGGACGCCGCCGGTGTTGACGGCAGTGGCGACACGCAGTGAAGGTATCGAGGCGATTGCGGCGGCAGCGGAACGGCATCTCGTCTATCTCCGCGAAAGCGGGCGGTTTGTCGGGCGCGAGCAGGAACGCGCCGAACGCGAGTTGCGCCTGATCCTGCAGGAGACAGTGCTCGAACGGGCACGGGCGCGTGTTGCGGTCTCCGAGTGGGATGCGCTGGTTGCACAGATTGCGGCGCGCACGCTCGATCCGTATGCCGCAGCCGATCAGTTGCTCGATAGAATGATGGCGTAATGGAACGTTCGCCAAAACAGTACTCCTGGGGGAATACCATTCGCGCCGCAGATGTGATAGAACAACGACAGGTCTATACGAGGATCCGTCGCACATTGCTGCTTCAGGAAGAAGTCTCATGGAACATCACGCCGCCTTCGACTACGTCCGTGATCTTCTGACCCTGCCGGAGGTCGTCGAAACCCGTCACCATATGCACCACAGTATTCCCAAGCACGATCACCTGACCCGATCGGTGCGGATGTCGTACCATCTGAGCCGTCTGCTGCGCGCCGATGTTCGCACCTGTGTGCGAGCCGCGCTGCTCCACGATATCAATTCACGCGCCGGCACGCTGACGACGCATGGGCGTGTGGCGGCGCGCTGGGCAGCGGAGAAGGGCGAAGATGCGGCTGTGTGTGCAGCGATCGAGAGTCACATGTATCCGCTCGGTCCGGTGCCGACGTCGCGTGAGGCGTGGGTGCTGGTGCTGGCAGACAAAGCGGCATCGCTGGGAGATATCAAGCAGTTTCTGGTCGGCCTGATCGACGGTAGCAGCCTGACGAACCGTCGTCGTCTGTGCGAAACCGACCCCTATTATCGCCAGCAAGCGCGGCGCCGTCTGTTCCGGCGCTGGCGCACGCAGCGTATGCCGTAGCAGCAGAACGGTTCTGCACCCTGGCCACGACGTCCATCACCCGATTGCCGCAACCGCCGATCCCAATCGTCGCGCTGCTTCGGTAAGCTGGTCCGGCGGATACAGACTGAACGAGAGACGCAGCGTATTGGATCGTGCTGCATCGAGATAGAAACGCGATCCGGGAAGGTACGAGACACCTGCCCGTTCAGCGTGTGGCAGCAGGGTTGCAGCATCGATCCCTTCCGGCAGTTCCACCCACTGGAAGAATCCGCCGCCTGGCGCGGTGAAGCGGCAACCGGATGGCAGATACGTGCGCAGGCTCTGCGCCAGTGTATCGCGCCGCTCGCGATACATCGCCCGTAAGCGTGTTACGGTCGCCTCAAAATCACCTGTAGCGCACAATTCGGCGACGGTGAGCGCGATGAATGGATTGAGTCCCCCGCCACTGTCCAGGAAGCCACTGCCGATCAAACGTCGGGTCAACGACGCATCGGCGGTTAGATAACCGAGCCGGAGTCCGGGCGCCAGTGATTTCGAGAAGGAGGAGATCCGCACTACCGTGCCCGGAGGTGCAATGCTCCATACCGACGGCGGCGCAGGCGTGTCGTAACTCAGTTCGCGGTACACGTCGTCTTCGACCAGTATCAAGCCGTACTCTGCGGCAATCATTGCCAGCGCCTTACGGCGTTCGAGGCTCAGGCAGACGCCGGTCGGGTTATGATGGGTCGGAACGAAGTAGAGCATTCGTGCCTGCCTGCCGCGCTTCGCCAGTCGCTTCAGGATTATTGTCAGCGCTGCCACATCGATACCGTCGGCATCGGCTGGGACGGCAATCAGATGCAACGGATGGTCGCGCAGAATGCGCGCCGCCAGGTGGTATGTTGGCGATTCGACCAGCACGGTATCGCCGGGTGCAGCGATCAGCGTGCAGAGAAGATCAAGCGCCTGTGACGCGCCGGCTGTAATCAGCACCTCTGCGGAATCGGGAGAACGCGCATCGATGTGCGCCAGACGTGCGCAGATCCATGCGATCAGTGGGCCGGGCCCGCGCTCCGCACCATACGCCAGCGCGTCAGCGCCGTGGTGCGTCAGCGTCGCTTCCGTTGCGCGCCGGAGTGCTGCCACCGGTAATGCCGCCGGGTCGGGGTGGCCCCAACCCAGATCGAGAATGCCGGGACGGTGAACGAGTTGAACGATAGGAAGCATATGTATCTGATATCCGAACATATTGTGCCATCCTGAAGGGCTTCCGCACGCCCTTCAGAACTCCGGTGCGGGCGAGATACAGCACGCTATTATAACGGCGAAGAAGGGTTGTAGTGCAGAATCCTGGCAAGTCGCTCGATGAGCTGTTCCTGCGTAAACGGTTTGTGCAGCACCGGCAACCCGGTGCGTTCGAGAAACAGGCTGCTGCGTTCCCGCATTGTGTCGCCGGTCAGAATCAACCAGCGCAGCGATGGTCTGAGCGCGTGGAGACGTTCGTACAGTTCGACGCCATCAATACCGGGCATCTGGAGATCGGTCATCACCACATCATAATCTGTAGCGAGTGCGCGCACAAATGCTTCTTCACCTTTACTCACAGCATCGACGCGGCAATCGAGCCGTTCCAGAGCGCGCTGCACCATGGTACGCGCCAGATCATCATCTTCCACCAGGAGGATCGACAGATGACGTGGCAGCGCGATGGCGGGCGGACTGGCAGTTGCGGGGTCATTGCTGGCGCGTGGTAGGCGGACGCGAAACGTCGTTCCGACCCCCTGACGACTCTCGACCCATACTTCGCCGCGGTGCTGCTGAACGATGCTGTAGACCACCGCCAGGCCCATCCCCATCCCCTGTCCAACGTCGCGCGTGGTAAAGAATGGCTCGAACACGCGCGACAGGTGTTCGGGGGCAATGCCCGGACCGGTGTCTTCGATGGCGAGCACAACACTCTCCTGTTCGGCTCTGGCACTGAAGTGCAGCAGGCGCGGCTCGTCGGGCGGACGTAACGCAAGCGCCTGGATGGCATTCAGCGCGATATTGAAGACCACCTGCTCGATCTGATGCAGTTCACCGAGCACATATGAGAGATCAGGTGGGAGATCGACAGTCACAATCACGTGCCCGGCAGCAATCTTTGCATCCAGACGCTGGAGGGTATCATCAATAACCAGCGCGAGATCGACCGGTGCAGGTTCCAGCGTGCGTGGTTGCCCGAAGGCGCGTAATTGGTGGACGATTGCTGCGGCGCGGCGCGCCGCCCGCTCGATCTGCTCTAGGTCGGTGCGTACCGACGGTGGAATATTCTCATCCAGTTGCAACTGTGAGAGACCCAGAATCACTGCCAGTGGATTGTTCAACTCATGGGCAGCACCGGCAACCAGGCGTCCAAGCGCTACCAACTTTTCGTGCTGACGCACCTGTTCTTCCAACCGACGTAGTTCGGTCACGTCCTTGATGACAACCAGTACCTCGTCATAATCGGGGATCAGATCCAGCGACACCAGTGCGGTGAAATAACTGTTATCGGCGCGCAGCAGGTTCATTTCGAGCCGTTGCGATTTGCCTTGCCGCACCTCCAGCCACGCGCGTGTCAGCGTGGCTCGCTGATCGGTCGGAACAATGCGTAAAAGTGGTTGACTTGCGAGTTCATGGCGCTGATACCCGATCAGGGTCAGCGGCTCCTGATTGAGTGGTTGCATCGACATATCGGGTCGGCATACGATCAGTACATCGGGTGCATTCTGAATGATCGCGTCAAGGTAGGTGCGCATCGCTTCCGCCTCACGGTAGAGGCGGGCATTCATCTGCGACGTTTCGCGCATTTCCTGGACAGTCTGCGCATTGCGGATCGCCTGTGCCAGTTGGAGTGCTATTGCCTGAGCCAGTTGCAAATCTTGGTCGTGGAAGGCATCGTGCTCACTCAGCAGTTCGAGCAATCCAATCACTGTTCCTTCGATCGGTAATGTTACAATTGCAAGGAATGACACTTCCAACGGCAGACGTTGCAACGCGGGCATGTCAGGGGTTTGCGTGCGCAATGCGGCAACATCGACGACAATAGTGGACGTGTTGCCTGCCAGGGCTTCGCGCTCTTCGGGGAACAGATGAACCAGCAGGCGATCAAGACGCTGTGCTATCGAGGATGCTGGATTGGCGATGGTGCGTATGTGCAGTTCTCCATTGGGATCATATAGCACAATTGCCGAACTGTGCAGGCGCATTGCGCTGCTGATAAGATCAAGCGAGGATGCCAGCGCCTCATCGATATTGCTCGTGCGTGCCAGCTTCTGATTGATGCGGAGCAACGTCGTCAATTCCAGATTCAACCGTTGTAATTCATGCTCGGCGGCATGGCGTGCGGTAATATCACGGCAGATCAGGTCGATCTCGATCGTGTACGTATCGATCTGGATCACCTGCGCTGTTGTTTCCAGAACGAGTGTGCTCCCCTGCTGGCTGCGCGCAGTGAATGTCCAGGGTGCAGCCGGGTACTGATGCAGACGCACCTCGTCCAGCCGTTGCCTGATGTCGTTCTGTTCGGCGGGATCGATCAGGTCGAACAACGTCATTCCAGGAGTTGCGCCGAGAATAGTGCTGGCGGAACGGTTACAGCGCAGAATGTATCCATCAGGTGCGAGACTCAGCACCAGTTCGTCAGTCTGCTCGAACAGCAGACGATAGTGTTGTTCCGAGTGCACCAGCGCCTGATGCAGTTGCGCATTAATGACCGCTGCAGTCGCGAGTTCGGCGAAGCGATGGATAATTGCCCGGTCGTCATCGTCGAAAGGCATGGGCAGGCGCCGCGCGACACTGAGGACGCCGATGACACTGCCCCGGTAGTGCATTGGCTGGAACAACGCAGTGCACAAATGATGGGCTTCCAGGAACGGACGGTACACTTCCGGCTCGGCTGCGACGTTGGTAAATGCCAGGGGTGTGCCCTCACGGAAGGTCCGTCCCACCAGGCTGCCGACCAGAGGGATCAGTTTACCCTTGAGATGTTCTGCAGTGCTGGCCGTCATGGCGCATACCAGCATGTCGGGGTTGTCAGTCGGCAGGAAAATGCCAGCCTGCCCGGCGTCGAGCAGGATAGTCGCCTGACGACAGATTTCGTACAGGACATCGTCGGGCGATCTGAGGGACATGATCTCCCGGGCGGCTTTGGAGAGCGCATCGAGACGCCGGCGCCGGCGCGCGGCTTGTTCGCGCTCGATGATATGCGCCAGAAGTGATGCCAGGTGCAGAGCAATTGTTTCCAGTTGTTCGCGTTCTTCCACTGTGACACTGCTGCCCCACAGGTGCAGGAGGTGCTGTCGGTCGCCGGCTTCTGGCAACAGCAGAACAAGGTGCCCGCGTACACCGGTTGCACGGGCAGTATCGTTGAGCGGTTCAGGAGCGATGGCAGGCACGAACAGCGGAAGACGCTGCTGAACGATCGGCGTAAGCGTTGCCGGATCAAAGGTAGCATGCTCAAGTGGCGGCGTGGCGTACAGTGGGGCAGGTGATGCATCAGGCTGCCTGAGTTCGAAGACGGTGATCCCCACACCTGCCGGAAGAAGCAACGCACTCATCTGTGTGCATACATCGTGGAGCGATGCCGTACTGTGCAGGTAGTGCAGGCGCTGACGCAGTGTGGCGAGCAACCGTTGCAACACTGCAGTGCGCGATACTTCGTACAGGGTGACCGAGAGCCATCCCGTGCCGTTGATCGATACCGGCAACACTTCGATTTCGATATCCGCGCGATCTGATCGCCGGAACACACAGGGATCGCCGGGATGGTTGGCGCGCACGAACGCGAGCGCCTGCTCGCAGCGGGTTCGCGTTTGCTCAGCGGCGCTGTCGGGCAGCATAGAAAATGCGGAAGCGCCGACTGTTACATCGGTGATGTGCTGTGCAGACGAACTCATCGCCACGATGACGCCGGTGGAGTCGATCAGGAGGGTGGGCCATGGTGCCGACTCGACCGATTGAAGCAAAACTGTGCGTCTGATGCGTGCATCATCGTCTGCCAGATTCTCCTGTTCCTGCGGTGCAACCGTTGGCATAGTTCACCACATGTATGGACGCTGCGCCGTTCCCTCATGCCGTTTCCAGCGTTGCGCTGCACAAGCGCCTGATACTACTGCATTGTAACATAGCGGTTGGACAGGTTCTGTCACTATTATGTGAACGTAACACGATCGAACATTGTCGGGTACAATACCGGAGATGCTTTACATTATTGCCACCCCGATCGGCAACCTGAACGATATCTCGTTACGTGCGCTGGAAACACTGCGCGCAGTGGATGTCATTGCGTGCGAAGATACCCGCAAGAGCAGTATCCTGCTCCAGCACTACAATATTCACAAACCACTGGTTTCATTTCACGAACATAACGAACGTCAGGCGGGCGAACGCTTGATCGGATTGCTGCGTCAGGGGAAGAGCGTTGCGCTTATCAGTGACGCCGGCACTCCCGGCATTGCCGATCCTGGCTTCACGCTGGTGCGTAGTGCCATTGCTGGGGGTATCGAAGTAACCATGATACCGGGTCCGACGGCGCTGATCATGGCGCTGGTTCTCTCCGGTCTGCCGCTGCATAGTTTCACGTTCCGCGGTTTTCCACCGCGCAAGCCTGGTCCGCGGCGGCGTTTTCTCGAGGTTGATCGCGACTCACCGCATACGCTGATCTTCTACGAAAGCCCTTATCGCATTGAGGCGCTTGTACAGGATGCGCTGGCGGTGTATGGCGACCGACTGGCGGCGCTGGCGAACGATCTGACCAAGAAGTTCGAGCATGTTGAACGTGGTACGCTGTCCCACCTGCTGGCTCATCTCGCAACTGCGCGCGTTCAGGGGGAGTATGTGCTGGTCGTCGCCGGTGCAACCGCACGCATAGCCCCGGCAGACACGGAGGATCAGGAATGAGGCGAGTCCGGCTCGCAGGTCGCACAAGATGTGCTCATATGCGTTCGACATCGTACTGGCGCTGGTGATCCTGATCATCAGCGTGATAGCCGTTGTGGGCGAACCCTCTGGCAAGCCAGATCGCGTCGATCGCCGATATGTCATATGTGTGCGGAAGATGGGGCTTGAGATCGCCCTGGAGGCCCTCACCCCCGGCCCCTCTCCCGCGTGCGCGCGGGAGAGGGGAGACGAGCGACCTGCGTCGGGGCGTCCCGATGTGGTAGAAGTTGTGTTGGTCCATATGTTCTGTTCTCCCATAAAAGAGCGATGGGTAGGAAGGGCGGGCAGAGTACCCGCCGGGAGCACGGGCGTTGCGTCTGTACAGGCAGAGAGCGCGGGCAGAGTGCCCGCCGGGAGCATGGGTGTCGCGTCTATACAGGCAGAGAGCGCGGGCATGGTGCCCACGGTTGCCCTACGAGGATGGGATACCTGTGTTCCGTAGCACACAGTGTAGTTGAGGACTCGACCGCCACATACCTGCGATACGTGCGTCTATGAGAACGGTCTGACCACCGGTTGCAGCGGTCGGTTCGCTGCTCGGCTCGCTGCTGAACTGGAACGATCGCCGGCGGCAGGCAGCAATCCAGGTTCTCCCTGATTGGAACACCACCGGTCGCTCTGGTTTATCCCGTCATCAATTCACGGTGCAGGGCGCGCACGACGGCGTTCAATTCCTCTTCCGGCACGATGAATGAAAGGTGCCGCGAGGTGTTGCCGTGAACCATCGCCAGTACCGTGCCCTGCGCCCGCGCCAGTGCTGCCAGTGCACGCGGCGCCAGACGTGTACTCTCCGGTGCGCTGATGACCGCCACCAGCGCCACCGGCGCACGTAAACTGATCGCGCGCAGCGCCTTGCTATCTCGCTCTGGTTGCAGACAGGCTTCGATACGCTCATATGCGTAATCGGCATCGGTGGCACGCACTGCCAGCACCAGACCTCGTTCGCTGAAACTCTGCGCGAAGGTCAGCACTTCAATGCCGCAGCCGGTCAGTTCTGCAAGGATGCGCGCCGCCAGGTCTGGCGCCCATCCGAGTTCAGCTGCTGCCAGGGGACTCATGCTGATCTCGATCAGACTGATGGACGGCGCTGAGATAATCGTGCGCGCTGTGTCGGAAGAGACATGGGGTGCGGCGACGATCCGCGTGCCTGGGATGGAGGGTCGGTCCAGACTGCGGATGTGCAGCGGAATGTTGCGATTGGCGAGCGGAGTCAGAGAGCGTGGATGGAGCACTTCGGCGCCAAGGGTGGCGATCTCGGCGGCTTCGATGTACGATAGTTCCGGCAGTGTGCGCGCTTCGGGAACCAGTTTCGGGTCGGCGGTGAGAATGCCGGGTACATCCGTCCAGATGATCACTTCACTGGCTTCGAGCGCAGCGGCGATCAGCGTTGCCGAATAATCGCCGCCACCGCGCCCAAGTGTTGTGGTTATCTTCTGGCGGGTCGCGCCGATATACCCAGTCACGACCGGAACGATACGCGATTGGGTCAACGGCAGCAGACGTGTGCGGGCGCGTGTGGTGGTTTCTTCCGGGAGCGGACGTGCATTGCCAAAGTGATCATCGGTCACGATGAGTTCGGCGCCATCGATCAACTGAGCCGCAACTCCGCCGCGTCGCAGCGCTACCGCCAGCAGTAACCCGATGAAGCGTTCACCAATAGCGGCCACAGCATCGCTGCTGCGTGGCGAATGTTCCCCAAGCGTCGCAATTGCACGCACAATCCGGTCGAACGACTTGAGCAGGTCAGCCCACGCCCGGTAGAGAGTCTCGCGCTCCCAGTCATCGGTCACCAGGCGTTCGGCGAGTGTGCGGTGGCGTTGCCACAATTCGCGGCGCGCCTGCTCGGCGGATGTGAGGTTGCCGCGTGCCGCAGCGCGTGCTGCGCCGATCAATAGGTTGGTGACATCCGCGATTGCCGTGCATACCACTACGACCGCCTCGCCTTCGTCGATAGCGTGGCGAACGATCCGCACCAGTTCATTGACCCGGCCGGCATCACTGACCGCAACTGCACCGAATTTCATCACAACCATGGTGTCTCATTCCTGAATATCGTCCAGCGGCGGCGCTGGCGGGCGCGGAAGCAATCCAGCGCGCGCGACGACCTGGGGAATAGCCTTCGTCCACCCGACCGACATGACATGAACGCCGCGCACTCCTTCGATGGCAAGCAATTCCTGGACGAGTTCAGCAGCAATCGCAATCCCCTCTTCTTCGGGTCGAGCGGCGCGTTCCATCCGTTCGATCACCCATTCGGGCACGCGCGAACCCGGCAGATGGTCGCGCAGGAAACGCGCCGATTGCGCCGATTTGACCACCATAATGCCGGCAAGGATATACGCCTTTTGATGCAATCCGGCAGCACGCGTGTCTGCCATCCACTGGCGGAAGCGATCGAGATCGAACAGGATCTGCGTCTGGATGAACTCAGCGCCGAACTGAATCTTGCGTTCGAGCCGGGCAACGCGCTCAATATTCGGGTTGGCTACCCCGCCGAGGAAAAAGCGTGGCGCCTCGGTCAACGCAACGCCCGACTGGAACTTCCCCTCGTCGCGCATCGTGCGCAGCATTTTGAGCAACTGAAACGAGTTGAGATCCAGCACATTCTTGGCATCGGGATGGTCGCCGATCTTGGGATGGTCGCCGGTCATCGCCAGGAAGTTGGTGATGCCGCACGCCGCGCCGCTCAGTACATCCGCCTGGAGCGCGATCCGGTTACGATGCTGGCATGTCATCTGCACGATCGGCTCCAGCCCGAGTTGACGGATGATGATGCCGGCGCCGAGCGCCGACATGCGCCCCAGACCACGCTGGTTATCCGTTAGATTGATAGCATCGACTGCATCACGCAGACCGAGCGCCAGGCGTTCGACGGTGGCGCGTGATGCACCGCGTGGCGGTGCAATCTCACCGGTTACGACGATATGACCGGCCTGCAATCGCCGCTGAAATTCGCTGAAACTCTTCATAGCATGTATTCTAATACAAATGTTCAACCACGGGGAGTACGTCGGGCAACCAGCACGGTGCGCGGGCAACGATCGAGCAGGTCACCGGTCAGGTCTTCGAGCAGTACACGATCAAGGGGACCCGCGGCGTGATGGGTTCCGACCGCAAGGATGTCGTAATCGCCCTCTTCCAGTTCTGTCAGGATTTCGTCCAGCACCAGACCGAAGCGTATCCGGATCGTGACGGCGACTCCGCGCGCGTGCAGCCATGCCGCGACCTGTTGCAGCGTCGTCGCTTCTGGCGTCTGGCTCTCCAGGAAGGTAGCTTCGTCGAACATCGATGGCGCCAGCGCTTCGAACACGATTGGCTGCTGGGAGACAACGTGCAGCAGGGTGATGGAAGCGCCCAACGGCGCTGCCAGTTGCGCCGTGTACCCGGCGGTGGCAAAGGTATGCTGATCGCCGCCGCTGGCAAGCAGAATGCGCCGGATGGGGCGCGCCGGGCCATGCACCCGCAGAACGGCAGAGCGCAGGCGGCGCGTCAGCGCGTCGCTGCGTCGCAGGGGCAGCAGACGTTCCAGCGGGCGCTGAAAACGTCCGAAGATCACCAGATGACTGGTCTTCTCGTCAACGACGGTCATGATCGCTTCCTGCGGCGTGCCTTCCACCACCCGGCGCCGGACTTCCACGTCAGGTGGAAGGCGCAATCGCGCCAGTGCATCGTCGAGCAGGGGAGCATTGCTCATACCGCCGCCCGTTACCAGGGTCACCAGCGTTGCAACATGTCCGGCGAACTGGGCTGCAGTGGCGAGTGCTTCGTCGCGCCAGGGACCGGGACCGGCGTAGATCAGCAGATTCATACTCAGAAGGCAAGTAAAATGACGGGAACGATAAACATCACAACCAGAAAAGCGACGAGCGTCCTGCGATGACGCACGATTGCGTCCTGGAGGCGCAGAATTGACCGTTGAAAAGCGTGGTAGCACAACAGAAGCACGATCAGTGACAGGATTGCCACGCTCACCATTTCTACTAGCACGATCGTGAAGGCAGCCGCGCCGCCGACAATCAGTGCAGCAACCAGGGTATCGATAAATGTCGTAATGTTCGCTCCCATAATGTAGGGCAGCGTATTTTCGCGCCGCACCAGTCCGCGCACCGAGAGCGGCACCAGAAGCGAGAGCGAGACCGAAACCGACATGGTTACCGAGGTAACGACCATGCCGAGCGCAAACATGACCATGGGGCGGTACACCAGCCGGCCGATGCGACTGAAGGCGTTCGACTCCGGCTCGACCTGCGGTAGCGCGCGATCCAGGAGGGCGAACGCCGTCAGCAACGCCACAACGCCGATGCCGAACTTTGCCCATCCAGGCGAGCCGGTGGCATTGATTGCGTTCATGATCGGCTCGTACATCCAATCGAGCACCGACGTCAACGGTGCATCCGCGTCTGCCGAGATCGTCTGCACAAAGCCCGACGTCAACGCCCAGTAGCCCAGCGCCATTGCCGGTAGATAGATCGCTGCAGTAGTCAACAGCGCCAGCACGCCAATAGCGATGCTTGCAGCGCGCCGGTAGCCGCGCAGATAGTAGAAGAATCCAACCACGAGCACAATCAGCGATGCCCCCAGGCGTGATCCGGTGATCATGGTAAACGTTTGCAGGGCATCGAGCGTACCCGCAGCGAAGAAGGTGATCGCAATCGCTGCAACCGGTGAGCCGCTGAGAAACAGGTACGCCAGCAACCAGCCAAAGCCAAGTGCGCTGACCGGGCTGGTGACGTTGAACAATGCAACCATAGCGCGTCCGTAGTCACGTGCGCCTTCCTTGAGCAGATCGAGTGCCAGGATGAAAACCAGTAATCCAGCAATGGCACACGCGATGCGCAGCAACCAGCCAGAGCGGAGCGCTACACCGATGCTTACGCGCTGTTCTGCCCTGACGCCGGTTATATCATCGTCGTTCATGACCCACCACGCCATACTGCGCCTTCATCAGTCATCATCAGCATTGCCGCGCCGGTCGATTCGAGGTGGCTGAGGTGGGCAGCGACTGCCGCGACAAAAATGGCATACTGCGGCAATCCCGTGATGGTCAGTCCCAGTGCGCGTTGCACCCGACGCGCTACGGTCAACGTATCACCGGGTTCGACAAGTGCGTCGTGTACAGCGTGTATTGTGCGTTCGATAGCCAGTCGATTGATCCGGATTGTCGCATCCAGTTCGCTCTGCGGCGTCAATGCGCCATGTCCTGGCAGAAAGAAATGTTCGCTCCGCATTGCCAGGCGATCCAGCGATGCAAGTTGGGCGGCAACATCATGCGCATACGGGATGCCGTGCTTGGCGAGCATTTCAGGACCGAAGAACCCATCGGCAGCGAAACAGACACCATCGAAGACAACGCCAATCTGTCCGATGCTATGCCCTGGAAGCGCCACGATTTCCAGCGTTGCTCCGGCAATCTCGATGGTGTCGCCATCGATGATATGCTGAACCGCCACGCCTTTTGCCATCAACCATTTGGTGCGCAGTGCGGCTGGTGGGGTTGCCCCAAGCGACAGGTAGATCGGTTCGAGGATCGGATGCTCGATCAGAGGCGCTTCCAAGCGCGGCGCATAGACGACGACATCGGGAAGGTTGCGCACCAGGTACTCGTTGCCGCCAATATGATCGGCGTGATGGTGCGTACTGATGATCACCCGGAGCCGGCGCTGCGCTTCATCGAGGGCGCGTCGCACCAGACGACCAGTATCCCGGTCGAGACCGGTATCAATCGCAATCGCGCCACCATCGTCGGTCAGGATAATGCCCAGATTATTGGCGCCCGGAATGTATGCGGTATGAGACGTGATTGGCTGTAACAGTGGCATGTCATACACTGCCTTTCGTCGCTGTCGTCTCGCCTGCACTCTTCACTCTTCACCCCTCCTCGCGCCGCTCGCCACGCCTCTTGAACTCCTCGATCATTTTTGCTGCCGACTCCTGCCCCCGCCGCATTTCGCCGGCGCGTGCGCCCATCAACAGCGATACAATCGCGTAGAACAACAACCCAACCGCCAGAAGGCCCAGGATGATCTGGATGATGCCAAACCCGGAGCCGGTCGCCAGTGCCAGGTTGAGCGCCGCAAATGCGAGAAATGCCGCGGCCCCCAGCGTATATGCGCGGCGCGTCATCGGACGACCGACCGCTCCGCGCGCCTGATATGCCAGAATTGCTGCGAAGATGAGCGCGACGATCAGACGAATGGTCCACTCATTCATTCCTGCTGTTCTCCTCTTGTTACGCCGATCCATCCCAATCCGCGATACCGTTCTCCCCGCTCACGACCGCATCTTCGCATCGAACGTCGTTTTTCGTCATCTCCTTTCAAGAGCGCACTTTTGCGTGTAGACGCGCGAGTTCTTCTGTCACGATCGATTCGTCCAGTTTCTGGAATAGTGGCGCCGGCGCCTGAATCGGCTGACCCGGTGCAAGCACACTGGGAGTCCACGAACCTGCTGCTGTGCTGTAGTCGCCGGTCAGGATCAGGCGCGGTGTACCGTCTGGCGCTTCGGCTTCTTCGATGTATGGCTGTGGCGCGATGGTTCCGTGGTAGCCGAGCAACTCGTGCAGGCGCTGACTGCTGAACGGTAAAAACGGCGAGAAGAGCGTTTTCAGCGTATCGATCGTGCGCAGCGCCACGAACAACACCGTTGCCGTGCGCTCGCGGTCGCTTTTGACCGTCTTCCACGGTTCCTGATCGCTGAGGTACTGATTCGCGGTCTGCGCCAGCGCCATCGTCTCCTGCAATGCTACACGCAATTTTACCCCTTCGAGCAACGTCGTCACCTGCTCGAACGCCTGCTGGGTTGCAGCGATCAACTGACGGTCGGCGTCGGTCAAAGAACCGGGTTGTGGCACGACGCCAAAATTGCGATGCGTCATGCTGATCACGCGATTCGCCAGATTTCCCCAGGTTGCCACCAGTTCACTGTTGACGCGCTGCACAAAATCCGCCCAGCTCCAGTTGCTATCGCGCGTTTCCGGTCCGTTGGCGATCAGGTAGTAACGAATGGCATCCGGCTGGTAGCGATCCTCGATCTCCGGTGCCCAGAGCGCCCAGTTCCGACTGGTGCTCATTTTGTCGCCTTCGAGGTTGAGAAATTCGTTGGCGGGTACATCGTAGGGGAGCGCCAGGTCGCCATAACCGATGAGCATGGCGGGCCAGATGATCGTATGGAAAGGAATGTTGTCCTTGCCGATGAAATAGTACGACCGCGCCGGCGACGAACCATCGGGACGGCACACCCACCACTCTTTCCAGGTGTCCGGTGTGCCATTGCGCTGCGCCCATTCAATCGATGCCGAGTAATAGCCGATGACCGCATCGAACCAGACGTAGATACGTTTATCCTTGAACGCCGGGTCATCGACCGGCACCGGTACGCCCCACTCCAGATCGCGGGTGATGGCGCGCCCTCGCAACCCTTCGTGCAGCCAGTTCTGGGTGAACAGGAGCGTATTCGGGCGCCAGTAACTCCGGTCAACGCTGTCGAGCCAGGCGCGCAACTGCGGTTCGAGTTTTGCCAGGTCGAGGAAGAAATGCTCCGTCTCGCGGAAGGTGACCGGTGCGCCGTCGATCACCGAACGCGGCGCAATCAGGTCTTGCGGATCGTGCAGATGCCCGCAACTGTCGCACTGATCGCCACGCGCACGCGGGTAGCCGCAGTTCGGGCAAGTCCCTTCGACAAAGCGATCCGGCAGAAAGCGTCCCAGCGTCTCGGAGTACGAGCCGACCATCGTTTCCTTGTAGAGATAGCCCCGTTCCAGCAATCGCAGGAACATATCGGTCGTCACCCGATAGTGATTGTCGGTATACGTCTGTGTGAACAGATCAAATGAAATGCCAAGCGTCTGAAAGGTTTTGAGAAATGTCGGATGGTACCGTCGAATGACTTCCTGCGGCGCAATGCCCTCACGCTCGGCGGCAATCGTGATCGGCGTCCCGTGGCAGTCAGACCCAGAGACCATCAGCACCCGATTGCCGCGCAGGCGCTGGTAGCGTGCAAAAACATCGGCAGGCAGATATGCGCCCGCAATATGACCGACATGGAACGGACCATTGGCGTAGGGCCAGGCAACTGCAACCAGAATGTTGTCGCGCATAGAGAACCTCTGACTTTCTATGCTCAGTGCAAGGATAGGCGAAACCAGGCGATTATGCAACTCTCAATACAAAAGCCGTGGGTGCGTATGCTACCCACGGCCTGGATGTCGCGCATTGTTGTACTGTTACCCCGGCGACATGCAGACCGCAGGCGGCATCATCAGGCGCATTGTGCAGAAAAGATGGTTATCAGGTATGTCACGCAGGGTTTTCATCTTCTGGTTGTCATCAGTAACAGGCACAAGTGCTGATGGAGTATAGCATGTCTATCAGACAAGAGTCAATTCGCTCTCTACAAAAGCAGATCCCCATCGTTTGGTCTCAGATGTGTATTTACGGGCAGGGAATCGGCGCCTCCAGAGTCGCCGGTTGACGCATGCTTAACATGTTCTTGATGAAAAGCGCAGTGAGATGATGGTAGCATAAAGGTAAATATTATGTGCATAAAAGCTGCCTTTTCTTCGGGATGCACGATGCATGTGCCCGATGTGCACATCCAATCGCTGCGCGCTCCGGCGACCCGGTGCGGGGATTGTACACGCTGATCAGACAGTGCGGCGACGGTAAGCCGGTTGCCGTCAATCCCGTCCGTTCGGTCTGGTTGCGCGGTGAGCATTATCTGCGGCGCGCCTTCGATCAACAGGGATACACTATATCGTATTCGACCGACGTGAGGGAATGCGGCGAATTGTTGCGCGTGGTGATTCTGTACTGGCGACCGATGGCGGGAAACTGCGGCGGATCGATTTCCTCTACGGTCAAGAATTGTTATCGACGCTTCCACCGCTGATGATCGCGCGCCTGGCGCGAGCCGCCGCTGATGGCAGGCTTTGGGTCGAAACGCCGATCAACTATGTGTATTGTCAGAAGTGGGGGATGGTGCTGCCGTTTCTACCCGCTTATGCGAACCTGTTTGATGCGCGGCTGCGCGCACTGTTTGGGAAAGTGGTATTACTGCATACCGGCACAATCGATCTTACTCCACTTGCCGATGGCGCGTCCGAAATGATCGCGCGTCAGTTCCGTTCGATCCGCACTCTGGATGATCTTGCTCACCTGTCAACTGCTGCACGGCGCATGCTGGTATTCAAATGTGGCGCCGGCAGTGGAGCATATTACAGCCAGGGTCGCGGCGTGCTGCGTCTCTACAGCTCGCGCCGTGTCGCCCAGAAAACTCAGTATGCCCCCTTCTTTGCCGACCGTTTTCCCATCGAGCGCTTTCTGAATGGTGCTGTGACTTATGGCTGTAGTTAGTGTGGCGTCGTGCCGGTGCTTCTCGCTCGGCGCGATCCGGACCGTGCCGCCAGGACAAGTTTCCCTGTTCAACCTTCCGCGTTCGTCGGAGTCTGACGCCATGCTTCATACTCCCGGCGACCTTCATCGCTTAGAGGATAGTAGATCTGCGGTGAGCCGCCCTGCGCCAGTTTCATGCGACTGAAATCTTTCCACTCTGCATGATGATGCGCTACCCGCACCACTTCGCTTGCCAGTTGTTGCGGCACAACCACTGCGCCATCATCGTCGGCGATCATGATGTCACCCGGCAGCACCAACGCCCGCCCGCACGCGACCGGTATGTTGAAACCCCACGGCATCAGCCCTGCCTGAGTCGTATAGTTCGGTGTAAACCCGACCGACCATAGCGGCACGTCCAGTTCCCGAATACGCGCCCAATCGCGCACGCATCCATCAACGACCATGCCTGCACCGCCACGCCCCTTGAAATATGTTGTCAACATCTCACCCACGCAACCGGTAGACGGGTCGCCGAATGCCTGCACAACCAGCACATCGCCTGGTTCAATAATCTCGAAGACCTGCCATAGCGCACTGCCCTTCTCGGCGTGTTCCAGACCCATACCCGAAGGAACATCCTCGCGTTGTGGCATGAACTGGAGTGTAACTGCCGGACCGACGATCCTTCGCCCAAGGGTGCGCGGCAGTGCTCCCTGGATGAACGTATAGCGTATCCCCATGCTGAAAAGCGTGGCGCACGCCGCAGCACTACTCACATCGCGCAACCGATCGATCAGCGCCCGCTCAGGGCGCACAATCCGTCCCTGAACCGGCAGTGTGATGTCAGCGGAGGGTAGTCGATCAACAGTGACGATCTCGTTGGGAATCATTCCAGCCTCCTGGCGCTTCCAGAACCGGCGCATACTTCCGGCATTATACTGCCATCTCTGGCTCAGTGTCGTAAACAAGCCAGAAGACGCGACAGTCGATGGCAAAACCGCAAGACGCAAACAGATGCTGCGCCGGGGTATTCCAGCTCCCAACATTGAGCAGCGCCTGTGCAACTCCGATGGTGCGCATGGTGCGCAGTGCCAGCCGCAGCAGCGCGCGCCCTACGCCCTGTCGCCGGTACGCGGGATGCACGCCGATCAGGTCGATCCAGGCAGCGCCGAATCCAGAGCGCGTGTTTTCCTCGGTGCAGATCGAACCGCGACAGAATGCCGCCAGCAAACCATTGGGCGCAACAGCCACCAGATCGAGGCGCGGATCGTATGCCGGGCTGCGCATCCACGCCACCCGTTCTGCCACAGTTTCGGATGCCATTGCGAATGCCGCGTGATGAAGATCGACCAGCGCGGGCGCTTCGGACTCACCGGCAACGGCGCGCAGCGTAAAGCCCGGAGGTGTAGACACGTCGGCGATCGGCAGATGCAACCACTGCTGCATCCGGATCATGTGCATGTCTTCGACGCGCAGACCGGCGCGCGCCAGCAGAGCCATACGGTGATGGTCGTCGTCACGCACAGGAACGCAGAGCATGGCGCGTTCGCCGCACTGCTCTGCAAGCACGCCCGCCCGCTCAGTCGCCCAGGCGAGCGCCTGCATCTCGAGCATTTCATTGCCCGCTTGCGGCAGGGCATAGTACAGAAAAATGTTACCCTCCCAGATCATCGCAAAAGCGACAGGATGGTCACGATCATCGACCCACACCCGCGCATCGTACACGATGCCGGGTTGCGCGCTGAGCCGCGCGCGGATCTCGTGGACGGGGGGCCAGGGATCAGTCGGAGCTTCGGTACGGCACGTGAGGATCAGGTCGATCACTGCCGCGAGATTGTCGGGGTGACGGTAAGGATGGCTCACAGGCGGCTTCATCGTCGCCTCCTTTCACGAGCAGTCTGGCGGTATGTCAGGGCAGCACGGTTCGCCGTTGATCGTGTGTCGAATACAGTATACCGGTTGCTTTTCCAGTTGACAAACCGCTATTTCTCCGAACAACTTTTCAATGCACCTCCTTCCCCGGACGTGCTACAGTGCTGATAACGGCAAGAAATAGCTTGTGAGAGGAATGTTCACGTGCTTGTCAATCGTACCGCTTCGCAGGTGCACACGCGGCGCTGGATCTATCCGCTGACATATCTGCTACTCCTGATCATCTTCTTCCTGCCACCCTATGCGGAACGATCATTCGCGCCTCAAGAGACCGGAAATGTCATCAGGGAACTCCTGTTCGTCACCAGCAATCCGGCGCCATATACTGTGCTGGCGCCGGTGTTTCACCTTGCCACCATCGCATTGATTGCGCTGATCGCGCTGCGCCCTACCCATGCCGGGCGTGTCCTGGCAGCGTATATGGGGGTGAATTATCTGGTGATCGGATGGGTTCAGGCGCAGGGTGTCACCGAATCTTACGGCTATGTGGTGCAGACGGGCAATCTGGTTGCGTGCGCGCTGCTGGGGGTGATGTGGCTGGCAGTATCCTTTCAGAATCGCCTCAACATCTCGTTCAATAACCTGGACCGGCGCCACTATCTGTTGATGCCGCTGGCGCTGCTGGCATTCTGGTCGCCGGCTGCGGTCATCGATGGCGTCGTGTACCCCGATTTCAATCCGATCCTGCTGCTCACCTCACCAGCGTATGGTCTCTCGTACTGCCTGACGACGCCGGTCTTTCTGTTTTTGCTGATCGTGGCACTGCCGGACGTTCCACCGTTTGCCTATCGTGTCACCGCATTCAACGCGCTGCTCTACGGCCTCATCAATATGATGGCGTTGTTCGATCCGGCAGTGTGGTGGATGGGAGTGTTGCACATACCATTGCTGGTACTGCCGATTGTGGCGCTGATCCTGGTGCGACGTCAGGCGCCCGTTGCCTAATCTGAGCCCTGCATGAGCAGCAGACGTGTGTCGTCCGTGTGCAGCGAGTACCGGGCGTTATCGAAACGCAACCAGGGGTTAAGAAACGACAATACTGTGTCGGATCGAGCACAAATACAGTATACTACACCATGAACGGGATGTCCCGTTCGCATCTGATGTGCCGCTGACGACGGTGTCTGCGCGCACGTGCAATACCAACACGCGCGGGCGTCCGTGTCGTTTGCGGCAGCGGACGCTGTAGCGCGTCTTTTTTCTCTCCAGATGGCACAGCACGATGCCACGCGCCGATTGCCGCCAGGGAAGGAGGAGTCGCTATGGCAGCGGAACTGACGATCAGTTGCATCAAGGCCGATGTCGGCGGGTTCGTCGGGCATTCGGCGATCCATCCGGCGTTGAAGGACGAAGCCGGACGGCAACTGGAGATCGCGCGTCGTCGCGGAATGCTGATCGATTTCCACGTTACTGCCTGCGGCGATGACCTGGGGTTGCTGATGACTCATCGTCTGGGGATCGACAACCACGAGATACATCGGCTTGCCTGGGATGTGTTCGATATCTGCACCCGTGTGGCGAAGGAACTGAAACTGTACGGCGCCGGGCAGGACTTACTGAAGGATGCCTTTTCCGGCAACGTGCGCGGGATGGGTCCGGGGATCGCTGAAATGACGATTGTCGAGCGTCCATCGGAGCCAATCATTGTCTTCTTCGCTGACAAAACCAGCGCAGGGGCATGGAATCTGCCGCTCTTCCGCATGTTCGCCGATCCGTTCAACACTGCGGGTCTGGTGATTTCACCGGCGATGCATGAGGGGTTTCACTTCCGTGTGCTGGATGTCCGGAGGGGGGCGACGATCACCTTCAGCACACCGGAAGAGATGTACGATCTGCTGGTCTTCATCGGCGCACCGGGGCGCTATGTAGTCGAACAGGTGACGGCGAAGCGCACCGGCGCGATTGGCGCGGTGTCGTCGACGCAACGGCTGGCGCTGATTGCCGGGCGTTATGTCGGAAAGGATGACCCGGTGTGCATGGTGCGGGCGCAGGGCGAGTTCCCGGCGGTTGGCGAGGTGCTGGAGCCGTTCACCATGCCGCACGTCGTCGAGGGATGGATGCGCGGATCGCACTATGGTCCGCTGATGCCATGCCGCGTGGGAGATGCTCACCCGGGGCGCTTCGATGGTCCGCCGCGCGTCATCGCGTTAGGGTTCCAGATTGCTGAGGGCCAGTTGATCGGACCGCGTGATATGTTCGATGATCCCGGTTTTGATGAGGCGCGTCGTGTATGCAACGTTATCGCCGATCATCTCCGTCGTCACGGACCGTTCGAGCCGCATCGCCTGCCAATGGAAGAAATGGAGTATACCACGCTTCCAGAGGTGATGAAAAAACTGGCAGACCGCTGGCAGCCGGCGAATGGTCACGTGGTGAGCGGCGAAGTGGTGGAAAAGTTGCCCGCCGGCGTTGCATCGTGATCGAAAGGAGGGGGGCAATGCCAATCCGCGACTGGAAACATGCCGAGGAGCGTGCCGCGCACCTGATCGATGATCGTCAACATTATGTGGAAGGGGCGATCATCGACTGGCTGATCCGTACCGGGCAGTGGGACCCGCTGGCGGAGGAAAAGATCTGCGCCTGGCTCGAACGTCAGGCGGCAGAATTGGCTGAGAAGGAGCGGCAGGCGAGGAACGGTTGAGCCGTCGAAAGGGAGAGCGCGATCGTTGCGCTATGCCCGTGTTCTGGTGCAAAGGGTGTGCTGGAATGCGGGCATTCCTGGTGGATGCCCGTATTCTGGCGCAACATGTGGCCAGTGCTTTCTAACCTGGCAGTCGTACCTGTGTGACGACTGTCAGGCGTCAACACGCGGGATTCTCTGGTCGCGCAATATGCTGTGCTACCCGGTGAAAGTTGTTTATCGTCTCGGTAGAATGTTTTCCGCAGCGTGCCGGTGATGCTCTGAACTGCAACCCGGCTGAGGGTTCACGTGTGCACGTGCAGTGCGCTGCGCGCAATATCGTCGATTCGCCCTTGTCAATTGAAGCAGGGCGCTTCATTCTGCCGCTGAAGCGAGGGTGGCTCTCGTACCGGAAGACGAGCACTCGTAAGGGCAGCCTTTGTGGTTGTGCTGAAGTGAACAGGCGTCCAAGAAAGGATGAACAGGCGAACACTCGTCCTTTGACATCGCGAAAGGCAGAGAAAAAAGGATTGCGATGACCGATGGAAGGGTGCTCAATTCTTGGTTTTCAATCCTCAATCCTCACCTGTGCGATCTCCATCCACTGCGCACCCGGTACGTCGAGCAGACCCCAACCGAACTCACCGTGCGGCGTGGCGATCAGCCATTGGTTATCGACCCACGCGACAAAGCCAAGCCGACCACGCGGCGCACAGTCGGTTTCGTGAACGACCTGACCATCGATCAGGAAACGCGCGCCGCCGGTCAGCCATTCGAGTGTGAAGGTGCGGAATGTATCGTCCGGCGGCGGGATGAGCGCCTCGCTGACCGCAAGCGCGCGCTGAACCCGATGCCAGAGGCGCTCATAGATGCCGGGCAGACGATTTGCCAGCATCACCAGTGGCGCAACCGGCGCCCAGCGCAACGCCTGGCGCGTGGTTGCATCAATCGTCGCAACTTTCCATCCGCAACCCGGAACGCCATACGCCAGCGGCATACTGGCAGGCGGCGAGGCATAGAAGAACCAGATCGCCGCCGGCAATACCGGCAACACTCTCCCAATCGGCGAAATGGGCGCATTCCAGAAACCGAAGCCTGCCGTTCCCCGCACAGGCGTCCCCACCCGCGCTACCACCGTCAGGCGCAGTGGGGCGCGCCAGGGGAAGCGATGGCGCGGCAGACCGGTGTAATCGTCGATCTGGGCATTCGCATAGCGCCGTGTTGTCGCGCCGGCAACCACAAAACGCATGCAATCAGGAGTCAGAACCAGGCGACCACCGCCGGTCTGCGTGAGTCGCCAGCCTGGCTGGGGCCGTGGACGAAATGTTTCGTTCATAGGACGTTCTGGCGCTGGTTGTCTACGGACGTTCCCATTCTACGATGAAGTGGTCGCTCTCCGGTAAAAAACTGCGCCCCTGGAAGACTCCAGGGACGCAGCCGCGCCACGGTCGGGGGAGCGCGTACAGGCGCCTGCGTTTCCATTGTCATCGACGAATATAACCATGTGGTAACCATCCTGTGTCGTAGAGCGCTTGTTTGTGGTCTTAAAGATTGTCGATCTGGATCGGTTCAACCGGATCGGTAGGTTCAAATCCCAGAATGCGCGCGTAGAAGTACAACTCGGCTTCCAGCGCCTGGATGATCGTCTCTGCCTTGCGGAAGCCGTGCTGTTCGCCTTCGAATGCCAGATATGCGACCGGTATCCCCTTTGCGCGCAGGGCTGCTGCCATGCGTTCGGACTGATCCGGCGGCACAACTCTGTCTTCCAGCCCTTGCAGAAAGATGACCGGACAGTTGAGCTGGTCGATATGGCGGATCGGTGAACGTGCGTGGTAGAGATCGATGCGCTCAGGGTACGGTCCGATCAGACGGTCGAGGTAGCGTGACTCGAACTTGTGCGTATCACGCGCTAGCGCCTCGAGGTCGCTGACACCGTAGTAGCTGGCGCCGGCTGTGAACACCCGGCGAAAAGTGAGCGCCGCCAGTGTTGTGTAGCCGCCGGCGCTGCCGCCAGCAATGATCAATCGCGCCGGATCGGCGAGACCGCGTGCCGCCAGGTATGCTGCCGCGTTGCAGCAATCATCCACATCGACGGTCCCCCAGCGTCCGTCGAGGCGCTGACGGTATGCACGTCCGAAGCCGGTGCTGCCGCCGTAATTGACATCCATTACCGCAATGCCGCGACTCGTCCAGAACTGGATGCCGGGATCGAACGATGCCGACGTGGCGCCAGTCGGTCCACCGTGGCTGAGCACGAGTAGCGGCGGTTTTTCGTCATCAGGCGCGCGAAAGTCGCGGTTGCACGGCGGATAATAGAAGCCGAATGCCGTCACGCCGCCTTCGGTTGGAAATTCCACCACTTGCGGCGTCGAGATGTAGCCGGGATCGATCTGCATATCCATCGAACGGCGAATGGTCGTCAGCGCTCCACTCGCCAGGTCGAGCATCACCAGCGTCGCGGGCGTGCTCGATGAAGCACCGATGAAGACAACCCTGCCATCGGCGGCGCGCGGACCGCTGAAGCCGAAGTCGCTGAACGGCAGGGTGAGCGGCGTCAGAACGTTGCGCTCCACATCGAGCGTTGCCATCTTTTTTTCGCCGCGCTCGATATACGTGCATACCAGTCGCCCTGCCGATTCGACGGCATAGGTGCGCGCACTGAACACCCACAGCGGCAGACCGAACTCAGCCTCCATGGGGCAGAGCGCCTCGACATTGCCTGATCGCCAGCGGTAGAGGTTCCACCATCCGGTGCGTTCGGCAACGAAATAGAGTGCGCCGTCGAGTCCCCACTCAGGTTGAAAGGCGGCGTCATACGGTCCGCCTGCGATCCGTTCGGCGGTTCCCGGCGAACCATCCTCGCGCAACGGCGCAACCCACAGTTCGGCAGCATCCCATGGCATGTTCGGATGATTCCAGGAGAGCCACGCCAGCCGAGTTCCGTCCGGGCTGAGACGCGGGCTGGCGTAGAAATCGGACCCTGCAACCAGAATCTGCTGTGGCGTCGTCCCGTCGAGTGGAACGGCAACAATCGCATTGACCGCTTCGCCATCACCGGAATGATCCTCGCGCACGCAGATCAGACGGTTCCGCCTGTGATCAATGGTCATATCTGCATAACGCCACGGCGCTTCAGGCGAAACGGGGATCGGCGTTTCACCCGCTTGCTGGCGGTAGATGCGGTGGTCGGCAAAATTGCTGAAGTAGATCACGCTGCGATCAACCGTGTACGGAGCGCCACCATATTCGTGGACGCGGGTGCGCACGTTGAAGCCGGGCGGGGTCACATCGGCAATTGTCCCATCGACACTACGCCGTACGATGACCACCCGCCCGCCCTCGGCTGGTCGTCCTTCGAGCCAGTAGATATCGTCGCCATCGAGGGCGATGTCGTTCAACGAAACACCCGATGTTGCCACCAGCGCGGCGGTGATTGGCGAGCGCCATGCACCGTATGGCGCGATCTGCGAATGAGGCATGAGGTTTCTCCCATTCATAAACCCGGAATGACGGACAGCACCTGCGTTATCCATAAGACACTGAGCATGACCATTGAAAGAGCGAATATCTCCATGTGCCCGATCGGTAGAGTGCGACACATATCGTTCAGTATATCATCCGGACAGGCGCTCAGATCGCGGCGGTATCGACATGGCGCAGACGATAGAGCAGTTCACCGGCTTTTGGCACGAGGAGCAACCCTTCCGCCTCGCGTCCTGCCCATTCGGCGGGGTCGATTGTCGCGGGATCGCAGTAGCCGATATGGTGGGCAGCGCAGCGTTCCGGCGAAATGCCGGTTGCTAGCGTCACGCGAATACGCCGTCGCTCACCCCGCTCCGGATCGTACTCGCCGATGCCGGCGAGATGGGTGCTGTGCGCCAGAACGCCCCATGGGTAATGGCGGAAGCGATCCCACTGCCGGACAAAATAGTCGCGCACATGGTATCCAATTTCTGCCAGTGTTGCGCCGTGGGTCGTACTGAATTCGGTAATGTGCGGCGCATAGATGATGATCTCACCCCCGTCGGCAACCACCGGCTCGAGTTTGTACATGCCCTTGGCAGCGGTCCACATATCCTGGTACATGTCCGGTACAACCGACAGCACCCGCCGGAATGGGCGATCAACGTAACGGATATGCACCTGCGCCGAGAGGTTGGCGGCAGCCTGCCAGGCTGCTTCCGGTGGACCGCTAAAGATGCCGCAGAGTCGTCCGTTCTCCGGCGTAACGACAACCGCAAGGCACCATTTCGGTGTCGGCACGAGCGCAGCCGCATAGTCGATCAGGCGCCGCACCGGCGTTGTGCCCGGTACCCCGATAATCGCGTAACTGGTGATCAATGCGCCGAGCCAGTGCGATACGTCGATCACCTCACGTCCGCTGATACCGGGGAACAGATATTTGTTGCCGCCGGAGAACCCGACGACCTCGTGGGGGAATACGGGTCCGCAGATCAGAAGCAGATCGTACTCCAGCGCCTTCCGGTTGATCCGCACCTCGACCGGTACATCCAGCAGTCCGTTGCTCAACACACTGATCGTGGCAGCGCTGATAGCGCCAACCGAAACGAACGTAGCCGGGTCTGACCATTCGTGGTTGAAGACGCGAACGCCGCGAAAGGTCGTTTCCCATTCGTCTGGCGTTACTCCGAGGTGCCGGTTGATCTGTGCAGGACTCATCGGTTGATGCGTTCCGAGCGCTATCAGTACGTCGAGCGTGGCGACGCACGGGGCGAGGGCTGCGTGGATGCAGCGGAACAACAGTGGCAGTGGTACGGTGCGCGTTCCATCCGGTACGATGAGCAGCACCCGTCGCCCATCGACAGCGAGCGGTTCCAGCCCCTTGTGCACGATGGCGGCAACCTCATCGTCGTTGAGGAAATGCGCGCTATTGCCGGTTCCGTGGAATCGTGCCGGAAACTCGATAGGTGTGGTGTTCTGGTGCGGTATCTGCATGGCTGTTCCTGATGTTCAATGTTCCAACATTCAACGTTCCAACGTTCAACGTTCAGCGTTCAGCGTTCAACGCCCCAACCTTCCTGCCGCTCGAAGTGCTATAATCAAAGCCATGTCGATACGCACCCGGTTGACAGTTTCATACGTCGGCTTTTTTGCGATTGCACTCCTGGCGCTGCATGCTGGATTGTACCTGATCGTGCGCAGCGCACTGCTGAACAGCGTCGATAACGAGTTGCGGCTCGGCGTCGAAGTGCTACGACGCGGCTTTGCCGAGAGCAATCAGACGCCATACGGCTACTTCCGCGATGATCAGTTGCGCGCCATTCTGTTGCGCCAGCCGCCGGTGCGCGACTTCGAGGCGACCAGTCTGTACGTCCAGTTTTTCGACACCGACGGCGATCTTGTCGGTCGCTCGCCGAACATTGGCGATGGCGAACTGGCGACGGCGCTTGCGCTCGACCGGGAGCGCTTTGACAGTGCGCTCGAAGGTAACGAGCGCATCACAACTCTCGAACACGGAAACATCCGTGTGCGTGAGTTGATGGCGCCGCTGATGTTCTTTAATCCGGTCACCCGTCGCGAAGAAGTCGTCGGTGTTCTCCAGGTTGCACGTTCAATGACGGAAACCCAACATGCGCTGCAACTTCTCTTCTATGCCTTGACTTTCGGTGGCGTGATTGTCCTGCTGGCGGCGGCGCGTGGCGGCGCATGGCTGACGCGTGCTGCCTTTCGCCCGATTGATGAGATTGCGCAAACAGCACAGAGTATTGTGCGCGCCGAAGATTTGAGCCGGCGCATTCCGGTGCCGCCAGCCGCCGATGAGTTACAGCGTCTGACGATTACAGTCAACGATCTGCTGGCGCGCATGGAGGAACTTTTCAATACCCAGCGTCGCTTCATTGCCGATGTGTCCCATGAGTTACGCACACCGCTGACGGCGATGCAGGGCAATCTCGAAGTGCTGGCGCGCGGCGCAGCGCGCGACCCACAGTTGCTGAGTGAGTCGCTCGATGATATGCGCCGTGAAGTTGCCCGGTTGATCCGTATGGTCAATGATCTGCTCTTGCTGGCACGCAGCGATGCCGGTATTCAGATCCGCCGCGATCCCGTCGAACTCGATACGCTGCTTCTCGAAACGTACCGTGAGTTGCGTCTGCTGGCGGGTCAGGTGCATCTCCGCATCGGCGAGGAAGATCAGGTAGTAGTGACGGGCGATCGTGATCGCATCAAGCAGGCGCTTCTCAATCTCGGCGTCAATGCCATTCAGCACACGCCGCCTGGTGGCGAGGTGACGTTGAGCCTGACAGTGCGCAACGGATGTGCCGCGTTGAGTGTCGCCGATACAGGATATGGCATTGCGCCACAGGATCTGCCGCACATTTTCGATCGTTTCTATCGCGCGGATCGTTCCCGTAGTCGCAACGGCGGCGCAGGACTAGGATTGTCCATCGTTCGTTCAGTGGTCGAGGCGCACAGCGGGCAGGTGCTGGTGAGCAGCGAACCGGGCAGGGGAAGCGTCTTTACGATGCTGTTACCGCTGGCAGTTCAACCCGATCAGACGTCCTCGCTCGACATCAAACCCGCCCCTGAACCTGCCCCTCAAACGGTCGATGCCGCATGAACCTCGAGATGATCATCGTCTTCGCTATCCTGACGCTGACGGTCATCCTGTTTGCCAGTGATCGTCTGCGCCTGGATGTGGTTGCTCTGATGGCGGTGTTGTTGCTGCTCCTGACCGGCGTTCTGACGCCTGCCGAAGCCCTTGCCGGATTTTCTGAATTGCGAGTGGGTTGACGGCAACCTTTGGCGCGGTGAGTCCACTGGTGTTGATGGCCGGTCTCTTTATGTTGACGGCGATCTTCAGTCAGTTCATTTCTAATACCGCCACGACGGTGTTGATGGCACCGATTGCATTACAGGCAGCGAACGAACTTGGCGTATCACCGTATCTGCTCCTTATGATTATCGCGCTTGCGGCTTCGACTGCCTTCGCCACACCGGTAGCATCGCCGGTCAATACGCTGGTGCTGGGACCGGGCGGTTACCGTTTCACCAATTTCGTGCGGGTGGGAACGCCGCTGCTTGTAGCGATGCTGATCGCATCGCTGCTGGTGGTGCCGGTGCTGTTTCCGTTGTAGGCAGCAGAGGAGTGGGTGAATCTGTGAATACAGCAGTTGCTTTACACGGAATACGTGTGTAGTATAATATAGCGCATTCCTCTATTATAGTGTGTCACACTATGACACGAGTCTGGATATATCGGGCTGTATTTCGCTTGATCGTCATCGCTTCGAATATCGGCTATGACATTGCTGCTTGAAATGCGAGGCATCAGCAAGCGTTTTGGTGGAACGCAGGCGCTCGATCAGGTTGATTTCTCCCTGGATCGTGGTGAAGTCGTCGGTCTGTTAGGAGAAAATGGCGCCGGTAAATCAACCCTTATCAAAATCCTCGCAGGTGTGCACCGCATGGATCAGGGTGCAATCTTCATCGATGGGAAGCCGGTTGTCTTTCAAACACCGCAGGATGCGCAACGCCTCGGAATCGCTGTTATCTATCAGGAATTGAATCTCACCCCCAATCAAACCGTTGCTGAAAATGTGTTTCTCCACCACCCACAGCGCATGAACGGCATTCTGGGGAAGATTGGCATTGTTGATTATCGTCGGCGTGAGCGTGAGACTGCCGCTTTACTCGCTCAACTGGGCATTACCGGTCTTGATCTCCGACGCAAAGTAGGGGAGTTGTCGGTAGCGTTTCAGCAATTGACCGAGATCGCCAAAGCTCTGGCACTGGAAGCGCGTCTGATTGTGATGGATGAGCCAACATCGGCGCTACCCGATGAGGAAGTGGATCATCTGTTTGAGATCGTTCGTCGGTTGCGTCAGCAAGGTCTGGGAGTTGTGTTCGTTTCCCATCGGCTGAACGAGGTTCGATCTATCTGCGATCGGATCGTGGTACTGCGGGATGGAAAGAATGCCGGTGCTTTGCCAGTACATGAGGTTTCTGATGATCGCATCATTGCGATGATGGTAGGACGGTCCATCGATAATCTCTACCCCAAGCGTCCGGCAACTCCTGGCGATGTGGTCCTGGAAGTCCAGGGCCTCACCCGCCGCGGGATCATTGAAGACATTTCGTTTCACCTGCGCGCAGGTGAGGTGGTTGGTCTAGCAGGACTAGTTGGCTCAGGGCGCACCGAAGTGGCGCGTGCCATCTTTGGCGCAGATCGTATTGATAAGGGAACAATTCGTCTCAATGGAAAGCCGGTGTGCATTCGGTCGCCGCAAGATGCACGGAATCTGGGGATCGGTTATGTTCCTGAAGATCGGAAGGTGCAGGGACTGGTTCCCGGTATGACTGTGCGTGATAATGTCACGCTCGCTGTCCTTCGTCAACTGGCACACGCCGGTCAGGTAGTTGATCGGTCGGTACTGGAAGAGGTTGCCCGGCGCTACATCCACGAACTACACCTGCGTCCGCCGCGAACCGACCTGCCGGTTGGATCGCTCTCCGGTGGAAATCAGCAAAAGGTGGTGCTTGCGAAATGGCTGGCAGTTGATCTGAAGGTTCTGTTGCTGGATGAACCAACACGCGGCATCGACGTTGGAGCGAAAGCGGAGATCCATGGTCTGATCGATGAACTGGCGCATCGTGGTATGGCTATTCTGCTGATTTCTTCTGAGTTGCCCGAGGTTCTCGCCATGAGTGACCGTATTCTGGTGATGAGTGAAGGGTGCCTGGTGGGGGAACTGTCACGCGAGGAAGCGACGCAGGAGCGCATTCTGGCGCTGGCAAGCGGGAGAAAGTGACGGACGATGTTGCGAGGACTGGCTTATGAGCAAAGACGCATCCGTTGAAAGCAAAAGTACGCCGGTTGTGGTTCAACAACCCGGTATGGTTCGCCGCTTTCTCCAACGTCCAGAGACAAGTATTGTCATCGTGCTGGTCGCGCTGAGTCTGTTTCTGTCACGAAGCAGCGATGCATTTCTCACGCCGGACAATCTGTTCAACATTTTGCGCAATAACGCGGATATTGCCATTGCCGCGCTAGGTGTGTCGCTGGTGATTATAGCTGGCGGGATCGATCTCTCGATTGGATCGACAATGGCGCTGAGCGGGCTTGTGGCTGCCATCGCCGTCAGTCAGGGAGGAACAACAGCCTATCAGTTGCCCGGTTTCGGACTGCCGCCAACACTGGCATTTCTACTCGGGGTGCTGGCAGGCACGCTGGTTGGTCTGATCAACGGATTGCTCATTGTACGGCTCAAGATCCCCCCCTTCATCGCAACCCTGGGTATGCTGGGTGTTGTACGCGGTGTAGTCGTGGGGTTGACGAGCGGTCAAACCGTGCGAAACTTCCCGGTCGAGTTTACAAATCTCGGTCAGGGGTATGTCGGTCTGGTGCCGGTCCCGGTGATTTTTCTCATCGTGCTGGCTATCGTGGTCGGTCTCTTCCTGGCATATCATGTTTGGGGCACATATATTTATGCTATCGGCGGCAATGAAACCAGCGCCGCACTTACCGGTTTACCGGTGGAGCGTGTCCGGATTCTGACCTATGTGTTGTCGGGAGCGCTTGCCGGTGTCGGTGGCGTGCTGGTGGTGGCGCGGTTAGGCGTTTCGGCGCCGACCCAGGCTCTGGGGTACGAACTGTTTGTGATTGCAGCAGCCGTCATCGGCGGAGTCAGTCTGTCTGGTGGACGTGGGACGGTGCTGGGCGCCGTTCTGGGCGCCTTTTTGATCGGGGTGTTGAATAACGCCCTGGTATTGCTGAGGGTCGAAAGTTACTGGCAACAGGCGTTTACCGGCGGTATCATCTTGCTCTCAGCCCTGATCGATCGCCTGCGTCAACGACGCTAAGGAGGCATAGGGCGAGAATAGGTTGATAGATGTTCGTTCTCTCGTGATCAATGGAGGTTTCCAATGGAACGACGCAGACTCTCACGACGGACATTCTTACGGGCTGCCGCGTTAGGTATGGGTGGTGCAGTGCTGGCAAGCTGTACAACGACTCCTTCAACCCCGCCTCAGCAGACCGGCGCCCAACCCACCACTCCTTCAGGCGGGGCAGCATCGCAACCACTGACATTTGTATGGTCGCCAAAGGCGGTGAACAATCCGGTCTTCGATGTCGCTCGACGTGGTGCAATGGATAAAGCCATGGAACTGGGCATCACCGTTGAGTGGATCGGACCGGAGTCGGCTGATGCCCAGAAACAGGCGGAACTACTCGATGCCGCGATTGCCCGCAAAGTAAATGGCATGGGCATTTCGTGCAATGATCCCGATGCGCTGAAACCGGTGATTGATCGGGCAATGGATGCCGGTATTCCGGTTATCACCTGGGACTCGGACTCGCCCGACTCGAAACGTATTACCTTCTATAGCCTCGATAACGAAGCCGCAGCCAAGAAGGGCGCCGAGGTGATGGTCGAGCTGTTGAAGGATAGTCCGAACAAGACGTATGCCATTCTGACCGGGGTCCCTGGAGCGCAAAATCTGGAAGCGCGCATCAGGGCGTTCCGCGAAGTCGCCGATCCCGCCGGTTTACAGTGGGTAGCAACCGATCCATGTTACGACGACATTCAGAAGGGCGTCGAAGTTGTTGAGAACCGCCTGACGGCAAATCCTGACCTTGGCGGCTACTTTATGGCAGGCGCCTGGCCCCTCTTCGGTGATATCAATGCGATGCCCAAGTTTCAGGCTGCCGCTAAAGCTGGTATGAAGACGGTTGCCTGGGACATTCTCGAAAATGAGCTGAAATTGCTCAAAGAAGGGCTAGTGCATGCTCTGATCGGGCAAAAGTTCTATGGCTGGGGCTACGATGCGGTGGGTATTCTGTATGACATCGTAGTGAACAAGAAAACCTATCCACCCTTTGTGGATACCGGTTTTGATCTGGTGCGCACGCCGGAAGAGGCGGATCGGTTCTTGAAGAAGTGGGAAACGGGGAACTGGAAAGACTGATATTCTGTCGCCGGTCATAGATGCGCCTGTTGAGGCAACCCGTCGGGTTGCCTCTTGCTTTTGACGCCATGCGTGGAACAGTGTCAAGGGCATTGCTCTCTACGGGTGAGCATGGTATATCACATCTGGTGTCATGGAAGTCATGGCACGCGATCGCATCGCCACCCAACGCCGTACCCGAGCGCGGATGCGCTGCACCTGTGCTCCCGCCCTGCGACGACCCGCCAGCGGCGCGCCGGTGGTGCGCCCGGGAGCATGCAGCATGCGGATGAGACCCCTGAACGATGCCCATCTTTGAGCAAGAGTTGCACACCGCATCCCGACGCCACTTCCGTCCGCAGAGACGGCCAGAACCTCTATAATAGCTATCTTGATTGAGCATTCGCAGATCGATGCGTTGTGTTGACAGAAAGGGAGATTGATGAATCACCACGACATCCGTTTGCTTCAGGCGGTACGACTCTATCCTTCAATGACGATCACATTGCCGTGATTCTCCGATACTGATCGTTGCCCACCGCCGTGTGAACGCATTCATGATCTGCCTGACCGTCAGTGATGAGATTGTTCCGGCAATTTACAGCCTGAACATCAAACAACGCTTCGGCAATGTGGGATGTGTGCTGAGTTGTGGCGATCTTCCCTACTACTACCTGGAATTCATTGTCACAATGCTGTGTGTGCCATGCTATTACGTGAAAGGCAATCACGACACGGTTGAAATCCGTGAGAACGGCGATGTGCTGACCGAACCGTGCGGTTGTGTTTCGCTGGAAACAACCTGCGTGGTGCACGAAGAGACGCTGATCGGTGGGTTGGGCGGAAGTGTGCGGTACAATCAGGAACCAGGCTCACAGTACACCGAAGTAGAAATGTTGATCCGTATCTGGCGTATGGCGCCGCAGTTGATCGTCAACCGGTTGCGCCACGGGCGTTATCTCGATGTGCTGTTGACCCATGCGCCGCCACTTGGCATCCACAACGGTCCGGATCGTCCGCATCGCGGGTTTCGCGCCTTTTTGTTCTTTATGGACCTGTTCGCACCACGCTATCTCATTCATGGTCACGTGCATCGTTCGTATGGTGTGCGTGAACCATGGCAGACGCGCTATCGTCGCACACTGGTTATCAACACCGCCGGGTATCGTCTGATATCGGTCGAGGCATCGAAAAGAGTGATCTCGTGAGTCAGTTGAACACATTTTCCCAGAACGAAGGCTTGCATCAGTTCGACGCGGCGCGTCGCAAGGCGTTTATTGCCGGTATTTTTGATACATTGCTGCGACAATCGGGCAATATGTTGCCACTCGACGAAGTACGCGCACGCCTGAAGGTACGCGGTCAGCGTTTCCTGGGCCTACAGACGGTTTCTGTTGATCGAATTATCGGCAGTGAAGGGCGTTATCTCGATTTCGATCGGCGTTTTCTGCCGCGCTCCGGCAAACTCAAGCGACGTTGGGCGCAAATCCACGCACTTGCCCGGCAGATGGCGACGCTCCCACCGATCGATCTGTACAAGATCGGCGATGCCTATTTTGTACGCGATGGGAATCACCGTGTGTCAGTTGCGCGTCAGATCGGGCAGAAGGAGATCGATGCGTATGTGACCGAGCTCCTGGTCGATGTTCCCCTCGAACCGGACGACTCGGTGTGCGATCTGTTGCTCAAAGAGGAATACAGCGATTTCCTGGAATGGACCGAACTACACCTGCTTCGTCCCGATCAACGCATCGAGTTTAGCCAACCGGGCGGGTATCTCGATCTGGTGCAGCATATCAATGCGCATCGCTACTTTATGGGTCTAGCACAGCAGCGCGCAATCTCACGAGCGGAAGCCATCGCCGACTGGTATGATACGGTGTATCTGCCGGTCGTGCACGCTATTCGTCAGTATCGGGCGCTGGATTATTTTCCGGGGCGCACCGAAGCCGACCTGTACCGCTGGATCGCTGCGCATCGCTGGTCGCTTCTCGAACAGACCGGCAGCGATCCAGGACCGGAACAGGCCACGCGCCACTATCTCGATCATCACCGATGCACTCACCCGCTCGATGCACTGCACGCTATTGTTCACAATCTCCTGGATCGTCTGAGCAGACCGCATGAAAGCCACTGATGTCCTAGCAACCATGCGGGCAGCCGGTCGTCCGCTGAGCGATCTGGTCGGTGTGCCGCAGCGCGGCATTGGGCAACTGACGACGGCGCGTCTGCTGGTGGATAAGGCGACGCGCGATCGGATCGTTCTTTTCGAGCCGACGCTGGCACCGTTTCTACGACGGATCGTGCGCGGTGTAGATATCCATCCCTGGTATTGCGAACCCTCCCGCTATCTGGTGATGCTACCATCGGGATGGGGCGCCGGGGCGAATGTACGGGCTGAACAGGCGTGGGACTATCTGGCGCAGCGTTGTCCGCCGCTCTATCACCATCTTGTGCCGGCAGCAGTCCGTAAAACGCACAATGTGGCGTGGTGGGAATTCCCGGACTGTGACCTGACACTCTTCGCACAGGCGCGCATCGTCTGGCCCGCCGCCAGCGTGACACCGCGGTATGCGCTCACTGCTCCCGGTTGTCTGGTTGGTCCCGGCGCCTGTCATATTCCCGCTTCCCTGTTTCTGCTGGGAGTGCTGATGAGTCGTCTGGGGTGGCTGGCAGTAACGGCGGTGGGGCGGGTTGGGCAGGTCTACCGGCTCGCACCGGAGCAGATCGGACGTATACCGGTACTAGAGGCGAAGGAAAACGAGCGTTCGGTGGTTGAAGCACTGGTGCAACGGATCGTTGACCTGACCCGTGAACAGGTTGCGCTGGAGCGCCAGTTTACCCAACGGCTGTTGAGGGATTTCGGACCTCCCGGCGCAACGCCGGGCGCGCGTCTGGAACGCTGGTGGGAACTGGATTTTGCTGCGCTGCGCCAGGCAATTGCAGCGCGCTTCAGCGGGGACATCCCACCCCGCTTCAGGGAACACTGGCAGGCGCAGCACGCCGACGCCGTTGCCCGGCGCGCTGCGCTCGCCGATACCCGCGCTCTTGCCGAAGCGACGTTGCATGCGCGGATGGCAATGCTGTATGGGGTTGATCTACTGTGAAGCAGCGTTGCGCACTGCTTCGGCAACCAGTGGATCACTGATGCTCAAGCCGTAGATCGCAATCAACCCGATAGCGCCGGCAACCAGCAGATAGTAGAGCGTCGGGATCGCCGTCTTGCGCAGCGTTGTGCCCTCCTGACCCAACAGCCCCACCGTTGCCGAGGCGGCAACAACATTGTGGATGGCGATCATATTGCCGGCTGCTGCTCCCACCGATTGCAGCGCCACAATCATCGCACCGGAGATCAGCAGGCGCTCGGCGACACCATGCTGGAAGAGGCTGAACATCAGGTTGCTGACGGTGTTGCTACCGGCGATGAATGCTCCCAGTGCGCCGATGGTCGGTGCAAAGAGGGGCCAGATACCACCCACATTGACTGCAACCCACTCAGCCATGCTGATCGGCATGCTTGCGATGCCCAGTACATTGACCCCCGAATTGATATAGACGCGCACCATCGGTACGGTAAAGATCAGCACAAAGCCCGCGCCCAGAAGAACCTTGCTCGAGTCGCTGACCGCCGCCTGGAGTTCGCTGCGACTCATCTGATGGATGAAGAACGTGATCAGCACTACTGTCATCAGGATCGATGCCGGTAGATAGAGTGGTGTTGTCGAGGCAGTAATCCCAGTGTCGAAAATGTTGCTCCATTCGATCTTCAGCACCGATCGCAGCGTCGAACCGATCGGCAGTTGCGGCAGACGGGTCAGCACTAGGAACAGCGCCACCAGCAGGTATGGCGTCCACGCCAGCCAGGTACTCATCGTCTTCTTGCCCGTCAGATCATCGAGTTTCATCTCAATTCGTCCAAGCCATTCTGGTTGCCACTCGCTCGCCGGCGCAAAATCCCACGTATCCTTCGGCAACAGAAACCGGCGTCGTGCTGCAGTGACGACGATCGCCAGCCCCACCAGCGCACCCAGGAGCGATGGAAACTCCGGACCCAGCAAGATGCCGGTAAGGGTGTAGGGAATGGTGAACGCCAGACCGCTGAAAATGGCGAACGGAGCCATTGATAATCCTTCGGTCCACGATTTGTTCTTTCCAAAGAAGCGGGTCATCATCACGACCATCAGCAGTGGCATAAGCGTGCCGGTGATGCCATGGATGACTGCGGCGCGCACAGTGATCAGACGTAGATAGTCGCTGAATGTCAGCCCGACTGCGGCCAGTTGTGCGCTCAATTCGGGCGTATCCAGCCCGCCACGCACGCCAACCAGGATCGGGGTCCCTACTGCGCCGAACGTCACCGGGGTGCTCTGTACCATCATCCCGATCATCACCGCCGCCATCGCCGGAAAGCCAAGCGCAACCATCAGTGGCGCAGCGATTGCAGCTGGTGTACCGAATCCCGACGCTCCTTCGATGAACGAACCGAACAACCAGCCGATAATGATCGCCTGTACCCGCCGGTCATCGCTGATCGTACTGAACCCGTTTCGGATGACTGTCACCGCACCGGAATGCTTGAGCGTGTTGAGCAGCAGAATGGCGCCGAAGATGATCAGGAGAATATCGAATGTAATGAACAAACCCTGAATAGTCGAGGCGACCACCCGCAGTGGTGAGACCTGCCAGGCAAAAAGGGCGATCAGAACGGCAACGAGATAGACGACCGGCATTGCCTGTCGTGCGGGCCAGCGCAAACCGACGAGAAGGATGGCTGCGATCAGAATCGGGCTGAATGCTAGCAATGCCTGCAAGCCGAGACTCATACGAATACCTCCTGCTCAACGCTGAACGGTAAGCCGAAATTGTGCATGCACAAGCCGCCCGGTGCCTGTCGGTTGTGCCACGATCGTGGTGATACAAGTATGTCGCTAGGATTGGGAACCTGGCGGATTGAGCATATTATAGTAAGAGATGCATCTGATATTTGATAATAGTTGTCAACACGTTATAGTGGGTTGATAACCAGGCGTTGCAGAAGCAGCGGGCTAAACCTCTGTCTCACTCTGTGAAGGAGATGGGCTAAAGCCCCGCCGTACTCTGCGGAAGTAGTGCGGGCCGGCATACGAGCAGAGGCAGACTAAAGCGCTGTCTCCCTCCGTGGAGGCGGTGGGCTAAAGATCGGTCTCCCTCTGTGGAAGCCGTGCGGGCTGGCATACGAGTCGGTGGCTTAGCCTATCCGAAAAATTCTGCCGAGGTCGACGAAGGCACTGCCATTGCCTACCCGTATGAGTCATTTGGATAGGCGCTTATGACCCCTAGGGTAATCTAGAAGGTTCTACCCGATCCTCACCAGGTGGTACTGTTTGCGTCCTTTGCGCAGCACGATCAACTGCCCGTCAATGCTGTCGTTCAGCGTCAGGCACCGACCGACATCAGGGCACTGGACATTATTAACATACATCCCGCCACCCTCAATCGTGCGACGGGCATCGCTCTTCGATGTGGCAATGCCGCAGCGCAGCAGCACATCAATCAGGGAGCAGCCATTACCCTCGAAGTCCTGGCGCGGGAGCGTGGTTGATGGTACGTCTTCGAATATGTCGATCACATCACCGGCGCTGAGGCGCGCCAGTGATCCGCCGAACAGCGCCCGCGATGCTTCTTCAGCGCGCGCCAGCGCCGTTTCGCCATGCACCATGCGCGTCACCTCACGCGCCAGACGCTGCTGCGCCGCGCGTTGTTCCGGCTGTCGCGCGGTCATGCGTTCGAGTTCCTCGATTTCGGGAGCGCTCAACCAGGTGAAATACCGCAGGTACCGCCCCACATCGGCATCATCGACGTTGTACCAGAACTGGTAGAAGCGGTAGGGTGATGTGCGCTTTGGATCGAGCCAGACGGCACCCGACTCGGTCTTGCCGAATTTGGTGCCATCCGCTTTCGTTACCAGCGGATACACCAGACCATACGCCTTCTGACCGAAGGTACGGCGGATCAGCTCGATGCCGGCGGTGATATTCCCCCACTGATCGCTGCCGCCTGCCTGGAGTTTGCAGCCATAATGCTCGAAGAGGTAGGCAAAATCATACGCCTGGAGCAGCATATAACTGAACTCGGTGAACGAAATGCCGCTTTCACTCGTCATACGTGAGCGTACCGAGTCCTTTGCCAGCATATAGTTGACCGTCACGTGTTTGCCGACGTCGCGCAAAAAATCCATCAACGACAGACGGGTCAGCCAGTCGGCGTTGTTGAGGAGCAGAGCGGAGTGATCGCCTGCGTTGAAATCGAGGAACTGCGCGAGTTGACCTTTGATAGCTTCGACATTCGCAGCGACCTGTTCTTTGCTGAGGAGGGGGCGCTCCTGCGTTTTACCGCTCGGATCGCCGATCAACCCTGTGCCGCCGCCGGCCAATGCAATGGGCGTGTGCCCCCAATGCTGGAAGCGTGCCAGGGTCAGCAGCGGCAGCAGGTGCCCGATGTGCAGGCTATCGGCGCTGGGGTCGAAGCCGATATAGAGCGTGACGCGCTCCCGTGCCAGCAATTCGTCCAGACCATCACTGCTTTCGTACAGCAAGCCGCGCCAGCGTAGTTCGTTAAGGATTGTGGTCATAAGAACTGAGAACTGAGAACCTTTACTCGATAAGCATACCAGCAATGCCGCTGCTCGTCAAAAGTGGAAGAATTTTTCCCTGGCGTCGTTGATTGTGTATGGATCGGCGATGAGATATGCAGTATACTTTGAGGTTAACAGGCACAAGGAGGTGCTTCAATGACATGTCTCGAACGCCTGAGCGCGTACCTGCGCGAAAATTGCGTTCCGTACACGATCCACCATCATCCTGTCGCGTATACCGCTTTCGCCATCGCAGCCAGTGAACACATTCCGCCGCATGCTTTCGCCAAAGTCGTCATGGTCTTCATTGACGGGCGAATGACGATGCTTGTCGTGCCTGCCGATACCCGCGCCGATCTGGTGCGTCTTGCCGATGTGATCGGCGCGCGTGAAATCTGTCTGGCGGACGAACGCGAATTTGCGCCCCTCTTCCCCGATTGCGAACCCGGCGCAATGCCGCCATTCGGCAACCTGTACGGTCTTCCGGTGTATCTGGATCGCGATCTTGCTGAGTGCGAAACAATAATGTTCCAGGCTGGCACACACCAGGATGCGATCAGGATGCGAAGCGAGGATTTCATCCGGCTTGCGCGTCCGTTTATCACATCGTTCGAGCACGATACGCCTATGCTGGCAGGTCATTTCTGATCCGGAACCGGTTAGTTGAGGAAGGAGGAAAGTCATGTCTGAGAGCGTGTACAAAGTCATCGAACTCGTTGGCGTAAGCCCTGAGTCGTGGGAGAAAGCGGCAGTGAATGCTATCGAGACTGCTTCGCGCCATCTGCAGGATCTGCGGGTGGGTGAGGTGGTACAGATGGACATTCATCTGGAGGATGGCAAGAATATCGTCTATCGCACCAAACTGAGATTGTCGTTCAAGTATCATGAGGATCTGAGAGATTGAAACAATCCCTCTTGATCGTGCGCTGGCATCTGACGTTGTGATACTGTTTTCCCCCTGTATCGCCTTCCTGCTCGAGGGAAATACATGGTGCAGAGGGAGCAGTTTATTGCCATGCCATCCGTGCGTCGATGCCGGGCGCCGTGATCCTGCCGGACTACGCCAACTGGACTCCTGGCGGGTTTGTGTTACAATATGCAAGTATTCTGACAGACACCTGATAAAGCATTGATACAGTCCATGTCAGCGAACCATTCATCCAGAGAGGACGCGGATGTCTACTGTTGAACTGGATGCACTCATCGACCGTCTTCTGCCACGTGTGCTTGCTGACCCTGACCTTGGTGACGGTCGTGTTTTCACCCGTCTGCACCTCCAACACCTCTGGGCGCTGAGCTGTCTCCATGCCGGGCAGTGCTACGACGAATCCCTGCTCATCAGTCGCCTTACCAGGTGCCTGCCACGGCACGTCGCTCTGAGTCGCGATCTGAGTACCGCAGTGGTCTCCAATCAACGCTGATATGACGATTGAAGAAGCTGATCCGCTTCCGTCGAGTGATGAAGTGCTACGTGGCGCGGTGCGCTTTGTAGCCCTGGCGAACCTGGCGTATTTTGGTGTAGAGTTTGCCATTGCCCTGGCCATCGGCTCGGTTGCGCTCTTCGCCGATAGTATCGATTTCCTCGAAGATACAGCACTCAATCTGCTCATTCTCATCGGTCTGGGTTGGTCGGCTGTCTGGCGTGGACGTCTGGGGATGATCCTGGCGGGCATCCTGTTGATCCCCAGCCTGGCGACGGTCTGGAAGGGGTGGGAGAAATTTCTCCATCCGGCGCCGCCTGATCCCGTATGGCTTGCAGTGGCGGGCGTGGGCGCTCTGGCAGTCAACCTCACCTGCGCCCTCATCCTGGCGCGCCACCGGCAGCATCAGGGGAGTCTGGTCAAGGCGGCTTTCTTCTCCGCGCGCAATGATGCGCTGGCGAACGTCGCTATCGTCGTGGCAGGAATGGTAACCTGGCTGATTCTTTCCGGCTGGCCCGATCTGATCGTAGGGCTGGGAATACTCGTGATCAATGCCGATGCCGCCCGCAAGGTCTGGATTGCTGCGCGCCGCGAGGTGCGGCTGATGGATAAGACCGGGAACTGAGCACTAAGTGCGATAGAACGCCTTACGACGACGAACCGCTGCCCACCGCTTCATACGAGAGTTCTACCGCCGGCACTGCGATACACATCACCGATCCATCACTACTGGTGCGCTCCAGCCAGATCTGTCCGCCGAGAGCCTCGACATCACGACGCGCGAGGCTCAGTCCAAGCCCTGCGCCGGGGTGCTCTGCCAGCGCGCGGGTGCGACGACCGCGATAAAACGCATCGAACAGCAGGTCCTGCTCTTCGGGTGGAATGCCCGGACCCTGATCTTCGATGGTGATGACGGCAAGACCATCGCGCAGGCTCGCGCCGATCGTTACCGTGCCCGAGTTGCTGTACCGGATGGCGTTATCGACGACTTCGTGCAAGGCGTGCCGCAGCACGGTCACATCACCCCATACCGCGAGTCCTTCGGGGGCGCTTACGCGCAGATGTAGCCCTTTTGCGCGTACTGCCGGGGTAAATGTTTCGGCGATTTCTTCGAGTAATGGAAGGAGTTCAATCGAGGACGAAGCGCGATGCAGGCGCTCTTCTGCCTCTTCGAGCGCGTGATCCATCAGCAGCACCCGGTCGACCAGCGTCTCAAGTTGCAGGATGCTATTGCGCACGACGTGGCTGAGTTCACGCATCAGTTCCGGTTGGTGCGTGAGCAGTTGCAGCGCCAGAGACAGGCTCGTGACCGGTGTGCGCAGTTCATGACCGACATGCTCGATGAATTCGTCCTTCAGTTTATCGAGCCGACGCAGTTGATTGTTCAGGCGGGCAATTTCGGTATATGCGCGGGTATTCTCGAGAGCGCTGGCAACCGCCGGCGCCAGCGTAACAAGCAGACGGATCGTCTGTGGTGAGTATCCACGTCGGCTCATCGACCAGCCGCATCCGTAGATGCCCACAAGGCGACTGCCGATACGGAGCGGAAATGCAAGCCCCACGCTCTGCGCCACAAAAGGTTTGACCCATTCATCATCAGAGTGTGCTGGAATGCGCACATACTCACCGCAACGCCGCAATTTGTTCACACTCGCTCCCTGCGCCAGCAGGGTTGCACCGGGAAAGTGTTTCTCCTGTCCCAGCGCAACAAACACATGGTCATCCGGAGGCTCGAGCATCCAGAGCGTTGCACTGTAGAGTCGCAGTCGAGTCGGCAGATCGTCAATGAGGAGTGCGCGCAATGCTTCTGGCTCGATGGTATGGCTGAGCGCAGTACTGAACTCACGCAGGATCTCCTCGCTATCCTGCCAGCGTAGGCGCAGGATCTGGTTGCTGAGTATCACCAGCCGTCGTCGCAACGGAACGACGGCGACTGTCAGCCCGACTGACGCCAGCATATGCAGGATCGCGTGATCCCAAATCCCGAACTGCGATAGCAGGATGAGCAGTCCAAGGTACAGAAAGACCAACAGGAGCGCCAGGCTCACGTTCACCAGCACCATGCCGAGCAAGCGTGCCCGTAGATAAGTGTCCACCAATGTGGATTTCTGCTCCACGGTGATCTCCTGCTGCGCAGTTGTCCGCATGAAGAGAACGTTCCTACAGTATGTCGGAGGTACGCTCTGAGAAGACACAATCTGTCGCCATTGCATTGCGAAACGTGAGGTGTACTGCTCCAGAGAAACATAAAGCCGCCTGGATGCGGTCATCCAGGCGACTCGTAGAAGGTGTGATGCCCGTCTTTCTGCTACCAGGCGGCTCGGAGGATGGCGAGCGCGTCCTCGTATTCGACCGGGCGCGGATTGCTCATGATTGCTCCGTCCATCAATGTACCTTCCGCAAGGGCAGGCAATGCCTCCTCGGGCACACCAACATCGCGCAGGCGCGCAGGCAGGCCGCAATCGGCGGCAAGTTTGGCAACGGCGGCAATCCCGTCCGCGATGACATCCTCTTCGGAACGTCCACCGGCATTGACCCCCATTGCCCGCGCGATCCGGACCATACGGTTGGGGACGACCGGGGCGTTGAACCGCATACCGTGGGGCAGCAGGATCGAATTGGCGGTGCCGTGGTGCACGTGGTAGGCAGCGCCAACCGTATGCGATGCGGCGTGGATGATACCGGTGTTAACGCCAATGCCCGTTGTCGAAAATGCAATACCGGCAATTGCCGCTGCGATCAGCATATTTCCACGCGCCTCCATATCTTCACCATTGTGCGTTGCAGCGCGCAGATAGTTGGAAATCATATCGATTGCCTGGATCGCCAGACTATCGGTGATCGGGTTGGCGCCAACGCCGACGAATGTCTCAATCGCGTGGCTGAGGGCGTCCATTCCGGTGGCTGCCGTCAGGCGCGGCGGCAGGGTGCGTGTCATCTCCGGGTCGAGGATTGCCAGTTCTGGTCCCAGGTACGGGCTGAGGAAGAAGAGTTTCTGTTCCGACTGCTCATCGCGGATAACGGCAACCGGCGTGACCTCGCTACCGGTACCGGCAGTCGTCGGAATGGCGATCATCGGGAAGAGCGGACGTGTCAGCAAGTTTGCGCCCTGATAATCGTACAGCGTTCCACCCTCGGTCAACAGGATGCGCATCGCTTTGGCAGTATCGATGGCGGAACCGCCACCCACGGCAATCAACACATCGGCGCCGGCATCGCATGCAACCGCTGCCCCCTGCTCGACCGTGGCCACCGATGAGTCGGGAGGGACGTCGGTAAACGCCCCGGCGACCGTGATCGAGCCTTCCAACCCCTCGCGTACCCGGTCGAGCAGCCCGGCCTGCACAACGCCAGGGTCGGCGACAAGCAGTGCGCGCTGGACGCCGAGTTGAACGACCTCATTGGCAAAATCGCGCACCAGACCGATCTTGTACATCAATCGGGTGCGCATATGGTACTCGAAAAAGTCGATCATCGTCACTCCTCCTGAAGCCCTTTGCGAACATGACGAAGCAAGGCGCGGCATTCGACCGCACGTTCTGCCAGAGCGTCATCGCCGCGGGCGCGAGCACCGGCGGCGAGTTCGAGCAGTGCGGTTTGTGCCACTTCCGTCAGCAGTGCAGGGTACTCGTCGACGACCGCTGCCAGCGTGTCGGCTTCGCTGCCGGCGCTCAGCAGGGCATGGATCGCCCGATACAACCCTTCCCCACCAGTCATTTCGGTACGCAGACGTGTAAGCGTGTCGCGTCGGAGTTCAATCGCCTGCGCTAGATGTTCGTTTCCTTCCTCCAGTGCGCTCTCGACGCGTCCTGCCAGTTCATCATCGACCCATGGCTCAAGCAGTGCCGGGTAGATCGAGACGGTCTCACGCAAGGCGCGTGGGCTTTCGGCGCGCAAAAACGCTGCATACGCCTGTTCTGTGAGGTGACGTTCATCCGTCGTCAATCTGGATGGATGGGAAGGAGTGGCGGCGAGTGCATCATTCCGGCGTTCATCGAGTACGACACTGGTGCGAACATCGTGCAACAGCGCCCGCACCTCCATCAGCGCGCGGGCAATATCGTGCTCTCCATGGGTGCGTGCTGCAGTGATAAGATGTTCGATGAGCGCATCCGCATCAGGCGTTTGTATCTCCGGATGGCGCTCGATGAGCGCAACCGCCTCGGCGGGGGTATCGGCGGCAAGCAACGCTTCGATAGTGCCGATGATCGGATCGGCTGTCGGAGATGCCGGTTGGGTTGCATCGATCGGCGCGGGATGCGTTGGTTCTTCGGTGGGTTCCGCTGCTTCCGATGCGCGCGGAGTGAACCGTCGCCCGCGGCGCAGCATTGCGCGACGAACACCACTGACTTCGATTTCCACCTGCACATCACCGAGGTATGGCAGGCGCAACTCTTCGGGGAGACTGCCGATCAGCACATACAGCAGTTCCTGTGCCCGCTCGCGCCACACATGCTCAGGCGCATCGGCTGGAGCCGCAAAATAGACGCGCCAACCTGCCGGATCGTGCACCAGGAGCGGACCATCGGCATCCGCCTGGTGACCGCATTGCGGACATGCGACCACATTCAGTGTACCCGACAGCAGCATTTCCGCCAGATCGGGACGTTCGCCGGCATCGATAATCGTCCAGATTTCCGCTGCGAAAGACGTGCGGCAGGCGGGGCAGATCAGCGAAGCAAATTCGGCGTAAGAGATCGACATACCAGTAAACAGGCGACAGAAGCCAGACATGGAGTCATTGCAGAACCGGCTGCCTGAACCTCTGTCGCCTCCATTGTCTCAACCATTGACGGTTATGTGCCGGCAGATGGCGTGCCTGCGGTTTCCATCGCCGGTGCGCCAGCAAGTTTGGCTTTCTCTTCCTCGACCAGCACGCGGCGCAGTACCTTGCCGACCATCGTCTTGGGCAGTTCGGCGCGGAACTCCACCTCACGCGGCACTTTATACGGCGCGAGGTGCTGCTTGCAGTACTCATGGATCTCCTCGGCGGTCGCAGTTTCACCCGGCTTCAGCACGATGAATGCCTTGATTGTATCGTCACCGCGCGTTGGATGCGGAATACCGACGACCACCGCTTCGAGCACCTTGGGATGCGTGAAGAGCACTTCCTCGACATCGCGCGGCAGCACTTTGTATCCCGACGCGATCATCATATCCTTCTTGCGATCCACGATATAGAAGTACCCTTCCTCATCGACCTTGCAGATATCGCCGGTGCGCAACCAGCCATCGGGTGTAAACGCAGCTTCCGTTTCTTCGGGGCGATTCCAGTACCCCTTCATCACCATCGGACCCTTGACGACCAGTTCACCCTCTTTGTCGGACCCAAACGGGATATCCTCACCTGTTTCCAGATCGATAATCTTGGCATCGACGTCCGGCAGCGGGATGCCAATCGACCCCTTCTTGCGCTTGCCGAACACCGGGTTGCAGTGCGAAACCGGCGAAAGTTCGGTCATACCGAAGCCCTCCACCAGGCGTCCGCCGGTAATCTGCCCGAACTTCTCCTGAACTTCGATCGGTAACGGCGCGGAACCGCTGATACAGGCTTTGATCGACTTCAGGTCGTACTCATTGATACGTGGATGATTGACAATGCGGATATACATTGCCGGCACGCCGGGGAAGAGTGTCGAGCGCTCGCGTTGCATCACGTCCATCACGTGGTCGAGTTCACGCGGGTTCGGTACGATCGTCAACTCACCACCCAGATACAGACCATAAATCATCGCCACCGTCATGCCGTACACGTGGAAGAACGGAATGGCGCACATCATCTTCTCGGCGCCGTAATCCGTTTTCGTCAGCCACGAAGCCACCTGCATCGTATTCGCTACCAGGTTGTAATGGGTCAGCATAGCAGCCTTGGGCAAACCGGTGGTACCGCCGGTGTACTGAAGCAGGGCGACATCTTCCGGCGTGACCTCCACCGCGGGCGGGTTGGGGCCGTAGCGTTCGAGCAGATGCTGGAACAGATACACACTGGAGTCTTTCGAGACATCGACCCAATCCGGTTGCTTGCTCTGTTTCGCGTGCACCAGGAAGCGTGACAGTGGACCGAGCGTATCGTAGATATGGGCGACAATCACGCGCTTCACCGGTGTTTCGCTGCGGATCTCCTGCAGGCGGGGGTAGAACAGGTTCAGCAGCACAATCGTTTCTGAGCCGCTATCGACGAGTTGATGCTTCAGTTCGCGGGGGGTGTAGGTTGGATTGTTGTTGACAACGATCGCGCCAATGCGCATTGCTGCAAAGAACGCGATGACGTAGTGCGGCGAGTTGGGCAACATCAGCGCCACGCGATCGCCTTTCCGAACCCCCAATTGATAGAGTGCATTGGCAAAGCGGTCGACCATCTCGCTGAGCTTCTGGTACGTCATCTTACCGCCAACGGTGTACAGTCCGCGTGCCAGGTAGCTCAGTACAAAATTCGTTGCGGTGTTGTACGGATACTTCCTTGTACTCTCTGCCCGGAAGTGGTTCAGGGTGACGTTGGGGATTTCGACAGAACGCGGCACATTCGGTTCATAACTCGCAAACCAGGGTCGATCCATGTTGTCCATCTTTCATGCTCCTTTACATGGCGCCAGGCGGCGTACCAGACCCCACGAAACGACACATCTCTGCAAACATATGAGCGCCGTCGCGAGAACGTCTATCCCACTGCGCTGTCAACCAGCGCGCCAGGTCTTGCACAACAAACTTCTTATCGCCCGCCTACCGCTTCCGAACGAACGTCCATCCTGCAGCGCTGCCAGGTACCATCGCCTGGCAGCGATGGTACTTCCCTGATACAAAATCCGCGACGTCAGACGTCGTCGCGCAGCCAACCGCGCTCACGCGCGATGAACTTGATGGTGGCATCGTCGGGCGGGTAGAGACCGGCAGCCTGATAGGCGTATGCCAGCAATGCTGCACCACCAATCATGCCGATGCCCAGTCCGATAAGAAATGCTAGTGCGCCCACAACGTTGCGCATGGTCGAAACTCCTCTCGCAGTCCAATCCTTACCCTGCACGTCTGAAAACAGGTGCAGTGGTATGATACCGCACAGCGCGCCATTGCGTCAACTCTCTTTCGGACGCGGCGCGTCATTGTGTATTGCCGGCGCGCTCCTGTGCTATAATTGAGGTGTATTCGATCCCGACTCACTGGAGAGTCGACGACGCACAGAACAGGCGCCAGCGCCATCATTACTGATCTCCCAATCCCAACCGGCGCATCTTCTCCACGAGAACGGGTTATCGCCCCTATGGATGGTGAAAGTGGAGGTGCGTTATGCTTGCCAGAGCCTATGTGCTGATCGAAGTCGAGGCTGGTCAGGTCAGTTCGGTGCTTGCCACCTTGCGCTCGATTAAGGGCATCACACTCGCCGATCCGGTCACCGGTCCATACGATGTTATCGTCACGATCGAAGTGCCGGACCAGCGTGATATTGGGCGCCTGGTGATGAATGAACTGCACGGCATTCCTGGGATCAAGCGCACTGTGACGTGTCTGGCGATCTAAAGCCCAACACGAATACTGGAGGGCGCCGGAAGAGGCAGTTTTGACATTCAGGGGCAGTGGATGGCTGCACCTGTTCGATGCGTGGTTCAACAGGGTGGTACTGTGCCCCGGCTCAACGGAAAACCTGAGTTCGCCGTCATTGGTCTCGGACGGTTTGGGAGCAGCCTGGCGCTCACGCTGGCGGAACGCGGGTTCAGCGTACTGGGTATTGATCGTGACCGCTCGATTGTGCAGGCGCTCGCCGACCAGTTGACGCAAACGGTAGCGCTCGACTCGACCGATGAACAGGCGCTGCGTGCGGTCGATATCCCTTCGTTCGATACGGTCGTCGTTGCCATCGGATCGAATTTCGAGGCAAACCTGCTGACGACGGTCGCGGTCAAGTCGCTCGGCGTCCCGCACGTCATCTGCAAAGCGACGACGGATCGCCAGCGCACGATCCTCTTGCGAGTCGGCGCTGATCGGGTGATCCTGCCGGAACACGAGGCAGGTTGTCGTCTGGCGCAGGAACTCGCCGCTCCGGGTATGGTCGATCAGATTGCGCTGGGTGTCGAACATAGCATTACCGAGTTGCGTGTGCCGTCGTCGTTTGTCGGGCATACATTGCGCGAATGTGACCTGCGGCGCCGCTACGGCGTGACAGTGTTGGCAGTCAAGCGCGGCGAGCATCTGACCGTCTTCCCTGCGCCGGATTTTACCTTTGCATCGGGCGATCTGCTGGCTGTCATCGGTGAGAACAGCAGTATCACACGTATCGCTGAACTGAAATGAGGCTTGCGCCACGTCCATTGGTGCGCTTACCCGCCCGTCAGCGCCCTATGCCAGCTGCCCTTCGGCTGGTCGTCGGTCTGGCGTTACTGGTGGCTGCCGGCACATCGCTCCTCATGCTGCCGTGGATGGGTGCAGAACGTCCGCTGACCTGGAACGAAGCCCTGTTTACTGCGGTTTCGGCACTGAGCGTCACCGGTCTGTCGATCATTACCCCCATCTACGATCTCAGTCTTGCTGGTCAGATTGTGCTGTTGCTGCTGATCCAGATCGGCGGCGTCGGCTTTATGGTCGTGGCTGTGATCGTCTTCCAGTTGCTGGGACGACGCATCACCCTGACCGATCGCCTGGCGCTGACCGACTCGATGGGTCTGCTGGTTCCGGGTGCGATTGTGCAACTGGTGCGGCGTGTTTTGCTGACCGTGCTCCTGCTCGAAGCGATCGGCGCAACCCTGCTCTGGATCCACTGGCGCGATATGCTGGGACCGGAGCGCGCTCTTTTGTATGCCATCTTTCACGCCGTTTCGGCATTTTGCAATGCCGGTTTCGACCTGTTCACCGGGTTGCCGGACTACCCTTACGGTATTCCGAACGATAGCATCACGCTGGCAATCCTGGGAACGCTCATCTTCCTCGGTGGGTTGGGTATTCCTGTGCTGGCGGAATTGCTCACCTTCTGGCGCATACGATTTTCGCTCCACACACGTATTACGTTGACGGTTGTCATCATTCTGATTTCAATTGGTGCGGGAGGATTATTCCTGACGGAACAACAATCCGGCCGTCTTCTGGAAGGTGAGCCGCTCGATCGGCAGATTGCACTCGCACTGTTCCAATCGATTTCAACCCGAACCGCCGGATTCAGCGCTCTCCAACCGCTCGATGAGATGTCCCCTGCTGGTCGGTTACTGACGATTGTCCTGATGTTTATCGGCTGTGCACCAGCTTCGATGGGTGGCGGCATTACCACCGGCACGTTTGCCGTCTTGATGCTGGCAGTCGGCGCTTATGCGCGCGGTCTGGCGTCACCGCAGATTGGCGGCCGAACACTGGCGCCACAAACGGTACGCAAAGCGGCCGCGATCCTGGCCGTTTCGCTTCTGGTGGTGCTGACGGCGACATGGCTGCTCCTGGTGACGCACGAAGCCTCGCTCGACGATGCCCTGTTCGAGGTCGTATCCGCGTTTGCGACCTGTGGTTTGTCATTGACGTTGACCGGCGAGTTGAACCTGTTCGGTCAACTGGTTATCTGCGTGATGATGTTCTGGGGTCGCCTGGGTGCATTGACGCTGGTAGTGGCGCTGGCAAACCAGCGTCCGCAACTGGTGGCGTACCCCGAAGAACAGGTGTTGATCGGATGATGGTTGCCGCCCTGCTATGTGGTGAAGACAAAGGTATTGAGCAGCAGTGTCAGACCGATCAACAACAGCGAGGTGATGATCACCGCAATGGTCTGCGCAACGCTCAGCGGCAACGACTGGAGTGATGGATGAACCGCGACGTGCGACTTCTCCGTCGATTGAAGCATTGATCTCCCTCCTTGTTCCTTTTTAGACAGCATAGCAACTATCACCCTGCCGTGAAAGAGAACGGCATCCCGCTTGCTGCGGGAAAAAATCCCCATTGCATGTCATTGCGCACATTGCTCTGATCAGTTACCGAAGCGTAACGCCGCCTTCTGCTTTTTGCCGTACCATAATCAACTGCAAGCATGGAAGAGTGCATCGGTCTGTGTGTCCGATGCGGGAGTGCCACTATGGAACGGTCAGTCTTGATTGCCGCCGGACTGTTTGTTCTGTCAATCGTCTCAGGTATGCTGGGGTTAGGCGTCGCTTTCGCTGCGGTGCCATTTCTCGGCTTATTTATGAACGACCTGGTTCACGAAGTGCAGCCGTTGAGCCTGTTCCTGAACGGGGTCACTGCTTTGTTCTCTGCGTTCGGTTTTGCACGCAGTCGTCTGGTCGCATGGCGGGAAGCGCTATCGCTGGCGCTGGTCACAACGCTGTTTGCACCGCTTGGGTCGTGGATGGCACAGTTTACTGCTCAGTCGTGGCTGTGGGGACTGTACCTGCTTGCGGTGCTCTACCTGGCGTGGCGCATGTTTCAACCGGAGAAAGGTGGCAGTACGGCTGAAAGTGATACCGTGATCCCACGTCGCTTTTCACTTGCGCTCCTCCTTGCCATTCCGATCTCAATCCTGGCAGGTTTGCTGGGGGTTGGTCCGGGATTCCTGTTGATGCCAACGCTGATCATCGTTGGTTTTGCGCCCAAACGCGCTGCGGGGATCAATGCGGTTGCCGTCATGCCGCCATCGTTCTCGGCGCTGGTTCCGCATCTTTCGACCATGGTGATCGATATGCGCCTGGCTGCCGTGCTGGTTGTTGTGGGTGCAACCGGAGCATTCATCGGCGCCCGGCTCACCAGCCGTTTCGTCTCAGGTCCGCGGCTCAAGCAGGTGTTTGCCGTGCTGATTGTGGTGGTGACAGCGTATAAACTAACCACAATTGTGAGTTGATGGTGCAGGGGTACAGCGTGCCATGTGATAACGACACAGACAAGTGATGATGCTGGCGATGGTGCATAGAAGGTTGTGCCTTCGACCTACCGGGTACACGATTAGTAGTGAGGCAGGCGCAGGGTTTGCAACCGGGCGTCCGGAGTTGCAGCGGACGAGTCATGGTTCTGTGCAGGGTCCGCGTGTGCGCTGGCGGATGTAGGTCAATGGCGGCAGACCGAAGTAGCGCCGGAACACGCGACTGAAGTGGCTGAGATTGTGAAACCCCCACCGTAGAGCGACCTCACGAATGCAACCCCGATCATCTCCTCGGAGTAACAACTCGCTGCGGATCGTCTCCAGGCGGCGGATCATGATCCACTGAGCAATGTAGTCCCGGTAACAGCGAAGAGCGTGTGCAGGTAGCGGTATTCCGCGCGAGCAGATCCGTTTTAAGCCGGCGATTCGCATGCAGTACTACGGTCAACTCAACGACCTGGAGTTTCGCTCGCCAGTCCAGCGGATCGAGGAACCGGGCGATATCAGGCAACTGGTGCGTGCGTTCGAAGAACTCTACGCCAAGATTTACTACAACGCTGCGCGTACACCTGAGTTTGGCTACCTGGCGACGCGAGCGATCATGACCGGCTCGGTGGAAGTGGAGAAACCGGCGCTGCCGCATCGCGTCGGGACCGGTCCCGATCCCGATCCGGAAGCTCAGGTTGGGACGCGGGACGTCTACTGGAAAGGTTCCTGGGTCGCAACGCCTATCTTTGCTATGGATCGGTTGCACGCGGGCAACCGGATTGTCGGTCCGGCGATTATCGAAGCGCCCGCCTGTACGCTGATCGTTCCGCCTGATCGATGGGTGTGGCTCGATCAGAACGATATTTTCCATATGCGGAAAGTGTGACACGCAGGATAAGCGCAGATTCTTGCAATGCTGTCAAGGGAGACAAGACTCATGACTGCTACAACTGAGATCGCCCGTGCCGGAATTGGTTGGGGTGGACGTCCACTCCGTGCGATGCTGGAGGAGAGTGAGCGCCTTTTCAATGATGGCGCCTACTTTGCCATCCAGAACAATCTGCCCTATGGTTCGTGGGCAAACCCTGACAATAAGTTCTGTTCGGTGAGCATTGCCTGGGTGTATCTCATTCGCGGATACTCAGGGATCTTTCGTGCGCTGAGCATGGCTTATGTGGGTCGGGGGTATCTTGAAGAGGTGATCGCCGGGCATCCCGGCACGTGGAACATGATCCAGGGCGGCGGTCCGAACCACTACGGACAACCCGGCGCCTGAACCAATTTCGAGATGAGTTCGTGTGGCACTTCGGCGCGCTATGTTATGGACGGCGAGGATACCTGTGCGGCGATGTGGAATCCCGAAGGCGATATGGGCGATGTCGAAGCATGGGAGATTCTCGAACTACTGCTCTACCTGGGGCGACGGATCCGACCCAATCGCGAGCGATCTGCTGTCTATGGCAGCCCCTGCACTCGATGATTGTCCGTTGTTACGCCACGTGGTAGTGGTTGGCGCTGTCCCGGATATGGCACTCAGCGTGCCGCTCCATCCCTTCATCAGTCTCAGCGCTTCCGATGATCGGGCAATTGCCGTATCGGTCAGACCGGACGATACAGCCAGCATCATTTATACATCCGGCACAACCGGACGTCCAAAGGGAGTTCTGCTCTCCCATGGCAACTATCTGTTCGATGTCTGGTCATATGCCACGGCGTGCCAGCTCAGCGCAGCGGATCGGTTGCTCTGCATGCTGCCACTCTTCCACGTCAACGCCTAGGTTGCCAGTGTTCTCTCAGCGTTGCATCAGGGCGGCGCTCTGATCCTGCTGGAAGGCTTCTCACCGCGCGAGTTCCTGCCGGCACTGGCGCGCTACCGCGCGACCAGTTTTAGCGCAGTGCCGACGATTTACGCCATTCTGAACAATCTGCCTGACGCTGAGCAGTATGATTTGAGCAGTCTACGGGTATGCATCTGTGGGGCTGCACCCATGCCGGTAGAAGTTTTTGCGCGTTTCGAGCAGACCTACCGGGCGTTCATTCTGGAAGGGTATGGATTGAGTGAGGGGACATGCGTGAGCACGCTCAATCCGCTCGACGATCGTCCACGCAAAATCGGTTCGATCGGAGTGGCGTTGCCAGGTCAAGAGGTGCGCATCGTGGATGATCACGGCATCCCGACGCCAGTGGGTACGGTGGGTGAGATTGTCATTCGCGGACCAAACGTCATGCAGGGTTACTACAAAAATCCCGAAGCTACGGCCGCTACCATCCGCGACGGGTGGCTCTATACCGGGGATCTGGGGTTCTGCGATGCTGAAGGCTATTTCTACATCGTCGGACGTAAAAAAGAGATGATCATCCGTGGCGGCGAGAACATCTATCCCAGGGAGATCGAAGAAATGCTCTATCGCCATCCGGCAGTAGTTGAAGCTGCCGTGGGGCCTGCCCGATCCGATCTGGGGCGAACAGGTTGCAGCGTTTATTGTTCCCCGTGCTGGCGAGGTGGTGAGTGCTGCAGAGATTGCCGACTACTGTCGGGCGAACCTGGCGGACTTCAAGTGTCCGCGGGTAATCGAGTTCGTCGATGCTCTCCCCAAGACGGCAACGGGCAAGATCCAGAAGAACCGACTGGTGGAGCAGTACCGCCAGCAATCCGGTTATGACAACACAGACCGATCTCGAGTGTGAAGTTGAGCGCCTGCATCAGCGAGTGGCTGAGTTGGAACGTCAGTTGACCACGCTCCTCGAGAGTGATGGCATGGCGCAGTATTGTCGGCTAGTTGCCAATGTTCCCGGCATGGTCTATCAATTTGTGCGGCGGCCCGACGATAGTTCGTATTTCCCTTCGCCAGTGACGGGTGTCGCGCGTTCTTCGGGCTTGAGCCTGAAGAATTGCGCGCTGATGCCCAGGTTTTGATCCGCCTCATCCATCCCGACGATATGCTCGACTTCCAGATCTCGGTTGATCAATCGGCGCGCTCGCTCCGCCCGTGGCGGTGGGAAGGGCGCTTCATTCTTCCAACCGGTGAAGAAAAGTGGATTCAGGGTGCCTCGCGTCCCGAATTACAACCCAATGGCGATATTCTCTGGGATGGTTTGCTCATGGATATTACCGACCGACGCCGCGCCGAAGAAGCGCTGCAACAGCGCATCTTCGAAATTGCGCATCTCCATGAGCAGATCCGTGAACTAGCGTCTTGTGCCTGGTTCGCATACACCCCGCGTTACGGATTATCCCCAAGTGAACCGGTGCCGCGGCGTGGCTGTGACGATCGCGGACCGATGCCGCTCAGTGTGTGCCGTCGGGTGTCGTAGTGCCCTTTGAGCTCATCGACAATCGTGCCTTTCCACAGCGGTGCGCCGATCATATACGCCGCTCGACCGATTATGTGCGCAGCGACGGGCGCGGTCAGCAGCAGGAACAGGAGACCGGCAAGCGCACGCACCGTCACCGCAATATCAGCTGCCGACACTGCCACCGATAGCAGCACACATCCGGCGCCCAGCGACGACGCCTTCGATGCCGCTGACATACGCAGGAAAATATCCGGCATCCGCACGATGCCGATACCTGCGATCAAGAGGAGCAGCACCCCAACCAGCATCAGGACGATGCTGATGATCTCTTGAAGCATACCAATCATAGGCGTCGCTCCGCATAGTAGGCAAAGGCTATCGTTCCGATAAAGCCGATCAACCCCACGACCAGCGCTGCGTCGAGAAATGCCGGTTGGGCATTGATCAGCGCATAAGTGGCAAAAATGGCGATTGCAACTGTTCCCATCACATCAAGCGCTACCACGCGATCCGGCAGCGTGGGACCGCGCACCAGGCGAATGATCGGTAGCGCAACTGCGATGCTGAGCAGCGGCAACGCAACCCAGAGCGCAATCGTCTGTAACATCAGTTGAACACCTCATGCACTAACCGCTCGAATCCATCCTTTACTTCCTGTCGAAATTGCTCCGGATCGCCAACATCGATGGCATGCACATACAGGCAACTCCGGTCGTCGGCGACATCCAGGCTCAACGTACCGGGCGTCAGGGTGATCAGATTGGCCAGCATCGTGATCTCTGCATCAGTACGAATATCGAGCGGAATCGCAACAATACCGGGTCGAATTCGTTCGTTCGGAGTAAACAGCACCACCCTAGTCATATTGATGTTTGCCTGAATGATCTGCCACACTACATACATAATGAAATAGATAACCTGCGGCACTTTGGTAAAGTACCGTTCGCCGCGCAGTTGTCGTCGCAGCGACCAGAGAATGACATAGCCGAGCACAAAGCCAAACGCCAGATTGCCCGGACTGAACTGTCCTGTCAATGCGCTCCAGGCAATCGCTAGCAAGATGTTCAGCAGGAACATGCCCGTCTCTTTCTACCGTAGCGCTAGCGATGCGCTTTGTACTGCTGCGATGTATGCTGAGGGATCGGCTAACTGATTTGCAGCGCCCAGCGCCAGGTCGTAGAATGGCTGGGTCGCAAGACCGATAGTAACCGTCACCATCGCCAGCCCGACCACCGGCGCTACCATAAATCCCAGATTGCGCGTATCGGGCTGAACCGGTGCCGGCGCCTTTTTCCAGAAGGCTTCAGCCCAGATTTTTACCATTGAGAAGATTGTCAGCAGACTGACCAGGAGTGATACCGCAACGATCACATACTGTTCGACCTGCAACCCAGCCTGAACCAGTATCAACTTCGCCCAGAACCCGGAGAGTGGTGGAAAGCCTGCCAGCGAGAACGCCGGGATCAGGAACAGGATCGCCAGCCAGGGATGGGTTTTGTACACATCACCGAGGTCTTTCAGTTCATACGAACCGCGCAGGCGATGGACGATGCCGCTCACCAGGAACAGGTTCATCTTTACGATGATGTGGTGCATAATGTAGAAGACTGCTCCAGCCAGCGCCAGCGGAGTAAACAGACCTAGCCCCATGATCATGTAGCCGATCTGACTGATAATGTGGAACGAGAGCACCCGACGGAACTCATTCTGCGCCACTGCGCCCAACACCCCGGTCACCATGGTCAGTCCTGCCAGGATCAGGATCAGCCCGTGAGTGAGAGCGATATTCTGAACGAAGAGCAGTGAGAAGACCCGTACCAGCGCATAGACGCCAACTTTGGTGAGCAGCGCAGCAAAGATCGCCGAGACGGCAATCGGCGGTGTGTGATACGATGCCGGCAACCAGGCGAACAACGGAAAAATCGCCGCTTTGATGCCAAACGCAACCAGAAAGAGCATCGCCAGAGTCAGTACAATCCCTGGTTGATCGAGCAGCGACAGTTGCAATGCCAGGTCGGCCATGTTCAGGGTGCCGGCAGCGCCGTACAGAATGCCCACTGCGCTCAGAAAGAGCGCTGAAGAGAGCAGATTCAATGTGACATATTTGATGGATCCTTCGAGTTGTGCACGTTCGCCACCCAGCGCCATTAGCACGAACGACGACATCAGCAGCACCTCGAACCAGACGTACAGATTGAAGATATCGCCGGTGAGGAAGGCGCCGCAGATTCCCATGAACATAATATGCAGTAGCGGATAGTAGCCAAACTGTTCGCGTGCCTCGTCCATGCTTCCCAACGAATACACCGCGACGGCGAGTGCCGTCAATCCGGTGATGACAACCATCAGGGCGCTGAGGAGATCGGCGACGAACGATATACCGAACGGTGCGGGCCAGTTGCCCAGCTGTGTTGCCTGCACGCCATGACGCACCACGTTGTTTAGCAGTGCAAGACCGGCGACCAGCAGCAGTGCAGCGCCGACGACATTCAGGAAGCGGTGAATATCGCGCCGCGACCAGCACAGCAACATCACGATGCCGGTGGTGAACGGGATAAGAACCGGTAAGACAAGCAAGATATCCATCAGTGTTCCGTTGTTCTCAGTTCATCAATATCATCTGCACCGCAACTCCGGTATGCCCGGCGGAACAGAACGATTGTAAACGCCTGGACGCCAAAGCCAATAACAATCGCGGTCAGGATCAGCGCCTGCGGCAACGGATCGGCATACGGCGCGATCGGCGCGGTTGCGCCGGGAGGCACCAGCGGCGGATTGCCGCGCGTCAGGTGCGAAACGATGAAGATCAGCAGATTCGCGGCGTAACCGAGCAGAGCCAGACCCAAAATGATCTTGACGATGCTGCGGCGCATCATCATGTAGAGCCCTGCTGCGTAGAGCGCGCCGATAACAATTGCCCAGATGAACTCCATTGCGCTACTCTCCTTCCGCCTCGAAGAGGGTAAACATAATGGTTGCCGTGATGCCAATCACAACCAGGTATACCCCCACGTCGAACAGTAGCGGCGTACCAATCTTGCCAATCACCGGCAGCGGTTCTTTGTACCAGAGACCGGTCATAAATGGCAATCCCTGAAAGAACGCCAGCACACTGCTTGCAATCGCCACCAGCAATCCAGTCGCCACCAGGCGCTTGGGATCGAAGCGGAGCGCATTCTGCGCCTGGGATACGCCATAGACCGCGGCGTACAGCGTGAACGCGGCGCCTGCCACCAACCCGCCAACGAACCCGCCACCCGGTTCATTATGCCCACGGATGAGCAGAAAGATCGAAAAGATCAGCATGAGCGGTAGAAGCAGACGTGTCGCGGTTGCCAGAATGAGTGAGTACATCGGTTCACCTGTTATGCGTCGATCGTTTCGGCGCGCTCGCGTGGCACACCATCCGTTTTCCCATCACGTGATCCATTGGACGTCGGTTGCTGCTCCTGCTCTGGCGCCAGAACCAGTTTGAGCAGGGCATAGATGCCAATTGCAGCCACGCCAAGCACGGTAATTTCACCCAGCGTATCGAAACTGCGGAAATCGACCAGAATGACATTCACCACATTGCGCCCGTTTGCCAGGGGTTGACTGTTTTCCGCCATAAAACTGCTCAACCGTGATTCGCCTGGCTCTGCCAGCGCCATCAGTGTAAGCAGGGTCATCAGTACACCGCCGGCAATCGCGAGTGCAGCCGATCGCAGTCGTGCGCCAACCGTCGAGAGATTGCTGAAGCGCGGCAGGCGGTAGACAACCAGCACGAACAGGATGGCAACCAGCGTCTCGACTGCGAACTGGGTGATAGCCAGGTCCGGTCCGGCAAACAGCAGAAAGACCAGCGCCATACCGTATCCAACGAATCCCAGCCCGACAACTGCCGCCATGCGTGATGTTGCACGCAGCACAAAGGTCGTTGCTGCAAGGATGATCAATGCCACCATCAGTTCATAGACGCGCACATCGGTCCAGTCTTGGGGAATGGTGATCGTTACCTGACCAACGACCAGCATCAAACCGGCCAGGAGAAGGGTTGTCATAACAATCAGACCGATGTAGAAGCGCAGATAGCCGTTCTGCAATGTGCGGGTCTGTCGTTCTGCCAGTGCGAGCATGCCATTGACTGCACGGTGATACCAGCTTTCCGCTCCCAGCGTTGCAAGCGGCGCAGTTGCAGCAGCGATGCGCGGAAAGATGCTGCGCGCGTAGTACAGACCGGCGCCGGCAAACAGGGTAAAGCCGCTCAACGCCAGCGCCTGCCCGGCGGCGCCCTCGATACCAGCCCACAGCACCAGTTCGACGGCTTTCACCTTGCCGATCACCGCTCCGGTTGCGGGTCCAACCAGGAGGTTGCCGATTGGTACCGAGAACAGTCCAGCGCAAAGCCCGCCCAGCGCCAGCGCCACCGGACCGAGCCACATGCTGAGCGGCGCTTCATGCGCCTTTTTGGGTGTATGCACCGGTTGACCGGTGAACACGCGCAGCGATACGAAACCGGCGGCAACAACCATCAGGATGTTCGTTAGGAGCGCAACTCCGATCAGGAGCGGTTCACCGAGGTTCGCCTTGTACTGGACTTCCTTGGCAATAAAACCGAGCATCGGCGGCAACCCGGCCATCGACAACGCCGCCAGCATGGCCGCGGCAGCAGTGATCGGCATCGCAGCGCGTAACCCGCCCAGGTGCGAAATATCACGGGTGCCGGTTTCGTGATCGACCGAACCTGCCACCTGAAAGAGCGCCCCTTTGTAAAGCGCATGCCCCAGAGTAAAGACCATTGCCGCTTTGATGGCGTCGTCGGTTCCGACACCGATCAGCAGCACCAGCGTACCGAGCGCCGAGACGGTCGTATATGCCAGGATGCGCTTCAAGTCAGTCTGCTGCACTGCCAGAAACGAGCCAACGACCATCGTGGCGCCGCCGAAGAAGGTAAGCAGCAGTTGCCATGCCTCCGTGCCGCCAAGCACCGGATTCAGGCGCGCCAGCAGAAACACACCTGCTTTCACCATTGTTGCCGAGTGCAGGTACGAACTGACCGGCGTCGGCGCTTCCATCGCCCCCGGGAGCCAGAAGTGGAAGGGGAACTGCGCCGATTTGGTGAACGCGCCAAACAGCACCAGCGCGAGAATGCCGCCGTACAGTGGATGCGTGTGCACTGTATCACCCTGTTGCAGCAGAGCGCTGATCTCCAGCGTCCCGGCGATCTGCCCCAGCAGCACGATCCCCGCCAGCAACCCCAGTCCGCCGATGCCGGTGACCAGCAGGCTCTGCAGCGCCGCCTTACGCGCCTTCTCATACTCGTGCTTGTACCCGATCAGGAGATATGAACTGATCGTCGTCAACTCCCAGAACACGAACAGCGCGATCAGATTGTCGGACGTGACAATACCGAGCATTGCCGCCATGAAAATCAGCAGCAGCGTCAACATTCGCCCCAGCATCGGGTCATTCGCCAGGTAGCCGCCGGCGTAGATCAATACCAGCGTGCCAATGCCAGTGATTAACAGGGCGAAGAGGAGACTCAGGCCATCGATGCGAAACGACAGGTTAACCCCCAGACTCGGAACCCACGCATAACTGAAGCGCAACACATCGCCGCTGGCGACTGTCGGAACGAGACTGATGAAGTAGATCATCAGTGCAAACGGTAGCAACGCTGCAAGCCATCCGGCATAGCGTGGTGCGAATCGGTGTAACCACGGCGCGGCAATGGCGCCGCCAAATCCTGAAAGAACCACAGTCAGCATGGGCATTACTCAGAAACAGCACGGGGTCCGAAGCGTTCAGCCCACTTCGGCCCCCGCAATCTCTTACTTCCGTCAGTATAACACGCCTCAACAAGCGATCGACAGGGTACTCTTTCCTGATGCAATTGGTCAACTTTGCCCAACTGGAATGGTTCAGAACAGTGTCCCTATATTTATTTATGCTACCTCTGCATCTGGTGTGCTGGGGAGCGTGCAGAGCGATAAATCACGCGCAAGTCTTGCGGGAATATGATATGGTACACTCTGTGCTACGGATACTGATACTTTCTGAATAGACAAAGATGGCAGGCAGCGTTTTGGGATGCTCTGACCAGACGGAGTTGCAGATGTGAGGAAACGCACTGATGATTACACAAAAGCGGTGCAGCGGCGCGATTGCGCCAGCGCAGGTCCGGAGGGCGCGCCGGTCCTGGTGCTGATCCATGGGGCGCGTCTGACGTGCGCTATGTGGCAACCGCAGATCGAGGCGCTCAGTGATACGTTTCGGGTGATTGCTCCCGATCTTCCAGGGCATGGCGCGCTGGCTGGCGTTCCGTTTTCAATTGACGCGGCAGTGGAACAGGTTGCCGCAGTGGTCGATGCCCTTACCGGCGAACGTGTGATTGTCTGTGGACTATCGCTGGGTGGGTATGTTGCACTGGCGTTCGGTGCGCGTTATCCTTCGCGTACAACGGCGCTCATCCTGTCGGGGTGCGCAGTCGCGTTCAACGGTTTCGCCATTCGCCTGATGCGTGTGCCATATCTGGCGATTGCGCGCCTGTTGACCGGCACGTTCGCACCCTTACTGGCGCGTGCTGAGGGGCGTACATTCCGCAAACGCTACCCTCCGGATCTGGTTGACCCGATAGTGGCGCGTGGGTTCTTCTACCGTTTCTATCCCGAAGTCTCGGCTGCCCTGATCGACTTCGATCCGCTACCGGCGCTTCGCGCGTGCGAGTGTCCGGTTTTGTTGCTCAATGGCGCTGCGGATCGTTTCTTCCGGCGTGACGAGCGATTGTATCTACGCGCGCTGCGCTCTGGTCGGGTGCGTCTGATCGAAGGCGCCGCGCATCTGGCAAACCTTGATCAACCTGAAGCGTATACTCGCGCGCTACGCGACTTTGCAACTGAAATAGCGACTGTTCAATGAGTCGAATGAAATTATCGCCGAAACGTCATTCGATACCGCTGCATTGCGCAAGGTGCAGGGAAACGCAGAAGTCACGCTGCACCCCATCCGTCCGGTCGGGCTTGGCATGGAGGAGGTCTTTTTACATCTGCAACGAGAAAGGAAGTCATAATGACACGTCGTATACTCATACCGCTCGATGGATCCGTTACCGCCGAAGCCATACTGCCGTATGCCGCGTCGCTGGCGCGTGCCACCGACGCATCGTTGTTGCTGCTGCGTATCGTCACTCCCGGTGAGATCAGTCAATCGCTCTTCTGGAAAACCACTGTTCCGGCGGAATTGCGTCGTGAGTGGACTGAAGAAGCGCTGACGCGCGCAAATGTCTATCTAGCAAGTGTGGCGGAGCGGTTGCGTGCCAGAGACCTGCCCGTCGTTTTTGACGTCCAACCGGCAGAAGATGCTGCTACTGCAATCGTGGCGCGGGCAGAACATGAGCTGGATGTTCGCCTGATTGCAATGACCACCCACGGCTACGGCGGCGCCCTGCGTTGGGCATTCGGTAGCGTTGCGGCAAAGGTGTTGCATGCCACACCGACACCCTTGCTCGTCGTGCGCTCGAATGGAGTGGAACGTTCATCGGTGACCGAAGTTTCCTACCGCACTATCTGCGTTCCCCTCGATGGTTCGCCGTTAGCCGAGCAGGCGCTGGCTACAGCCCAACCGATCGCCGCGCGGATCGGTGCCACCCTGCTGCTGGTCTGCGTCGTCACAGGCGACGACATTATCGAAGCGCGCAATTATCTGGAGGGTGTGGCGGAGCGTCTGCGCGCCGACCACCTCGATGTACAGACCTACGTGGTTGAAGGTATTCCGGCGGATCAGATCATCTATGTCGCACAAACTGGACATGCTGATCTGATCGTCATGGCAACCCACGGGCGAACCGGCCTGCGCCAGATCTGGCTTGGCAGTGTGGCGACGAAAGTGGTGCATAGCTCGGAATTGCCGGTGTTGCTGGTACGGTCGCAAGACGAGGAGGAAAACGTTGAAACGTTGAACGTTGAACGTTGAACGTTGGGCGCTGAATGTTGGGTGTTGAACGTTGAAACGTTGAACGTTGGAACGTTAAGCGTTGGGTGCTGCATTTCTCCGATGGCGCTGAAGCAAGCGGCGATCGCTGGTGCGGTACTCGAATAGGATGGAAATACGCCATCACCCACTGTTCACTGCGTTCCTCTACCCACGAGGATCGCGTATACCAGAAGGCGCGGATCGCATCGTCTGGCGTGCGGAAGCCACGCTGCCGCGCACTGCCGGTCACGCGCGCGAGGGATCGCCCCGGTGCGCAGCAGGAGGGGCGACGCATGTGTTGCCCCTCCCCGTTCCCCTGGCGTCCATTGGTGCAAGCAATTCTCGGCAGCAAGGCGCGCTACCGTGGATGATGCAAACAGGCGCTCGTGTGTCCGGGAGGCACGGTGGGGCGTGACCGTGATCAGCCGATGCTGCATCCATCAGGAAGAAACGTACATAACAGGCTCCAGGGAGGGCGGGCATCGTGCCTCCAGGCGCTCCGCGTGAGAGGGACACCCGGTGTCTGCACACCGGCGCGCCTGGATTGCGACCCGGACGCCCCGCGCAGGTAGGATATCCTGTCTTGCCCCCATGTCTCAATGTGCGACAACCCTGGATCCCCCGCGCAGGCAGGACATCCTCGCTCCGTGGCGCCTCCCCGGAAGCGTGGTAGAATGTTCGACACGTGTTCGCCTGCATGCATGGCACGTTGCCGGTACTGCCCCGTCTTGACGCTGCGGAAAGTTTTCGCCGCGTCTTCCGGCACGGTGGCATGACGTGTGACTCAGGGCAGCAGGTTGCAGGATCGTTGAATTACGATAGTTTTTACTATCAAAATATGGTATACTGGATGATAGATACAGTCATGCTGGGAAGCGAGGAAGCATGGGTCTCTTTTCACGTCGCGATGATGCGTTGAGCGAGCAGCGCGTATTGCAGGCGTTGTCAACCGTCCAGGAGCCGGAACTCGGCGGCGATCTGGTATCGCGCAGGATGATCAAAAACCTGGTCATCGAAGGCGATGCAGTGCGTTTTGCAGTGGAATTGACCACTCCCGCCTGTCCGCTCAAGGATCAGATCCAGCGCGAATGTGAAGAAGCGCTCGAAAAGATCGCTGGCATCCCGCGCGATCGGGTGAGCATCGAGTTTACCGCTCAGGTGCGCCCCCGTGGCGGTATTCCCGAACATGTCGCCATCCCCGGCGTCAGCCATGTCATCGCGGTCTCCGCTGGCAAGGGCGGTGTGGGGAAATCGACCGTCGCCGTCAACCTGGCGGTGTCGCTTGCACGTGAGGGCGCGCAGGTCGGTTTGCTCGACGCCGATGTGTATGGTCCGTCGGTGCCGCTGATGATGGGTGTGCGTTCACAGCAACTGGAAGCGGTGAGCGGTCCTGATGGCGAGCCGCGTATGCTACCGATCGAAGCGCATGGGATCAAGATGATGTCGATCGGTTTCTTAATCGACGACCGGCAACCGGTGATCTGGCGCGGACCTATGGTATCGCAACTGCTGCGGCAGTTTCTCTACCAGGTGCTGTGGGCGCCGCTCGACTACCTGATCATCGATATGCCCCCTGGCACCGGTGATATTGCGCTGACCCTGGCGCAATCGTTGCAGAATGCCGGTCTGACCGGCGTGGTGACGGTGACGACGCCGCAACAGGTAGCGACCGCCGATGTGCTGAAGAGTATGGAAATGTTTCGCAAGGTGAACGTGCCGCTGCTTGGCATTATCGAAAATATGGCATACTTCGTCGCGCCGGACACTGGGAAGCGTTATGATATCTTCGGGTCGGGCGGGGCGGCTCGACTCGCGGCACAACTTGGGGTGCCACTGCTGGGGCAGATTCCTCTCGGATTGAGTATCCGCGAAGGGGGTGATCACGGTCAACCGGCGGTGCTCAGCAATCTTCCAGACGCCTACGCTGATGTCTTCTGTGAGATCGCGCGCAAACTGGCAGCACGTATCAGCGTTATGGAGTATGCCTAAGGCATCGAGGGCGGTGACATCCAGTCGCGCCCGTCTTCTGCGCTGTATCAGCGTTCTGGAGTATGTCTGGTGTATCGAGGGGGCTATGCAGTACGATGAGGTACGTCGGGGAACAATCCCGCTCTATACCGCCGATCAGATCCGTCAGGCGAGGCCGTTCTATCCAACCGATGCTCCCGCACACGACTCGTATGGCAGGCGGATCGATTATCTGCGCATTTCGCTGACCGACCGCTGCAACATGCGGTGCGTCTACTGTATGCCGGAGATCGGCATGCAGTTCATGCCACGTTCGGAGTTGTTGACGACCGGCGAGTTGCTGCTGGTGGTGCGTGCCGCTGCCAGAGCCGGATTCCGCAAGATTCGCCTGACCGGCGGCGAGCCGACCCTGCGCCCCGATATTGTCGAGATTGTGCGGGAAATCAAGCGCACCCCCGGAATCACCCACATCGCCCTGACAACCAATGCGCTGCGGCTGGAAAAACTGGCCGAACCGCTCAGGGAAGCCGGTCTTGACCGTGTGAATATCAGCATCGATACGCTCGATCCGGAAAAGTTCCGCCGGATGACGCGCGGCGGTTCGTTTGAAAAGGTGTGGGCTGGCATCGAGGCAGCCGATCGGGCAGGATTGCACCCGATCAAGCTCAACTCGGTCGTGGTGCGCGGCATGAATGACGAGGAGGTTCCGCAACTTGCAGCGTTGACGCTTCGTTATCCCTGGGAGATGCGATTCATCGAGGTGATGCCGCTGGCTGGCGTGGCGGATCTGGCGCAGAGCAGCGTGGTGACGAGCGCCGAGTTGATTGCACGCCTGGAAGCGGTGTATGGACCGCTCGAAGATCTCGGGCTGGCGCCTGCCGACTCGGCGCGGCGGTATCGCATCCCTGGCGCTCCCGGCAAACTGGGGTTCATCAGTTCGGTGAGTGAGCCGTTTTGCGCAACATGCAATCGCATGCGTCTGACATCCGATGGACGACTACATCTCTGTCTGTTGCGCGATCAGGAGGTCGATCTGCGCGCTGCGATCCGCAGCGGCGCGTCACTGGACGAGATCGAGCAGATCATTCGTCATGCAGTGGCGCTCAAACCATGGGGGCATGGCCTGCCCGAAGGCGTGCTGCCGACCCTGCGCGGCATGTCGGAACTGGGGGGGTAAGTTCGTTTAGATATTGTGTTTCTTGCGTAACTCTGGTATACTCCAGCACAAACACAGAATGACGGTTTATGCTGGCAGTACGATGGCGACCAGGAGTGTCGTCCAGGAATACACCAACAGGCACTACTTTTCGTGACAGTCAGGAGGCGCACACACTATGGCAACCATTGAGCAGGACGTGGTTCAGCATCAGGAGAACGAATTCCCGCCGGTGCTCGAAATTACGGAAGGTGCGTCGCTCCGTCTGCAAAGCATGATGAAGGAGCGCAACCTGGAAGGGTACAGTCTGCGCGTCTTCGTATCCGGCGGCGGGTGCTCCGGTTTGCAGTACGGAATGACGTTCGACAACGAGGAGCGCTTCGGCGATACGGTGTGGCACGCCCACGGCTTGCGGATCATGGTCGATCCGATCAGCGCACGCTATCTGATGGGCGCCACAATCTCATACCAGCAGGATAACATGCTGGCAGGCGCGTTCAAGATCGACAACCCGAACGCGGTTTCGAGCTGCGGCTGTGGTCACTCGTTCCGCACCCGCGATCAGCAGAGTGCGGATGATGAGTATGACGGCTACAGCGGCGGTGGTGGTTGCTGCAGCAGTCACTAGGCGTACTTCGTTACTTACGTTCTTCCAGGGTAGCGGTGCTGCGGTTCCGCTACCTTTGTTGTGATAACGAGCATCTATGCATTCCTTCGTGCAGCGTTCCTACCGTGACCTTACCGTCGAGCAGGTCGAGGCAAAGCTCGATCGGGGGGAGGCGTTTCGCTTCATCGATGTGCGCGAAGCCGCAGAGCACGCGCTTGCGCGCATCGAGGGCGCAGAACTTTTGCCGCTCAGTCGCGCTGCTGAGTGGATCGAAACGCTCGATCCCGGTCAGGAGTATGTCTTTTTTTGTCACCACGGGCTGCGTAGCGCGCATGTGGCAGAATATGTCGCGTCCACTCTTGGGTTTGCGCGCGTTGCGAACATGATCGGCGGTATCGAAGCATGGTCGCTGCACATCGATCCGTCGGTACCGCGCTATTGACGGGAAAGAGCGAAACGGGCGCTATGAATCACTATCTCGAAGGTATTCGCCTGTTCAACGCAGGAGAATACTGGCACGCGCACGAAGAATGGGAATGGTGCTGGCGTCGGTCATCCGAACCGGAGGCGATGTTCTATAAGGGCATCATTCAGGCGGCTGCGGCGCTCGAGAAGTGGAAGCGCGGTCAACCGCGCGGTATGCGCCTCAACTACGCAAAGAGTCGTCCCAAACTCGTCGCAGTTAGCCCTTCGATGCGTGGTCTCGATGTTGCAGCGCTAATTACTGCAATGGATCGTTTCGTGGCGATGGGAGGACCACCGGCGCTGATACCACGAATCGTTCTCGATCCGCCGACTGCCGCCGCACTCGAAGTGCATATTCGAGCAATCCAGGCGAACCCGCACCATGTATGCTGAACTGCTACCGTCGCTGCGCTGCCCGGCATGCGCCGCGGCGCTCGATCTGTGCGACCGACGCTGTGATGCCGGGAGCGAGATCGTCTCCGGCACGCTGCACTGCGGATGTGGCGCTGTCTATCCCATTCGTGACGGAATCGCTGATTTTCTCGGTCCACCCCGACCACCTACGATTGCGCAACTCACCAATGAGCTGCCTGCGACTGCCTGGGCATACGAGCGCCTCTGGCGTCCATTCGCGCTCACGTTGCTGAGTGGCGAGTCGTTTTCGTACCAGCGCGAACTGGCGCTGGTGACCGATTGGGTTGGTGCAGTGCGCGGAGGACTGGTGATCGATGTTGCTTGTTCAAATGGCTTATATGCGCGCGCGCTGGCGCGGGCAATGCTCCCGTCCAACGGTTACGTCGCCGGGATCGATCACGCGCTGCCTATGCTGCGTGAGGCGCGCCAGCGCGCGCGCGCCGCTGGGGTGCGGGTATCGTACCTGCGCGCTTCGGCGCAGGCGTTGCCGTTTGCCAGCAGCGCTGCGCAGGGGGTGACAATTGGTGGCTCGCTCAATGAAATTGGTGATCTCGCTACCTGCCTCGGTGAGGTGCACCGTGTGCTGACTGAGGATGGTCGCTTTGTGGCGATGACGCTGCTTGCGGCGCAGGGAGTGGTTGGGCGTGTGGTGCAAATGGCGATGGCGCCTGGCGGTATTGTGTTCTGGTCGCGCGAGGAGTTGCTGACCCGGTTTCGCACTGCTGGTCTGCGCCCGGAACACGATGAACAGTACGGCATCGTGATCTTTACACGCTGCATCAAGGCGATCAATGGGGCTGGGGTGCGCACCGGTTGATGGCGTTGATCCGGCTGTACCTGCCCGGAGCGCTCGTCACGATGAAATGAGGTTGTAGATGGCGAAAGCGACGCTACTGTTCATCGGGACTGATGAGGGACTGGTGCTGCTCAGCGATCCGGCTGCTCAGGGTCGCTGGTTGCGCAGTGCGCATCAGTTGCGGGACAACGTCGTGCAATCGGTATGGGTCGATCCATCCAACCCGTTGATTGTTCTCGCGATTGCTGACAGGCATGTGCTGCGCAGCAGCGATGGCGGTCAAACCTGGCAAACAGTTCGGATCGCAAGCGATCTGACTGCAACTGCCGCTCTGTACGGCGATCCACGTCGTTCGGCGCTTGTGTATCTCTTGGCGGACAACTTTCTGTTCGAGAGTCGTGATACTGGCGTAACCTGGCGCGCGGTGACGCTACCCAGACAGTGTACCGGATATGCCATCGATGGCAACGGGCGACTTATGGTTGCAGCGGGTAGTCAGGTGCTCGTTGACGGCGATCAGAGTGCGCAATGGACACTGCTGGGTTCGCCTTTGCCCGGTGTCATTCGTATGCTGGTAACGCCTCCAGGAGGCGCGGGTGCGCTCTGCGCGCTTGCCGGCGGGGAGGTGTATGCCTGGGCACAGGAAGCCTGGCGTCGTATCGATGGTCTTCCGGGTGAGGCAGCAGTTTGCACTGTGCTGGCGGGCGCCACGCCAACACTGCTGGCAGCTCTGACAGACGGCGGCATTGTGCGTGGTACGCTACACGTCTGGGAACCGGCAATTGTGACGCTTCCCTGGGAGAGCGCCACAACCCTTCTGTCTCCCGCCGGGTATCACATGGATACTGTGTTTGCTTCGTCTGCCCACGGAGATGTTGCGGTCAGCCGGGATCGTGGTCGATCCTGGACGGTGGTGCGCCGTGGCCTAGCAGCAGTGCGGAGTATGTCCGCCGCCCGACTCGCGTAACACTGCAATGTTGCTGTGCAAGGCTTTGACAAGAGGTGTGCGTTGTGCTACTCTACAGTCTGGAAAGAATCAGAAAACTTAACAATTATCGGGGGCTGATACAGCAATGGCGCAACCTCCATCGCTTGGGCAGCTGTCGACCGCGCCCGTTTTCAACACCAAAGCAGTTGCGCGCGAAACCGGCGTACCGCCCGACACATTTCGTGCCTGGGAGCGGCGCTACGGTATTCCGTGCCCGCAGCGCACGCCAGGTGGTCATCGCTTGTACTCAGAGCGTGACATCGCCATCATCCGCTGGTTGCGTGATCGCACTGCGGAAGGGGTGAATATCAGTCATGCCATCATGCTGCTCACCAGTGTGACCGACCAACCGCCGTCACATGTCGAGATCGATGCAACGCGGTCCATCGATCAGATGGCGGAGGAACTCATTACTGCGCTGACAACATTCGACGCGCAGAGTGCCGAACGTGTGGTTTCCGAAGCATTCGCGCTCTATCCATTCGAGAAGGTGTTGCTGGAACTCATTCAACCGACGATGGTCGAAGTCGGTGAGCGCTGGCATCGTGGCGAGATCAATGTCGCGGCAGAGCACTTTGCAACCGAGTTCGTGCGGCGCAAGCTGGCAAGTCTGCTGAATGTGTTCGAGAACCAGGTGCAACGCGATACGATCGTGGTGGGGTGCGCCCCACAGGAATTGCACGACGTGGGCATCATGTTCGCCAGTCTTTTCCTGGTGCGGCGCGGCTGGCACGTTGTGTACCTGGGGGCGCAGGTACCGCTTGCCGACCTGCTCGAAACTATTCGTAAGGTCAAACCGAAGCTTGTCTGTCTCTCGGCATCGACACTCGAAACGGCGATGAATCTCCTCAAAGTGGCGCGGGCAGTTCGGCACGAGTTTCCAGACGTGCATTTCGGATATGGTGGGCGGATTTTCAATGTCAACCCGGAACTCTGCGCAGCCATTCCGGGCGTCTTTCTCGGACAGGATGCACGTGAACTGGTTGAAACCGTCAGTACGCTCATGTTGAGTAATGGTACATCCACTCCCCCTCAACGCTCGTAGATGTCGATAGAGCGTTCCTGACAGCGACAAACGCAAATAGCGCTATAATGTCGCGTAGAATACGTTGCCCTGAGTGAACAACCAACCAGCACGCCACGGCAAGGTGTGCGCGTGTCTCTGGTCCGACGGCAAAGTGTGCCTGCGAACACTGCACGTAGCATGCGCTGCGGGCAGTGTTCATCTGGCGCTAGCTCTGAACGCGCGTCGTATGACCGGCAGTGCCTGTAACCGGGCAGCGCATGATAGAGGCAAGATTACCTGCACGCGAGGGGTCATGGCATCGCTTCAGCATTCTGCCAGCATACCGGTTCGGGCATTTGGCGAGCGCGAGGTGCCAATCCGCGATGCCGCAGCCCTGCTCGCCGGTCTGCGTCATCTGGTCGAACCGGATGAGATCGGGCTGGACAAGCATCCTCGCGATGCACTCCCGCCCTTGTCACTTGACTCAGCCTATCGTCAGTGCGTCGAAATCACACGCCTCAATTCGCGCAGTTTCTATCTGAGTTCGCAACTGCTGCCGTTCGAGAAGCGCATGGCGGTGCGGGCGCTCTATGCGTTCTGCCGCACTAGCGATGATACGGTTGATCGCACGACCGACGACCCGGCACGTGCGCTGGCGCAATGGGTAGCACGCGTGCATGCACCGCATCCGCCCGCCGACCATCCGGTGCTGCTGGCATGGGACGATACGGTGCGACGGTATGCCATTCCACAATCTCTTGTCGATGAATTGCTCGCCGGTATTGCGATGGATCTGACCATCCATCGGTATGAGACGTTCGATGATCTCTGGCTCTATTGCTACCGCGTTGCATCGGTTGTTGGCCTGCTCTCGATGCACATCATCGGTCATCGTGACGGCGCTGCTCCCTATGCGGTGAAATTAGGCGTTGCGCTTCAATTGACGAATATTCTGCGCGATGTCGGTGAGGATGCTCGGCGTGGTCGCATCTATCTGCCACAGGAAGATTTGCGGCGCTTTGATCTGACCGATGAAGATATTCTTCAGGGGCGGCGCGACGAGCGTTTCCGTGCTTTGATGCGCTTCGAGATCGAACGTACCCACGCGCTGTACGATGAAGCCTGGCCCGGTATTGCCCTGCTCGATCCAGATGGTCGCATGGCGATCGCGGCGGCAGCGGAGATTTATCGCGGTATCCTGCCGCGTATCGTCGCGAATGACTACGATGTATTCCAGAGACGCGCCTATGTTCCGCTCCTGGGCAAACTGACTATCCTCTGGCGCACGTCCCGTAAACTCAATCGCCTGATCAGGGATAGCCAGTAGTCGGTTCGCTCCATACCGACCGGCATCAATGTTCCGCCCATCCCTGGATTTCACGGTTGCGTCGCTGTAACCGGTGCTGTGCACGCGCGTGCACCATTGGCTATAATACATTATTGCTGACCGGTGTTCCGGCAGCGTCTGGAAAGGTGGACATGTCGGCACAGAGATCAGTTCTTGTGACCGGTGCGACCGGTCTGATCGGCAAGGCGCTCTGCCGCCGCTTGATTGCACGCGGCGACCGTGTGGTGGTGTTTAGCCGCAATCCTGTGACGGCACGCGCCATCTTGCCCGGCGCTGCGCAGTATATCGCCTGGAATGCCAGACCCGGCGATTGGGAAACAACACTGGAGGCCGTCGATGCGGTTGTGCATCTGGCAGGTGCGTCGATTGCCGGTCGCCGCTGGACGCCAGCCTACAAGCGCGAAATCCTCGAGAGTCGCACCCTCAGCACACGTGCGCTGGTCGATGCCATGGCGCGCGCCCGGCAACATCCGTCGGTGTTTGTGTGCGCCTCCGGTATCGACTACTATGGTCCACACGGTGATGAGCCGGTGGATGAGAACACTCCACCGGGACGCAATTTTCTTGCACAGGTGTGTGTGGCCTGGGAAGGGGAAGCGTGTCGCGCCGCCGACCTCGGTGTGCGCACAGTCATGATCCGCACCGGTATCGTCCTGGATCGACACGAGGGTGCGCTGGCGCGATTGCTGTTGCCATTTCGATTGTTCGTCGGCGGTCCCATCCTTCCAGGGACGCAGTGGTGGTCGTGGATCCATCTCGATGATGAGGTCGGTCTGATTCTGCGCTGCATTGACGACGAGCGCGCTAGTGGTCCGTTCAACGGTGTTGCACCAGAGCCACAGCGCAACCGCGATTTCAGTGCAACGCTGGGTCGGGTGCTTGGTCGACCGTCGTGGTTGCCGTTGCCCGGATTTGTGCTTCGTCTGATCCTCGGCGAAATGGGTCCTGCATTGCTCATCGAACGCCAGCGCGCCGTGCCGACGAAGGCACTGGCGCTTGGATATCAGTTTGCGTATCCGATGTTAGAACCGGCGTTGCGCGCAGCGCTTGCGCGTTCGTCGTAGGAGATAAGCATGATGCGCCTCGCTCTGATGCTTGCCGCAGTGCTGGCAGCGCTCGTGATGACATCCGCGTGCGCGCTGCCAGCGGTTGAATTGCCTCGCCCGGTGGTCAACGATCCGACTACCGCGCCGACTGCCGTAGTGCAGACGCAGGCAACTCCTCCGCCTGCCACGCTGTCGATGCCACCGGTCACATCCGTGCCGCTGCCCACACAGTCGCCAATCCCGACGCTCCCCCCGGAACTGACCAACCCGCTGGCGGCTGAACAGGAGGCGCTGATTGCCCTCTATCGGCGGGTGAACCCGGCAGTCGTCAGCATCGAAGTCGTCGCCGATCACCCTCCGGTCGGTGGAGCGCTGTTCAATGTTCCCATCAGCCAGGGGTCTGGCTTTCTCTTCGATGATCAGGGGCATATCGTCACCAACAATCACGTTGTTGAAAATGGAGCGAAGTTTCAGGTGCGCTTCTCCGACGGCACGATCCTGATGGCGCGCCTGATCGGCGGCGATCCGGGGAGTGATCTGGCAGTGCTGAAGGTGGATGAGCTGCCGCCGGGAACGGCGCCGTTGCCCCTGGCTGACTCCCGTACCGTTGAGGTTGGTCAGCGCGCAATTGCGATAGGAAATCCGTTTGGCTTGCGCAACACGCTGACGGTCGGCGTTGTCAGCGGTATCGGTCGCAGTCTCAGTGGTCCGGCAAGCAGCAGTGGCGGCAGGTTCCGTATTCCGAATATCATCCAGACCGATGCGGCCATCAATCCGGGCAATTCCGGCGGTCCGTTGCTCAACATCTACGGCGAGGTGATTGGCGTCAATACCGCCATCAGTAGCGGCTCAGGGTCGTTTGAGGGTGTCGGGTATGCGGTGCCTTCCAATGCGGTCAGTCGTGTAGTTCCGGCGCTCATCCGCGACGGGCGTTACGATCATCCGTGGATGGGGATTGGTATGCGTGATGTTGATCCGATCCTGGCAGAGCAGTTAGGTTTGCCGGTGCGTCAGGGCGTGTTGATCACCGAAGTCGTGCCCGATAGCCCGGCGGCGCGTGCTGGATTGCGCAGCGGCTCGCAGGTGGTGACGATCGGCGGCCGCGAGGTACGGGTCGGTGGTGATGTTATCGTCGCTATCAATGCGCAACTGGTGCGCGACAGTGAAGAACTCGTCAGTTACCTGGAACTCGAAACCTCGGTCGGCGATACCGTGGTGATGACGGTGCAACGCGGCGACCGCCAGGAACAGGTCGAGATGACCCTCGGCGCCCGTCCGCGTGAGTGATTATGTCGGAACATCCCACGTTGCTTCTACCTGAAGCGCCTGCGCTAGGAGTTGTTTATAGGTGCGTCGTGGGATTTCGATGAGTCCAAACTGGAGCAGGTGCGGCGATCCGAGGAACTGAGAGTCGAGTAGCACATATCCGCCGCGCCGCAATCGCTCGACCAGGTGCACCAGTGCGACTTTGCTGGCGTCACGTTCGCGGCTGAACATGCTTTCGCCTGCGAACAACCCGCGAATGGCGACGCCATACAGTCCACCCACAAGTCGTCCGTCGCACCACGCCTCGACGCTATGCGCCAGCCCCATCCGGTGGAGCGTAGTGTAGGCTTCGATCATATCCTCCGAAATCCATGTGGTTTCGCGCCCTGGTGCAGGCTCGGCGCATGCACGCATCACCTCGGTGAATGCGGTATCGGTGCGGATGGTGAATACGCCTTTGCGCACCGTGCGCGCCAGGCGATGCGGCACGTGAAAGGCGTCGAGTGGGAGAATAGCGCGTGGGTGCGGGTCGTACCACCTGATGACCCCACGCTCATCTGCCATAGGGAAAATGCCCTGACAGTACCCCGCAATCAGCATCTCTGGGGTGAGCATAGCAGCGATGGCAGATCACATTTCGACGAAGTATGATTTACACGCAGCAGCCAGCAGTTCGCGCGACATGGTTGGCGGTACGCCGAGGAATCGGGCATAATCGATCACCTGATCGATCAGATCACGCGGATGTACCGAACGCAGTTCTAGGTTGCGGCGCGGATATTCCACTTCCAGTAGATAGCGCAACCCATCGTCGCTGTAGGGTACATTCTTCGCCTTGCAGACGCGGCGCATGATCTCGCGGTACTCAGCCGGTGATGGGTTGCCGATCTCGATCTTGTAGCGGATGCGGCGCAGGAATGCTTCATCGACCAGTTGCTTCGGCTCGATGTTGGTCGAGAAAATGATCAATTGATCGAACGGCACCTCGATCTTTTTGCCGGTGTGCAGCGTCAGGTAGTCAACACGCTTTTCAAGGGGCACAATCCAGCGGTTGAGCAGATCGCGCGGGCGCATTTGCTGGCGCCCGAAATCGTCGATCAGGAACAACCCACCGTTGGCTTTCAATTGCAGTGGCGCTTCATAGAACTTGCTATACTCATCGTACTCAAGGTCGAGTGAGTCCATGTTCAGTTCGCCGCCGGCAATCACCACCGGACGCTTCGAGAGCACCCAGCGCTGGTCGTAGAGGTGTTCCTGCCCCTGCGGCAGCGGACGGCGTTCGTGGTGGATTGGATCGAAGACGCGGATGATCTGCCCATCAACGATAATGGCATGAGGAATGGCAATTGAGTCGGAAAGCAGCCATGCAGTCGCCTCGGCAATCGATGTTTTGCCATTCCCGGCATGACCAAAGAGGAAGATCGAACGACCAGAGTTAATAGCCGGACCTAACTGCATCAGTAGGGAATCGTTGAGCACCAGGTGGGCAAACGCCTCACGGATTGTCGCTTCGGTGACCATCAAGCCCTGAGTGGTGCATCGCCGCATCATTGCACTGTAATCGTGCAGGTTGACCGGTGCCGGTCCCAGATACTGCGTGCGCTCGCCGATCTCTTTGGCGCGGGTGATCCCTTTGGTCGTCGCCTGGTAACGGTACGCTTTTTCTCCTAGGCCGCTGCTCCCTTTCACTTCAGCCATCTGCTCGCGTCGCAGATAGTTCATTGCCTGGTCGAGAACGTTTTCCCACGGCAGGTGGAGCAGTTCCACCAGTTGTACGCCGGTCATCTCGCCGACAATGTAGAGGGCGCGGACGATCTGATCGGCAATGAAAGAGAAGGATAACCCGGTTGCTTCGATGCTGCGAGGTCGAGGCGGCAGCAGCGGTTTGTCGGTTTCCGCCGGTGCATTTTGGGAGACCATCGGTTGCATACTGTTCCCCTGCGTTGAACGTGCCGGTATAGGCATCGAAAGTGAGCGTGTCAGTTGAGTCAGTATAGCATGCCCGGCAAGCGCCATGCATGCCGGTTTTCGCTGCGGCAAGGGAGACACGCAACATGCGTGCACCTCGCAAGAATTGCGCCTGCGTGTATGTTGACGGTATTGAGAGAGAAACGCTCCCCGGCGCCGGGGAGCGCCGCTTCACAGATAATGCCGTACCATCTCGCGCCAGTGCTCGATGCGATGCGCTTCACCCTGCCAGATATGAAGCATATGTGGGATGTCCTTCTCCCACAGCGCCGCGCTGAGAGCGCGATTCGTCCAGATAAACGGGTCCTCCTCGCCGATGACCAGTGTGATCTCCATGCGTCGCAGATGCGCCAGGATGGCGGGATCCTCGAGACGCGGAATGAAGTGACAGGGAGTATGAAAATAGATCGTTTCGTCGTAGTAGCCGTCGAAAAGTGCACGAAACGAGCCGATAGCGCCAGTCAGGTCGTACCGTCCGCTCAGTGCAACGACTTTATTGAACAGGTGCGGGTGGCGGAAGGCAATGTTGACGGCATGGTAGGCGCCCAGGCTGCATCCGTGCGCAATAACGAAAGGGTTGGGGTTGAGTTGTCGTGAGAACGACAGGACCTCTTCGAGAATATACGCTTCGTACTGTACATGACGCGCGATACGCTCGTGCGGTGGTCGGTGAAAAGCATACAAACTTTCGCGATCAATGCTATCGACGCAGTAGAGTTGCAGGAATCCCTGTTCGATCGATGGACGTAACGCCTCGACCAATCCCCAGTTTTCGTAATCGTAGAACCGTCCTGCGCGGGTTGGAAAGACCAGCGCCCGCGCCCCTGCATGTCCGATGATCAGCATCTCCATGTCCCGCTGCAAGCGGGGACTCCACCAGCAGTAGTACTCTCGTTGCACAGGTGTTCACTCGCTCTATATATGTTTCTTCGCTGCCGGTACCCATCGTTGGTTCGCCTGTTCGTGCGTCCTCGCGGTCGGTGATTGCTTCTCGGTGCCTTGCCCTGCGTGGGAACTGCGTCAATGATGTTGAGCAGGATTGGGTGCGCACCTGTGGGTCTGGTAGGTGTTCATTGCACAATACCGGGGGATACGAAATAACCTCTCCAGAACAGGATCTGGCTCCGCTCTGCCCGCCACAATGACCCTCGGTGCACCATCCCGAACTGATGTGTTCAATCCTCGCCATGTAGGTGTACGATACGTTGGTTAAGGATACATTAAAAACATGTACGAATTTGATTGTAATTGCTGGCAGGTTTATGACGTCGATCGCTCCCTGCTGCGCTCACAGCACCAGGCGTGGTTTACTGCTCTTTCACCGCGCCCGCGAGGATGGCAACGTAGGGGCGCAGCACAGTACGCCACAACCGGTATCCTGCGGAGCTCAGGTGTAAGCCGTCGGTGTCGAACAGTTCAGCTCGTGGTCGTCCATTGGCGTCAAGCATGAGCGTATAGACATCGACGTAATAGCTGGAGGGACGCTGTTCCATCATGAGGCGCGCTTCGGCATTGACGCGCTGTATCCTCTCGCGCAGACCCCAGCGCGTGAGGCTTGGCTTGATCGACACATACGCCACAGGAACAGGACCGAGCGATGTGTCGATCCTGGTAAGCATGGCGCGCAGCGACCGCACCACATCGTCAGGCAAGCGACCATCGCCAAGGTCGTTATCGCCGGCATACAGCACGATTGCACCGGGTGCGCACGGCAGAACCAGCCGATCAAAGAAGTGAACGCATGCGGCGAGCGTGGAACCGCCAAAGGCGCGGTTGATCACGGGCCACGGCGCCATATCGTCGCTCAACGTCGTCCACAGGCGGAGCGATGAACTGCCGTAGAACATCACCGATCCCGGCTGCGGCGGCGCCTGTTTGTGCAGTCGTTCGATCTGGCGGACTTCATCTTCGTACCACTCCAACGCAACCTCCCATACCCCCACCCTCTCGTGATCAATCTTGTCTGCCCGTATGCCCGGCTCACCGAATAATGAGTTTCGCTGGTATTATATTGTATGCGAGCTTAGATCCGGTAAGGTGCAGGTCTGTCGTTGTGCAAAACTACTCTTTGATGGATACTCTAACTAAGGTACATCAGGTGTCTACCAAAGAGGACATGAACAAACCCAGTTCATTTCGCAAGATATGAACCTGCATATCTTTTGCCTTGTGAAGAAGACCATGGCGAAATGGAAGAACAACACACTCAAGGCATCCGCAGCAAACTCTGCCACCGTCGGCTACGAAGCCGAACTGTGGTGCATGGCCGACGCTCTGCGCGGCAGCATGGACGCCGCCGAGTACAAGCACGTCGTCCTTGGCCTGATCTTCCTCAAG
>DAOUBK010000072.1:0-98739 GCA_034432635.1 Roseiflexus sp.
ACTGCTATTGTATGCTGAGAACTGCGATGTGCCGAAATAAATTTCGGTGTACTGCTCTCGTGCGTGCTCTACGGCTCAGCGGTAAGACCACATTTTTGCAGGAGATGCTACGCTACTCCTTCGTTGCTGCCCGCAGTAGGTTCAGGAGACCGAATCGTCTGCTTCCTGCGCGTGCGCAACGAAACGAATGATGCCGGTACCGCAGACCAGACAGACGCCACGGGCGATGCGGCGTCCGCTGGCATTGGTGGTAAATGTCACCTGCTGCATTGGGTAGTGTTCACGACAGCGTGCGCACCATCCGATCAGTTCATTGTTGCAAATCGCCTGCGTCCCTACGTCCGCATCGTCTGACACCACAACCGATTCGGATTGCGTCACCTCTTCGCCTTGCCCGGTTGTTCCAGGTGGTGCCGCCGCCTCCGGCGATGCAGGCGCAGCGGGAGATACGGGAGGCACCGCTTCGGCAGATGCAGCCTGCGCCGCCTCTCCCCCTTCTCCGGGTGTTCCGGGTGACGCCGCCTCCCGCGACTCAGGCGCGCCGGGCACGGTGGGCAACGGCGGTGGCATAGGAACAGGTGCCGCTGCAGGCGGCATCGGCGGCGGAGCAGCAGTCGTGGAGGCTGCACGGCGCGCTGCAATCAGCGCATCCCGTCGCCGGGTGACTTCCCGCCAGATCAACCACAGGACTACAACAATTGCCGTCAGGCGCAGCAGACGTCCGATGGGCGAGAGCCGACGGGAAGAAGCACGTGGCCGGGTTGACACCCGCGTGCGTGCAGGTAGGGTGCGTCGCCGCCGGCTGCGCCAGACCTCGCGCGCGATCAGCATGGCAATGTCGATCAGCAAACCAGGAGGAACAGGCATAGCGCATCACCTTTTGTCGTCAGTCTTCCGACACCCTATCGCACAGACTGCGCAGTGTCGCCAGATTGCGCACATCATCGGCAAGATCGTCCCCTTTGGGTGTTTCCAGCACCATCGGCAGATCGGCAAAGCGTTCGTCATTCACCAGCGCGCGAAACCCTTCCAGCCCGATACACCCTTTCCCAATATGGGTGTGGCGATCGACCCGGCTGCCCAACTCTTTCTGCGAGTCGTTGAGGTGGAAGGCTTTGACGCGCGCGATGCCGATCACGCGGTCGAGTTCTTCGATGGTCGCCGCAAAGGCTTCAGGCGTGCGAATATCGTACCCGGCGGCAAAAATGTGGCAGGTATCAACGCACACGCCGAGACGCTCCGGGTAGCGTGAGTATTCGATGATGCGCGCCAGTTCCTCGAACCGCCGCCCCAGACTGCTCCCCTGCCCAGCGGTTGTTTCCAGCAGTACGATTACATCAGGCCCAACACCGGTCTCGAACACCAGGTCGAGCGCGGTAGCAACGCGGCGCAATCCGGCATCTTCGCCAGAACCGACATGCGCGCCAGGGTGGGTAACCAGGTAGGGAATGCCAAGTAGAGCGCAGCGTTCCAGTTCTTCGCAAAATGCTGCGAGCGATTTGTGCCACAACTCGTCGCCCGGCGCTGCCAGGTTGATCAAATACGAATCGTGAACCATGACCACCGGAACGCCTTCGGTGACCTGCGCTTCCTTGAAGCGCACAATTTCCTCGTCGGTCAGCGGTCTGGCGCGCCATTGCTGCTGGTTCTTGCTGAATATCTGAACGACATCGCACCCTGCACGACGTCCACGTTCGCACGCAGTGTATAACCCACCGCTGATTGACATGTGCGCACCGAAGCGTCGCTGTCCCATGGTTTCCTCAATCGTACCGGGCAGGCCTGCCAACGGGTTCTGTTCAAGTCGGTGGGTTGCTGCGTAAACCCAGTCGCTCAGAGGGATCACGCGCCTGACTCTACCACGCGAGCACAAGCCCCCGTCGCACGCCATTCCTCAGCAGCATGCCACGCTCTATCTTGGAGAAGCGACTCACTGCCCTGACGGTATACTTCCGGCTTCACCGCGCAACTTCTTCTCATTATAAGACAAACCTAAGACAACGCCGCGACTACCTGCCGGAGCGCCGCAGGGCGCACTATTGGGGTGTCTGTTCTAGTATCTCTACCGGTTTGTGTCCAGGCGCGCGAGGAAGGAAGAGCACAACGGTTGTGCCGACGCCTACAGTACTTTCGACCAAGATACGTCCTTCCATTGCTTCCACCAATCCCTTTGCAATCGAAAGACCCAACCCGGCATTACTGTTCTCCCGACCACGCACATAATCGGCCCGGTAGAAGCGCTCGAAGATGTGTGGTAGATGTTCTGGAGCAATCCCGCTACCAGTGTCGGTGACTCGAATCTGCACCATCCGATCCAGCATTCTTGCCGCCAGCGTGATCCGCCCGCCGGGAGGCGTGTAGCGCAGCGCGTTATCCAGCACGATCAGCAGCACCTGTTGCAAACGCTCGGTGTCCGCCTGAACCAGACCGCCGACATCCGTCAGTTCGACCGTCACGCCGCGCTGTTCCCCCAAACGCGCGACCTGGCGCTGAATACTGGAGAGCAGGGTGTTCAGATCAACCGTTTCCTTGGTCAACGTTAGTTGTCCGCTATCGAGACGGGTGAGGGTCAACAGGTCATCAACCAGGCGGCGCATATGGTCACTTTCTGCCAGCACATCGTGCAACAACACACGTTGATCGCTCTCGTCTGGCGGCAGATCACGCAGCGCGACTTCGGTGCTGGCGCGAATGAGGGTCAGAGGAGCACGAAGTTCATGACTCGCGCTGGCGATGAAGCGTTGCTGCCGCTCCCATGCGTCCTGTGCTGGGCGCAACGCCCGACCTGCCAACCACCAGCTGGTCACACCAACCAGCGCCATGCTGAATGTTCCCAGCGCAATTAACCCGACCAGCAACTGCTTCAACACCTGGTCCTGATCGCTCAGTTCGCGCACCAGTTGCAGCGCTGCCGGTCCGTCAAATCGTGTCAGGCGATAAGTCAGCAACCGCGCCCGACTTCCATCGTCCAGCGTGATTGTACGCAGGTCGCTGCCGTGCACCAGTGCTGCCTGGAAGGACTCCTGGTGAGGGGTCAGTGGCTGATCAAGGTTATTGGGATTAAACAGCAATCGCCCCGATGCGTTCAGTGGCAGGACGGCAATGGCTAATAGTTCCGCGGCATCGACCGGCGTCGTCAACGAGCGAGGAGGTTCTCTGTCTTCTTCGGTCTCTTCACGCTCCTGCCGCGCTCTGGTTGGCTCAGGTGGAGCAAAGGGGTTCGCAATCGCTTCATGCCGGATGATCGACCAGTCGCGATCGGCATACTCGAGGTCGGGCGGCAGTGGTGTGCCAAGCGCATGAAATTCGTGCGCCATTTTGTGGCGAAGTGCCAGATCGGTCACATTATCGAAATAACGCGCCACCAGCAGGTAGGTGCCACCACCAATCAGCAGAACCACCCCCAGTGCTGCCAGCGCATAAAGCAACGACAGGCGCAGTCGTAACCCCCTAAACACGGCTCGCCTCCAGTCGGTACCCTACACCGCGTAAGGTTACAATTGGATCGCGCTCGCCTGACGCATTCAGTTTGCGGCGTAGATAGGCAATGTACACATCGACCATCTGCGGCTGCACGTCGTGATCATAAGACCAGACATAATCGAGAATCTGCTGACGGGAAAGCGCCTGCCCAACGTTACGCATGAGGTATTCGAGCAGGTTCCACTCAGTCGGCGTCAGGTCGAGCGGTCGCGTACCGCGTCGCGCAGTGTGATGGCGCAGATCGAGCACCAGATTGCCAACCCGCAGTTCGTTACCGTCGTCTGGTTGGAGCGAGAAACGGCGCCCCAGCGCCCGCACCCGCGCCAGCAATTCTTCAAACGCGAACGGCTTCACCAGATAGTCGTCGGCGCCGCTGTCAAAGCCGATGATCTTGTCTTCGACCTGACCGCGCGCCGTGAGCAGGAGCAGCGCCATGGGCAGGCGCGCTGCGCGCACAGCGCGACAGATCGATAGACCGTCGCGCCCCGGTAGCATCCAGTCGATAATTGCCACCTCGTACACGCCGCGTAACGCATACTCCAGCCCGGTATCGCCATCGTGCACCACATCGGCCTGATAATGCTCGTCGCGTAGTACCCGTGCAATCAGCCGCGCCAGACGTTGATCATCTTCTACCAGTAAAACTTTCATCACAGCACCTCAATGGCACACAGCATAGCGCAGAAAGATTGGAAAAAGATTGGAATGTTCACCGGTGATTTCCAAGATTCTTCCAATCGAGCCGCAGTATAACACTGCTGGACGACAGTACGGCGTTGTTCAAGGCAAACGAGCATATTGCATCGGGAGAACAGGAAATGAAACAGCATACGCTTTTGGGAATTGCTGCGGCAATGACCGCGTTTATTCTGGTGGTGCTCGGCGCACTTGTCGGGCAGGTGTCGCAGACCAATGCGCCGGTTACTACCGATACGGTCGTTGTTCCAACCGAAACCCCGGTTAGCGCACCGGTTGCGCTAGACCCCACAGTGGAAGCGCTGATCCGCGAGCGTGAGGCAGCATACCGGCAGGCGCTGGAAGAAGCGAATCGCCAACTCGCAGAAGCGAACCGGCGGATAGAAGCGGCAAATCGCCAGATCAGGCAACAGACGGCACAGCAGCAATCTGCGCCAGCAGTACAGAACCTGGCGCCAGCGCAGAACGCTGCATTGACGTCACCGGTATATCCGATCTCACCAGAACAGGCGCAGACAGTTGCGCTGAACCTTGCAAACGGTGCGACGCTGACGAAACCGGCAGAATTGGTGCTGTATCAGGGGACACCGGCATACGAGGTGATCTTTGATTGGGGCGCGGTGTACATCGATGCGCAGAGCGGAGCGGTGCTCGCCAACACGCTGGTGCAACCACAACCACAGCCGGTAGCGCAAACGGGGATTACATCCGACCAGGCGGCACAGGTTGCCATTGCGTATCGCGGCGGCGGAGCGATCAAAGAGGTCGAGTTCGAGCGCGAACGTGGCTTTGATGTGTATGAGGTGAAGTTCACCGACGGCGCAAAAGTCTATGTTGCGGCTTCGGATGGTGCGGTTGTCTATGCTCGCTTGGACAAGGCAAAAAATAATAAAGATGACGACGACCATAAAGATGACGACCGCAACAAGGATGACGACAAGCGCGATGATGATTGATGAGCACCATCTCAGGTGCATCCAGAAGATGACAGGAGCAAACCATGGCACAACGCAGCCTTCCATCACGCACACCCGCACAAACGATCAAATTGTTCATCAGCACGACATCGGTAGTCGTAACACTGGCAGGTTGGGCTTTGCTGGCAGGCCAGAACCGGACGGCTGCCGTCCAGAGCGATCCGTTGTTGACCACTCTGCCAGTGGAAACGGTACAACCGACGATCACAGCACCGCCGCCCGCCTGGTTGATGTCCTCGCCGCCCATCCCGACGCTGCAACCGCTGATCGCAGTTGTGCAACCACCGGCGCCGCCTGCGCCTGAAGCGGTCGTCGTCAACCCGGCGCCGCCCGCGCCTGAAGCGGTCGTCGTCAACCCGGCGCCGCCGGTAAGTGTCAATCCTCTGGTGCTGCGTGAAGTCAATGCACCGGTGATCGTGAGCCAGCCGCAACAACGTCCGGTTCCAGTGGTCACAACCCGCTCATCACGCTAGAGGAGTTCACCATGCAATCGATCGCCTTTCGTGCTATGGGATGTCAGATGCACGCTTTTCTCAACAGCGAGGCGGATGACGCAGCTGCCCTGCTCCAATCTGTCCCCGACTGGTTTGCCGAATGGGAGCGCATCCTGAGTCGCTTCCGCGCCGACAGCGAGTTGTCAGCGCTCAACGGGCAGGCAGGCGCAGGATGGGTGTGCGTCAGTCCAACGCTGTGGGCGGTTGTGAACGAGGCGCTGGTCGCCGCGCGTATGAGCGATGGTCTGGTCACCCCGGCTGTACTCCCGGTCATGGAGATGGTCGGCTACGACCGCGACTTCACGCAGGTGAAGAATGGCGTGGCGGTTGCTGATCCGGTTGCCGTCGCGCCCCCCGGCGACTGGCGCGCGGTACGACTCGATCCTGTGCGACGGGCGGTTATGCTGCCGCCGGGGATGCGTCTCGATCTGGGGGGTATTGCCAAGGGGTGGGCGGCTGAGCAGGCAGCGCGACGACTGGCACGGTACGGACCGGCACTGGTTGATGCTGGCGGCGATATTGCGGTGCACGGCGTGCGTGTCGGCGGCGAGCCATGGACGATTGGGGTCGATGATCCGTTGCGCCCTGGCGAACCTCTCACCATCCTGTTACTGACCGGCGGCGGTGTTGCGACTTCGGGACGCGATGTGCGCTACTGGCGCCAGGGAGATGTCGAGCGTCACCATATCATCGATCCGCGCCTCGGCGCACCGGCGCAGACTGACGTTCTTTCCGCGACCGTGGTTGCGCCCTCGCTGCGCGAAGCGGAAGTCGCCGCGAAAGTGGTTATGATCCTGGGGAGCCAGGCGGGGATGCAGTGGCTGAACACCCGTCCATCGCTCGCCGGTCTGCTTGTAACGGAAACAAGGGATATGCTATACACGTCAACGCTCGACCGGTATCGCTGGCGCGAGCGAGTTCTGGAGGGTTCGCATGAGTGACGAAAAAACAGCTCGCCTGGCTGCCATCCGTGCTGCCAATGCGTCCAGGCGCGCGGCAACCGCTCCATCTCCATCGGCTGCCGCACCGATCGCATCGGAAACGCCGGGTGCTGCACGCAAGCCCGCGCCTGCACCGGCAGGATCGCGCTCTGGAAATGAAACATATGAGGATATGCCACCCGCGATGGCATTACAGACCCTGATCGGTCTGTTGCTGGCAGCGGCGCTGGGTGCGGGTGTAGCAGTTTTCGCGCTGCCCGTGTGGTTGCCCGGTTTGAGTGAATCGCTACTGGGAGCGGAACCGAAAGCCTACTGGTATCTCTCGCGCAGCAGCGCGTTGGTTGCATACATCCTGCTATGGCTTTCGATGGTATTCGGTCTGTTGCTGACGAACAAACTGGCGCGGGTCTGGCCCGGCGGTCCGACTGCATTCGATCTGCACCAGCACGCCAGTTTACTCGGTCTCGCGTTTGCTCTGTTCCACGCGCTGATCCTGCTCGGCGACCGCTACATTCAGACAACGCTATTCCAGATACTCGTGCCGTTCCAGTACAGCGGTTATGAGCCGCTCTGGGTGGGTCTGGGTCAGGCAGCATTCTATGGACTGGCGGTTGTCGGGTTGAGTTTCTATGTCAAAGATCGCATCGGGCGACGCGCCTGGCGTCTGATCCATTTTCTCAGTTTTGTCGTCTTCGTGCTGGCGCTGATGCACGGCATCTGGAGCGGAAGCGATAGCGCGAGCGATCTAGTGCAAGCGATCTACTGGGGAAGTGGCGGGAGCGTACTGTTTTTGACTGTCTACCGCATCCTGGTGGCGCGAGCGAAGGTTGAACGTTGAGGATTACGGTGGATGTGCCTGCATGGGCGTTGGGAAGCACCCGCGTTCAAAAAGCGAAAGGAGCACGCAGATGACCACCCATGTACAGCAACGTCGGGTCATCCACGCAGGCGGCGCGCGACGCATCGCTGCCATAGTTCTGGCAGGCTTCATGGGGGTGCTGCTGCTTATCCAGTTCATCCCGTATGGCCGCGACCACACAAATCCGCCGGTTATCGCCGAACCGGCGTGGGACAGTCCGCAGACACGCGCGCTCTTCTTCCGTGCCTGCGCCGACTGTCATAGCAACGAAACGAAATGGCCCTGGTACAGCTCGATTGCGCCTGCCTCGTGGCTGATCACCCAGGATGTGATGCACGGACGCGCCGAATTCAACATTTCTGAATGGGGGCGACCGGACAACGAGGGCGACGAGGCTGCCGAAACCGTTCAGAATGGCGACATGCCGCCCTGGTTCTACCTGCTGCTCCATCCTGAAGCCAGCCTGTCGCCTGTCGAGCGGCAGCAGTTGATCGACGGTCTGCTGGCGACCTTCGGCGGTGAACTGGAAGGCGGGGACGATGATTGAGGCGCGGTGCGATCAGAACTGCAACCGGGGTAGGCGCAGGCATTGCCTTTGCCTCCCTATGAGATTGCCTTCGCCTGCCCGGCAGATAGGATAGATCGTGGGTTATGTCACGGTGTCATAGAAGTCATAGCACGCAATTGCAGCATCATCCCGGCGTCGTACCCCGGCAACGCACCGCGGTGCGCACAAGCCGGTATGCTCCCTGAGATCGCGCGCCGCCCCGCGTTAACCAGAGGACGCCCACCGCCAGCAGGGGCGAGTTGGGGTGGAGGCTTTCCCGCCCCCAGCGGGGCAGGTTCAGGGACGGACAGAAAATATGAGCTAACGCAATTTCTACCGCATCAAGATGCCCTAACTTAAGCTTCTGCTCTCCTCTCTCCCGCGCACGCGGGAAAGGGGACGGGGATGAGGGCGTTCAGCTCATCTCCAAGCCCTATCTCCCGCAAGCACTCGCAAGTCCTGTCCGCCCTTGAACAGGGGCAGGTTAGGGTAGGGGCTTCTGCCCACAGCGGGAGCGGGTTGGGGTGGAGGGTCTCCCGCCCTGCGACGACCCGCTGGCGGCGCGCCGGTGGTGCGCCTGGGAGCACGCAGCGCGCAGATGCTTCTGAATGGCGCCCATCCTTGAGCCAGAGGTGGTATTATTCGGGCAGGCGCCAGACTCGGTCCGACCCGCGCAGGCGGGCTACCGGGCGAAAACCGGTTTGTATGCCGATCACAGGCGCCCCGTGACGCCCCTGCCCATGAGCGATAATGCGCCAGTATCACCCAAATCGCAATTGCGTCTGACCAACCTGGAGCACATCACCGCGACGCACCGGTGTTGGTTGAGTGATACGAACGCCGTTGAGGTAGGTACCGTGACTGCTGCCGGCGTCCGTCACCGTTACGTGACGTCCATCGTTGCGCACGAGAGCGTGGCGTCGCGAAACACTGCCATCGCCAATCAGCACGATCTGACACTCTTCACTGCGCCCAATCAACACTGCTGCGCCGGCAAGCGAATAGGTGCGCGGTTGTGCCGCACCGGCGATCACCGTGAGCGTCCCCCAGGCGCCGGCTGGTGGTTGAGAAGGCGTACTCGCAGGCAGCGGCGCCGGCTGGTAGGGTTGTGGCGGCGTGGGCGCCGGCGGCGGTGTATAGACCGGCACAGGCCTTGGTACTGGTACAGGAGTCGGCGCGCGCCGCCGCCCTCCTCGAATGAACGCAATGGTCATAATGAACAGCGCCAGCACAACGCCGCAGACACAGAGTGCCAGAAGACCGAGGATCGACTCGCCGCGCACCGTTGAAGGAGGTGGCGCCGGTTGCGGTGCGTCTTCCGCCGGTGGACCGCCAAACGACTTACAGGCATCGATCCGCCCAGTTCCCAGTTCGAATCTGGGGTTCAGGTCACGAATGTTCGTGGCATTTGCGCGGATGGTTTCGGCAACCTGCGCCGCACTCCAGTCGGGGTGCGCCGAAAAGAGGAGCGCCGCCAGCGCTGCCACATACGGCGTCGCCTGCGAGGTGCCGCTCATATAGTCGTAGTTCCGGCGGAAACGCTCATCGAGCGGCAACCGATCGCTCGTCAGAAACACCTCGTAGGTCGGCATCGTAGAGAGGATATTGACCCCCGGTGCGCTGACCGCAACCCACGGACCGGAGTTGGAAAAGGGCGCCTTGCGGTCGCGCTGATCGGTCGCTGCGACCACCAGCACATCCGGGTTATTGACCGCAATCGCATTCGGTAAAGGCACAGCATCGTTCCCCGCCGCGACGACCACCAGCGCACCGCGTTGCTGAGCATAGACAATAGCTTCGTTGACCAGCACCGATGGTTCGTCGGCGTTGAGTGTCAGGGTTGCACCCAGGCTGAGATTGATCACTTTTGCGCCTTTATCGGCGGAAAAGCGGATGCCACGGGCAATCGCACGGTCAGAACCTCGACCGCGCTCGTTCATCACGCGCACCGGTAGAATGGTCGCATTCGGCGCCAGCCCTGTGATGCCCTCGTTATTGTTGAGAACGGCGGCAACAATACCCGCGACATGCGTGCCGTGCCCATTCTCATCGCGCGGGTCGCTATCATCATCGACAAAGTCGTAGCCATCGGTGCGCAATCGCTCCACCAGATCGGGGTGCGTCGGATCAACCCCGCTATCCACAATCGCAACAATCACATCGGCGCTGCCGGTGGTGCGCTCCCAGGCGCAGAGTGCGCCAACTTTATACAGCGCCCACTGCTTATCGAAACTCGGATCGTTGGGCGCAGATGGGGCGGCAACCAGGATGATCGTCAGAGCAAGGAGAATGCGAAGCGCCATAATCTATTGCTGCTCTGTCGCTGGCAGTTGCAGGCTGCGCAGATACCACGCCCCTTCCAGCAGCACTAGCTCGAAAACGCTATCAAAAGGACGTTCACCCGAATAGACCGTGCCGTAATCGACGGTGTAGCGCACGTTGCCGGTCACGCGGACATGCGCAATCGAGCCGTCATTGTTGAGCAGTGTGTAGGTCTCATCATTGAATTGAAGTTCGGTGATGTACTCCATATATGAGCGCAGTTCCGGGCTGAGCTGGCGTTTGATGTCGGTCGGCTCGATATAGGCGAGCATCTGCGATACATCGCGCGCTTCGACGGCTGCCACGAAGTTCTGCACCACCTGCACCGGTCGCGGGTCGCTCATCGGGTCCGGCGGGCGGGTGAACCACCAGATCGCAACCCCTCCCACCACCAGTGCAACGGCTGCGAGCGCAACGATATTCCACTGCGGTACGCGGCGACGTGATGGCGGCGGCTCTGGCAGCGGTGGCAGCGGCGGCAGTGGACCGGTATCGACTTTCTGGGAAGATGTTTGTTCCTCGGTCATACGGCGGATGGGTCATTGCACTGACGAGCGGCCAATCGTTCGCCGCGCCGCTGAAACGCATACTCGGCGAACGGATCGAACCTGCCAGTGGTTTCGACATAACAACGCTGACTGATATGAATAGTCGAGTCCCTGATCACGAGAACGTTGTAAGCGTTCCTTCCTCGCATACCTTTCCGGATACGCCGTGACGCGCTCGTGCCGCTCTGACAGACGATGAATTTCCGCGCGTTGCCGGTGACCCCGACATACGAAATATGATGATGCCCGCAGAGCAATACGTCCACACCGCTGCGCTCGAGCATCTGCGTTACCTCGTCAACATTGCGCACAATACTGCGCCGTTCGCATCCTGGCGGGCGCACCACACCGTGGTGCAGTACGGCGATCTTGCAGACATTGTCCGGGTACTGGGCAAACCGGCGTTCCATCGCCTGCTGTTGCTCCGGATCGACGAATCCTCCGTCGATAGTCCAGCCGTAAGCGCTGTTGCCGCCGACAACCACTAGACCAGGGCGCTCGAATACCGGATTGAGATTGGACGAAATGTACCGGCGGTACCGGTCGAGGGGGCGGAAGAAGCGCTCAAAGAGGTGAAACAGCGGCACATCATGATTGCCGGGGATGATCAATTGTGGTTCGGGCAGACGCCGGAGATACTCAACGATCTGATCCCACTGCGACGTGAAATCGGCTCGCTGCACCAGATCGCCAGAAATGATCACCAGATCGGGACGCAGGGTGTGCGCTTCGCAGACGAGTTGCTCCGCCACCTGCGGATGAAACGTCCGCCCGGTGTGCAGATCGGAGATGTGCATCAGGACGGATTGCACGGAGCGTTACTCTTTGGCAGGAGCAGTCTGTGCAGCATGCGCTTTTTCCCGCGCCACGTTAACAATCGCACGCGCGATCAGCGCCAGCTCGACAACCAGCGCAGCAATGAAGCCATACTTCACAATGTAGACTACAGTCTCCATGGCAGTCTCCTGCTCTTTCGTCTCATCCGATTAGCTGGGATTGTAGCATAAAATTCGCCGTTTGTGCCGGTGCTATAATGGCATCCTGGTCATTTTGCGTTATTGTCTCCGTACCAGACAGAGATGTGCACCGGTTTGTGAGTCGTCTGCCGTCGCCGGGGGATACGCGATTATTCCCGACAGTAATCCGAGGCACGTCTGTATTCCGGGTCAGGGGCAATCGGCGTTCCAGCCTGTCAGAATCGAGTGTCGTGTGCAGGTGTCGTGATGTGAGGGAGAGGTATGACAATCAATTACACTGCCTGGTTGCGCAGTTATGTCGGTCATCAACGTCTGCTGCAACTCGCTGCGAGCGCGTTCATCCGCAATGATCAGGGGTATGTGCTGCTCGGGCAGCGTTCGGACGTAATGCTGTGGGCGCCGCCGTCGGGCGTGGTGCAACTGGGGGAAACGCCAGCACGCACGCTGGTGCGCGAAGTGCGCGAAGAGACCGGGTTGCACGTCGTCGTCGAACGCCTGATCGGGTTGTACACCGGGCGCGATTTTGAGTGGACCTATCCCAACGGCGATCAGGCGCAGATTGTCAGCGCTTTCTTTGCATGCCGCGTCGTTGGTGGGACGCTGCGACCAGACCACACTGAATTTGTGTCGCTCGACTATTATCCGCCTGACCGGTTGCCACCCTTGATGCCGCGCTATGTGCGTATGCTGCGCGATGCGTTCGTCGGACGTACTGAAGCCGCCTTCGATTAGCCATGAAACGTCTTGCTTATGCTTCGCCGGTCAATCCTGCGCCGTCGGGCATTTCCGATTACAGCGAAGAGTTGTTGCCGTACCTCGGCATATATTTCGACATCACACTCTACGTCGAGGATGGGTTGCGCCCGACAAACCCGCACCTTGCCCGGCATATCGAGATCCGTCCGGTCAGTCGCCTGGAACGCGACCATCGCCGTCGTCCGTTTGATGCTATCGTGTATCACATGGGCAACAGCCCGGCGCACACCGGCATCTGGCGCGCGCTGCAACGCACCCCTGGCTTTGTCGTTCTGCACGATTTTGTGCTGCACCATTTTATGCTCCAGGAGATGGTGGCATTGCGTGGGCAGATCGATCTCTACCGTGCGGAAATGCGGCGACGGTACGGTGATGAGGGAGCGCATGTGGCGGAACTGATGCTGCGCGGGCGCTTTCCTGCCGCAGCGTTCGATTTCCCGTTCTGCGAAGATGTGCTGGGACGCGCGATGGGCATCCTGGTGCACAGCCGGTATGTGCTGGATCGAGTCACAGCGCTCAAGCCAGGGCTGGCGACCGCCTTCGTGCCGATGGGGATTCCGTTGCCGCCGCTCATCGCGCGCGACGCGGCGCGCGCACGACTCGGTCTGCCGCACGATGCCCTCGTTCTGGCGTCGTTCGGGCATATCAACCCGTATAAACGGCTCGAACCGGCACTGCGCGCGTTACGCGATCTGCGCGACATCCGCCCGGACGCACGCTACCTGCTGGTTGGCAGCATTTCGCCAAACTACGATGCGCACAGAGTCGTCGAACGTCTCGGGTTGACGGAAGCGGTCACAATCACCGGGTACGTCGCGTGGTCCGTCTTCGAGGAGTATGTTGCCGCCGCCGACATCTGTTTGAACCTGCGTCACCCGACGGCGGGTGAAACGTCTGCCAGTCTGCTGCGGTTGCTCGGCGCCGGACGCCCCACACTGGTGACTGCTACCGGCGCCTTCACCGAACTGCCACCGGGGGTTGCAGCACAGGTCGATCCTGATGAGTCGGAGAGCGATCTGATCCTGGCGTACTGCCGCCTGCTGGCGGAACGACCGGACATTGCTGCGGCAATGGGTGCTGCGGCGCGCGCGTATGTAGCACGCTACCATACGCTCGAAGGTGCAGCACGCGGCTATGCGACATTTCTGGCGTGTCAGGGTGGGTGGGGCGATGTACGTCCGTTGCGCACGGCGCCGCTGTGGAACGTGGACGCATACCGCGCCGATGGCGTGCGATCCGGCGATCCATCCGCTTCGCGTCGAACTACTGATCAGGCGCCGGAGCAGCAACCGGCATCTGCGTCCGCGCCATCACCACTGGTGCAGACAGTCGCCGGGGCGCTGGCGGAACTGGGATTGACGGAGGATGACCGCAACGTTCTCACACCGGTCGCGCGCGCGATCCACGAGATGGGAATAGTTCCCTAGCGCAACCTGTGCTACACTTATTCCAGCAGACCCGCCAGAACGACCACCTGATCACGAACGTTGACGTTGCCCGCGGATATACCGGAGAGAGAAGGTCATGACTGTAGCCGCATACGCGCCTCAAATGCGCCTCGTGATCGCGGGGGAAATGACCGATATCGACCTGAACGCGCTCCAGGGAATGTGGAGCGTTGAACAGTACCTGCGCCTGACCGATCACACGAACCGTCTCATCGAGTATTCGGATGGATGGATTGAGATCCTGCCAATGCCAACTGAACGTCATCAGGCAGTACTTGAGAGTTTGTTTCTCTTCTTTCGTGCATATGCGGACGGTCACGGTGGCAAAGTGCGCTTTGCGCCGCTGCGCCTGCTTGTACGCGATGGGAAGTTTCGTGAGCCGGATATCCTTCTGTTGTGCGACGCGCGTGATCCGCGTCGCCAGGATCGCTTCTGGCGCGGCGCCGATCTGGTCGCCGAAGTGGTCAGCGAAGACGATCCTGAGCGGTATACGCAGATCAAGCGGATCGACTACGCCGAAGCGGGCATTCCTGAGTACTGGATCGTCAACCCGCTGGATGAAACGGTGACGGTGCTCACTCTGAGTGATGGAGCCTATGCGGAATACGGCGTTTTCCGACGGGGCGACGAGGCGCGCTCGAAACTGCTCGATGGATTTACAGTACGTGTCGATGCGATCTTCGATGCACGTTAGCGCGTGTTATGAACGTTTCTTCCTGATGGCGAGGGGTCTGCTGATCGCGTTTATGCCGCACCGTGCATCCCAGGCACGTGAGCGCCTGTTCACATCAACCCTCCTGGCGCGCTTTGCCGCAGCGAATCTCTGTCATCAATGGACGCCGGGGCAATCCCCTGGGCTCGTGACCGGCAGCGTGCGGAAGCATGGCTCCCGCGCGTCAGCGGATGCGACGTAGGAACGCGCCGAACCGGGAACGGGTCTCCAATGGCTCCCGCGCGTCAGCAGATGCGACCAATGCATTCCTGCGCGCGCGATCTTTGTGGGTAGGTGAAGGCACTGCCTTCGTCCGCCTCGCCCGGCAGAGGAGAGGGGCAGGGGGTGAGGGCCAACCGGCGCATCGTAATGCCATAAAGACCTTGGACGCTCATGTGTTCTGTCCACCCTTGAATGCCCACAGTCGAGGAGCACAGGCGTCTCGCCCACCCGCACACGTGGTGGATGTGTTCCCGGAGTTCCACTGCTTTGCGTACCGCTCCACAGATTGCCGAAAACCCTGCACCCGCAGTAGTTTCTCCCCTCTCTACCGTGTCAGTGCAACTTTCACCACTGCCTGACCGCTGATAGTAATATGCGCCGTGTGCGCCAGGTAGCATCCATCGACGGTGGGCAGATTCTCGCGCGCGCTGAAGATCAGGTCGCGCTCAGGGTCGCTCTTGCGCTGACGACGTGGATTGAGTTGCGCCGTGATCCGTAACGGCAACGCACTGCCACGGGGAAATACCCGTCGTAGCACGTCGCGCGCGCGCTGGAGTGCATCGCGCGGCGCTTCCGCTTCGTTGAGCACCACATGCGCGCGTGGCTTGGGCATGCGTTCCAGCGCTGCAATGGTCCGATCGGTGCGCCAGGGTTTCGGCTCGATGTCCGCGTTGTAGAGGGCGCCCCACGGATCGCCCAGCAGCACGAACTCGATCAGCGTTTTGATGTCAACATCATCGAGAAACCCCTGACGACGGTACATTTCCTGTGCAAAATCCAGCCGCGCCTGATGCAGTGCGCGACCGATCGGTTCGCCACGCGCCAGGTGCGTCATCATGCGTTGAAAGAGGAGATCGGCGCCGATGACCTGATCGGTCAGACTGCCGTAAGCGTTGACGGTTGCGCCAACCACTGCCAGCGCACCATGCGCCAGTGCGCGCAACAGAATCGAGTTGTCCACGGTTCGCCCGACAATTTCAGCGCCGTAGCACGCCTCGCTGAGCAGCAGCGCGCCATCCGCCATGCTGGCGTCAACCTGATCGGGACGCAGCGCCACCGGCAGGCGCGTCGCCGCGCCGGGCCAGACGACATCGGGTTGACCGTAGAAATTGGGCAGTCCGGATGCACCATGGAGGTTGAAGTAGAGCAACCGTCTATCGCGCAGCGCACGCAGATCGAGGTGTTCGGCGACATGCGGCGGACACGTGTTCAGCAGTATATCCGATGCTAGCGCATCGAGTACGGCACGTGAGGCGTCTTTCCAGATTTCGGCGCAGTACCCCGCACTCAGCGCACTCAGGTCGATCCCGGCGCGCTCCTGGCGTTGCCCCAGTGTACGCGATATTCTGCGCGATTGTGGACGACTACCGTAGTGGTACACCGTCAGTCGGTCGAGCTGTGCGAACAGGAGCGTGGGATCGTTGGTGTTGCCATCGGGCAGCCGCGCAACCATGCGTTGCGGCGCTGTGTACGCCGGATCGTCGGTGGCATACGGATTGTCGGAGAGCACGGTCATGTCGTCGTCAGGGAGGGGATTGGGCAGACGATGGAACGGCACAATCTCATCGCCACCGACCAGGAGCACGGCGCCCAACTCGCGTCCACGCTCGGACAGGGCGCTGGAGAGGGTGCGCAGCATATCACGTAGTGCATCTGCCCCGGCGGCCACCGGCGCAGTAGCAACACCATCATCGAGTTGCAGGGTTGCAGGGTCATCGCAGTAGCAGACATGCGCTGTCACGCCGCGTCGCCGCAGTGCAGCGGCATACTGCTGCAACCGTCGATCTATGGCTGTGAATCCGTCTGCACCAAAGCGGCGCTCCAGCGCCGCGCGCTGCGATAGTATCACCTGAGTAAACGTCTGCCCTTCGGCATACGGAACGAGCGGACGCGGAGCGACGCCGAGCGTGGTCAGGCGCTGGCGCACACGCTCCGCCGTGGCAATGAGATTTTTGACTTCTGGGTCGGTGGTGTGCTCCGATCGGACTGCACTGCGATCATCGGTGACCGGCGGGGAGGATGAGCCGGTCGCAGCCTCGAACCGTGCCTGCCAATCGTTGCGATCTGGGAAACGTTTCACTGCCGGCAGCGGTTGCGTTGTGTGGCCGTTCGTTGCTGGCACGACGAGTTGCTGGACAGAAGACTCGAGATAGGGCAGCAGCGGCTCGAACTCTTCATTCCAGCGAACCGCAGGAGCAGGCGGCAGTGTCCAGGGTAGCGCTTCCGGCGCAAAGAAGCGTCGGGTCAGGCGTCCGTCCGGGTCGTGCCTTGTGCAGCGCATTCGCGCAGCCTGATCATGATCGTAGAGCGCCGTGCGCACAAGTAGCGCCGGTAGATGATCAGCGTTGCACTGAGCAAAGATGCGTCGCGCACCGGCGAGATCGCCGCTACGCCGCAGTGCTTCGACATAGTAGAGCCGCAGATCGGTGCGCCGGGGAAACCGTTCCAGTGCAGTCGCCAGCTCGTCGGCAGCCAGTTCGGCAAGTCCACGCCGGAGGTACTCGATGCCCTTGCTGCCAGAAGACGGTTCGGGAGCAATGCCGGGGGAGAGGGCGCTGGCGCCCAACGGATCATGGAGCGCGGCGCGACTCAGCGCCGCCGTAGCCGCTCCTTCCTGCCCGGTACGCGCCAACGCGCCCGCCAGCCCCGCCCAGGCTGTGGCATCGAGTGGATTGATACGGAGTGCGCGACGAAAATAATCTATAGCGACGGTAGCATTGCCAGCATCGAGCAACGCCTGCCCCAGCCAAACCTGCGGCGTGACTGCTTCGGGAAAGGCGCGCCACAGGGCGTGCGCTGCACGCCAGGCTGCGCCCGAATCGCCCAGGCGTAGCGCCAGCTCGGTAGCGCGCACAAGGTGGTGTATCTCGATCATGTCCTGCGAAAAGGTGCGACCAGTCATTGCAGAACGTATCCTTTCACCGCATGGTTAGATGTTCCAATCCGGTGGAGGGTCGGGTTCGGGATCGGGTGGATGTGGATTGGGAAACGGAACGTCGCGAATGTGCATTTTTCTCTCCTTTCTATTCTATAGTCTTCAGGCAGCATCGCTCTCTCCACGCAAATGCTGTGCCACAAATGCCAGTGGTCCGAGGGTGCTCAGTTCAATAACCGCCTCGCTGTAGCCAGGACGGAGTTTGACCGCGCGGCGGAAACGTTCGATTGCCCGACTGTACTGTTTCAACCGACGATGTACCCGACCTGCAAAGAAGTGGTAGCGCGGCTCATCGGGTCGTTGAGCAATGGCGCGCTCGAATGCGCTGAGCGCTTCGTGGTACAATCCGACCGCCAATGCCATCTCGCCGTAGCGCGCTAGCAATTCCGGGTTGTCGGGCATGCGTTGCAGGGGGCGTTCGAGCACCTGCCGCGCTTCATCGAAGCGCCGGAGATGCAAGAGCGCCTCTGCGAGTTGAATCTGGAATGCTGGTTCATCGGGACGCAGTTCGGCGGCGCGCTGGCTGTGGATCAGTGCAGCGCGGCTATCGCTGGTGTGGGCAAAGAAGCGCGCGATTGCTGCGTGCGCGTCTGCCGAGTCGGGGTTGAGCACCAGTGCGCGTTCGAGCAACTCACGCGCAGCCTCCAGGTTGCTCAGTTCGAGCTGGGCGCGCCCGAACCGCCAGCAATTTTCGGCGTTCTGCGGATCGCGCTCGAACGCGCGCGCGTAGTGCCACGCTGCGCGCGCGGTATCGCCCTGCGTCTCGTGGATCGCACCTGCGGCGCCGTGGAGCGCCGGATGATCGCCGAATCGCAGCAGTGCCCGCTCGACAGTTTCCCGTGCAGCGTCGTGTTCTTTGCGTGCCAGCAACCCCTCCACCAGCCCCAGCCAGTAGCGCGGCTCATCAGGCGCCAGTTGCACGGCAGCGGCGTAGTGGTCAATCGCTGCCGGGTCTCCCTGCTGACGGAGCAGTTCTGCCAGTTCGTAGCGCCAGGCGCCCCGCTGCGGGTCACGTTTCACCGCTTCCTCGAAGACCTGACGCGCCTCGGCACTACGCCCCTGTTGGATCAGTAAACGCGCCTGGGCATGACGATAGTCGGCGTTGTCGGGCGCCAGCTGGATTGCACGCGCATACGCGCTACGTGCGGCGTCGATCAACCCCATCTGCTCGCAGATGTTGCCCATTTGTGCATGCCAGGCGGCAACATCGGGTTGCAAGGTCAGCGCATTGATCAACGCAGCGCGCGCTTCCTGGAATCGTCCGCTGGCAGCGTAGAGTGTCGCCAGCACCTGATGGTGTGTGCCGACCGAGGAATCGAGCCGAACGGCGCGTTGAGCTGCCGCAATCGCGCGTTCGCGCCGACCAGCCGCGGCATATGCCAGACTGAGGGTGGCAGCAGTCGGCGCATGATTGGGGCGCAGTTCGACAGCCTGTTCGAGGACTTCGATCGCTGTGTGCGCCTCATTTAGCGCCAGGCAGGTGCGTCCAAGGAAGAGGCGCGCCTGGGCATGCGCAGGATCGACCAGGGCTGCGGTCAGTTCCGCGCGTGCGGCTGCCATTTCGCCCTGATCGAAAAGAATACGTCCCAGCAGATAGTGATCGGCAGGAAGTGCTGCATCGTGTGCGAGCAGGATTTCGAGGTCGGTGCGTGCATCGTCGAGACGATCGATCAGGTAGCGTGAGAGTGCGCGACTACGTCGGATTGCCGTTTGATCGACGGTTTTGGGCAGTGGATAGATGCCGGACACACGACCGGCGGTGTCGCTGCCGACGCAGGTGAGCGCCCGATCGAACGCCTCGACAGCGGCGGCATGATTTGCCGATTGTTGCATGGCGAGACCGAGTTCGTACCACCAGAGTGCGTGGTGTGGATCGATGGTGATCGCCTGCTGGAGTGATCCTTGAGCAATGCTCAACGTTGCGCGCCGGGTGGCGGACGCGGCGCGCAGTGCATCCGGCTCGGTCATCAGTTCAACCGTCGCACGATGCGCAATGCCGAGATACCCGTGATGCGCAGCTTCTTCCGGTGCGGCGGCAGCGGCTGTGGCAAGCGGATCAACTGCTGCGCCTGCCTGCCCCTGTTCGAGCAGGGTCAGTCCGAGCAGAAAAGCGACCGGCGCCGATTCTGGAGCGAGTTCGTGGGCGCGGCGCAGTGCATCGATCGCTTCCGCATACGCCCCCTGGGCGCGCAGCACCGCGCCGAGGACGCGCCAGTGATCGGCACACTGTCCTTCCAGCGCCACGGCGAGTCGCGCTGCTTCGATGGCAGCGTCGTACTCCTCCCCGTCACCATCGCTGCAGGCGATCAGTGCCTCTGCCAGGCGGGCATGGGCAGCAGCATAATCGGGACGACGCGCAATGGTGGCGCGCAACTCGTTGACTGCGGCAGCCGGTTCGCCAGCCCGTAACAACACTTCGCCGAGACGGAAGCGAACGGCAGCATTGTCCGGCGCGGCGGCAACCGCACGTTCGAGTGCGCCACGTGCTGCCGGGAGATGATTGAGCGCCAGATGATCGTCGGCACATTCTATCCACCACTCTGCCGGGCTGGTATCGTTCAGCATGCTGCTGAGCTGTTCGATGGCCTCGGCGCGTTGACCGGCGGCGCGCAGCACACGCGCCAGCAGACGCCGATGCCGCGGCTCAGCGGGTTGCAGAGCAACCGCGCGTTGGGCGCTCTCCAGGGCATGTGTCGTATGTCCCAGGGGGAGCAGAGTTTCGGCGAGCAGCGCATAACTTTCGGCATCGCGCGGGTCGCGGCGCAAGGCTTCCACCAGATGGGCGCGTGCACCCTCGTGCTGACCGATTGCCAGCAGTACCTGTGCACGCGCGCGCCACGCGCCCGGAAGTTCCTGCGTGGTTGCGATCACCTGGTTGAGTTCGGCGAGGGCTTCGCCGTGCCAGCCGCGCGCCAGATGCACCAGTGCCAGGTCGATCCGCCAGGCAGCCGCATCGGGGCACAAATGCAGCGCCTGTTCGAGCGCCTCGGCAGCGGCAGGCAGATTGTCGAGCGCGCGCAGACATATACCGAGCGCGTGATAATCGGCGGCAGCGCCAGACCCCGCCGCCGCGCGACGCAACGCATGCAGCGCCGCAGCATAGTTGCCCACGCGGTAGAAGAGACGCCCCAAACGGCGCTGCCAGTCGATGCGTTCCGGCTCGGCAGCGGCAGCGCCTTCCAGTTCCGCTATCGCTGCCGCCAGATCACCCTTGCCTTCCAGCGCATCGGCGAGCAGCGCGCGGTATTCACTGTTTCCAGGCGCGCGATCAACACTGGCGCGTGCATACGCGATAGCCTGTTCCCAATCAGCAGTGCGGGCGTGCATACGACTGAGTAATGCGTAGATGTGAGCAACGGTGCGGTCTGACGGTTGTTCCCTGGTAGCGGTGTGATCGGTCAGGCGCAGGGCATGGTGCAGCGCCTGCTCCGCCTGCGCCAGATCATCCGTCGCCAGCAACAGTTCACCGAGCCGGACGAGATGCGCCACATCGTCGGGCGCAAGCGCAACCACATGCCGCGCCCACGTGAGAGCAGCGGAAGTGGCGCCGGTGCGCGCCAACAGATCGCGCAGCGCAACGCAGGCAGGGAGCAACGTTGCATCGAGCGCCAGCGCCTGTTCCAGCAACGGGCGCGCTTCGTCGTCGCGTTGCAGTGCGATTAGGGCTTCGGCTGCCAGTACCAGCGGTTGTGGCAGGTCTGGGGCAAGTGCATGCGCCTGATTCGCGGCAGCTAGCGCTGCTCCGGCGTGTCCAGAAGCCAGGAGCGCCCGGCTTCGCTCGATATGCGCCGGCACGAGCCGCGAGTCGAGCGCCACGGCATGGTCGAGCAGTTCCAGCGCCTCGTTCACACGCCCCAGGCGTAGCGCAATACTCCCGGCACACTGCTGGATGACGGCATTCCCCGGCGCCAGACGAGCGACGCGCCGCCCGACCGTGTACGCCGCTTCGAGGCGACCGCACGCCACCAGCGCTTCCCGGTAGGTGTCGAGCGTCTCGACATCATCAGGATTTGTCTGGAGCGCACGTTCCAGCGCAGCGCATGCGTCCTCCGCTCTGCTAAGGCGCAGGTATGCCCTGCCCAGCGCACTCTCGTATCGCGCTCCACCGCTCAACCGCACGGCACGCTGGAAGGATCGCGCTGCCAGATGCCATGCGCCGGTAGCGGCATGCAACAAACCTGTCTGAAACAGCGTTTCAGGGTCATGACGGGCGCGGCGCAGCGCCCCAGCCAGGAATGTCCGCGCCCGTTCGAGTTCGCCGCGGCGCAGGAGCAGCGCCCCCGCAGCGCGGGCATAGTCGGCGCGCTGCGGAGCGAGTATCGCTGCCCGTTTATAGGCGGCGAGAGCAGCATCCCACTGTTCGATGCTTTCAGCCACAATGCCATAGTCGTAGTGCAGATCGGCGCGATCAGGGGCAAGCGCGAGCGCATCGCGCAGGGTGCGCTCGGCATCGCGCACCCGTCCGACCCGGTGGTACGCCAGTCCCAGTGCGCGTGCATGATCGGGTGACGTAGGCGCCAGCGCATACGCGCGGCGGCAGGCGTCGAGCGCCTTCTCGCTTTCACCGGATCGCCACAGGAGTTCCGCCAGTGCGCTATAGGTCTCGGCGCTATCGGGGCGCAGTTCGAGGGCAGCACGCAGTGCTGCCGCGGCACTGTCGTAATCGCCACAGTCGCGCAACAGCGCGCCAAGACGACGATGGTAAGCGTCACACTGCGGATCGAGCGAGACCGCAGCACGGTATGCTGCCAGTGCATTGCCGGTTTCGCCGCATGTCTCGAAGACCTGTCCCAACTCATCGTGCAGCCCGGCATTCGAGGGATCAAGTTCGACGGCGCGTTGCAGTGCAGCGCGCGCACCGGGCAGATCGCCGGCGCTGTGGCGTAACTGTCCCAACCGTGCGTACAGTGATGGATCATCGGAACGCAGGGCGACGGCGCGCGCATAACTCTCGATCGCTTCAGGGCAGCGCCCGGCGTCAGCATACACCTCGCCGAGTTCTGCAAAGGTTGCCGCATCGCCGCTAGACTCGGCGATCAGACTGCGCAACTGCGCTTCCGCCTCATCGATACGTTGCAGCCGGCGTAGCGCCGTTGCCACGCTGCGCCGGTAAGCCGGGTTGTCGGGTTGCTGTTGCGCTGCGTGGCGGTACGCTTCCAGCGCATGAACGAAGCGCCCCTGTTGCAGGTATACGTGTCCCAATTCGTGGGCAGCGGCTGCCAGACGCTTTTGCTGTGCGTCGAGCACCGCTTCCAGCGCGGCTGCCGCCTGATCCAGTTCTCCCATTCGGCTGCACACGACGCCGAGTTGCTGGCGGTAACGCAGGTCATCGGCTTCACGCGCCAGCGCCTGCTCGTAGGCGATGCGCGCCAGACGCCACTGACTGGAGCGACTGTAGAGATCACCCAGACGACCGAACACTCCTGCTTCGTCGTACCCTTCGGCGCCGGCGCGCTCCAACTGCTCCAGTGCGGCGCGTTCCAGCCCTTCGGCAGCAAATGCGTCGGCAATCATCACGCGCAGTGGTGGTGTCAGCGTGCCGCTGCGTTCGAGCAGTTCATCGTAATGAATGGGTGCTTCGGCATCGATCAGGCAGCGCGCCGTCAATCCGACGGCGCCACTCGCCAGCAGACGCCGCAGCACCGCTTCACGATCATCAGACAGGCTATAGGCGAAGATGACGGCGTCCATCCAGGCGCGACTCAGAATTGTGGCAGACCATTGATCGGGACTAGTGCGCGCCAGCAACATTGCCTGCGCGAAGGAGCGCAGGATGGGATGCCGGAAGCTGATCGTGCGTCGCTCGGCGTCGAAGACAAGAATACCGGCATCGATGAGCGTCTGCAGAGCCGCTTCGCCCGTCGTTGCACGCAGCGTGCGCCCATTCACCGGCGCCGATTGATGTACCATACGAGTCGTGAGTTGAGCATTGGGGACATACGCGCCGACCTCGATGGCGGCGATAGCAGCGTCGATCGCGAGAGTCTCCTGGGTCTGCTGATCGAGCATGCGTGCGATCTCGATCAGTGCGTGCATCGCCTGGATTGACGAAATCATCCGGGGGTGCGCCAGCAACGCAGCCGCAGCCACTGCCGGAATCCAGGTTGCCAGCAGTTGCCCGCGACTCTGGATCGGTGCGGTCAGCACATCGCGCACTTCGATCAGCGCCGTAAGCCAGCGCGGACGGGTCGCCAGGTGCACAAGATCGTCGTTGCGCTGGATCCAAGCAGCAGCCACGTCGCCAGCCTGACGTTGCACCTGCGCGATGACATCACGTGGACGGAGCGGTTGCAACGTGCGCACTTCAGCGCCGTTCAACCATGGACGGAACAGTCCCAGAAACTCGCTGCGACACGTGCTGATCCAGCGGGTCTGGGCGCCGGTTGCAACCAGAGCCTGCGACAGTGCCGCCAGACTGGCGAGTTGGGTTGCTGGCGGCAGTTCATCCAGCCCGTCGAGCAGAAAAAGGAGTGGGCGTTCGCGCGCAAGTTCTTCGAGCGGCGGTGGATCGCCAACGCCAAACTCGGTTGCCAGCGTTGCCTCGACACTCCCCTGAAAACGTGCCAGTTCGATGTACAACGGCAGCGGTGCGTGTGCATTCCCCCACGCTGCGCGACTATTTCCGGAAAGGAACGCTTCTGCCAGCCCGATCGCCAGGGCGCACAGCGTGGTCGTCTTGCCGGCGCCTGCAGGACCGATCAGCGCCAGACGGGGAAAAATCTCCGCTGCCATCTGAATGGTCAGCGGCGCAGCGATTGGCGCTCCGGGTTCGGCAGGAAGACTGGAGTCGTTCGCCAGCCAGAGTGGTGCGACCGTTCGTGCTGCGCTGAAGCGAGGTTGGGCGCAGAGCGTCTCCAGATACCGATGCGCCCAACCACTGAGTCGTACTGCCATACGCTTTCGTCCTTTGCCGCTCCGTCCACAGACGGCTGTACACCGTTCAATTATGATCAGGGCATGCCCCGATCGCCGATCAACAGCATCATCCAGAAAGCGAGACCGCAAATGATCGTTCCCAGTACACAGAGAAATGCACCGGTACCGATAGCCGTCTGCACCAGGCGGGTGATGGCTTCGAGCAGGTGGGCAGCACCTTCGAGCGCCGCCTGCAAGCCAATGTCTGCCAGCGCTTTGCTGCTCAGACGTGATGATTGCCCCGCCAGTGAACGCATCGCCTCCTGGTACTCACGGGTCATAATGATTACCAGTCCGCAGATCAGCATCCCGATGCCGGTGATGAACAGGGTGATCGCCATGCCGGTCTGAATGGTTGCAGTCATAGACACTGTATCCTTCTCGCTGCTCGCTGCACCGGTGCTCCCGTTGCGGTGCGTCTGCCCGGTCAGCATTCGATGTGCATCAACCGCTCGGCAACCAGGTCACCGAACAACAGGAGCAGCGTCTGTAGTGCAGCATCATCAACGGCGCCACGTGCCGCCAGTACGAGCGACGTTTCACCTGCTACACACACCGGCAGAAACGCCTGCGTCTGCCCCTGCTCCATGCGCACCAGCGCTCTCCCGCCACGGAGCGCTTCAGCCGCCAGGCGGATATGGACAGGTTGCAACCGGAGCGATGATCCGTGCCCCCTCCCGCGGGCGAACAGGAAAGGCGTGGGTATCTGGCGTTCGTCGAGACCGATTAGCGCCAGCCACTCCAGATCGAGTGCAGCGGCGATCCGTTGACAGACATCCGACAGTGTGGCGCGCAGATCGGGAGCGGCGCGCAGCAGTCCTGCCCCTTCCCAAAGCGCTGTCAGCGCCTGATGGTGACGGCGCAGCACGGTGATCGACCGTAGCGCAGTGGCGCGCTGCGATGCGATCGCGATCAGATGGTCGAGCGCGTCATGCTGCAATCGGCTGAGTTCTGCGGCAGTGCGGCGAATGACCAGACGCCCCACGCCGGTGATGGCGAGGGTGTGACTTGCGGGCGACACAGGCACGGTTGCGTCGTCCAGCGACGTGGGAGCATCGACGATCAGCGCCGCGCGTTCGACGATACAGCGCCTGAGTTCATCGAACGAATCACACGCACCGACCATCTTTAGACTCTGCCGCTGCCACTCCAGTGCGCGGTGCAACCCGGCGTGCTCCTGATCCGCCCGCGCGCGCTGTGCGGTCTGTTCCTGCAGGCGAGTCAACATCAGGCGAACCTGGCGCGATCCCCAGATTGCGGCAATGCTCACGATCATATGCACGACCACGACCTCGGTCAGCAGACTGGTCTTGCGTACCGGATCGAGCACAGCAATCAGCAGCAGCAGCGCAATGCCGATGCCAACGCCGACAAGCGCCTCCCGTTCTTCGGCGGGCAGACTTCCCTGAACCACCAGCGCCGGGACGAGGAGCAACAGCGGACTCGCAGAACCGCCCGTCGCCAGGACGAGCGCTCCAATCGCAGCACCATCAGCAACCAGGAGTATCCACATCGGCAGGGTGAATGTTATCCCTGCGATCAGCGCACCCGACGCTATGACCAGTACAACCAGCAGCAACGGTTCTTCGTGCGGCATTGTTCGATCTACGAGTATTTCGATCCCGCAGATCAGCAGCACTGCCGCACGAAAAAGGATCGCCCCGTAGTCACCGAAACGATGCACGCGCGTGTGGATCGTGGCGCCGCGCGCTCGACGCAGCACACGCAGATCTGAAGATGGGAGGGTCTCTGCCTGATTGCTGGGAACTGGAATAAACATTGCACTCCTCCACCGGCTGGTCTGGTTGATACAGGTTCCCGATGTTACATAATCTCGCTCAGACGCTGGACCTTGCCCCACTCTCCGATTGCGCAAAAGAGCACATCGAGGGCAAACGCTTCTGCCACGTAGTCACGTCCATCGAACGACACGCGAAAACTGCGACCAAGCGGTGCACCGGGCTGGTAGCGAAGTGCGTGCTGGTGCAGCGACCAGTTTGGGCGCCACTGACTGCCGGCACGTTCATACAGACGTTCGATCAATACTGTTGCCAGCGGATCGCGCTCACCCCGCGACGCAATCAGGTCGCTGAGGCGTCCGATTGCCTGCCAGCGACCAACCGGGCAGTAGATGATATCGAGTGCATAGATTGCCGCCACCCACTCATCATCATCGATGCGGAGGCGAAAATCCGGACTGAGCGGCGGACCGATAGGTGTGTGCAGTGCATACTGATGAAATGCCCAATCCGGGCGATACGTCTCGCCTGCCTGCGCATAGATTGCCTGCAAGAGCGCCTCGCGTAACGGCTGGTGTTCTGGCGCCGTCAGCATACTCAGCCGATCGACCCGTTTCCACTCGGCGAGGGGGCTGACCAGCGTCTCGCGACCAAACGATTGCCCGATGTAGCTGCGCCCGGCGACCGTCACCTCGAACGCGGGAGCAACCGGTAACCCCAACCCAGCCGTGCGCGCCGTGCGAAACATCGTCCAGTCCGACCATTCGACTGCACCGACCTGACGGTACGCTTCGTGCAGCAGCATCTGACTGAGCGAGGTGGATCCGACCGGCGGAATGGGATGATCTGGCAGCGCAACGATCGGCTCTGCGAACACCTGACGCAGAAAATCGTTCCACGGAAAACCGGCGGGATCCCTCTTGCGCCCGCGTGGAATGGCGATATCCAGATGGCGCACAACCATATCGGGCGCAATGCGGTACTGCGCAACCTTGTCGCGGGTGAGTTGAACGAGTGACTCCATCTGTGCTGCCGGGTAGGGATCACGTCCATTGTTGGCGTTCTCAAGTTCGATGCCCAGTGAAATCTCATTAATTGCCGTCTCACCGCGCCACGCCGCGCGCCCGGCGTGCCAGGCGGCGTATTCATCGGGCACCAGCCGGTAGATCTGACCAGCTTTGTCGATCAGGTAGTGTGCCGATACCCGCGATGCCGGATTGGTCAGCCATGCCAGTGCGCTGCGCGCTGTTCCTGCCGTAGCATGGATCACGATCATCGAAATCGACCGTGCATTGCGCGACCCGTAGTTGGGAGAGCGTATCGATGTATCGATCGCACCTGTCATTGCATTGAAATCTCGTTAAGATCTGCGTATGCACCATAGCACGCCTGCCGTGCAGTGTGCTATGATAAATTTGTGTATTTTTTCTGCCAGAAACAGGGAAGACGCGCCTTACTGATTTCAGGTACCCGGAAACTGAGAGATCGAGGGGTGACGACGCGGGGGATGGCGTGCTATTTCTCTTTATGGAAACCGGTACGATCCTTCAGGCTGGAGTACGCAGGAGCAAGTAGATCGTGCTACCCGAGTCTGGTCAGAAGTCTCCGCCTGATATATCGCGCCCGGTGATGGGCAGTGTTTTCGAGGACATTGAGGACGTGCCATGGCTTCGCAGCGCGCGCGGATTGTGCTTGCCGACCAGCAGCATCTGTTTCGACAGAGTCTGGCGCAACACCTTCGCAGCGGAGGGCATGCAGTCGTTGGCGCGGCGGACTCGCTCGGCGATCTCGACCGTTGCCTGATCGATACCGAACCGGAGATCATCATACTGGATCGGTATCTTCCCGGCGGCGATGTGTTCGAGTACATTCACATGCTCAACACGCTGCAACCGCAAACTGCCGTCCTGCTGCTGGTGGCATACGAACACGAAGCGGCTGGTTTGCAAGGACAGGCGTTTCTGGCAGGTGCGTCGGGGTGCATGTCGAAAGAATTGCCGGCAATCGCCTACCTGAATGCAATCCGGCGTCTCCAGGATGGGCAACTTCTCTTCCCGGCAGAAGTGTTGCGTCGAGCCGCGCGACCGCCATCGATCAGCGGACCGGTGGCGAGTTTGAGCGAACTGACATCACGCGAACTGGAGATTCTGCAACTGATCGCCGAGGGACTGGGGAATCGCGAGATTGCCGCACGGCTCGACATTACCTACAACACGGCGATGAAGCATGTGAGCAACATTCTAGCGAAACTGAAGGTGAGCAACCGCATGGAGGCAGGTTTACTGTTTCTCCGCCATGCGTCGGATGGAACCCTCCCGAATGTGGCACGTCAGCAGCGATTCAGGTAGCATTAGCGTGCAACGCGCTCGAACCGACGTCCGGCGCGCGCCCCTGGTACTGCCACTGCCTTCAACACATCCGCGATGACTTCTGCCGCACTGATGTTCCGAATACGCGCCGAAGGGCTGATGATCAGGCGGTGCGCCAGCACCGGCTCCGCCAGCGCCTTGACATCATCGGGGATGACGTAGTCGCGCCCGGTGATGGCTGCCAGCGCCTGCGCTGCCCGGTAGAGCGCCAGCGATCCGCGCGTGCTGGCGCCGAGATACACATCCTCATGGTTGCGGGTCGCCGTCACGATCGCGACGATATACTCTTCGATCAGTTCATCGACATACACCGATTTGATCCGTTCCTGGAGATCGACCAGTTCTTCGGCGGCAGCGACCTGCGTCAGCGTATCGATTGGATGCGCTTCGCGTTGGCGGCGCAGGATGGCGATCTCGTCGTTTCGCGCCGGGTAGCCGAGGTGTACACGCATAAAGAAGCGATCCAGTTGCGCTTCGGGCAGGGGAAACGTCCCTTCGTACTCGATAGGGTTTTGGGTCGCCAGTACCAGAAAGGGCGTCGGCAACGGGTAGGTGACGCCGTCCACCGTGACCTGACGTTCCTCCATCGCTTCGAGGAGTGCGCTCTGGGTCTTGGGTGTTGCGCGGTTGATCTCATCCGCCAGGACGATCTGCGCGATGACCGGACCGGGACGGAACTCGAACTCATGGGTGCGCTGGTTGAAGATCGAGATGCCGGTCACATCCGATGGCAGCAGGTCGGGGGTGAACTGGATGCGCTTGAAACTGCATCCGATCGAGCGCGCGATGGCTTTTGCAAGCATGGTTTTGCCCGTGCCCGGTACGTCTTCGAGGAGGACATGCCCTTTACATAACAGAGCGGTAAGTACCTGCTCGACGGCGCGCCGCTTCCCGATGATAACCCGCTCGACATTGGCGGCGATGCGTTCTATCGTGGTTTTGATGTCATCCATTCCGGCATTCCTGTACAAATGTTCATGCCATCGTGTAGTATACCATGCGCTGACCCCTGCTTCGCCTAACCCTGCGTACCTGCCCTTTGCCGACGGTGAAGCAGGAGACCGCAATTCATGTCGGTCACCCTGGGGACTTGCCCACCCTGCGTGCTTGCCTTTTGCCGATCCCGCGGCTTATGAAATGCTTTCCAGTTCCGTCGCGGCGTGCAACCGCGTCACATCGTCGCGGCTCAAACGTCCGGCGCCGACCGTCAGCGTGTTGGCGCTGCCGCACGCAACTCCCATGCGCAGCGCTTCAGCGAGCGAGCCTCCGTGGTGCAGCACAGTGATGATTCCTGCCAGAGCGGCGTCACCACTGCCCACCGGACTGATCGGTTCAATCAGCGGGGTGCGGGCGCGCCAGGCGCCGCGCGCATCGACAGCAATCGCACCCTGGGCGCCGAGAGTAACCACGACCCGCTGTGGACCGCGTTGCAGTACAGCGACGGCGGCGGCGTGCGCCTGATCAGGTGTTGTGATCGGCTGTCCCAGCGCGGCGCTCAGTTCGTGCATGTTGATCTTCAGCAGGTCCACCGGTAGATCAAGCGCTGCTGTCAGCGTCGGTCCACTCGTATCGATACACACGAAGAGGTCTGAAGGCAGACCACGGATCAGTTCCACGTATTGCTGTGGCGCAACGCCGGGCGGGACGCTGCCGGAAACGGCGACGAAGGATGCGGCGTGCGCCTGCTGCCACACCAGTTCCATGAATCCATGCCAGTCGCTGGCGTTGACCAGCGGACCGGTTTCGTTGATTGTCAGATGGTCGCGTGCTTCGGGATCGGTGATCAGCAGGCAGATCCGCGATTCGCCCTGTGCAATCCAGCTCCAGGCGCCTTCGATACCCTCGGCTTCAGCCAGCCGTGCGATCCGCGTGCCATGCTCTCCGCCGAGCAGCGCGCAGGTGCGCACTGGCAGATTCAGCGTGCGCGATGTCCGCGTCACATTGAATCCTTTCCCGCCGGCTGCGTCGTTTTGTGCAACGACGCGACAGACATCGGCGTGGCGAAATCCGGGAACGATCAGAACGCGGTCAATGGCAGGGTTGGGAGTGACTGTGAGTAGCATTGTTTCCTCTTGACGACTCTGCCAGACATGATTAGAATCAAGATGCTGTGCGGGAGTGGCGTAGTGGTAACGCGAGAGCCTTCCAAGCTCAAGTCACGGGTTCGATTCCCGTCTCCCGTACCAATCTTCCTTTCTTGCAAAGCATCGTCTCCTCAGGTAAGAGTTCAGTAGCTAACCCTTGAAACTATCCAGGAGCATCAAAGCCAGATCAAGAACCCGGGTGTTAGAAAGACCAGGCTTGTCTGGCTCATCTATCCGTTGCCAGCAGGATAGTAATAATAGCCGTAGAGTTCGAAGCGGGTAACACACGCGCCTGGTGTCGCGGGCATGTTACCCTCGCCCCTGGAGAAATATGCACACGTACCCCACTCCTCGATGTTTGACGATCCTCCGCCCGATGAGTATACTACCTCAATATGGTATCGACACATAACGCTACCGTCATATGCTTGCTGTTTCGCCCATGTCACGTAAATGACAGTCGGGCGAATGCCATACTGCCCTCTGCATCGCGCAGAGGGTCTTTTATTCCCTACACCGTAAGGAGGGCATTGTGACGACTGACTGGGACGACAAGTACGCCCGTGAGGGACTGACGTTCGACGATGTACTCCTGATCCCTGCCGAGTCGCAGGTTCTGCCGAGTGATGTCGATGTGACGACGCAACTGACCCGTTCCATCCGCATCAACATTCCCATCACCAGCGCTGCGATGGATACTGTCACAGAACACCGCCTGGCGATTGCGCTGGCGCGCGAAGGGGGCGTTGGATTCATTCACAAGAACATGTCCATCGAGGCGCAGGCGGAAATGGTGCGCAAGGTGAAGCGCTCCGAAAGCGGCATGATTACCGATCCCATTACCATGGGACCGGACAAAACGGTCGGTGACGCGCTCGATCTGATGGCGGAATATCGTATTTCCGGCATTCCGATCACGACGCCGGATGGCGACCTGATCGGTATTGTTACCAACCGCGATCTGCGCTTCGAGACGGACCGCAGTCGACCGATCCGCGACCTGATGACAACCCGCAATCTCGTCACCGTACCGGAAGGCACAACTCTCGAACAGGCGAAAGAGATTTTGCATGCCCATCGGATCGAAAAACTGCTGGTGGTCGACCGCCGTGGCAAACTGTCGGGCATGATCACCGTCAAAGACATTATGAAGCAGATCGAGTATCCGAATGCCTGCAAAGACGCGCAGGGACGATTGCGGGTCGGCGCGGCAATCGGGGCGTCTGGCGATTATCTGGAGCGCGCCGATGCGCTGGTGCGGGTTGGCGTGGATGTGCTGGCAATCGATACAGCGCATGGTCATGCAAAAGGGGTGCTCGATGCAGTGGTGCGGCTGCGTGAACGTTACCCGGATGTGCAACTAGTTGCCGGGAATGTGTCGACCGGCGCGGCGACTGCTGCGCTGTGCGAACGCGGCGTCAATGCAGTGAAAGTCGGGCAGGGACCGGGCAGTATCTGCACGACGCGGGTGGTGACCGGCGCAGGGATGCCGCAGATTACAGCAATCACCGAGTGTGCCCGGGTGGCGGCGCGGTTCGGCGTTCCGATTATCGCCGATGGCGGCATTCGCTACAGCGGCGACATTGCCAAGGCAATCGCAGCCGGGGCGCATGCTGTGATGATCGGTTCGCTCCTTGCTGGTACCGAAGAGAGTCCCGGTGAGACGATCTTGTACGAAGGACGCAGTTACAAGAGTTATCGCGGTATGGGTTCAATTGGAGCAATGCAGCAGGGTAGCGGCGACCGCTACTTCCAGGGGGGTACGGGGCGCAAACTTGTGGCAGAGGGAATTGAAGGGCGTGTGCCGTACAAAGGTCCGCTGAGCGATACTATCTTTCAACTGGTTGGCGGCCTGCGCTCTGGTATGGGGTACGTTGGCGCAAAAGATATCGAATCGATGCGACGAGACGCGCGCTTCATCCGCATTTCGATGGCCGGCTTGATCGAAAGCCACCCCCATGATGTGACCATTACCAAGGAAGCGCCCAACTATGAGCGGCGGTGAGACCGGCGAGGGGAGCGTTACCCGCTCCCCTTCGCCCCCACGATCACACCAGGACGGCCACTTCATCGTAACCGGCGTCGTTGATTGCGCGGATCAGGTCGTCAACCGCAACCCGCTGGTCGTGATCGACACGCACGCTCTTATCGCTCAGATTGACGACCACCTGCTGAACTCCTGGCAGCGCGCTGACTGCTTTCGTAATAGCGTTGACGCAGTGCTGGCAGGATATGGCGGGCACGTGAAAAAGATCGCTTTTCATAACATTCCTCCGTCGTCTGATGCTGCACAGTATATGCCTCGCGCTACTCCGTGTCAACCGGCACAGGTGTGGCGAGGGCGTGTCGTGATATAATAACCGTCATTCTTGAAACGGACGTGTGTACGACCCAATCGGACAATCGCGCAATGCTCCACGATGCCGGGAGCTGGCGATTGCGGAGTTCACGGAGTTTTCCTATGCGCGCGACAGTCACTGCTGGCGATCCACTGACGGCTGAAGCCGACCTGCTCGTGCTGGGCTTGTGGGAAGAAGAACCGCCTGTACCGCCTGTGGCGGACCTGATCGAACCGGGCGACTGGTCGGGGAAAGCCAAACAGACCCTGCTCCTCTATCCACGCGGCGTCATGCCCGCGCGGCGGGTGCTGCTCATCGGTCTTGGCAAGCGTTCCGCGCCCGATATCGACCTTCTGCGCGAGATTGCTGCAATTGCAGCGCAGCGCGCGCGCGACGTGAAGGTCGAGAAGTTTGCATGGGCGCTACCCGTCGTGCCAGAGCATACCCCCGAAACGGTTGCTGCTGCGCTGACCGAGGGCAGTATGCTTGGCAGCTATCGCTTTCTGGAATACAAGACTGATATGAAGCTGGAAGAGCGTCGTGAAATCGATGAGATAACGCTGATCACACCTCCAGACGCGGTGGAGGAAGCGACGCGCGGTATTGCCCGCGGCGGTGCCGTTGCCCGTGGCGTGAACCTAGCGCGCGACCTGGCGAATCTTCCTCCAAATGTGCTGACACCGGCGCAACTGGCAGCGCGTGCGCGCGAACTTGCCCTCGCATTTGATCTGCCCATCACCATCCTTGATCCAGCAGAAATGCAGGAACAGGGTTTTGGCGGCATCCTTGCCGTCGGTCAGGGTTCGGCGAACGAACCGCGCTTCATTGTGATCGAGTATGGTGCGCACTATACCGATGCCCCTACGATCTGTCTGGTGGGGAAAGGGATGACATTCGACTCGGGGGGGATTTCGATCAAGCCTGCCGAGAATATGGATGCCATGAAGATGGATATGAGCGGTGCAGCTGCGGTGCTCGGCGCGCTGCACGCTATCGCCGAATTGCGCCTGCCGTTGCACATCGTGGTGCTGATCGGCGCGGCGGAGAATATGCCCGGTGCATCGGCGTATCGCCCTGGCGACATTCTGAAAACCCTGAGCGGTAAGACCATCGAGGTGCTGAATACCGATGCCGAGGGGCGGATCGTGCTGGCAGACGCCCTGACCTATGCGCAACGGTACAACCCGGCAGCAATCATCGATCTCGCAACCCTGACCGGTGCAATCAGTGTGGCGCTCGGTCCGCACGCGATCGGGCTGTTCGCAAACGACGACACCCTGGCGCAGCGCCTGTTGCGTGCCGGTGAGGTTGCCGGAGAACGCGCCTGGCAACTGCCGCTGTGGCAACCCTACCGGGATATGGTGAAGAGTGAGATTGCCGATGTGCGCAACTCTGCCGGTCGGCAGGGCGGCGCAATTACGGCAGCCGCTTTCCTCAATGCCTTCGTCGGCGAGTATCCGTGGGCGCACCTCGATATTGCCGGCACAGCCTGGACCGACTCGAAACCAAAGGCGTATCAACCGAAGGGCGCGACCGGCGTCGGTGTGCGCCTGTTGCTCCAGGCGTTGCGCGATTGGACGGGGTGAGCACAACGGTTCGGTGAATGGCGATGAATCCTCCGCCACGCTATGATCGGATCGTATCGCTGGTGCTGCTGGTGCTCCTCGGGCTGGCGGTCGTCTTCCTGATCGACATCAACCCGAACATTTTGCGCGCGCGATTCGGAGGCGACTTTCCGAGCATTACTGTTTCGTGGCTGCTGATCGCTTCTCTGGTGGTGATCAGCAGCACCGGAGCGGATGTGTTCATTCGCATGCATCCTCATATGCAGACGCGATCATTGCCGGCGGTGAGTCTCGGTTTTGTGCAGATCGAACTCGCGCCAGCGTTCTGGATTCTGCCGTCGTTTGCGATCATCGCGTCGTTTGCGTTCTTCCGCCTGTTCAGCGCCAGCCTTGAAACGCTGGCATTCGTGCTGGCGCTGATCGCAGCCGGCGGGTTTCTGTTCGGTGCGCTCGTCGCCCAGCACTATTCGCTCGACCGCCGCGCCACCGTGCGGCAGGGAGCGCGCCTTGCGCTTCAGGCGATGACGCTGCTGCTGGCGTTTGGGGTGTTTAGCGCTGTGTATTATGCTCGTATGCGCACGCTCTATTCAGCAGCGCTGATCGGCGCCAGTGCTGCATTGCTGGCGTATGCGCTGCTCTCCCAGACGCCAGCGCGCAATCTGTTCACGCTGTCGTTGCTGGTCGGATTAACCCTTGCAGAGGCGACCTGGGCGCTCAACTACTGGGCGGCATCGTTTTTGATCGGCGGTGCGTTGCTGCTGGCGCTGTTCTATATGGCTACCGGCATTCTCCTGAGTTATCTCGAAGGGACGCTGACCAGGCGGGTGATCTGGGAGTATGGCGCCGTAGGCGGCGCTCTGGTGCTGGCAAGCGTGTATGTGACCTTCCGTTGATGGAGCCTGTTTTCCAGATAAGCGCAGGACGGATTGCCACTACGCTTGCTGCAATCCTGTTCGAGGCGCTGTTTCCGCTTGTAGCCGCATGGTTCGTCGGACGCAGACTGCAGGTTTCCTGGCGCTACTTTGCTTATGGCGCCGTGATCTTTCTGATCTTCCAGTTGATCACCCGCGTTCCGCTGGTTGTCGTGCTTCAGGGGGTGGTGACGCCATATGTGGAGGTGTCCCGCGCATTGATGTTCGGCTGGCTGGTCGCACTGGCGCTGACTGCCGGGCTTGCGGAGGAGATCGGGCGTTATATCGGGTATCGCTGGCTGTTTCGTGAGGAAAAGACCTGGTCGCGCGCCGTGATGTACGGGCTGGGGCACGGCGGCTTTGAGTCGATGGTGCTGGTCGGCGGTCTGACGCTGCTGGGATTGATCAATCTGCTGGCGCTGAGCAGTGTTGATCTGGCAACGTTGCCATTGACCGATGAGCAACGGGAACTGGCGCGGCAGCAATTGGCAGCGGTCGCTGCCCAACCTGACTGGGTGCCGCTGGCAGGGGCGTGGGAGCGTCTCTGGACGTTGCCGTTCCACGTGGCGCTGTCGGTTATCGTGTTGCAGGTTTTTCGGCGCGGGCAGATGGGGTGGCTCTGGCTGGCGATTACACTGCATACGCTGGTGAACCTGATTGCCGTGGGTATAGCGCCGGCGCTCGCGTTGCAGGGAACGGCGGCGATCCTGATCCCGGAAGTCGTTGTGATGTTTGCAGGGATTGCAGGATTATGGGTGATCTGGCGACTACGCGAGGATGCGGGGCGCCGGCGCGGGATGGAGGCGTCCTGAACCGGAACCCGTAAACCGGCAGCGCGCTACATCAGTGCAACGAACTGTTGCGCCTGGACATCGCCTGGCGCGATCAGTCGTTTTTGCTCGATCAGCGAGATGAACAACGTAGTCAACTCCGGATCCCACTGAATGCCACTCCGGGCGTGGAGGCGCTGCACAGCCCGTTCAGGCGTCAATGCGCGACGGTACGGGCGATCGGTGGTCATAGCGTCATAGGCATCAACGATAGCGATAATACGTGCGCCAAGCGGTATCTCTTCGCCGCGTAAGCCATGTGGATAGCCGCTGCCGTCCCAATGTTCGTGGTGCCCGCGCACAATCGGCGCAACATCTCGGGCGAAGCGCAGCGGTGCAATAATGCGCGCGCCGTATTCGGGATGTTGCTTGACCTGCGCATACTCCTCCGGCGTCAACGGCGCCGGCTTTTGCAAGATACTGTCCGCCACACCAATTTTGCCGATGTCGTGCAACAGTCCGCCCCGCCATACCGCACGGCTGGCTTCGGCGTCCAGACCGGCGGCGATTGCGAGTTGTTCGCCATAGTGCGCCAGCCGCCACAGGTGTCCCTCGGTGTACATATCTTTTGCCTCGACTGCCAGCGCCAGTGCGATGATGACACTCTCGGTCCGCTCGAGCTGGTCGGTCAGGCGTTTGGTGCGGAGTTGTGACTGAATACGGGCACGGAGCAGGCGCTCATCGAACGGTTTGGTCAGAAAGTCGTCGGCGCCGGCTTCGATGCCGTGCCAGCGATGCTCCGGCGAGTCGAGAACGGTCAGCATGGTGATCGGGATCAGCGCCGTGCGCGGATCGTGTTTCAACCGGCGGCAAACCTCGAAGCCATCAATGTCCGGCATCGTCACATCGAGCAACACCAGGTCTGGCTGTTTCTCCAGCGTCAGGGCTAACGCCTCACGCCCATTGCGCGCCGCCAGTGCGGTGTATCCCTCAGCTTCGACAAAGCGAATAATTGCTTCACGCATCGCCTGATTATCGTCTGCTATCAGGATTTGTGCCGCCACTGCTCGTTCCTTCTCGTGGCAAGACGTTGTGCTGCTGTGAGTCCTATCGCTCGCGCCTAGAGCACGGAAGAGAAGTCCTGCTGTACCAGGCCATATAGTACAATACATTTTCAGTTCTACTGTCGGATGGTGCTTTGATATGGCATGACAGTTTTGTCACAGAACACCGGTATGCTGGATGACAAACGTTCGCCGCGCCATGCAGATCGTTCTATATAAAATAATCGTGAGTGATTGCCCGAAAGATTCTGCCGTGAAAGGAAGCAGGAACCACCATGCAGTACAACTTCGATCAGGTCGTCGATCGCCGCCGCACCGGAAGCATCAAGTGGAAGTTCTACGGTGACGATGTGCTGCCCATGTGGGTGGCGGATATGGACTTTCCGCCGCCTCCGCCAATCCTCGCGGCGCTCCACGCGCGTGTCGAGGTCGGGGATTTCGGGTATGAACTGCCATCCCCGGCGCTGGGTGAACGCATCTGCGAGCGCCTGCAACGCCGTTACAACTGGAGTGTGACGCCGGATCAGATTGTGTACATCCCCAGTCTGGTCACCGGTCTCAACGCTGTCTGCCGGGCAATCGGCGAACCAAGCGATGGGGTGCTGGTTCAGACGCCGGTCTACCCGCCGTTCCTCACAGCGCCCACAAATCAGGGGCGTGTGACACAGATGGCGGAACTGGAGGTAGTTCCCAACGGACGCACGTTCGGCTATCGCGTTGACTATGATCGCATGAATGCCACAGTGACCGACCGCACGCGCCTTTTTATTCTGTGTAACCCGCATAATCCCACCGGCGAAGCGTACAGCCGCGAGGAGTTGCTACGGATGGCAGAGTTCTGTGAGCGGCACGACCTGATCATCTGCTCTGATGAGATCCACTGCGATCTGCTCCTCGGCGGTACGCGCCACATTCCGATTGCCACCCTGGCGCCCGACATCGCCGAACGAACCATCACCCTGATGGCGCCGAGCAAAACGTTCAACATCCCCGGCTTGAAAGCCAGTTTTGCCATCGTCACCAACCCGACGTTGCGCAAACGTCTGATGACCGCAATGGAGGGCATTGTTCCCGGGCTCAACTCGTTTGCGCTGGCAGCAATGGAGGTTGCCTATCGCGATTGCGACGACTGGCTGGAGGCACTTCTCGCCTACCTCACTGGGAATCGCACGGTCGTGATGGAGTTCGTGACGAACTATATGCCGTGGATCAGAACGACGGTGCCGCAGGCGACGTACCTAGCATGGTTCGACTGTCGTAACGCTGGCATCGAGGGCAATCCGTATGCGTTTTTCCGACGTGAGGCGAAGGTGGCGCTGAACGACGGGATACCATTCGGCGCCGGCGGTGAGGGGTTCGTGCGACTCAACTTCGGGTGCCCGCGCACGCTGCTGCTGGAAGGACTCGAGCGGATGAAGGCGGCGCTGGAACGGATGGACAGGAACCGGTAGGCTTGCAGCCGATGAGGAGCGGGGAATGGTGGAGCGGACCATACAGAGCGTTCTCCCACTGTGTCCTGCCTCTGCCGGGTTGTGTCGCTGCATGGGAGCGCGGGCATCGTGCCTCTGGTTCTCCTACGCGAGCAGAACGCCTGCGCTCCGGGCAAACAGCGCAGATTCGGAACGAACACCGGTATACGGTGCAGACTGGTATTCCAGAACCTGACATAACGCATCTTTTTTCCTTGACAGAGCCGGTGTCAGGCGTGTATTGTTTATACAGGCGCCTGAACAAGAGGAACTGCATCAGTCCTTCCCTGGCCCAACCCACTTCCCGAACGAAAAGCGAATTAGCTGGCGCGCTTCGCCCACCGCGCTGGGTGTGCGTCTGCGCGCCAGACATCATTTTGAAGAGGAGACATCCAGATATGGTGTACGCTACCCGCCGATTCGAGTTTTCCGCTGCCCATCGCTACTGGCGATCCGACTGGAGCGCCGAAGAGAATGCGCGCGTCTTCGGACCGTGCGCCTATCCGTATGGTCATGGGCACAACTATACCCTCGATGTCACCATTACCGGCGAACTCGATCCGCGTACCGGTATGGTGATGAACATGACCGAACTCAAATCGCTGGTATCGGAGGTGCTGAGCGAATTCGACCATAAGCATCTGAACGAAGATACGCCCTACTTCCGCGATCAGCTCCCCACGACCGAGAACATTGTGCGAGTGCTGTGGCGGTTGATCGCGGCTCGTCTGCCGGCTACGGCACGGCTGGCGCGTCTGCGCCTGTACGAGACCAGTGACCTGTGGTCTGAATACGACGGCGCCGATGAGACGACCTTTGCGCGGGTCTACACATTCTCGGCGGCACATCGATTACACTCGCCGCACCTCTCCGATGAAGAGAACCTGGCAATCTACGGCAAGTGCAACAATCCGAATGGACACGGTCATACGTATACACTCGAGGTGAGCGTCGCCGGTCCGCTCGATCCTGACACGGGCATGGTGATCGACCTGGCAACGATGGATCGCACCGTGCGCAGTGTTCTCGACCGGCTCGACTACCGGCATCTCGACCGCGAAATTGCTGCTTTCGCCACGAAACCCTCCACGGCGGAGAATATCGTGATCTACCTGTGGGATGAACTTGCGCCGTGTCTTGAAGGGCGGTTGCGCCATCTCAGGTTGTGGGAAACGCGCAAGAATGTGTTCGAGTATACCGGTCCCGACGCTCACCATCATATGTGACGATGCCTGCTTCCCCGCCGGAAGCAGGCGACAACGCGCATTCGAGATACGCGCGGATGTTGGCGGTGTGCGATGCCGGTGACAGCAGAGCAATCCTGCAACCAAATGGCTTGCTGCGCTGCGATGACGACACCACCCACAGCGCCTGATCACGAGTCGCTGTTGAAAAGAATGGAGACCTGGTCCCATGGCATTTCGTAACAGCACAAATGGAAATGGTTATCGTACTGACCACGCCCTTGCAGACGACGTTGGACAGGAATACGAAACGCTCATCGTTCAGGGGCGCGGCAAACTCGAAGGAGTGAGTTACCATTCCGATCCGGCAATCGAGGACGCGGTGCGCGTCATTCTGAAACAGATCGGCGAAAACCCCGAACGCGAAGGGTTGCTGAAAACCCCGTCGCGCGTAGCCAAAATGTATGCCGAACTGACTGCCGGTTACCATATCGATCCCGACGCGCTGATCAATGACGCAATCTTCAGTGTGGGTTACGATGAAATGGTGCTGGTCAAGAACATCGAGTTCTCTAGCCTGTGCGAGCATCATATGCTGCCCTTCATGGGGCGGGTGCACGTCGCGTACATTCCCAACGGCAAAGTGGTGGGGTTGAGCAAAATTCCGCGCATTGTTGAGATGTTCGCGCGACGCCTGCAGGTGCAGGAGCGCATGACCGTGCAGATCGCTGATTTCATCGATCAACGCCTCGATCCGCTGGGCGTCGCAGTCGTCGCTGAAGGTGTTCATATGTGCGCTGTAATGCGCGGCGTGAAAAAAGCCGGCGCGACTATGGTCACATCGGCAATGCGTGGTGTGTTTCGCGACGATCCCAAGACGCGCAGCGAATTCATGGCGCATATCGAGCGCGCCTGATCGTAGTACCGTGGACGTAGCCCAGCGACACCGGCGGGACGGGGATCAGACCCGTCCCGATGGCAGAACGAAGAGCAGCCTTTAGGATTATATCCGGTGGGCAGGCGAAAGCATTGTCTTCGCCTACCCCGGCAGGATTTTTCGGAACATGACGTCGAGCGTCCTGAAAAGTATCGTCATCACTGGCGCGAGTCGCGGTATCGGTCGAGCGACAGCGCTGGCGCTTGCCGCGCCCGGTACACTGATAACGCTGGCAGCCCGCTCGGTCGATCCGCTGGAAGAGGTGGCGGCAGCAGTTCGCGCTGCCGGATCAACCGCCGTGGTCGCGCCGTGCGACGTGACCATCGAAGAAGAGGTGCAACGCCTGACGGCACAGGCAGCCGACGCCACCGGACGGATCGACCTGTTTGTGCACAGCGTTGGCGGCGCTCTGGTTGCGCCGGTGACGCAGGTTGCCCGCGCCGATTGGGACGAACAATTGCGCATTCATCTCACTAGCCTCTTTCTTGTCTGCAAGCATGCGACGCCGCTGATGCACGGCGGCGGGTTGCTGGTGTACGTTGCCTCGGTGGCGGCGCGTCAGGTCTTCCCTGGCTGGTCTGCCTATTGCGCAGCCAAGCATGGCGCACTGGGGCTGCTCGGCGCAGTACGCGAAGAACTGCGTTCGTATGGGGTGCGGGTAACGGCGCTGATGCCGGCTGCCACCGATACCGGCTTGTGGAATGATATTCCCGGCGACTGGAATCGCGCGGCAATGCTCCAACCGGCTAACGTTGCTGCGGCTATCGCCAGCCTGGAAGCCTGCCCGCTGCACGTCACCGTCGAAGAACTGGTGATTGGCCATGCGGCAGGGCGACTATAGAGCTGTTCGTTCAATATTCACACTTTCTTCTGTTTTTATTGACAATAGCGCAGGGGTCTGATATACTGCACAGTGAGTGTGGAGGGACAAGCGATGGCACTGGCGCAGTATTCTGAAGACTCGCCTGCGGGGAAAATTCTGACCTACCTGCGGCGGAATGGTGAGGCAACGATCAGAGACTTGGAGGAGTTGCTGGGTATCAGCACCACAGCAGTACGTGAGCATCTGGCGCACCTGGAGGCGAAAGGGTTGCTTGCGACGCGACAGGCGCGCGGCGGTCCCGGTCGCCCCAGGCTGGTCTATTCGTTGACGCCACGCGCTGAAGACCTCTTCCCAAAGGAGTACGACACCCTGGTGACGCTACTCCTGCGTGAGATTGTCGGTCGTGAGGGGAAGGAGCGTCTCGATGCATTGCTCGATGCAGTCGGGCGACGCCTGGCTGAGGAGTATCGCAGTCAGGTGAGCGGCGCCGACCTGGAGGAGCGGCTGGCGCATTTACGTGCAACGCTCGAAGCGCGTGGCATTCCGGTCGAGGTGCAGGCGGGCGGTACACTCCAGGTTCTGGCGTGTCCGTACTATGACGTCGCTCAGGAGCATGCCAGTGTCTGTTCGATGGAACGACGAATGTTCGAGCAGGTGCTGGGTGAGCCGGTGCAGATCGAAGGGACGATTCGCGAGGGTCGGCGCTGCTGTCATTTTCAAATTGCGCGATCTTCCGAATAATGTCGTACAGTGCGGTTGTTCAACCCATTGAATGAGTACACAGGAGTTCCTGCATTGAACAGCGATCTGGTCATCAAGGATTTGCGTGTCAGCGTGGAGGAGAAAGAGATCCTCAAAGGTGTCAATCTCACCGTCAGAGCCGGGACGATCCATGCGATCATGGGTCCGAACGGCAGCGGCAAGAGCACCCTGGCGTATACGCTGATGGGGCACCCCGGTTACACTGTCACCGGGGGCGAGGCGTGGTATCGTGGTCAGAATATTCTCGAACTCGAACCGGACGAGCGCTCGAAACTCGGACTGTTCCTCGCCTTTCAGTATCCGGTTGCCATTCCGGGGGTGACGGTGGCGAATTTCCTGCGCGCCGCAATCAACGCCCATCGCGCCGAAGAAGGGAAGGACCCCAAGGAGACGGCGATACCCATGGCGCAGTTCCGCAAACAGTTGCGTGAGCAAATGACCGCGCTGGGGATTGATGAGAGTTTTGCTCGCCGCTACCTGAATGAAGGGTTCTCCGGCGGTGAAAAGAAGCGGATCGAGATTTTGCAAATGGCCATGCTGGAACCCAGCATGGCAATCATGGACGAGACCGACTCGGGGCTGGACATCGATGCGCTCAAAATTGTGGCGCAGGGCGTCAATACGCTCTATGCGCGGCACCCGGAGATGGGTGTGCTGGTGATTACGCATTACCAGCGCCTGCTGAACTACATCAGGCCGCACTTCGTGTCGGTGCTGATGGACGGTCGGATAGTGCGCGAGGGAGGACCCGAACTGGCGCTCGAACTCGAAGAGAAGGGGTATGACTTCCTCCGCGAGGAGGTCGCAAGCGCGTGACTATGAAAACGTTTCCTCCGCTCAGCGAAATCAGCGATGCTCTGGTGATCGAGCGCTCGCGTGCAGCCGGTGAACCGGAGTGGCTCACTGAGCAGCGCGTGAATGCGTGGCGGTTCTTCGCTTCCGCCGAACCACCATACTGGCGTCGCACCGATCTATCGAAGTTCAAGCCGGAACAGGTGATTGCCGCCGCCGATGCCGCCGCTACCAGCCTGTATCGGGAAGAAGACCTGACAGAGCAGGGGGTGGTGTTTACAACCGTGGTGCAGGCGCTCCATTCGCATGGCGATCTGATCCGGAAGTATCTGGGCGCTGCCATCGAACCAACGCGCCATAAGTTTCTGGCGCTCAACGCAGCACTCTGGCAGGATGGCGTCTTTCTGTACGTGCCAAAGCACGTCAACGTCGAACTGCCGTTGATGGCAGTGTTCTCGATGCCCATCCCTGGCGGCGCTGTTATGCCGCGCAACCTGATTATCCTGGACGATGGCGCCAGCGCCACGTTCGTCGAGGAGTACCACTCGGTCGCTGCATCGGATCAGGCGTTTGCTGCGCCGGTGACGGAAATGTTCCTCGGTAATGATGCGACGTTGCGTTTCGTTGCGGTGCAAACCTGGGGCGAGGATGTGTACCACATCGGCGCACAGAAGGTGCGTGTCGGGCGTGGTGCATCCGTCGAGTGGGCGGCGGTGAATCTCGGCGCGCGGGTCCAGCACATCGAAGCCGAAACAGCGCTCGAAGGCGATGGCTCGCGTGTGGAGTGGGTAGCGGCTACCTTTGCCGCCGATCATCAGAACCTGTTGACCGCACCGTGGCTCCGGCATATCGGCGCAAAGACGGAAGCGCATATGGACTTCAAGACCGTTGTGAAGGACCAGAGTTACACCACCTTCGACGGTATGATCAAAATTGAGCATCAGAGCCGCGCAACCGTCTCGCGTCTCGAGGAACACGCGCTCCATCTCTCACCCAAAGCCCGCAGCGACTCTATCCCCGGACTGATGATCGATACCAACGATGTCGCCAGAGCGGGACATGCATCGACCAGTGGTGAGGTGGATGAGGAGCAGGTGTTCTACATGTGTTCACGTGGCATCCCGCGTGATGAAGCCATCCACCTGATCGTGATGGGTTTCTTCGAGCCGGTGCTCGATCGCATTCCCAACGATGCACTGCGACAGCGCATCGCGGAGATAATCGAAGCCAAGATATAATGTGTGGTCTGTGTCCAAAGGTGCGCCGATGACCGCCAATGCCAGCATGACCCTGTTCGATATCATCGCGCTGCGGCGTGAGTTCCCGATCCTCAATCAGTCGGTGAACGGGAAAATGCTGGCGTTCCTCGACAGTGCGGCATCGTCGCAAAAACCGCGCCGTGTCATCAATTGCCTGGAGGATTATTACCGGCGCTACAATGCGAATGTCCATCGCGGCATTTATCGCCTGAGCGAGGAAGCGACGTTTGCCTTCGAGCGGGCACGCGGCAAGGTAGCGCGCTTCATAAACGCTCGCAGTCAGCGTGAGGTTGTATTTGTGCGTAATACGACCGAGGCGATCAATCTGATAGCGCGAAGCTGGGGTGATACCAATCTGTGCGAAGGCGACCGCATCCTGCTCAGTATTATGGAGCACCACTCGAACCTGGTGCCCTGGCAGATGCTGGCGCAGCGCACCGGTGTAAAACTGGAGTTTCTGCCGATCGATGGCCAAGGGCGCCTGGCACTCGACAACCTGGACGCGCAACTTGAAGGGGTGCGCCTGGTTGCAATCACGCAACAGTCGAATGTGCTGGGAACGATCAACCCGGTGGCGGAAATTGCACACCGTGCCCACGCTGTCGGTGCGCTGGTGCTGGTGGACGGCGCCCAGAGCGTGCCGCACATGCCGGTGGATGTCCAGTCGCTCGATATCGACTTCCTGGCGTTCAGCGGTCATAAAATGTGTGGTCCGACCGGCATTGGGGTGCTGTGGGGTCGGCGTACGATCCTGGAGCAGATGCCGCCGTTTCTCGGCGGTGGATCGATGATCAAGATGGTGGGGCTGCACGAGTCGACCTATGCCGACATTCCGGCGCGCTTCGAGGCGGGCACACCGGCAATTGCCGAAGCCATTGCGCTTGGTGAAGCGGTCGATTTTCTGCAGGAGATCGGGATGGATCGGATCTATGCCCACGAGCGCGAACTGCTGGGGTATGCGCTCGAACGCCTGACCGACGTCGAAGGGTTGCGGGTGTACGGTCCGAGAACAACCGACATGCGCGGCGGCGCAGTGAGTTTTACGCTCGAAGGGGTGCATCCGCACGATGTGGCTGCGGTGCTCGACGGCGAGGGGATTGCGGTGCGTGCCGGGCATCACTGCGCGCAACCGCTGCACGCGCACTATGACATTCCCGCCACAACACGCGCATCGTTCTACCTGTATAACATACCGGAAGAGATCGATCGACTGGTTGCCGCGCTGCACAAAGTGCGCACCCTGTTCGGATGATTGGTATGGATGATCTGTACCGCGAACTCATTCTTGAACACTACCGGCATCCGCGTCGTCGTGGTCGGCTCGACCATCCCGACGTCAGCGCTGAGGAGCATAATCCGCTGTGCGGTGATCGGGTGCGGATCGATCTGCGGATCGAAAATGGCGTCATTACCGATGCGCGCTTCGATGGACGCGGTTGCGCCATCAGTCAGGCATCGGCATCGATGCTGACCGACGAAATCGTCGGCATGCTGGTCGAACAGGCGAAGCAGTTCAGCAAGGATCAACTGCTTGCGCTGATCGGCATCCCGTTGAACCATAATCCGGTGCGCATCAAGTGCGCCTTGTTGCCGCTCAAAACACTCAAAGTCGGGTTGTACGGCGTGGGTCATGTACCCGATGAAGATGAGATGTGATTACTTCTGGGAGAGGAGTGCATCCAATGGCTGTAACAGCAACGAATCTGGATTTCGATTACTCGAAGTACGCTTTCCGCAACGAAGAACGATATATCTTCAAGTCCGAGAAGGGCTTGAACGAAAAAGTCGTGCGTGAACTGTCCGGGATGAAGGGTGAGCCGGAGTGGATGCTGAAGCGCCGGTTGCAGGCGCTCGAAATCTTCCGTAAAAAGCCGACGCCGCTGACCGGTATGTGGGCGAACCCTGAACTCGCAGAATTGAATTATGACGATATTCACTATTTCGTGCGCGCCGGCGAACGACCGCAGACGGACTGGGATGCCGTACCGCAGGAGATCAAGAACACCTTCGAGCGGTTGGGCATCCCCGAAGCAGAGCGCAAGTTTCTGGCAGGCGTCGGCGCACAGTACGAGTCGGAAGTTGTGTATCACTCGCTGCGCGAAGAGTGGGCAAAGCAGGGAGTGATTTTCCTCGACACCGATACTGGGCTGAAGGAGTACCCGGAGATCTTCAAGCAGTACTTTGGCACCGTCGTTCCAGCAGCGGATAACAAGTACGCTGCACTGAACACGGCGGTCTGGTCGGGCGGATCGTTCGTGTATGTGCCGAAGGGCGTGCATGTCGATATTCCGCTGCAGGCGTACTTCCGCATCAACGCGGAGAATATGGGTCAGTTCGAGCGCACCCTGATCATCGTCGAGGAAGGGGCGTCGGTACACTACATCGAGGGCTGCACCGCGCCGATCTACAGCACCAACTCGCTGCACTCGGCGGTCGTCGAGATTATTGTGATGAAGGGCGGCAAGTGCCGCTATACCACAATCCAGAACTGGGCGAACAATATCTTTAACCTGGTGACTAAGCGCGCCATCGCTTATGAAGAGGCAAGCATGGAGTGGGTCGATGGCAACATCGGCTCGCGCCTGACGATGAAGTATCCGTCGGTCTACCTGATGGGGCGTGGCGCACGCGGCGAGGTGCTCTCGGTGGCGTATGCCGGCAAAGGGCAGCACCAGGACGCGGGCGCCAAGATGGTGCACATCGCGCCGGATACGACCAGTCGCATCACCAACAAGTCGGTCTCGAAGAATGGCGGCAAGACGACGTACCGCGGCCTGGCGAAGGTGGCGCCGGGTGCAACCGGAGCAAAGATCAACGTAAACTGCGACGCGCTCATCCTGGATGAGAAGTCGGCGTCCGATACGATCCCGTACATCGAGATCGAGGAAGAGCGCTGCACCCTGGCGCACGAGGCGACGGTGGGGCGCATCGGTGAGGAGCAACTGTTCTACCTGATGAGCCGTGGCGTCAGTGAGGCGGATGCACTCTCGATGATCGTTCTCGGCTTCATGGAGCCATTCACGCGCGAACTGCCGATGGAGTACGCGGTCGAACTCAACCGTCTCATTCAACTCGAGATGGAGGGGTCGGTCGGCTAAGGGAAGCAGGTGCGTTGATCGAGGCGGAAAGGGTCGTTGCTGACCTCTTTCCGCTTCATGTCTCGGCTTGCAGCACGATGCCGGTCTGCATTGGAACCTCCCGTCTGCAGCACAGGCGTTGATCTGGTGACGTTTGAATTCTGGTGCTCCAAACAGGGGAGCGACGTTGTACAATAGTACTGTTTGTCCTGTTGGTCGTCGCTCGCTGGAGGTGCTGCGCCAATGCAACCCATAGCCTTAACCCCGGAACTTGTCGCTCGCGCAGGCAAACATATCGCGGCTGCGCTGCGTCGCTACCCCGGTATCGATGCGGCGGCGCTGTGCGCGTTGAATGGTCAGGTCTTGTGGGCCAGCGATCCGGCATTTGAACGTGCTGCGCCTTCCATCGCCCGGATTGGCGTAATGTCGCTCAAATTATGGGTCAAGGTGCGTTCCGGCAAACTGGACCGCATTGGTCTGGTGACGGGAGAAGGTACGGTTGATATTATTTTCGTACCACCGATCGGATCGGTGCTGGTTGCCAGCGGGCGCGACGCGGGAACCGGGTGGCTGGAAAATGAGCCGCTGGCGCTGCTCGAAGCGCTTGGACTTTCGATGCGATCGCCGCTCGTTTCGCCAAACAGTCGTCCGTAACAGAGGTGCCGGATCGGGTCTCTGGCGCGCAGCATCGAGTGATGCCGCGCGTTTTGTTGTTTCCTGTCGATGCATCGAGGTTGAGCACAATGGCTGAATTCGTCAAACTTGCAACGATCCACGATCTGCCAGACGGCGGTATGCGGGCTGTGGAGTACAACGGTCGGCGGATTGCCCTGTTTCGCGCCGGTGGGACGATCTACGCCACCGATGATATTTGTTCCCATGCGTATGCCGAGTTGAGCGATGGGTTCTTCGATCCCGATGACTATACGGTGGAGTGCCCGCTGCACGGCTCACGCTTCGATGTGCGCACTGGGCGTCCGCTGACGCTGCCGGCGTTCGCACCGATTGAGGTGTTCGAGGTGCGCGTCCAGGGAGATGATGTGCTGGTGCGCGTTCCCTGATGCCGGAGCATTGCTTGACTCTTTCTTCCACCGGCAGTACAATATAGTTGATTAAATTAAGCAGTCTACTTCAGAATCAATCGGAGGAGGTTCCGATGAGTGGCTATGCTCACCCTGAAGCGCTGGTTGACACCGCGTGGGTTGCCGATCATTTGAACGATCCGAAGGTGCGGATCGTGGAGTGCAACGAGGATATTCTGCTCTATGATCAGGGGCACATCCCCGGCGCGGTGAAGATCGATTGGGTTGGTGAACTCAACGACCCGATCATCCGCGACTATCTGGATCGTGAACGGTTCGAGCAGTTGATGGTCTCGAAGGGGATCAGCAACGATACAACCGTGGTCTTCTACGGTGATAAGCACAACTGGTGGGCAACCTACGCACTGTGGGTCTTCAAACTCTTCGGTCATCCCGACGCACGGATTATGAATGGCGGGCGGGCGAAATGGATTGCCGAAGGGCGTCCGCTCACCCGCGAAGTTCCCTCCTACCCGCTAGGCGAGTACCACGCGCCAGAGCGCAACGATGCCGCCATTCGCGCATTCCGCGATCAGGTGCTGGCGCACATCCGGCAGAGCGGCGCGGCGCTGGTCGATGTGCGCAGTCCGCAGGAATACACCGGCGAGCGTCTGCATATGCCGGAGTATCCCCAGGAGGGCGCCCTGCGCGGCGGTCACATTCCTACGGCGGTGAATATCCCGTGGGCAAGCGCCGTTCGTGAGGATAGCACTTTCAAGAGCGCCGATGATCTGCGCGAACTGTATGCCAGCAAAGGCATCACGCCGGATAAGGATGTGATTGCTTACTGCCGTATCGGTGAGCGCTCCAGCCATACCTGGTTCGTGCTGACCTACCTGCTTGGCTATCCGAAAGTTCGCAACTATGATGGTAGCTGGACAGAGTGGGGCAATGCAGTTGGTCTGCCAATCGAGAAATAACCTATACACCTATGTCTGACCTGCCATCCGCTCTGCCGCCGCGTCTGCACGCAATCGTCGCTGAGTTTCAGGCGGCGGACAGAGCGGAAAAACTGGAACTGCTACTTGAATATTCGGATCGCCTGCCGCCGCTGCCGGAGCATGTGCGCAACAATCGTGCTGCAATGGAGCAGGTTCACGAATGCGCAACCCCGGTGTATACGGTGGCAGAGTCACATGATGGACGGTTGACGTTTCACATCGAGGTTCCTGAAGAGTCGCCGACCGTGCGTGGTTATGCGGCGCTGCTGCGTGATGGGCTTGAAGGTGCAACACCGGAAGAAGTGCTCGCTGTTCCGGGTGATTTCTTTTATGCGATGGGGTTGCATCAGGTGCTTTCGCCACAGCGATTGAACGGCATCAGTTATCTGCTGGCGTACCTGAAGCGCCTCGCTACCCGGGAACTGGCGAAACGGAATGGGTGATGTACTGACCGGACTCGTCGCCGGTGCGACATTCACGGCAGTTGAGATGCTGACACCGCACGTGAGGAGCGATCTTCCAGGACGTGAGATGGTTGGAACGCGGCCGTGTTGGGCGACGCTAATAATGCGAAGAGTGAAGGCGGCGATCTCGACCTGCCGGATGGAAAAAGTGTCGTGAGCCTGAGTATCTTTGAGGAACGGATAGACCGCCGCAGCACGATGATCGACCTGGTCGGCAACACGCCGCTGCTGCGTCTGGCACGGATCGATCCCGCTCTCCCGCCAAACGTTGCCGTCTACGCCAAGGCGGAATGGTACAATCCTGGCGGTTCGGTCAAGGATCGTCCGGCGTTGTGGATGATCCGCGATGGCGAACGACGCGGTTTGCTGCGTCCTGGCGTACGCATTGCCGATGCGACCAGTGGCAACACCGGCATCGCCTATGCGACACTCGGCGCGGCGCTTGGCTATCAGGTGACGCTGGCGCTGCCTGCCAATGCCAGCCCCGAACGGCGTCGTATTCTCCGTTCTCTCGGCGCGGAACTGCTGCTCACCGATCCGCTGGAAGGCATGGATGCGGCGATACGCAAGATTCGTGCGCTGGTACGGGAACACCCTGAACGCTACTTCTACCCGGATCAGTACAACAACCTTGCCAACCCGCGCGCCCATGAGGAGAGCACCGGTCCCGAAATCTGGACGCAAACCGGCGGTCGTGTGACGCACTTCGTGGCGGCACTGGGTACCAGCGGCACATTCATGGGCATCGGGCGCTTTCTGCGCGCGCGCAATCCTGACGTGCGCCTGATCGCGGTTCAACCCGATGGACCCTACCACGCGCTGGAAGGCGTCAAGCACATGGCATCGACAGCGCTGGTTCCTGGTATTTATGATCCGACACTTGCGGATGCAACTATCGAGATTCGTAGCGAAGAAGCCTTTGCGATGGCGCGTCGTCTGGCACGCGCCGAAGGATTGATGGTCGGTGTCTCAGCCGCAGCCAATGTCGCAGCCGCGCTGCGCGTCGCGCGCGACCTGCGCGAGGGGGTGGTGGTGACGATTCTGTGCGACGGCGCTGCCAAGTATCTCAGTGATCGCTTCTGGGAAGACGGCGATGGACGCGATGGCGAAGGGATTTGAGCATTGAACGTTGGAACGTTGGAATATTGAGCATGGCCATCTTTCTTCCCGCCCACGTTCGTTATGCTATCGCGCGGCATGCTGAAGAGACCTATCCCAACGAGTGTGTGGGGTTGATCCTCGGACGCATTGCTGGCTCGTCCATTGAGGTCGAGGCGGTCTTTCCTGCACCAAACCGCTGGACGGTCGACACTGCATTGACACCGACCGATGCTGAACACTCGCAGCGGGACAGGTTCTACCTCGATCCGCGCGACTACCTGCGCGCCGATCGCGCCGCACGCGCCTGCCATCTCGATGTTGTCGGGTGTTACCATTCGCATCCCGATCATCCGGCGACTCCGTCACCGCGTGATCTGACCGGTGCGCAGGGGGTCGGGGGTGGTTCTGGGTTTGTGTTCCTTATTCAGAGTGTACGCGACGGTCGCGCCGCTGAACTGACCGCCTGGGCGCTGGATCCGACCGGGTCGCGGTTCGTGGCGGAGGAGATGAACGTCGAACGCTGAACGTTCTTCCCTGTGCCGCATTCGTGCGACCTGCCATCCAGGAAGCTATCCGGCAAAATAGTGAATATTTGCAGTTCTCGGTTCTCAGTTTCTGGTTCTCAGTTCTTACAGAGGTCACACCTATGGCAGTTACCGTTACCATTCCAACCGCACTTCGTCAGTATGCCGGCGGGAATGTCAGCGTCTCGCTTGCAGCCGGTTCCGTGGGTCAAATACTGGCAGCATTGAGCGAGCAATACCCGCAACTGGGCAGGCATCTCTACAACGAGCAGGGCACTCTGCGTAGTTTTGTCAATATCTACGTCGGTGATGAGGATATTCGTCATCTGCAGGGGATCGAGACGCTAGTCCCCGACGGCGAGACCGTGAGCATTATTCCAGCAATTGCCGGCGGCGCCTGATTCGCAGCGGTTTGTCGCCTGCGGGTACACGGCACAAACGTCCGGGTTGCAGATCAGCAGGTGACGTGCGTCAGGTCGCTTCCTGAGCACAGAAATTGTGGGGTGTCGAAAGATGTTACCTTCTCTGTCGAATGAAGAAATCCGCCGCTACTCACGGCACCTGATTCTGCCCGAGTTCGGCACGGGAGGGCAGCGCAAACTCAAGCAGGGCAGCGCGCTGCTGATCGGGACCGGCGGGCTTGGATCGCCACTGGCACTGTATCTCGCTGCTGCGGGTGTGGGACATATCGGTCTGGTCGATTTCGACATCGTAGACGAAAGCAATCTGCAGCGCCAGATTATTCACAGTACATCCACGCTGGGCATTCGCAAAACCGAATCGGCAAAGATGCGCCTGCGCGATCTCAATCCGCATATCGATATTGCCACCTACGACGTTCAGATCACGTCGGAAAATGCGTTCGATCTGATCCGACCATACGATGTTGTCGTGGATGGTACCGACAACTTTCCCACCCGCTACCTGACGAACGATGCCTGTGTGATGCTGGGCAAACCCAACGTCTACGGTTCGATCTTCCGCTTCGAGGGGCAGGCGACGGTTTTTTCGCCGAAACACGGCGGACCATGCTACCGCTGTCTGTACCCGGAGCCGCCGCCGCCCGGTCTGGTACCGAGTTGCGCCGAGGGAGGCGTGCTCGGTGTACTCCCTGGCGTGATCGGGACGATTCAGGCGACCGAGGCGATCAAACTGCTCAGCGGGATCGGCGAGCCGCTGATCGGACGGTTGTTGCTCTACGATGCACTGGCGATGCGCTTCCGCGAACTGAAACTGCGACGCAACCCCGATTGCCCGGTGTGCGGCGATCATCCAACGGTTACCGAACTGATCGATTATCAGCAGTTCTGCGGCATTTCACCCGAAGAGGCGCACCGCGATGCGACTATCGAGATTACTCCTGCCGAAGTTGCCGATTGGCTGCACAGTGACAACCCACCTTTTCTGCTCGATGTGCGCGAACCGAATGAGTGGGAGATCTGTCATATTCCTGGCGCTGTGCGGATTTCGGTCAACGAACTGGCGGAGCGGATGAACGAACTCGATAGTGCGGTCGAAATGGTTGTCTACTGTCGCAGTGGCGTTCGCAGCGCCCGGGCTGTCGAATTGCTGCGCCAGGCAGGGTTTCGCAAAGTAAAGAACATGGCAGGTGGAATCTTGCGCTGGTCCGATGAGGTCGATCCGAGCGTGCCGAAATACTGAGGTTGGCATTCAGTCGCGCCGATGCTATAATACCGCTCTGTGATTCGGGTTCGTACAGACAGGATGGACGCGTGGAAATCGCACTCTATAGCGCACTAATCATTGTCAGCGCAGCGCTGACCTTTCTGGTGGTCGTGCAGGGGCGCAGCGCCGGTCTGCAACAGCGCGACTCTATCTATCGCACGAAGCGTGGCATCGAGAAGACGATGCACCAGGCGACGATCGTGCTGGCGGTTGTGTTCCTCCTGCTGGCGCTGATCGCCAGTCTGCCGATCTGGTAAACGGCGTGTTGAATGCAGCAGACGCTGCCTCACCGGATTAAAGCGGCGTTTGTGCATTCCTCGCTGGTACATCTATGGCACGCCGCATTCGCTGGCAAATCCTGATTGCGTCGCTCAGCACCCTGGTGGTGCTGATCCTGATGAGTTACCTGGCGCTCACCCGCGCATCGGTAGCACGCCCGCTGGCAGGCGGCGATTATGTCGAAGGGGTTGTCGGTACGCTGGTGCACCTTAATCCCCTGGTCGTCGATCCAGCCGCCGATCCAGTCGCTGCCGACATCCAGCGCCTGGTCTTCGAAGGGCTGACCCGCCCTGGTCCCGATGGTCTGCCCATGACGGCGCTTGCCGAGTCGTGGGCGGTTGATGAAAGTGGGACCGTCTATACGTTTACGCTGCGAAGCGGCGTGACGTGGCACGATGGCGCACCGGTGACGGTCGATGACGTGCTGTTCACGCTACGTGCCGTGCAGGGTCCGGCATTTGCCGGTGATCAAAATATTGCCGCCTTCTGGCGTACCGTTCTGGTTGATCGCGCTGGGGAGCGCAGCGTCAGTTTCCGATTGGAAGCGCCGTTTGCGCCATTCCTGCGGTTGACCAGCTTCCCCGTTCTGCCGGCACATCTGCTGCGCAATGTTCCACCGGAACAATGGGAGGCGCATCCGTTCAACCGCCTGCCGGTTGGCGCCGGTCCGTACCGTCTGGTGGAACTCGATCAGCAGCGTGCGTTGCTCCGCGCCAACCCGCGTTATTTCGGCGCGACCCCGTTTATCGAAACGATCGAACTGCGCTTTTTTCGCACCGAGCAGGAAGCATTCGCTGCGCTAACCCGCGGTGAAATTCAGGCTCTGGCATTCACCAGCGCCAGCACACTGGCGGACATCAACCTGCCACGTGGCATTGTGCGCCGACAGGCGCTGCTGGATGGATACACGGCGCTCTCCTTCAATTTGCGCGACGGTCCGCTCGCCGATCTCGGCGTGCGACGTGCACTGGCGACTGCGCTTGATAAGGACGCGCTGATCGCTGGTACGCTTGCAGAAAAGGTCGTGCGGCTCGATACGCCGATCCTGCATGGGTGGTGGGCGGAAACGTCCGATGTGATGTGGTATGAGCCAGATGCTGCCCGCGCAATGGCGCAACTCGACACACTGGGGTACCTTCCAGGCACCGATGGCATCCGTGTCCGCGACGGTCAACCGCTCGTCTTTTCGTTGCTGACCGATAACTCCCCTGTGCGACGTGCGGTTGCGGAAGAGATCACCCGTCAGTGGAGCGATATCGGGGTGCGTATCGTTATCGAAGTGGTCGAACCATCCGAGTTGCAACGCCGGCTGGAAGCGCACGAGTTCACCATCGTACTGCACGGATGGCAGCGGCTCGGCTCCGATCCCGATGTTTTCGAACTCTGGCATTCGAGTCAGGCGGCGCGTGGACGCAACTATGCAGGTCTCGCAGATGCCGCGATTGACGAACTCCTCTCCAGCGCGCGCAAAATCTACGACATCGCCGATCGTGCCGAACTCTACCGTGAGTTTCAGGAACGCTGGGTCGAACTGGCGCCGGGGATTATTCTCTATCAGCCGGTTCTGTTCCATGCTACGGTTGCCGACCTTGGCGATACGATCGCTGTCTTGCCGGATGCAGCCGCTCCGCCACATCTGCTGATCGGGCGCGAGGGGCGTTTTGTGAATGTCAACCGCTGGTATCTGCGCAGTGCTCGCGAGATCCGCGGTGATTTGCGGTGAATAGCAGAAAGTCATCTGTCATGACCATCGACCAGCTCGTATCTCCCAGGTGGCTCCTGGATCGCCTGGATGATCCCGACATTCGCATTGCTGATCTGCGCTGGTATCTTCTCGAACCCGGACGAGGGCGTGTTGAGTACCTGGAAGCGCACATCCCCGGCGCTGTGTATCTCGACATCGATACCGACCTCGCAGCGCCGCCATATCAGGGACCGGGGCGCCATCCCATCCCGTCGCCGGAAGCATTCGCAGTGACCGCCTCGCGCGCAGGGATTGCCCCCACAACCCATGTTATCGCTTACGATAGCGTCGGTGGCGCATATGCCGCGCGTCTCTGGTGGCTGTTGCGCTATTTCGGTCATGAACGGGTTTCGTTGCTCAACGGAGGATGGTCCGCGTGGACGGTAGCCGGTTTCCCGGTCGAAGCGGGTGATGTGACGCCGCAACCGGCGGTGTTCATCCCACATCCCAACCACTCGATGGTTGTCGATGCGAATGCTGTGGAGACACTGCGCCGCAATCCACGCGCACTGATCATCGATGTACGCGCATCGGAGCGCTACCAGGGGATCGCCGAACCCATCGATCCGCGTGCCGGTCATATTCCGGGCGCGGTTTCCACACCCTACACCGATACCATCGATGGTGACGGACGGTTGTTGCCGGCAGATGTGCTGCGGGCGCGCTATGCTGCACTTGGCGCCGACCGGGCTGAGACGATCGTGTGTTACTGCGGCTCCGGTGTTACTGCTGCGCATACCATCCTGGCATTGGAGCGCGCCGGCTGGAAGAACGTCCTGCTCTACGAAGGCTCCTGGAGCGACTGGTCACGCGATCCTGCACGCCCTGTGGCGACAGGACCGGAACCTGGAGGGGATGAAGGTTGAACGTTGAACGTTGAAGGTTGGGACGTTGAACGGTGATGGGTTCTCAGTTCCCGGTTCGCAGTTCTCTGTGATATAATATCCGCGAAAGGCTGTGACGGAGACGAGTAGGCGCCAGAGACCCGGTCAGCGAGCGCGCGGATGGTGAGAGGCGCGTCGGTGTTCGGTCGCCGAATATCACTCCTGAGCCGGGAGGTGAACGCGCCAGTCCTGCAATCAGCGCGTCAGTAGCCTGCCCCGGTAGCGTCGACCGTTATCCCGGCGGAGGCGTGCTGGCACCTCGATGAGCGCAGTCGATCACGCATCGGCTGAAGCAGGGTGGTACCGCGAGGTTCTACACCTCGTCCCTGTCTGGGGCGGGGGTTTTTTGTTGGTAAGGAGGTTGTGCATGGCGTTTCAACCCGTCGATACCCGGGTCAACTTTCCGCGACTCGAAGAGCAGGTGCTCGATCTGTGGCAAACGAAGCGGATCGTCGAGCGAAGCCTGGAGTCTGGCGATAAACCGTTTGTCTTCTACGAAGGTCCGCCGACGGCGAATGGTCGTCCCGGCATCCACCACGCAATCTCGCGCATTTTCAAGGATGTCATCTGCCGCTACCGGGCGATGCAGGGCTACCGGATCATCGGACGACGCGAAGGATGGGATACCCACGGTCTGCCGGTTGAGATCGAGGTGGAGAAGAAACTGGGGTTCAGCGGCAAGCCCGACATCGAGAAGTATGGCGTGGCAGAGTTCAACGCGCAGTGCCGCCAGAGCGTCTGGGAGTATATTCAGGACTGGCGGCAGTTTACCCGCCGCATTGCGTACTGGGTCAGCGAGGACGCCTATATCACATATGAGAACGACTATATCGAGTCGCTCTGGTGGATCTTCCGCCAGTTGTGGGATCGTGGGTTACTCTTCCGCGACTACAAGGTATCGATGCACTGCCCGCGCTGTGGAACGTCCCTTTCGGATCACGAAGTATCGCTCGGTTTCAAGGACGACGTCGATGATCCGAGCGTGTGGGTAAAGTTCCGTGTGCGCGAAACCGGCCATGCTGCGCTGCAGGGTGCGGCATTCCTGGCGTGGACGACGACACCGTGGACGTTGCCGGCGAACGTGGCGCTGGCGGTCAAGCCCGATGCGACCTATGCCCTCGTGTCGTTCGACGGCGAGCGTCTGGTGCTGGCGGAAGCGCTGGTTCACACCGTGCTCGGTGATGGTGTCACAATTGGGCAGACGTTCCGCGGCGCCGATCTGGTGGGGACGCGCTACGAAAACCTGTTTGACGGTGTGCCGGCTCCCGGCGACACGGTCGACTGGTCGCGCGCCTACACTGTCGTCACCGATGATTTCGTATCGCTCGAGGATGGCACCGGCATCGTGCATATTGCACCTGCCTATGGCGACCTTGAGATTGGCAGGAAGTACGGCTTGCCAACCCTCTTCTCGGTCGATCTGTCGGGCAATGTGCTGCCGGAGTTTGCGTCGCTCGGTTTTGCCGGCAAGTTCTTCAAACAGGCAGACCCGGATATCACACGCAACCTGAAAGCGCGTGGCTTGCTGTTGAAGAGCGGGCGCGTCAAGCACTCGTATCCCTTTTGCTGGCGCTGCGATACGCCGCTCCTCTACTACGCCAAACGCTCATGGTACATCCGCACCACCGCGATGAAGGACCGACTGGTAGCGAACAACCGATTGATCAACTGGGTTCCGGAGCACATTCGTGAAGGGCGATTCGGCAACTGGCTGGAAAACAACATCGACTGGGCAGTAAGTCGGGAGCGCTACTGGGGCACGCCGATCCCAATCTGGGTTGCAGAAGACGGCTATGCCGAGTGCATCGGCTCGCTGGCGGAACTGGAGCACAAAGTGGGGCGCAGCCTGAACGGTATTGATCTGCACCGTCCCTACGTCGATGAACTGACCTGGGTCGATCCGCAGCATGGTCTGATGCGCCGCATCCCCGACGTTGCCGATTGCTGGTTCGACTCGGGCGCAATGCCGGTGGCGCAGTGGCACTATCCCATGGAGAACGCCGAGATCTACGAACAGGCAAAGCAGGCGGATTACATCTGCGAAGCCGTGGATCAGACCCGTGGGTGGTTCTATACGCTCCACGCGCTCTCGACGCTGCTGTTCGACCGTCCGGCGTTCAAGAACGTCATCTGTCTGGGGCATATTCTCGACGCCGAAGGGCAAAAGATGAGCAAGTCGCGCGGCAATGTCGTCGATCCGTGGACGGTGATGAACGAGCATGGCGCCGACGCGCTGCGCTGGTATCTGTTCACCGCTGCCCCACCCGGCAGTCCGCGACGCTTTTCGGCGGGTCTGGTCGCCGAGAGTTTGCGCAAGTTTCTGCTGACGCTTTGGAATACATATGCGTTCTTTGTGACCTACGCCAGCCTGGATGGCTGGATGCCGGGGAAAGATGGTGTCGCTGAACACCTCGATCCGGCGGTGCTCATTCCGATCGACCGGTGGGCGCTGGCGCGGCTGAACAGTCTGGTGCGCGATGTGACCGCTGCCTTCGAAGCCTATGATGTGACGACGGCAGGGCGTGCCATTGAGGACTTTGTTGATGAACTGTCGAACTGGTACGTGCGGCGCAACCGACGTCGTTTCTGGAAGAGCGAGCACGACCGTGACAAGCAGGCGGCGTATGCGACGCTTTACACCTGTCTGTTGACGGTAGCAAAACTGGCAGCGCCGTTCATTCCGTTCGTGGCGGAGGCAATCTATCGCAACCTGGTTGGTCTCGAAACACAGGAAGCCTCTCCAGATACGCCAGAGAGCGTTCACCTAGCTGCATGGCCCGTCGTCGATGAGACATTCCTCGACGACCGCCTGGTGGATGATACGGAAGTGTTGTTGAAAGCCGTTTCGGTTGGTCGCGCGGCGCGGCGCGCAGCCGGCATCAAAGTACGTCAGCCTTTGCGCGAGATGTGGGTGCGCACCCCGACCCCTGCTGCGCTCGAAGGGTTACGCCGCTTTGAGGCAGAACTGCGCGATGAACTCAACGTCAAGGAGGTGCGCTACCTCGACAGCGCGACTAGCCTGGTCGAGTACCGCTTCAAACCCAACCTGCGCCTGGTTGGTCGCAAATACGGCAAACTGGTGCCGGCGCTCACTGCAGCGCTCCGCGATCTGCAGGGTGACAAGGCGCGCGCCGCAGCACAGGCGGTTGAAGAGGGACGGAACATCACCCTGGTTGTTGAAGGGCAGACTATCGAACTTCTGCCGGACGAAATGCTGGTCGAAAGCAGTTCGCCGCAGGGGTACGCCGTTGCCGAGGATGGTGGCGTTCTGGTGGCGCTCGATACGACCCTGACGCCGGAGTTGACGATCGAGGGGCTAGCGCGCGAACTGGTGCGCAACATTCAGGATGCACGCAAAGATGCCGGATTTGCTATCAGCGACCGGATCATCGTCTATCTGGGTGGCGCCGACGGCGATGCAGAAGTGGAAGCCATGCTGCGCGCCTGGGGCGACTATGTGCGCGAAGAGACGCTGGCGGACGACCTGCGTCTCTGTGTGCCTCCGGATCACGTGTACGCTACAACGCTCGAACTCGATGAGGGGCGCACGCTTACCATCGGTGTCAGCCGTCGCTGATCGGGATAGTACGTTGAAGGGGAAGGGCGCCAGGAGTACGGCATCCATTCCCCTTCAGTCTTTTCCGGCAACAGAGTGACCGGCATTGCGGGCATTACACAAACTGCCTGAAAGCGATCCGCTGTTGAAGGTTACCTTGCCAGACAACCCCGACATAAGATTTGATATTCCTCCTGGCAGGCACAGCAAGACGAACGGAAGAACGAAGCGCAGGAACAGACATAACCTGCCCCTGCACCTCTCGCTCGAAACGGCGTCACTGTCGACTACGGAAGCGCCGCTCCAGTCGCCGTCATTCAACCCTTAACTCTCATGCTCTCGGTTCTCAGTTCGTTGAAGGTTGAATGTCGAACGTTGAACCGTTCTCAGTTCTCAGTTCTCATCCCCGTCGGGTTGAGCAACACACGATCACTCCGTTCTTCACTCTCATCCGGCTCCTCGACGCACAACGCCGCTACACGGTCATTCGGCATCAGGTTCACAATCGTCACCCCCTGGGTATTGCGCCCGAACATCGAGATGCCATTCGCTTCAGTACGCATCACCATGCCACTCTCGGTGATGATCGTCAGCAGAGAGTTATTCTGGACAACGTGCGCAACAGCAACCTCATCGCCGGGGCGGAGCCGGATCGTGATGACGCCGCCGGTCGCACGCCCTTTGACCGGATATTCTTCAAGTGCAGTACGCTTACCGTAGCCATTCGCGGTTACCACCAGCAGCGCCGCATCTTCACGCGCCAGGTCCATCGAAACGACGCGATCCCCTTCGGTGAGCGCAATACCAATAACGCCGGTTGCCGGTCGTCCCATCGGGCGCACTTCTTCCTGGCGGAACCGGATGGTCTGCCCACGTGCAGTCGTGAGCAGCACATCCTCGTGCCCCTGGGTCATTGCCACCCAGCCCAGTTTATCACCCTCTTCGAGACCGATGGCGATAAGGCCGTTGGAACGCACCTGGCTGTACTCCTTGATGGATGTGCGCTTGATCTTGCCGCGCACCGTCGCCATGATCAGGTATTCCGCCTTCTCGAAATCGGGGACTGCCAGCACCGACGTCACCTGTTCACCCGGTTCGAGCGCGATCAGGTTGACCAGCGGCAACCCCTTGGCGGTTCGGCTGGCATCGGAGAGCTCGTGCGCCTTGATCTGATACACCTTGCCGCGGTCGGTAAAGAAGAGCAGGTCGTCCATGGTATTGGCGGCGAGGATATGCCGCACCACATCCTGCTCACGAGTGGTTGCGCCGCGGATGCCGCGCCCGCCACGCCGTTGCGTCCGGTAAACGTCGGGCGACTGGCGTTTGACGTACCCGCGGTCGGTGAGCGTGATTAGCACCCGGACATCCGGGATCAGGTCTTCGTCGCTCACTTCGCCATCCGCGTCAGGGATAATCCGCGTGCGCCGCGGGTCGCCATACTTTGCCTTCAGATCGGCAAGGTCCTGTTTGATCAGGTGCAGAATCTTACGCGGGTTTGCCAGGATGTCCTCGAGTTCGCCGATCAACTGGATGACCTCACGGTACTCCTCTTCGATCCGCTGCCGTTCGAGCGCAGCGAGCCGTCCCAGTTGCATCTCCAGAATCGCATTCGCCTGCGCCTCGCTCAGCGCAAACCCGTTGATCAGGTTAGTGCGCGCGTGGTCACGCGAGCGCGAATTGCGGATGGTTGTGATCACCGCGTCGAGGTTATCGATTGCAATTTTGAGACCTTCGAGAATATGGGCGCGCGCGCGTGCCTTTTCGAGATCGAACTCGGTACGACGACGGATCACCTCGCGGCGATGATCAATGTACTCCTGCAACAGACGCTTGAGCGTCAACAGACGCGGTTGCCGCCCTCCTTCAACCAGCGCCAGCAGGTTGACGCCGAATGTCGTCTGCATTTGTGTGTGCTTATAGAGCGCATTCAGCACTTTTTTCGGCTGTGCGTCCTGCTTCAGAATAATGACCAGCCGCATGCCGCTGCGGTCGGACTCATCGCGCACATCGCGAATGCCCTCAATCTTGCGATCGCGCGCCAGTTCGGCGATCCGTTCCTGAAGGCGCGCCTTGTTGACCTGATAGGGAAGTTCGGTCACAACGATGTGGAATGCACCGCGTGCCGCCTCTTCGATATGCGCTTTTGCGCGAATAGTGATATGACCGCGCCCGGTGCTGTAAGCATTCATGATCCCTTCCGTCCCCAGAATCATACCGGCGGTGGGGAAGTCGGGACCAGGCAGGATCTTGATCAGGTCTTCAATCGTCGCGTCGGGGTTATCGATCAGGTACGTGATCGCGTCACACACCTCGTTCAGATTATGCGGCGGGATGTTGGTCGCCATACCGACAGCGATGCCGGCAGCGCCGTTGAGCAGCAGATTGGGAATACGCGCAGGCAGAACGACCGGTTCGCGATACAGACCATCGAAGTTGTCGCGGAAATCGACGGTATTCTTTTCGATGTCGGCGAGCATCTCTTCGGCAATCGGAGTCAGACGTGCTTCGGTATACCGCATCGCTGCCGGCGGGTCGCCGTCGATGCTGCCGAAATTGCCCTGCCCCTCGACGAGCGGGTAGCGCATATTCCAGGGTTGCGCCAGGCGCACCAGCGCGTCGTACACGGCGCTGTCGCCGTGGGGGTGCATCTTGCCCAGGATTTCGCCGACGATGCGCGCACACTTCTTGAACGGTTGATTCGCCCGGACGCCCATGTCCCACATCCCGTAGAGGATGCGCGTCTGAACCGGTTTGAGACCATCGCGCGCATCGGGGAGCGCGCGTGAGATGATTACGCTCATCGCGTAGTCGAGGTATGCACTGCGCATCTCGTCGGTAATGTTGCGCGGTCGAACGATCCCGATTTCCATACGATCTCCTGAACATGATCAACGGCGGCATGAAAGCCGCCGGATAACGCCCTGCCTGCATCTATTCCAGGCATAGTATACCGCTGAATCGCAGGTTTGTCCAGTATTTTCAAACTTTTGTTCTACTCCGCAACGGGGCGGAGTCCACGCACTGCAACCGGACCGAACCCCAGATAGTCGCACGACGTCAACTGGTAGTAGACGCCATCAACGACTCCCTGCGTTGCTGCGGCCCAGTCTTCGGGGCGGTGCAGATGCCCATAGACGCAAGCAGCCGCCCCCGCAGCCGCAATCCGGCGCGCGAATTCGGTCGGGCGGCGCCCGGCAAATGGCGGGAAGTGGATCATGACGATGATCGGGCGCGCACCGGCGGCCAGATGTTGCGCTGCCGCCAGCGCTCTGTCGAGGCGCATCAATTCACGCTCGTAGTAAGGGCGGTCGGTCGCCTCTTGAAATCCAGGAGTTTCCGGCGTATTCCAGCCGCGCGTGGCGCACACCACCGCTTCGCTGATGTCAATCGCACTCGCTTCGAGAATATCGATGCCTGGCGGAAGTGAGCGTCGCACCCTGTTAGTGCGTTCTGAACTCCACCAGTAGTCGTGGTTGCCGCGCGAAATGATCTTGCGCCCCGGCAGGGCCGCGATCCACTGGAGATCGATCAGCGCGTCCTGAAGTTTCATCGCCCACGAGGTATCGCCGGCGATCAGTACAACGTCATCGGGCTTGATCCGCGCGCGCCATGCAGCGGCTATGCGCTCCGGGTGGTCCTTCCAGCGACTGCCGAAAATGTCCATCGGCTTGGGTCGGGCGAAGGAAAGGTGCAGGTCTGAGATGCTCCATACCATGCTGCGTATGGTACCAGACTTGTACGGGTATGCCAAATAGCCGCTGACCTGCGCCTGCCGGCGGGGCGCTATTCACCCCGTATGCAGGCCGCACTCAGTTTTGGCAAACCCGACCCAGCGCCCGGCGCGCGGATCGTCGCTGTCGGCGGGACGGGTGCAGGGAACACAGCCAATACTGGGGTACCCCTGGTCGAGCAGCGGATTGTACGGGACCTGGTGGGTGTGAATGTAGGTCCAGACCTGCTGGTTGCTCCAGAAGGCAAGCGGGCTGATCTTTACCAGGTTGTGGCGTGTGTTCCACTCCAGCAGACTAACCGTTGCGCGGATGTTCGACTGATCACGGCGGATGCCGCTGATCCAGGCGTCGTAATCGCGCAGTGTTTCGGCGAGCGGCACGACTTTGCGAAGATGGCAGCACCGATCCGGATTACGAGAGTATAGATGTGGTCCTTCCTGACGATCCTGTTCTGCGAGCGACAGCGTGGGACGGCGACGCTGGATCGGGATGCCGTAGCGCTGTTCGGCAAGCGCGGCAAGTTCGTATGTTTCAGGAAAGAGCAGATCGGTGTCGAGAAAAAGAACCGTGATGTCCAGTCCGGATCGCGCGACCATATCCAGCAGCACCATCCCCGACGGTCCGCTGAAACTGCACGTGAGTGCAACGCGGGGGTGGAATGTCTGCGCTGCCCAGGTCAACAGCGCCTCCGGCGTCTGGTTCTGAAAGTGTGCATTCAGTCGTTCGAGTTCCTCCGATGTCCACACGGTGCGCCTCCAGGAACTGAAAACCGAGAACCCTGCAACGTTCAACGTTCCCAAACCCGACGTTCTAACATTCAACGTTCAACGTTCCAACGTTCAACGTTCCAACGTTCAACCTTCAACGCTCAACACGCACCGTTCAACGTTCAATGTTCCAACGTTCAACGTTCCCAAACCCAACGTTCTAACGTTCAACGCTCAACGTTCACCCTGTCCTTCCCTAGTGAGGTACTGCTGAATGGCGAGGAACGCGGGGCGTGGGCTGCCATCGGCGTTGAGAATGGCAAACGACGCCTGCTCGTGCAATGGTTGCCCGCTACGTGCGCGCAGGATGGCAAAGTTCAGGTTCCAGAGAAACATTGCTTCGACCCACGGATACTGCTCCTCGGTTAGCCGCATTGCTCCAACAATGTACTCCGCCTGTTGCTCGAATGATACCTGATTGCCGTACTCGAATCCCGGAGTCGTATTGCGCGTCGCCCAGCCGAACTCGGTAATCCAGATCGGGAGGTCACCCAAACCGTGACTGACCATCAACCGGCGCACATTTTCGACGTGACGGAAGTAGAAGGTGGGATGATCGGTCCAGCCACGCGCTGTGCCCGGATTGATGGGCCAGAGGGTATCGGGCGGGTTGGCTGCGCCGCCGGGATGCACCGCCTGCGCGTCCATACAGTCGCGGATCATTCCTGAGCGATAGGTGTACATCGCTGAGTAATACGCGGTATCATCCACCGCAATACGCACATCGGTGATACCGGTCGATGAGGGCGCACCCGCCAGTACGGTGATCGACGGATCGATTGCTTTGATGCGTGGATAGGTGACGCACAGCAGTTCAACATACCGCCCGGCATCTTCGAGCGTCACACGTCCACCATTTTCGTGCGCCAGGTTCTGTTCGTTCCAGATTTCGATCGCATGGATTTTGCCGGGAAAGCGCCGAACCAGCGCTTCGACGAAGTTTCCCAGAAGATCCGGTTTATCTGGCATGCCATACGTGCCACGCGAATAGAATGCCGGAGAACGCACAATTGTGATGAGTAGACGGAGTCCGGCGGCATCCACGGCGTCGATGACGGCGGGCAGTTCGCCCCAGGCGTAACGTCCCGGTGGACCTTCCAGGTCTTTCCAGTGGATCTGCTGGCGGATCCAGGTGAAACCGACTTTGCTGGCGCGCTGCAACGGCAGCCGACGCGCAGTGTAGAAAAGATGTGCTGCAACGCCAAACTGGAGTGGTCTGGCGCGGACTGGTGCTGGTGTGGGTGTCGGGGACGGCGTGATGGTCGGCGTTGGTGTGGCAGTCGCTGTCGGTGTTGGTGTGGCAGTCGCTGTCGGTGTTGATGTGACGGACGGAAGGGGTGTGGCGGATGCAGAAGGCGATGGAATGGGTGTGGTTGGCGCAAGCGACACCTGTGGCGCAGCGCACGATGCAAGCAGGAAGGCGACCAGCAACAGTCGAACCATACGTATTGCCACGCAGCGCCACTAGTACTGGATCATCGCAAAAACGGGATACTTCGCCAGCCGTTCACGCCCTTTGAGGAAGGTCAGTTCGATCAGGAATGCCGTTTCTTCGACGACTGCGCCGGCCATTTCGACCAGCTGACACGCTGCAGCAACAGTTCCGCCGGTGGCGAGAACATCATCGACCACGACTACCCGCGCGCCAGGCGCCAGTGCGTCGCGGTGCATCTCGAGTTTGTTCGTCCCGTACTCCAGATCATATTCGACCGCAAATGTCTCCCAGGGCAGTTTTCCTGGCTTCCGAATGGGAACCAGTCCCACGCCAAGGTGATACGCGAGTGGCGCGCTAAAGATGAAACCGCGCGACTCGACGCCAACCACGGCATCGAGAGTTCGGTTCGCATAGCGCGCCGCCATGGTGTCGATTGCCTGCCTGAGCGCCTCGCCATCACGCAGCAGTGGGGTAATGTCCTTGAATTGAATGCCGGGAATGGGAAAATCGGGAATGTTGCGGATCAGATCGGACAGGTTGACGGTCATAGAAACCTCCGGAGAAGTGATGAGAACCAAGAACCGGGAACCGAGAACTGCTATCTTGATTGCTGGTTGACGTCCATCGAGACATCTGGCACGATCACGGTTCGTTACCCACTATCATCGTCAGAAGAATCTGCTGGACACCAATTGGATTATAACCGCTTTTGTCGTCATTGACACGCGAATGGAACGGCGGGTCATTGCAGGAATGTGCAGGCGCAGGCTCCCGACCCGGAAGAAGGTAACGATTGCGCTCGTCGTCGCCACGTCCCGTTTTTGGTTTTAATGGGAACATATGCGCAAACGCACCTTCTGCCGCATCGGGATGCCCCGGCGCAGGTCTCTTGCCCCCCTCTCCTGCGTGCGCGCGAGAGGGCGTCTGCACCGCAGACACTGCGCGTAATAGCAACCCCTCTCCCGTGTGTGCGCTATACATCGCCCATAACTCGGATCATGCATAGCCCGCGCAGGCGGGAGCGGATCCGGGGGTGAGGTCCGGCAAGTCGGCGGGTGAAAACCCTGCCTCACGCCGTGGAAGTCCCTGCAGGGCTGATCTGACGGCGGGGAGCGGGCGCCGTGTGTGCTGCTGGATAGCCCCAGCGGGGCTTGCACGCGGTCAGGCAGGGCTTTAGCCCGCATGACCCGGCGGAGGAGCACCGATTGGCGGGTTGGGCGGGGCAGCAGGGGACGGCGTGCCAGCCCGTGGGGCAGGCGTCCATACTGCGACCATCGGCCACATCTATCACCTGACGGCGGTAGCGGGGATGCCTGTACGCGGACTGAAAGCCTGCGCCATAGGAACGGTAGCGCTGTCGTGCTGATAACACAGCAGGACGCTGCGGAGCGCATGACCGCCTGGTGTGCGTGACGAACGATGCACTGTATCCATCACGAGATGATATGTGGCGCCGGCTGCAGTGTGACATGTGGGTCATGCATAGAGCGTGCGGGAGAGGGGCAGGAGGTGAGAGCAACTAGCTCATCCCAATGCCGTAACGCCCCTTGGCGCTCATGTGTTCTGTCTACCCTTGAACCCCGCTGGTGACGGGAGTACCTCCACCCTAGCCTGCCTCCGCCGGGGACGGGAGTCGCCTGGTCAGCGTGGGGCAGCAGGGCGTGCGGTTCCGCGTTGTTGGTGAGCCGGAGGCACGCCCCCAGGGGGCATACCAGCTTGTGCGCACAGCAGTGCATCGTCCGGGTGCGGCGCCAAGGGATGATGCAATCGCGTGCCGTGACTTCTATGACACCAGATTTGATATGAGTGCGTTGTGTGTCTTCGGCGGTCTCACGAGGCGTCCTGCTCTCGCTGTATGGCAAACAGAGTAGACTGAGAACGAACACCGGCGCACCACGTGCACTGTTCTACCAGATTTGATATGAGGACTGAAAACGGCGATCGACTCTCGGCTCTGGTTCTCAGTTCCCGGTTCTCACCCCTCGAGCACACAGTTATCGAGTCCACGTAACCACGTGGGACTACGAGCATGATCTCACCCCTCGAGTACACAGTTATCGATCAACCGCGTCGTCCCCACCCGCACCGCAAGCGACGCCAGCGCGCGGCTGGTCACCGTCTCCAGTTCGTGGAGATCGTCGAGATCGGCAACACTAACATAATCGATGCGCGCCAGCGGTTCGGCATCGATCACAGCGCGCATGACCGTGCGGAGCGCATCACCGTTGCGTTCGCCAGCAGCGAAGCGCTCCTGCACTGCGCACAGGGCGCGGAACAGCACGGTTGCGGCACGGCGCTCTTCCGGGTTCAGGTACACATTGCGACTGCTCATTGCTAGGCCATCCGGCTCGCGCACAATCGGGCAGACGACAATCTCGACCGGCAGGTTCAGGTCGAGGGTCATCCGGCGGATCACCAGCGTCTGCTGGGCGTCTTTCTGACCGAAATAGGCGCGGTGTGGCGACGTAATGGCAAACAGTTTGCAGACAACCGTTGCAACGCCACGGAAATGACTGGGACGCGCCGCCCCTTCCAGCGGCGCAGCGATCGGTCCTACATCGATGAAGGTGCCGAACCCCGGCGGATACATCTCAGCAACGTCCGGTGTGAAGACCAGATCGACCTTCTCGGCTTCCAGAAGCGCCAGATCACGCGGCAGGTCGCGCGGGTAGCGCGCCAGATCTTCGGAGGGACCGAACTGCGTTGGATTGACGAAAATCGTCGTGATGACGTGATCGTTCTCGGCGCGGGCGCAGCGCACCAGCGAGAGATGCCCTTCGTGCAGATACCCCATGGTCGGCACGAGACCTGTCGTACCGTGAAGAGCGGCACGTGCGGCGCGAAGCTCAGCAATCGTGGTGATGATACGCATAGCGACCTATGACAGACCTTCCAGCGCCTCGCGCAGTTCCGCCTCATCCATGCGACTGCTGTGTTCGGCAGTTGGGAAGCTGCGCTCACCGACAGCCGCCACATATGCAGCAACGGCAGAGCGAATGAGCGGCGCCAGTTCCGCGAAACGATGCGTATGGCGAGGTTTGAAATCGTCCCGCAGCCCGAGAATATCGGTGAACACCTGAACCTGACCGTCGCAGTGCAGTCCTGCGCCGATGCCGATTGTTGGGATGCGCAACCGTTCAGTGATCGCGGCAGCCAGTTGCGCCGGCACCAGTTCGAGCACCAGGGCAAACGCCCCGGCTGCTTCGAGCGCCAGCGCATCTTCGATCATGCGACGTGCGGCAGCGGCAGATCGTCCCTGAACGCGCGCCTTGCCAAACAGGTGAACCGACTGGGGCGTATACCCCAGATGCCCCATCACCGGGACACCGCATTCGACCAGGCGACGAACAATCGGAACCATTGCCTGACCGCCTTCGAGTTTCACCGCCTGAGCGCCGCCTTCCTGCATCAATCGACGCGCGGCGGTGATCGCCATTTCCATCGTCGCATAGGTCAGGAACGGCATATCTGCAACGATCAGCGCCGATTGAGCGCCACGCGCCACAGCCGCAGTGTGACGCACCATATCATCGAGTGTGACGGGAACGGTCGAACTGAAGCCAAGGACATTATCACCCAGCGAGTCGCCGACCAGGAGCATCGGCACACCGGCAGCATCGAAGAGAGATGCAACGATCGCATCATAGGCGGTCAGCATTGCAATTGGCTCACCGCGCGCTTTCATCTGCTGAATATCAGTAATCGTTCTACGCATGGCAGGCTGAAAAAAGTGGCGAGGAAGGATCACCGATCCGACCTCGCCAGCGACGTCTGCGCTCGAACAAAGCGCTTAGACCAGGCTTAGCAACTCATTGGCGGTGCGCTTCATCTCGAGGAAGACGAGGCCGAGCTTCGCTTTGCTGGCGGCAAGCGCGGTCAGCACTGCTTCTTCACCGATCGAGACCAGCACCACATACCCTTCTTCGCCACGAACGAACACCTGATCGAGCTGCCCGCGCTTCAATTCATTAGCGATCCGTTCTCCAAGCGACAGCATGGCGGCGCTCATCGCGGAGACGCGATCCTCTTCTACATCAGCCGGCAGCGCCGAGGCCATGATCAGGCCGTCTACACTCACGACAGCAGACGCCTCAATATCGGGGGTGTTCATCTGCAAGGCCTTGAGATGCCGAACCATCTCCTCGGTTCTGCTAGCCATTCAGGTCCTCCTCAGGACAATTGGAACGAACGAATGCTGGTTTTCTATGCCTTGCGCGGGCGACCCGACATCGTGACGCTCACGACAGACGCCCGTATGGTGCAAGTCGCTGATATTCTACTACACTTTTTGACAGAGAGCAACTGGTAATAGCGATGAGTTGCGGATGGGCAAGCGGCATTGATGCAAAAAAGGGCATCACAGCGCAAACCGATATGTTACGGCGCGGGTTCGAGTCGTTCGCGCAGGCGGCGGTCAGCTTCGGCGACGGCATCGGCAGGCGTGGTGAGACCAAGCAACGCCTGACGTTGCATGCGTCTGATTTCCTGCTCGACGAAGACGCGCGTGCTGGCATTCGGCATCGGCAATCCCTGTTCTGCCTGAGTGCGGAAAACCTGCGCAGCCGCGATCTGGGGCGAATCGCCGGTCAACGCCAGGGCGCGCGACGCCGGTTGCATATCGCTCTGGAGCAACGCCGCCTGCGCTTCTTCACCGATCATGAAGCGCAGGAAACGCACCGCTGCATCACGTTCCTCTGTGCCGACCAGGCTGTTGATCGCCAGAACATCGGTGCGTACATATGGGCGTGGCATCTGTCCAGTTTCACTCAGGCGCGGCAGCGGCGCAAGACCGAGCCGATCGCCCCAAAGTTCGCGGTAGATACCGATCTGATGCGCCCAGTCGAAGGTCATGATCGCACGACCGTCTTTCAATTCGCGATCAACCAGAATGCTGCTGTCGCTACGTACCAGAATGCGGGGATCGGTGTGCAATTGGGTGAGCCAGTCCAGCCATTGCTCGGCGCCAGCGCGCCCCTCGCTGCCGAGCACAACCCGCCCCTCGTCATCGAAGATGCGCCCATCGAAAGCGTACAGATAGCCGATGGTGTTGTCATACGACAGGTTGAGCGCCAGTCCCCAGATGGGCGGTTGCGCCTCTGGATCGCTCAATCCACGCCCGACTGCGATCATGGTTGCGGTATCCGCCGGGGCTTGGGTCAGATTGGCTGTGTTGTAGTAGAGCGCAATTGTATCAAAACGAATCGGGACGCCATACAGCCGCTGCGTCCCGGCAGCATCGCGCAGCCGAGCGCCTGCCAGCGCAACCAGCAGAAGCGTATCGGTCTCCTGCGACGGAATCAGATCATCGAGCGGGAGCATGACACCTGCCTCTGCGAGCGGACCAATCCAGGTATTGGGGATGAGTACCAGATGCGGACCGCTTCCGGCTGCCACTGCTGCGCGCAGTTCGGCGGCGAAAGTTGCCAGCGGCACTGCCTGCAGCACAATGCGTCCGTCACGCTGCTGGCGATTGTACTGCTCAACCAGTCGTCCAAGCGCCTGTCGCTCGCTGCCCGACCATCCATGCCACAGCAGGATTGGTCCAACGCTGGAAGGGTTGGCCTCAATCGTCGGATTGGCAGGGGTTCCGGGCGCGTCATTCGGCTCGCATGCAGCGATCAGGACAGCAATGAGCAGAATGGCAATCAGACAGCATCGCATGATCCGGCGAGATACTCTCATCATCCGCCGGATTATAGCATACCGACCGGAGCGCTGCTCAGTCGATAGTCACGACAATCCGCGGTAGTTCCACGAAGTGATCCATACCATCGGTTTGATACACATAGGTGCGTTCTTCGGCAGTGGTCATTGCGCAGTGGTTGCCGTGCCGGTCGATGGCTATCAGGCTCATCGTGTTGGGTGTACCGCGCAGGATCGGGGCAAGATCGCGGAATGCTTCGCGGCACGCTGTTTCGAGCGGATACCCAAGCTTGAGATAGAGCACGACGCTACGCGCAGTTGCAGCGCGGATCGCCGCTTCACCCCAACCGGTGCATGCTGCCGCGCCATACCGGTCATCGGCGTAGTTGCCGCCACCGATAATCGGCGAGTCACCGAGCCGCCCCGGATACTTCCATGCCCATCCGCTGGTGCTGACCGCCGATGCAATGCGTCCCTGTCGATCCTGCGCAATGAAGTTGACCGTGCCGGTAACATGTTCAGGGTCCTGCGTCAGCGCAGCGCTGCGCTTCAGGAGCGTGGCGAGCAGTTCATGCGCCCCCTGCCAGTCGATCAGCGTGCGCCCTTCGAGACCGGCGCGCCAGACCCGTTCGGCATGATCCGTCAACAGATTCTTGCGCGGCATGCCGATTTCGGCGGCAAAGCGCGCAGCGCCGTCGCCAACCAGCACAACGTGTGGCAGGTCTTCCATCACGCGCCGGGCTACGCTGATGGCGGCACGATACCCTTTCAACGCGCCTACGGCGCCGGCGCGCAACGTCGTTCCATCCATGATCGAGGCATCGAGTTCGACTTCCCCTAACAGATTGGGGTATCCGCCATATCCGACGGAATGATCGTCAGGGTTGTCTTCCACCAGGCGCGTTGCCGCTTCGACGGCATCGAGCGCCGACCCACCCGCCTGCAGGATTGCCCAGCCGGCGGCAATGCCCACGCTGCCATTGCTGCTGCCAATGATGATCATGTTGCCTCACTCGTGCTGTGTTGCGGATCCTTCTGAAATGCGAGCACCATGTAGTGCATAAGACGCAGGTGGTGCAACCATCCAAAAATGGTGAACAGTTCTGTCATGCCGAAGTAGTCCGGCAGCAGATGACGAATGAACCGCCGCCAGATCGGGAAGGTCGGCAGCAACCCGCGTGTTACGTCATCGATCACGACCGGGCGCAACCCGATGCGGCGCGCAGTCTGGCGGTAGGTATGCAGGGTGTAACTGAGATCGAAGTGACCAAAACCCGGCGCGATCATTCGCTCGACCGTTCCACCGAGCATCCAGAGAGCGAGGCGCATAATCCGGGTTGGCACAAAATCGGAAAGCGCCAGACGCCCGCCAGGACGCAGCACCCGATGCGCTTCGCGCAGAAACGCTTCCCGGCTGGCAAAATGGAAACTGCACTCTACAGCCAGCACTGTGTCGAACGATTCATCTGCATACGGCAGGCGCAGAGCGTCGCCAACCGAAAAATCGACGACGTTGCCAGGGCGGGAGCAAACCACGTGCCGCGCCTGTTCGATCTGCGATGGATCGATATTCAATCCCAACAGTTCGACCTGATCGAAACGTTCGTTCAGCATTGCCAGTGTACCGCCGATGCCGCAGCCAACGTCGAGGATGCGCTGTCCGGCACGCACCGCGCCCGCCGCGATGATCCGCAGGGTGAGCGCATCGGCGGCGCGCACAAAATCTGCAATCGAACCATCGGCGTGCGCTGGGTTGTCCCAGACCCCGAAATGCACGTGGCGCCCAAAGGCTGCCAGTGCCAGCGGATCGGCGGCGCGTCGTCGTTCCAGCACGCGCTCGAAGTACGTCAGCCCGACCTGTGATTGACGCTTAGTGGTCGTCTTCATACCGCCGAAACAGGACTACTGCATTCTGTCCGCCGAATCCAAACGCATTGGCAAGCGCAACCCGCACATCCTGATGGCGCGCCTGGTTGGGTACATAATCAAGATCACATGCCGGATCGGGCGTCTCGTAATTGATCGTTGGCGGAACCATGCCGGTCTCGATGCTTTTGACGCAGCCGATTGCTGCCAGTGCGCCGGCTGCGCCTGCCGTGTGCCCGATCATCGATTTGATGCCACTCACCGTCACCCGATAGGCGTGGTCGCCAAGGGCGCGCTTGATCGCAGCGGTCTCGGCAGCATCGTTGAGCGGTGTGCCGGTTCCGTGTGCGCTGATATGGTCTACATCCTCCGGTTGCAGTCCAGCATCGTCAATGGCGCGACTGATGGCAAGCGCGGCGAACTCTCCACCCGGCGCGGGTGCTGTGAGATGGTAGGCATCTTCGGTTGCCCCAAAGCCTGCCAGTTCGGCGTAGATGCGCGCGCCGCGCGCCCGCGCGTGCTCCAGTTGTTCGAGCACCAGGATACCGCATCCTTCACCACCGGCAGTTCCCTTGCGGTTCGCATCGAACGGGCGCACGGCGCGCGCCGGGTCATCACCAGGCGGCGCAATTGCGCCAATAACCCCGAACGCCATAGCGTTGAGTGCTGTCACACCTGCATCGGTTCCACCGCAGATGGCGACCAGTGCCTCGCCGTAGTGTACCATACGCGCCGCTTCACCGATAGCGTAGGCGCCGGTGGCACATGCGAGCACTGGCGTTGTAGTGGGACCGTGCAACCCATACTGGATGGCAACCTGGCACGATGCCATGTTGTAGATGAAAGTCGGCATGTAGAAGGCATCGACCCGTTTGCGCCCTTTTGCCATGAAGGCAAGCGTTTGCTCTTCCACTTCGGCGGTTCCGCCGAGTGACGTGCCAATATCCACAGCGATGCGGGAACGGTCGATGGCATCGAGGTTCAAGCCGCTATCGCGGAGCGCTTCGCCAGCGGCGGCAACCGCGAACTGTGCGAAGCGCGCCATACGTCGCGCCGCTTTGGCGTCCATAAAATCGCGCGGGTCGAAGTTGCGCACTTCAGCCGCGATCACGTAAGGAAAGTCAGCGATGTCGTAGCGTGTTGCCAGCGCCACGGCGGATCGTCCCTTCAGCAGAGCGTCCCAGAAGACCGGCACGCCAATGCCAGCCGGCGTAATCGCACCCATGCCGGTGACCACAACGCGGTGTGCTGCTCTCGATTTCATACAGTTATGCAGGTTGCACACATCGACAGCACGCCGATGCGCATTGTTCAGACCGGATCTGCAGTGCTCATGCCGATGACGAAGACGGTTACACATCGTCACGTGTGCAAGGCATGTCCCGTCTGCCCCATGTCCAGAGGCGCGTCTGCGTCCGGCGACGATAACGACACAGAAACAGGCGGCAGATCACTCTCTGGAGATGCATTATAGCACCTGCACGAGGACTACCACATCACGTCACTCGTACCGTATAACGGAGGAGTGACCGCGAGCAACGTATTGATTGCCTGTCCTGGAGGCAATGGCAGGGGTAGAAGTGGTCTGGCGGGTTTTTCCGCCAGAGCTAAGGGCAGCAAGATTGAGCCGCGTGCATACCTGAGGCAGTCGATCCCGGCGGTCGGATAATCCCGGCGTTTCTGCGTGGCAGAACGCTGCAACTGCCTTTCTTTCCTTGCGGGAAAGTGTGGGCGGGGACGAGGGGAGCGTTGAGACAATGACGCAAGGAGCGTATGCGGTCGTGGCAGAACAGACCTTCGGGTCGCGAATATCGGCTATTCATTATTGCGCGCCGCGTTATAAGCTGATTTACCGCGAAATTGCACGTTCTGCCCGATCTGCTGTACAAACGTTTCAGATCTCCGATCAGTTCCGGTTGACTCAGACATGGAGCGAGGGTCCCGGTCGAGCGGAATGCCGTAACGTCCGCTACATGTCATGTCCCGCGCGATCACTGCCATCCCGATTTGCTGGGACAACCTATTCGCGGTACCATAGCATATGTGATGAATGCAACGAACAGTCTGTGCCTGACCGTGTCCGATGTCGCCATTGAGTATGGTGCGCGACGGGTGCTTGCTGGCATCTCGTTCGAGGTGTGCGCCGGTGAGACTCTGGTGGTAGCGGGCGCCAATGGGAGCGGTAAAAGTTCGCTGCTGCGGGTTATCTGCGGTCTGCAACGACCGGCGCGGGGTCATGTGACGATTGAGATGGACGGCGTTACCCTTCGTCCGGTGGAAGCGTTGCATCTGCTCGGATGGGTTGCACCCGATCTCCAACTCTACCGTGAGCTGACTGCGCTGGAGAACCTGGCGTTTTTCGCTGCGGTGCGCGGTATTCGTTGCACCCGCGCCGACCTAGAGGCGTTGCTTGCCGAAGTTGGTCTGGAGGGGCGTGGCGATGACCTGGTAGCGGCGTATTCGTCGGGAATGACGCAACGCCTGCGCTACGCCTACGCGCTTCTCCATCGTCCGCGCATCCTGGCGCTCGACGAGCCGACGGTGACATTCGATGCGCGTGGCGTGGCGCTGGTTGAAGAGGTAGTGGCGCAACAACGGCAGTGTGGTATCACGATTATCGCCACCAATGATCCGCGTGAAGAGCGTTTTGGTGATTACGTCCTGCGTTTGGGGCGGTAACCGGCGCTGTCGGTAGTTCTGGACAACCGGATATGAGACCGAGATGATCGATCCACCTGCTTCTTCCCGGAGTGCTGTCGATACGTCTGTTTCTCCGGTGCTGCCGGAAGCGCCGCTGTTGACCGCAGCGTGGGCTGTCTTCCGCAAAGACCTGCGCAGCGAGCTGCGGACGCGCTATGCGCTCAATGCGATCCTGCTGTTTGCGGTCAGCACCGTCGTTGCGATCAGCCTGGGGATGGGTCCGTTGACCACGTCGCGCAACGCCGATCTGCCGCTTATTCAGGCAGCATTGCTGTGGGTTGCCATCCTGTTTGCAGCGTTCACCGGCTTATCACGCGCATTTGTACAGGAGGAGGAGGCGCGTACCGCGGCGGCATTACGTTTGTCTGCCCGTCCAACTGCCGTCTTTCTGGGTAAACTGCTGTTCAACCTGGCGCTGCTGCTGATCCTGGTTGGGGTAACAACCGTGCTGTTCATCATTATGCTGCGGGTGAAGGTTGGCAATCCGGGATTGCTGGTAGCGCTGTTACTGGCAGGCAGTATGGGTCTGGTAGCGGCAACGACGCTGATCGCAGCAATCATTGCACGCGCTAGTGTGAAGGGGGCTTTGTTTGCGGTGCTCTCATTTCCCCTGCTTGTACCGCTTCTGACAGTTGCCATTCAAGGGAGCGCCAACGCGCTGATAGGGCGCGGTTGGGAGAGCGGGGTCGGTTCGCTTCAGGTGCTGGCAGGGTATACAATTGCTCTCTTTACTGCTTCACTTTTCCTGTTCAATACGGTATGGGAGGCGTGAAGAGTATTTGATTTATTACACCTCATGTAGTATCATTTATGTTATCAGCATCCGTGCGATGCCTAGAAAGAGCCGCTCCATGAGTGACGGGCTTCGCCTTAATCAGGCTGCCAAACTCCTCCTTGGTGTCTGGATAGCCGGGATCATCGTAGCGATGTTTCTGGTAGTGCCGCAGTATGTCGGTCTTGGCGATGCCGGACGCATCATCATTTTGCACGTTCCCACTGCCTGGATTACAACCGTTGCTTTTGCGGTTTCCGCCGTGTACAGCATCCGTTACCTCTGGAAACGCCGTGCAGCCGATGACGCCGGCGCTGTCGCTGCAGCTGAAGCGGGATTCCTGTTCTGCATTCTGGCGACGGTTTCGGGCATGTGGTTCGCCAGTATCGTCTGGGGAACGCCGTGGAACTGGGATCCGCGCGAGACCACAATCCTCATCCTGCTGCTGATCTATGCCGCCTACTTTGCGCTGCGTTCCGCCCTCGATGATGTCGAACGGCGGCGGCGCTTCTCGGCAGTGTACAATCTGTTTGCTGCCGTTACGATGCCATTCCTCCTGTTCGTTGCGCCACGCATGGCGGAGAGCACCCTGCATCCGAACTGTGCGTTCATCCAGGGTAGTCACTGCGACGGTATCTGGCTGGAGATGAACGGAACGCGCGTCGGGCAACTCGGCGATGTGGTGCTGCAGTTGCAGGAGATCGAGCAACGCGGCGACCTGGTGAAGGTGCAGGTGGAAGTGCGCATGCCCGGCTTGCGCGATGTTGCACTGCTCACTCCATCGTTCGAACTGTCGAGCGGCAAGCCGGCGGATCGCCCCGAATTTCCTGGTCAGCAGTTCCTGCTGGCAGTCGAAGGGGTCGATCTGACAAACGGTCGGGCACTGCTCAATATGGAAGCGCCGGGAACCGGGCTGCTCAGCAACAGTCGCACCTTGTGGACGTTCATGGCGGCGAATATCGGTTTTCTGGGGTTGTTCATCTGGCTGTATCGACTCCGCGCCGACGTGCTGTTGTTGCAGGAGCGCCTGGCGCGACGGGAGGTGGGGTATGGACTTCCTGCTTGAGCCAGCAGTTGCAATCTACACTGCGCTGGCAGTGGCATTGACGGTCTGGTTGGGTATTTTTATCTTCCTGTGGCGGATCGACAGTACTACCCGTGAGTTGCGTCGCCGTCTCGATGAGGAAGCGCCTGCCGAGCCGCCCGCCGTACCGCAGGCGACACTCGAAACTCGCAACGGCCATGCCCGCGAGACGACCGTGATGTCGGATAAGAAGTGATTATTGCTATCAGGAGATAGTTATGGCTACGTTCTCTCCTCCTGTTCGCCGCTCGATCGCTATCAAGCCGCTCCATCTGCTCGGTGCGGCAGTGATTGCGCTGGCAATAGGTCTGGGTTACTATGGGCTGACCGCCTCGTACCGGCCATACACGGTGAGTATCGATGAGGCGACGCAGAGCGGTCGCAGCGTGCAACTGGCCGGGTTCCTAGGAGATACGGGCAGGTACGATGCCGACGGCAACTTTGTGTTTATGCTCCAGGATAGTACCGGCAAAATGATCCCGGTCGTGTATGCCAAACCGAAGCCATCGAACTTCGAGCAGGCGGTGAGCATTGTGGCGATTGGTCATTACGATGCGTCGCGTAACGTCTTCCTCGCTGATGATCTGCTCGTCAAGTGCCCGTCGAAGTATCAGGAAATGCAGGCGGCTGCGCAATAACACTAGATTCGAGGCAGTATGTATCTCCTTGGTACGACACTGATCATTGCTGGGCTGGCTTCTGCGCTGCTGGCGACTGCTGGATATGCGCTGACACCGCGTGGTCATCTGGCAGGACTGGCGTTCGGTCGGGTTGGCGTCCGTCTGACGCTGGTAGCAGTAGTGACAGTCGTTGCGCTGCTGAATTACCTGTTCATCGCACAGCGGTACGATATCGAGTATGTCTACAACTATACCTCGCGTGACCTCGATCCGGCGTTCCGTGTGGCTGCCGTCTGGGCAGGGCAACCGGGATCGTTCGTCATCTGGGCGTTGTGGGGCGTGATCGCAGCGCAGTTTCTGGTGCGCCGCACCCGCCACGCCGAGCCATATGTGCTTTCGATCTTCATGGCGATCCAGGCGGCGTTGCTCTTCTATATGTTGATCCGCAACCCGTTCGCGCCATTCATGCAGAATGGCGTGGCAGTAACGCCGTCCGATGGACGGGGACTGAACCCGACTCTCCAGAATATGTGGATGCTCATCCATCCACCGGTGCTGTTCATCGGATTCGCGCTGATGGCTGTGCCGTTCGCATTTGCTATTGGCGGGTTGTGGCGGCGCGATTATGATGGCTGGGTTCATGATGCGCTGCCGTGGACGCTGGCTGCCTGGGTGTTCCTCGGGCTGGCATTGCTGCTCGGCGGCTACTGGGCGTATGAGACCCTGGGTTGGGGTGGCTACTGGGGGTGGGATCCGGTCGAAAATTCATCGCTGGTTCCCTGGTTGACCTCAACGGCGCTGCTGCACGCGATGCTGGTACAACGCACCGGGCATGGTTTGCGGCGCACCACCTTCGCATTGGCAATCGCCACTTATGTGTTGGTGTTCTATTCGACCTTCCTGACCCGCAGTGGTGTGCTGTCATCGTTCTCGGTCCATTCGTTCGTCGAAGAAGGACTGAAGACTGTCCTGTTCGCATCGCTGGCGCTGCTTGCCTTTGGCGGCTTCGGCGCACTGGCATGGCGCTGGCGCGATATTCCGGGTAAGCCGCTCTCCGATAAATTACTCTCGCGCGACAGTTTCTTCGTGCTGGGAATTATCGCTCTGCTGGTGATCGCGACTGTCGTCGGGCTTGGTACCTCGATGCCGCTCATTTCGGCGATCCCTGGCGTCGGTCATCAATTGCAGTCGATCTTCGCCGGGTCGTTCAAGATCGACGACGGCACCACGTTCGACTCCAATGCGCAACCGTTCGCTGATGGGCGCTTCGGACTGGTGGGCGATTTTTACAGCACAACGGTGCCGCCGCTCGGATTGATCCTGGTGATCCTCCTGATTATCGGTCCGTTGCTCGGCTGGCGTGATACGAATAAACGGTCGCTCCTGCGTGCGCTGCGTTTCCCAGCGCTCGGCGCGGTGGTGGTCGCCTGCGTGGGGCTGGTGCTCGGTGCGCGCGATCCGTTGCCACTGGCGTATGTCACACTCTGTGCGTTTGCGTTTGGTACGAATGTCCTGATGATTGTGCGTACCCTGCGCAGCGGGTGGCTGCGTATCGGCGGGTACCTGGCGCACGTCGGCCTGATGGTGTTGCTGGTCGGGGTCATCGCTTCGACGATCTACGCCACCGAGGAGGTGCGGCTGCTGGTGCCGGAAGGCGAAAGCGTTAGCGCCTTCGGGTATACCGTAACGTTCAATGGCTGGCGGCAGACACCGGAGGGGCGTGGGATTCTCGATCTGACTGTGACCCACGGGAATGAGACGTTCCAGGCGATGCCACAACTCTACTTCAACCAGATGATGGGCGCCACCATGGCAACGCCTGCCATCCGTAGCGAACTGTTCCGCGATGTGTATATCTCACCATCAGAGTACCAGCCGCCGTATGACCGCAATATGGCGGATATGAGCGTTGGGCAGTCGGGCACGGTCGGTCCCTACGAGTTTACCTTCCTGGGGTTCGATGTGCCGGATGCGCATACGACCGGTACTGCTGAGGTGGGCGCAAAACTGCGGGTAACCTACGAAGGGCAGTCGGTCGAACTGACCCCCAGGGTACAAATGGTGACCAGTCCATCAGACCCTGTGGGCGGTATTGTTGACGTGCCGGCGGAACTCCCCGGCGGGCACAAAGCCACGCTGGCAGCGTTCGATCCGATGGAGCGGCGGGTGTTGATCCGGGTTGAAGGGTTGAACCTGCCGGTGGATCCGGCGAAAGCGGTCATTACCCTGAGCCTGAAGCCAGGGGTGATGCTCGTGTGGTTGGGGGTCATCATCGGGGTGGTCGGCGGCTCTATCGCCATCGTGCGGCGCACACTCGAAGGGCGCGGTGCGCTCGAAGGACAACGGGTGCGGCTGCCGCGTGGATTCGGTGGACTGGCGCGCTTTGTAAGTTCGCGCTAACCATGGCAGTCCAGGATTACTACGCGATACTTCAGGTTTCGCCCGACGCCGATAGTGATACGATCTGTGCCGCCTATCGGCGTCTGCGTGATCAGTACGATCCGGAAAAACTGAGCGGCGCGGCGAAAGAACTGGTCGAACTGGCGCAGCAGCGGATCGCAATCCTCGATGAAGCGCACGCTGCGCTGTCCGACCCCCAACGGCGCGCTCAGTACGATGCTCAGCGTCTTGCTGCCTCGTCGACAGAAGAAACGCTCGACTATCGTCCTCTGCCACCGGCACAGCGCGCAGAGCGTCCACAGAACTTCAATCCGCGTCCGAAACTGACGCAGCCGCCCCACCCGGATCAGATCGCGGTTCCTGCCGTGATGGTGATCGCTATTCTGGCAGTGGCGCTGGTGGCAGTGATTTCAGGTCTGATCATGACCGGCGGCGGGAGAGTACCGGTGGCTGCTGCACCAACCGCCACGGCATCGATGATGGACGCGCTCGAAACCATGATCGCCCGCGCGCGCGAATTTGCCGAGCAGAACGAGAACGATGCGCAGGCCTGGATCGATTACGCGAATCTCCTCTACGACAGTGTGCAGATTGTGCGTGAGCAGGCGCCGGATAGTCTGCTCTACCAGCAGCGCTTGCCACGCTGGATCGAAGCCGCAAGCGCGTATGAGCGGGTGCTGGAACTCGATCCGGAAAATGCTGTTGCTCGCGGCGATCTCGGGGCGTCGCGCTGTTTTTACGGCGCCGGGTCGGGCGATCAGACGTTTGTTGTTGAGGGGTTGAAAGACCTGGAAGCAGCGGTTGCGGCTCGCCCCGAAGATACACGCCTGTTGCTCAACCTGGGATTGTGCCTCTCTTCGGTGCAACCACCGCGCACCGAAGAAGCGGTTGAGGTCTGGAAACGGATCATTGCCCTTGCGCCAACCGGATCGCCCATCGCGGTCGAAGCGCAGCGCCTGATCGACCAGGCGCGTAGATAGTGCATTGCACCACCACCGGGTGGAATACCAAAATCGGCGTCGTCCATGAGACACCTGGCGTGCGTCGCTATTCCGGGGTATGTGGCATCCGGAGGTGCTGCGTCGTTCTTCCCCGGTTGACCCTGTCCAGGAAAGCAGTTGAGGGATGTGTTCCGGTGGCGCGCAGGCCTGCCAGAGTGTTGCGCTTATGTTACTGCATCGGACAGAAACCTCTGAGGCGTCGAGCCTGAACAGGTGTTGACATGCATCACTCGTCAACCCCCTATACAGTATCCGACAAATGTGTTAAAATGATCAATGCGAGCGTTTACACATATGAGAGAAAAAACTGCACTTCATAGCCATGCGCCGTCTCGACGAAGAGGCATTAGCAGGCGCGAACTGATCACTTCTGCGGCTGGTGCACTTATTGGCGTACTGATCATCGGTCTAGTCTGGTTCATGGTCGGACGTGAAGACGACGCACCCATGCCGGGCGTAGGCGAGCTCAACCGCCCCGCACCCGATCTGACATTGCCGACGCTGGATGGTGACAACCTGCGTCTGGCTGACTTACGCGGGAAGGTTGTGCTGGTCAACTTCTGGGGGACGTGGTGCGAGCCGTGCAGGGAAGAGACACCCGCGTTGCAGGAGGCGTACCGTCAGTTACAGGATGAAGGTCTGGTGATCGTCGGCATTAATCTGCGTCGCCAGGAACCCAACGATGACGCAGTGCGCGACTTCGTGCGACAGTACGGTGTTACCTATCCGATTGCACTGGATGTTGAAGGCGAGGCGGCGCGACTGTTCCAGATCTCGCCGGTACCGGTCAGTTACTTTATCGATCCAGAAGGCACGATCCGGTATGTTCGCATTGGAACGTTGACTGCCGATGACGTGGCAACGCTATTCGCACGGTTAAACGCTGCAGGGAAGGCTTCGCAGGATTTCTGAACATCCGCACATACTGGCGCCACAGTGGCGCGAGAGGCAAGGGTAAGCCATGCAGGGGAATGATCAGCGTCGAATCCTGATTGTGGACGACGAGCCCGGGCTGCGCGATCTGGTGCGCATCAATCTCGAACACGAAGGATTCAGCGTACTGGAAGCTGAAAGCGGCGCCCAGGGCCTGCAAATGGTGCGGGAACAGCATCCCGATCTGATGATCCTCGATGTGATGATGCCGGAAATGGACGGATGGGAGGTTTGCCGTCGTCTGCGCGAGTTTTCGCAGATACCGGTGCTGATGTTGACCGCGCGCACCCAGAGCAAGGATATTGTCACCGGTCTGGAGAGCGGCGCCGACGATTACCTGACCAAGCCGTTCAACATGGACGAGTTGACGGCGCGTATTCGCGCGTTGCTCCGGCGGGTGCCCTCGCCCAATCGCCCGATCGTCGCCGGTGGCGGTGAGATTACAATCGATAAGCAGAAGCGTGAGGTTCTGGTACGCGGTGAGCCGGTCGATCTGACACCGACCGAGTACAATCTGCTGCTCCTGCTCGCCGACCACGCCGGTGCCGTGCTCGACCACGAGACTCTGCTGCGTGGCGTGTGGGGGCACGAATACATCAGAGACAACGATTACCTCAAGGTGTATATCTGGCACCTGCGCCGGAAGATCGAACAGGATCCACGTGAGCCGAAACTGCTGCTCACCGAATGGGGCGTCGGGTATCGTCTTGCGCCGTGAAGAAAACATCGGTGGTGTGAGGTGTGAGAGCATGGGAATATCCCGGCTCTCGCCTGTTATTGATTCACGTCCCTCCTCGTTAGACCTCTGATCCGAAACAATGACACAACCCCGTCGCATTGTGGTGAAAGTCGGCACCAACGTTCTCACCGCTGGAACTGATAAGGTGCATCGCCCTACGATTGTGTCGCTGGTGCAGCAGATTGCTACAGCGCGCAGTCAAGGGGTCGAAATTGTGCTGGTGAGTTCTGGCGCGATTGCCGTGGGTCGTGAACGCCTCCACTTTCCTGCACAGCGGCGCGATATTCCGCTCAAACAAATGCTCGCGGCAGTCGGTCAGAGTCGCCTGATGCATCTGTATGAGCAAATCTTCGAACTGTACGGCATAACGGTGGCACAAACCCTGCTGACCCGCGGCGATCTGGCAGACCGGCATCGCTACCTGAATGCACGTAATACGTTGCTCGCCTGCCTGATGCACAGTGTGCTGCCGATTGTCAATGAAAATGACGTGGTTGCTGTGAGCGAGATCCGTGTTGGCGACAACGATAATCTGTCAGCGCTGGTCGCCAACCTGGTCGATGCCGATCTGTTGCTGATTCTGACCGATATCGATGGACTCTACACTGCTGACCCGCGCCGTGATCCATCCGCCACCCGGATTGCGGTCGTCCCGCATATTATCGAACAGGTCTACACAATCGCAGGTGGCAGCAATACCCGTGGCACCGGCGGCATGCTGACCAAAATCCAGGCGGCTGACCTGGCGACGCGTAGCGGGGCAGACGTGGTGATCGCCTGCGGTGCTGAACGTGACGTGATCACGCGAGTCGTGGCAGGCGAACCGATCGGCACGCGCTTCCCGGCGCAGGCAACGAAGGTCGAGAGCCGGAAGCGCTGGATCCTGGCAGAAACCGTTCGCCATAGTCGTGTGGTGACTGATGAGGGCGCTGCACGCGCGTTGATCGAGGGCGGTAAGAGTCTTCTGCCAGCCGGTATTGTCGCCGTCGAAGGTGACTTCGCCCGCGGTCAGACGGTGCGGATCTATGCCGCCGATGGCAGAGAGATTGCACGCGGGATAACCCAGTATGCTTCTACCGATCTTTTCCGTATTTGCGGATTGCGATCGTCGCAGATCGCCGAAACACTTGGGTTCGATTATGGTCCAGAGGTGGTGCATCGCGACGATATGGTTGTACTGTGATGCGCTTGCAGAACTCGACTATCCGTCAGGAGACCCCGTATGACGAATATCGAAGAGATTGGTGCGCGTGCGCGCGCTGCCGGACGGCGCATGGCGCTGATACCTGCTGAGCGCAAGAATGCCGCGCTCGAGGCGATCGCAACTGCTCTGATCGATGAAGCCAATGCCGCAGAGGTTCTGTCAGCCAACGCAATCGATGTCGCCGCCGGACGCGATGCCGGTCTGTCACTCGCACTGATCGACCGCATGACGCTGACTCCACAACGCCTGGCAGCCATCGCCGCCGATACCCGTGCAGTTGCGCGCCTGCCCGATCCGGTCGGTGAGCGGTTCGATGCCACTGTGCTCGACAATGGGCTGCGGGTGCACAAACGTCGTGTTCCGCTTGGCGTCGTCGGCGTCATCTACGAAGCGCGCCCTAATGTAACTGTCGATGTTGCAGCACTCTGTCTGAAATCCGGGAATGCGGCGATCCTGCGCGGCGGCAAGGAGATCACTCGTTCGTGTGCGGCACTGACGCGCCTGATTCAGAACGCGATCGCACAGACAGGACTCCCTGCTGATGCAATTCAGGTGATCGATGATCCGGATCGTACGCTGGTGGAACAGTTGCTGCGTCTCGACCGGTATGTCGATGTCATTATTCCGCGTGGCGGTGCAGGATTGCACCGCTTCTGCCGCGAAAAGGCGACCATTCCGGTCATCACCGGCGGTATTGGTGTTTGCCACATCTATGTCGATCAGGCTGCCGATCTGGAGATGGTCGTTCCCATTGTCCATAGCGCCAAAGTGCAGCGTCCTTCCGTCTGTAACGCGCTCGACACATTGCTGGTGCATCGCGCAGTCGCTGCTGATGTGCTACCCGCAGTTGCCCGTGATTTGCTCGCCAGCAATGTCGAACTGCGCGCCGACGAAGCGGCGCTGGCAATTCTGCGCGCTGCCGGTTTCGATACGCCGCAGATCGTTCCAGCTCAGGAGAGCGATTTCGGCGTTGAGTTCATGGCATTGATCCTCTCGATCCGCGTTGTGTCCGGTCTGGACGAGGCACTCGACCATATCGCGCGTTTCGGCGATCACTCTGATGCGATCATTACTCGCGATCCGGCAACGGCTGAGGCATTCGTACAGGCGGTCGATTCGTCAGCGGTGTTCGTCAATGCGTCCACGCGCTTCAACGATGGCGGTCAGTTAGGGTTGGGCGCCGAGATCGCTATCAGCACGCAGAAACTGCATGCCCGCGGACCGATGGCGCTGCGAGAACTGACATCCTATAAGTGGGTCGTCGAGGGTGAGGGGCACGTGCGCACCTGATGTTGCCTCCCTCTGTCACTTTACAGCGCGTCGGCGATCCGAACTGCTGCGAATGGATCGGCAAGCAGAACCGATCCTGTCTGTACCGCAATCGCGCCAGCTGACAGAAACGCGCGAGCGTCTTCGACCGTTCCAATGCCGCCACAGGCAACGACCGGCGCGTTCGTTATTGCGCAGACATCAGCAATCGCAGCCAGAACCAGCGGTCGAATCGCAGGGCCGGAAAGACGACCTTGCAGGAGTTCGCCGGTATGTGGGTCTGGCGCACAGGCACGTGGCGGGAAGGCTATCGTCAGCGCATCGGCACCGGCATCGATGATGGAGCGCGCTACGGCTATCAGACGGTCGTGGAGCGGGAGTTTCACCAGCAACGGCAGCAGTGTCACTGCACGTACTGCAGCAACGGTTCTGGCGGCGGCAGTCAGGTCATCGCCAAAGGTGAGTTCCAGTCCGGCAATCCCTTCGATGCCTTCGAGTGCAGCAGCCACATCGCCGTGATCGGCGGCGACGCTGAGAATGACCGGTGTGTTCCATGTGCGCCACACTAGTGCATACTCGCGCAGAACACGCGCCAGCCCCGGATCGCGCCACGTGCCCACGCTCAGCACGCCTGCCGGTGTTTCGAGCAGGCGCAACGGCGGCAGAGCGTGTCTGCCACGCAGCGAGACACTGCCGGTCACGATGGCGCCAAGGCGTTCGATCGGCACGGCGCGTTCGTACTCGATGCCAAAACCAAAGCAACCGGCAGCGGTCAGAACCGGCGTTCGTAGCGGTAAGCCATACGGATTGCCCGGCGCAAGATCGATCGGTGGCATTGCAGAAAGTTCCATCCCGCTCAAGAGGGTAGTACGCTGTCCTCTAATCGTATCACAGGTCAACAGTGTCTGGAGTGCCGTCGTTTCACAGAACAGGCACGCATGGTTGCCAGTCGATCCATTTACGAGATTGCTGGAGGAGAGTATGCATCCCACAACCGAACCACTAGCCGAACTCTGGAGTGTGGCAGCGATTAATGATCCATATCCGATCTACGACCGTTTACGTGCAGATCAACCAATCCGCTGGACGGGTGGTGACTGGCAGATATTTCGCTACGCCGACGCTCAGGCGTTGCTCCGCGATCCGCGTCTGGGCGCCGATCGTTTGCAGGTCGATCCGCAATGGTTGATAGCCACCGGGTTGGAACCCCTCTTCAAGACCCGCGACAGCATGATGCTGTTCACCGACCCACCCGACCACACCCGTCTCCGGACGCTCGTACACCGCGCCTTTACGCCGCGCGTCGTCGAATCGTACCGCCCGCTGGTTCAACGCATCGTTGATCAGTTGCTCGATGCAGCAGCAGCGCGCGGCGCGATCGAGTTGATCAGTGAGTTTGCCTATCCGCTGCCGGTAACCGTCATTGCCCACATGCTCGGCGTTCCTACCGACATGCACGAACAGATCCGCCGATGGTCGGATAGTCTGGCAGCGTTCATTGGCGGCACGACGCGACCCGAAGCCGATGTGCTTCCCGCAGCGCTGAAGGCGGTGCGGGAGATGAGCGAGTTTTTTCTGGCGCTGGTAGCAGAGCGGCGGCGCGCACCACGCGATGATCTGCTCTCGGCGCTTGCGCAGGCGGAGGATGGCGGCGATCGGCTGAGCGAACAGGAACTGGTTGCGAACAGCATCCTGCTCCTGCTTGCCGGTCACGAGACAACGACGAACCTGATCGGCAATGGAACCCTGGCGCTGATGCGTCATCCCGATCAGTTCGCGCTCCTGCGCGATCATCCGGAGTTGACCTCCGCCGCTATCGAGGAACTGTTGCGCTACGACAGCCCGGTGCAGGCGACGAGTCGCCGGGCATTGACCGACTTCGAATTCCAGGGGCATCGTATCGAAGCAGGTCAGACGGTAACGGTGTTCATCGGCGCAGCGAATCGTGACCCGGCTCAGTACCAGGACCCGGAACGCCTGGATATGACGCGCAGTGATGTGCGCCACCTGTCGTTTGGGCACGGTCCGCACTACTGTCTCGGCGCGCCACTAGCGCGCCTGGAGGGGCAGGTTGCCATCGGCGCACTGGTTCGCCGTTTCCCTCACATGCGCCTTATGGAGGAGCAGGTCGTGTGGCGCGATAACTTTGCACTACGTGGGTTACAATCGCTGCGCATCGAACTGGACTAGATCACGAATTTCGTCCATCCTCACCAGCACCTGTGGACGGCATACCGCATTTGATACGCCTGAAACAGGCGTCCCCAGCCGGTGCCGTACAACCAGCCCTCGAACGTCCGCATATCTGATTTAGTCCAGCAGTTGAAGCGATCCAGTGTCACACCCGGCGCTGGATCGACCAGCCCCCAGCGATCCTGGAGCGCCTCGACATCGCCACAGCAGGTTATGGCACGCAGATCGGCGGTTCCCAGCCCCTGCCGGTGCGCTTCGCGCAGGAAAGCAACATCGCTCAACGGATCGAGACCAAACTGCGCAGCGACAAGAGCATCAAGTGCGACCGGATCGCGCGACGCCAGGATCGTGCTGCGGATCTCGGCATATTCCGCACCGACATCACGTCCATCGCTGATGGTGGTTGCGTCCGTCACTGCGATCAGCGACGCACCTGTGTGTCGCACCTGCGCCAGTGCATCTGTAATGCAACCGGTGTTGCGAATGATTGCGCCGGGGCGGAACAGCGCTGCCAGCGCGTGCGTCGTGCCGAAGAGACCATGACGTGCATCGATGCGACCGGGAGCGAGTGCCACAACCAGAGTCGCATAGTCGAGCGGCGGTGCGTGGCGGATAACAGCGCTTCCCAGCGCTTTTGCAATCCCGGCATACCCGTACCTGTCGTTGCGCGGTTCGGGCAATATCGTCGCAACGTCAGCGATGCCGATCACACGACACAGGCGTGCGATCATCTCCAGTTGCCACGGCGGGGCGCCGGCGCCCGGGAAGGGCATACGGCGCGCGTGCCGGGGAACCAGCAGAGCACAGCGTGGCGGCACAGTCAATTCATCCATGCCGGCAAGGTCGAGCAAGCGCCGATAGTCGGCACCGATCGTCGCCGGTGAGGTGTGCACAATGGCGACAACCGCTTTTCGTGGAGAAACGAACATTGCACCTCTGGCATATTCATAGACTTCCGACGACCACGATCGGTCGGCGTGGTGCGCACCGGCGCTTTCCGGGAAACGTGAGCAGTATAGTACGACTTTTGGGTCGGACGACACGTGAAGAGGAGCGTCGTCTTGCAAATTCTGCCCGGTGCGTCCTGCTGCCGGGCAGGACGAATGTCCCATCCGCGTGTCGGCTCTGAGTCGCATCGACCGTGATGCTGGAGCGGTAGTATCTGTGATGTTTTGGGACGATGAGGAGCAGAGTATGACCGGGTATCATGTTCGCATCCGCGAACTTCCGCCAACCGACAAACCACGCGAGCGATTGCGCTCGCATGGCGCTGCTGCGCTCTCTGATGCTGAACTGCTGGCAATTTTGCTGCGGGTTGGCATCGAAGGAATGAACGTTGTTCAACTTGCGCAACAACTGCTTGTCGAGTTTGGTGGATGGAATGGGTTACAGCGCGCCGGATTCGAGGAACTGGCGCAACGGCGCGGCATGGGTGAGGCAAAGACTGCGCAACTCAAAGCAGCACTCGAAATCGGGCGCCGGTTGCTGCTGGCAGGCGGCGATGAACGGTTTCAGATCCGTTCGCCTACCGATGCAGCCCAACTGATGCAGATCGAAATGAGCCATCTCGACCAGGAACAGTTGCGCGCGATCTGCCTGGATACCAAGAATCGCGTGCAGAAAATCCAGACGGTCTATATCGGCAGCCTACACACATCGATGGTTCGGATTGGCGAGATCTTCAAGGAACCTATCCGGCTCAACTCAGCATCGATTATCGTGGTGCACAACCATCCGAGCGGCGACCCAACCCCTTCGCCGGAGGATGTCGTCGTCACCCGTCAGATTATCGAAGCCGGACGGTTGCTTGACATTGATGTGCTCGATCATCTGGTGATTGGCGCAGGTCGCTTCGTCAGTATGCGCGAACGTGGGTTGGGGTTTGGAAAGCCTTGACAGCCGCATGCAGTCGTGATACGCTGTATGCATCGCGCCTGATCGCCTGTCAGGAGAAACTGCCCGGCTGCTGTGTTCAGCGGAAGATGCTCCTGTACGAAATCACAAACAGTCCTAAAGTTGAACGTCAACGTCTGGCAGGTGTGGGTACGACCGATCCGAAGCTACGCGCATTGCCCGACCTGAAAACCATTACTGGTTGTATCATCCCGAAGCCCGATAGACCGGGGCGAAGTTTCTGTTCCGCCGAAGCAGGCGTGGAGGCATGCTGCTGCGTTGCCTGAGTTTCCGCCATGTCGGAGAAGTACTATCAGGAGTATGGTCCTATCCGGCGGCGCAAGGGCGAGGGGCGGCTCCTGATCGATGAGCCGCTGCCTGAGTTGCCGCCTGAACCTTCAGAACCCGGGTCGCCGCGACGCACGCCGCCGGTGCGTCCCCGTCGCGCGCCGGTGCTGGGTGTCCTGCTGATCATTGCTGCGCTCGGCGTAGCGCTCTTCTTTGCCCAGCCATTTATCACCGATGTGCTTGTCGCCGACCGTGCCATGCCCGGCGTCAGCATTCGAGGTATGCCGGTGGGTGGTCTGTCGCGCGAAGAAATCCGAGCTGCACTGGCGTCACGTTATGCGCCATTCACCGAAACGTCGCTGACGCTGATGTTCGAGGGGCGTTCGTGGCAACTCTCACTCGATGATCTTGGTGTTCAATTCGACCTCGATCAGGTTGCTTCGGCGGCGCTTGGTGTGGGACGCACCGGTAATCCACTGCGTCGGATCGAAGAACTGTGGGAATTGTGGCAGAACGGCGGGGTTGATATCGCACCGCGGCTACGGGTGGACGCAGCACAGGTACAGCAGTACCTGATCGGTCTCGCGGCAGAGATCGACCACCCACCGCGCGATGCAGCGCTCAGTATTGCCGCCGGCAAAGTACTGCCGACGGCTGCCCGACCCGGACGCCAGCTTCTGACAGATGCCACGGTGATCGACATCTTACGCGCGCTGCAATCGCTCGAACCGCAGACGGTCACGCTCCGTACTCGCATCCTTGAACCGACGCTGGCAGATGAAGATATTGCCGCTGCGGTGGTCGATGCCGAATTGCTGCTGAGCCGACCGCTCGAACTCCGGCAGGGAGAACGGCGCTGGATATGGGAACCGGATCGGATTGCGGAGATGCTGACCATCAGCGTCACCGACGGGCGTATGTTCGTCGATATCGATCAGGCGCGGCTGGAACGTGCTGTTGATCGTTTGGCGCAGTTCGTCGACTCACCAAGCGCCGAGCCGCGGGTTGCTTTTCGCAACGGGCGTCTTCAAATCGTCGAGCCGGGGCGCGATGGTTTGCGCCTCAAGCCGGCCGAAGCTGCTGAAGCGATCCGTCGGGCGCTGCGCACGCAGGACCACATCGTCGAACTTCCGGTTGAAACGATCCGCCCGGAGATTACAGCGGAAACACTGCCCACGCTCGGTATTGTCGAGCTGGTGGCGGAAGGTAAATCGAGTTTTGCCGGTTCTGCTGGGTATCGTGTGACGAATATCCAGGCTGGGGCTGCCCGGATGAACGGCGTGCTCATCCCGCCTGGCGCCGAGTTCTCCTTCAATACGCAACTTGGCGCAGTCGATGCGGAACATGGCTTTGTCCAGGGGTATGCGGTTATCGGCAATCGTACCCAACTCGAATGGGGCGGCGGCGTCTGTCAGGTATCGACGACGGTGTTTCGCGCAGCATTCTGGGCTGGTTTACCGATCGCCGAACGGCATGCCCACCCGTTCTATATTTCCTGGTACGATGCCTTCAGTTTCCCCGACCAGGCAGCGCCAGGCATGGATGCAACCATCTACACCGGCGTGCAGGACCTCAGATTCATCAATGACACTGGACACTGGTTGCTTATGGAAGCGATCGCCGATACGAGCGCACAGGTGTTGAGTGTGCGTCTCTATGGCACGCGACCAGATCGGCGTGTGGCAGTGGTTGGACCGGAGATAACCAACATCGTATCTCCGCCGGCGCAGGCAGTGTATGTGAACGATCCCGGTCTGCCCTTCGGAACGGTGCGTCAGACCGACCGGGCGCGGCGCGGGATGGATATCAGGGTCTATCGGGTGATTACCGAGCAAGGCGTACAGAAGACGCCCGAACTCTTCTTTACCCGCTTCAAAGCCTGGCCCGATGTCTTCGTGCGTGGCACAGGGCGTCCATAGGGATGATAGACATGGCTGCTGAGGTATCATTCGACACGATCTTCGCCGACACGCCAGTGGTGGTTGCATGGCTCTTCGGATCGCGCGCCTGCGGCGTGTGCATGCCCGCAGTGATATTGACATCGCCATGCTGTTTGCACCGGAAACAGATCGGGAAGAGCACGAGCGCTGGCGTCTCGAATTGATCGGGCGACTGAGCGCCGCTTATCGCTCTGATGCCATCGACCTGGCAGTTTTGAATGATGTACCGCCGCTGTTGTGCTACGAAGCGCTACGGCCTCGTCACGTGCTGTACAATCGCGATGACAAGGCGCGGGTGGCGTTCGAGGTGTGTACCATGCAGGAATGGTTCGACTGGGCGCCGCGCTACCGTCGGATGCTGCGCGCGCGCATAAAGCAGTTCGCTGAAGGAAACGTGAGACCTGGCCCCTGACCGGCGCTCTGACCATTGCTCGCCATCTTGCCCAACTCCAGGTCTCTGTGGCGCAGTTGCGCGAATTGCAACAACACTCGCGCGCTGATCGCGAGCAGGATTGGCGCATACGTGCAACGGTGGATCGCACCCTTCAACTGGCAATCGAGGTCGTCATCAGTGTGTGCGACCAGTTGATCGCCAGTCTCTCATTACCATTGCCCGATAGCGGGCATGATGCAGTGTTGACCGTTGCCCGCGCTGGTGTGATTTCCGCCGATCTCGGCGCCAGGCTTGCCAGCGCGGTTGGCTTGTGTACCATTCTGGTGCATCAGTCCATGTCGATTGATTATGATCGCGTCTACGAGGTGTTGCAACACGAACGTTCCGCATTCGAACAATTTCTCAATCAGGTCGGAGCATTTCTCGATGCACAGAATCTGCCATGACAACGCGTGATGATGCCTTTTCGCTCGGTGTAACATACTGGCCGCGTCGGACCGGTCCGCTGTTCTGGCAGCGCTATGACCGTGGCGCAGTGTGTGATGAGCTGGTGCATATTAGCGATCTTGGGTTTGATACCGTGCGCCTCTGCCTGGTGTGGGAGGATTTCCAGCCGGGTCCGACGCGGATCAACAGTCGCGCGATGCGCTCACTGGAGCATGCGCTCGATGTTGCTCACAACGCCGGATTGCGGGTCGTGCTGGCGCTCTTTCCGGTTACCGTGTTTGGTCAGTTGCAGATTCCGGTATGGGCGAACGGTCCTGATATGATTGGTGCATTGCAGCGCGCGCATCGACGACAATCGTTGTTGATCGTGCGCCCGCCGGGATTGATCCCGGTACTGACTGGCGGATGGTATCGTCCGGTACAGTGCGGCGATCTGTTCAGCGAACCGATGATCGTCGAGGCGCAACGGTATCTGGTGCGCGAGGTTGCGGGCTACTTTGGCGATCATCCGGCAGTCTGGGTATGGCAGGTTGGTGAAGGGTTCGAGCGCGTCCATCGCCCTGAGTCCGATCAGGCAGCCGCTCGCTGGTTCGAGACCATCGGCGAAGAACTGCGGCAGATTGCACCGCACGCAGCGTGTATGGGGGTCGTTTCGCCCGTTGGCTTGAAACGACGTTCTGGTCCACGACCCGAAGATGTGGCAAAGCATTGTGCACTTGCCGGTGTTGTCGTCGATCCGCCCGAAACGCCTGTCGAGAACCAGACGCGCCATACGAGTCCGGCTGCATACCTGCATACGCTTGCCGCCGGGCTTGCAGAACGCCGTATGATCGTCATCGGGGTCGGCATGCCTGTCATAACTGAAGGTGAAACAGCCGGATGGTTCGAGGACAATCTCTTTGGACAAGCAATGATGCTGTATCGCGGCATGGCTGGAGAGCAGGCAGAGTTCATCAACGCTGCACTGGAGCGGCTCTACCACGATGGCGCTGCCGGGGTCTGGTTGCCAGCCTTTGCCGATTTCTCTGCAGATCGGTGGCAGACACCACCGCTGGATCGCACGCGCCGCTATCGAACAATCGGCGTGATCGATGCACAGGGGCGTGAGAAACCGGCAGCTGCAGCGGTGCGCGACATTGCCCGTCGCTTCCGCGATGCCACAACCCAACGCCGACAACCACCGGCTGTCGATGCTGAACGGTACTGGAGCAACCCGGCGCGTATGTTCCGCGAGTGGTGGCAGGAATTCAACAGCCGGGAGTAGCGGGATATGCGCCGGCGTTTACCCGGCGGGAGTCGCGCAGCCTGGCTCGGGTTCCGGTTGTTGCCGGATGTGTGGCGTTCGTGCAAAGAATCAGCAGTGCAAAGGCTGCAAGCGGAATGTTTTGAGGCGATCAGCACCCCGCAGACGCCGGTTCTGCGGGTGCCTGCCGATTGAACCCATCACCGATTGTTGTGGGAGCGTTGCCAGGCGGCAGAAAGGGAAATCTCGTTCGTTGCCCGCCGGTGGAACAGTTCACATTCCCGGCTACTCATAGATCCACTGGTCGACGCTGCGGCGCATCTCAACCAGTTCTTCGGGGCGGAAGAAGAGATTGACCTCCATCTCGCCATTCTCCGGCGAATCCGAGGCATGGATGAGGTTCCGTCCAATCTCCAGTGCAAAATCGCCACGGATCGTACCCGGCGCTGCTTTGACCGGGTTTGTCGCTCCAACCATCGAACGAACGATTTCAATAACGTTCCTGCCGGCGACCACCAGTACCACGACCGGACCCGACGTAATGTATGTTATAAGACTATCGAAGAACGCCTTACCCTCGTGAATGGCGTAGTGTCGGCGCGCCAGCGCCTCATCGATCTGCATCAACTTCATACCGACGATACGCAATCCACGCTGTTCGATGCGCGTCAGAGTCGGACCGATCAAACCGCGCTGCACCGCATCGGGTTTCAGGATGATCAGGGAACGCTCCATGCCTCCTCTTCTCCTTTATCAGCACAAGAACGCAAACATCGCGCCCTGAGCGCATGGCTCACAGGCGCGAAACCAAACCACAGAACACGGTTACCTCAGACTTACGCACCACGTTGGGAACGATGCACCGCACAGGGAACGAGATCAGATTGGAACAGCTTCGCTGATCCGTTTGGAAGCCCGGCGCATCTCCATTTTGACCAGGCCAAGATTGACCATGCGCTGGGTAATCACCACCAGGATCAATTCCCGTGCTTCGAGCATCAGAATCGACCCCTGCTCCGCGTCGATGATCGAGTCGATCAGCGCGCCGACGCCGATACGTCGGGTGGCTTTGTCAATCTCCCCAAACACGGCTGCCGACATAGCGCCCAGGATCTCGGCATCTTCCTCATCCATCAGCGTACTGGCGACAACCAGGCCATCCTTTCCGACGAGTAAACTTCCGATGACCCCCTCAACTCGGATGAGGTCTTCAACGATCCGGCGCATGTTTACGGTCATTGCTCTCTACCACTCATAGCGGCGCAACACAGATTGCGCAGATTATCCCTGTCCTGGTATCCAGCTATATTCGCGCATCGCGTCACGGAAGCGACCCTGACGCGAGTAGGCATCGCCGAGGGTGCGATGGAGTTTGCGCAGCAGGCTGGTATCGCTGGTCTCTGCGATCATGTCGCTGAGATCAGCGACAATTTCATCGAGCAGCGCATTCTGTTTGATAAGGCTGCGGTAGTGCTGCATTGCGAGTTCCATCATGCCTATCTGCCCGCCGACCCGTGCGATTGAGAGACGCAGAATATGATTGCCCGGATCGGCATCCAGCATGCGCACATACTCCTGCAGTTCCGGGAAGGCGCTCAGGTCGGGCAGTGCACCAGGCGGCAGCGATGGCGCAGCGGCAATCGGCGCCGTTGCCGGAGCCGGCTGTTTTTCGGTGATCCTCGGCGGCGCAACCGATGCAGACGCTTCTGTACGCTCCTGTACCGGTGGTTGTGGTGTGGCAGATACTTCCGGACCGGTTACCGGTTCGAGATCGATCAACGAGAATGCCTCTGCTTCGATTCCGCCAGAAGGAGAAAGTGCAGCATCGGATGTCGCAGCAGTTCTGGTCGTCTGAACCGTCTCAGCATCCGATACTTCTAGTTCTTCCGACGAGGAGGGCGTAAGCAGCGTCTCTTCCGTCGGCGGCGTTCCAACAGCACTGCCAGCAGCGCCGATCATCGTAATCTCGTCGTCCGATAACCCTAACTCCTCCAGCGAGAAGGGCGTAAGCGGTGTTTCTTCCGCTGCCGGCGACGCATGCTTCTGCTGCTCTGCGGCTGCCGCGGCCAGCATTGCAATCTCATCGTCGGATAATCCAAGTTCCTCCAGCGAGAAGGGACGCATCAGGTCTTCTTCCTCTGATGGCATATCGTTGTGTGCAGGTTGCAGAGCGCCTTCCGCCGTCAATGGCGTCTCTTCCTCCGCGTATTCAGCATCGAGGTCGATAATCTCATCACCGTCGCGGATCTGAATGCGCGCAGCGTGCAGTTTACGCCCGATTTCGTCGATGCGGTCGGCTTCTGCTTCGGGGTCCTTCACTGTGGCGATAATGTCAGCAATATCGACATACCCACGCTCATGACCCAGCCGGATCAGGCGATCCACCGTTTCGTCGATACTCCCAAGGTCAGAGGCTGACTCAACCGGCTCGAACGATTCGGCTGGCGGTTCGTAGACAGGGGCGGGCTCTGGCAGCCATTCGAGATCGCCGCCCGTTCCCAAAGCGGAAAGTTCTTCCTCGGTAATGCCCAGGCGTCCTTCTTCGTACTCCAGAGTATCCTCTGCGAGATCTGAGAGGTCAAATTCTCCCAACTCCTCTTCCGAAAGCCCCAGATCGGCAAGCGAGAACGGTTGGAGATCTTCGATGCCGATGTCTTCTTCCACCGGTTCCGGCGCTGCTGAAGCAGGAGATGCGGTTGACGCCGCAGGCTGGAGTATCTCGAACTCATCCGTCTCAGCCACCGGTTGAGACGGCGCCACAGGTTCGGCAGGCGGCTGGGACACTTCCGCCGTGCCGAGACCAAGGGCAGCGATCTCCTCCTCGCTCAAGCCCAGGTCGGCGAAGGAGAACGGTTGCACCGCGCCGCTGGCAAGCGCCTCCTCCAGCGTTTCCGCTTCGATCTCTGTGTGTCTCGACTCACGGGTTGCAGTTGGTTCTTCGAGAGACGGTGGTGCAGCCGCAGGTTCTTCTTCCACAATCTGTGGCGTTAATTCGGCAGGATGCTCCGGCGTCTGCATTGCCGGTTGCTCAGGTGCAACGCTCAACCCCAGCGCAGCAATCTCCTCTTCGGTCAGCCCAAGGTCAGCAAACGAGAATGGTTGAATGATCCCGCTGGCAAGACCTGCTTCGATATCTTCGACTTCCTCGATATTCGCCACACGCGGCTTCGTGGCATCACCGGCGCTTACCGGCTCTTCCTGTTGCTGCAATGAAGGTTCAGGCTTGCCCGCAGCAGGCGACAGTTGATCCGCTACGACAGGTGAGGAACCCTGTGCTTCAAACTGCTCGTCATCGCGAAGCGAGACATTATCCAGCGAGAATAAACCCAGGTGCTCATCCGGTGCAATTGGAGGGGTAGGCGGCTCTTTGGTAGCTGGCAAACGCACACTTTCGCGCTGCTTTTGCAACTTCTCGAAAATGGTGCCTGTCTCTGCGTGCGTTGCTGGTGAAGCCGCTTTCAGGAATGACGGCTCTGTGCGTTGCGTCGGTTGTTGCCAGCTAAATCCGCGCGGGATGAACGGCTCTTCCTCTTCGATCGGGCTTTCGGACGCTTCCTCCGGCGTCAACCCTGCCATCCGCGGACGTTGCGGCGCCGGGGGTTCATCGAGCGAGAATGGTTGCAGTGATGGTGGCAACTCACCGATATCCGTCTGCTCGCTCAGCCCGCCGGTTTCCAGTTCTTCCATTGAAAACGGTTGCAGGTCTGGCGGAACATCTCCAATATCGAACCTGACACCCGGTTTCACCGTCGGTGTGTAACTGATCCCCTCGATGTCGATGTCGTCGAGCGAGAAGGGGCGCATATCGATCTCAACATCATCGGGTTGTGATGTTTCCGCCGGAGGAAGAACCAGTTCACCGCTTAGACTGGCGATCTCTTCGGGCGACAGCCCCAGTTCCTCGAGCGAGAACGGCTGCATTGCGGCGATCTCGGACGGT
>DAOUBK010000073.1:0-85904 GCA_034432635.1 Roseiflexus sp.
CCGGCATTCGCTCCGCTGCCCGCCGCTCTGCCGGTCTCATCGGATGCAGGAGAGACAGGCGCGCCTGCACCGCCCGAAGGCGCTGTGGCAGCGAGGTTCGCTCCGCCATCTACAGGTGTGCCGGAGCCGTCGCGTGCGCCAGAGGCGCGTGAACCATCGCAGGTAGAACCGGTTGGATCGCTGGAGAGTGGCAGCGCTCCCATGTTCGACCGTTCGCCAGCCGCGTGGATGGAGCGTCTGCGCGCCGATGCCCGCCGTCGGTCAGAGGCGGCGTCACAGTCAACGCCGCAGGCGGCGGGAAAAGGTGCGGCGTCTTTGACACCGGGATCCGGAGCACAGCCGGTTCAGCGTCAGACCTGGCGTCGGGGCGATCAGGATCAGGAAGGTGCAGCCGGAATGCGTCGTTCCACTTCCGTCCCTGGCGTAGCACGGGACAACGCCGGGCAGGGGATGTCGCTGCACCACTCGACGCCTTCCGCGATACCGGTGGGCGAATCAGAACCGGTTGCAGCCCATGAGGGCAAAGACGAACCGGAGTTTGACCGTTCACCGGCGGCATGGATGGAACGCCTGCGTGCTGATGCCCGCCGTCGTCAGCAGCAGGATGCTGAAGCCCGACCATCGCCGTCTGCCCCGGATAGAACCGGCACGCCGTCGGTGAGTCGTTCGGTTCGCTTTGTGCCGCCGATCCCTCGGACACAGACACCTCCGGGTTTCCTATCAGGGTTACCGGTAAGCAGTGGAGCGCAACCGTCGTCACCTGCTGCAGCGTCCGCCCCGGTGGTATCCGAGTCGAATCGACGCTTCCTGCGTGCCGCAGTTGGCATCGATCCGGCGACGGTGCGTTTGTTGCGCGGACAGCTGGCCGGGCGTCTGACGTCGGCATACCGCGCCGACGCGGTGACCATCGGTGATGATGTGGCGCTGGCGCCCGGTAGAGGCGATGAAACTGCCGAAGGTCTCGGTCTGCTGGCGCACGAACTGACCCATGTGGCGCGTCGGCGCGATCCGACGGCAACTCCGCCCATCACCCGAGCTTCCGAACAGCGCCCTGGATTTCGCCCAGCGTCTCCAGGATTCGCAACCGACGAAGAGGCGCTGGCGCGTCTTGTCGAAGCGCAGACCATTCATGTGGTGCGAATGCGCTTTGTGCCGCCCATCACACCGGGCGACGCCGGGTCACCGGCGACACGGCCGGTTGATCAACCGGAAGGCGCGCATACCGCTGCGCCGGTTGAAGAAACACCAATCGCTCCCGATCGTGGACGCTGGGGGAATCTGCCTGCACCCTGGGAGCCGCTTCCTGCCTGGCTTGCGCCCGACAGAACGGTGACCGATGCGCCCGCGCTGCCGGTCACGTCGCCAGTGTCTGCCACTCCGCCCCAGGCAGGTACGCCGGTCGTGCATGCAGCGGAGACGGCGCGCACCCTGCCTTCGGTCGCACCACGCGATACACCGGCGAACGAACCGACGCCAACCCCTGCGCCCGATATCGACGCCCTTGCGCGGCAGGTCTATGCCGTACTGAAACGCCGACTGGCGGCTGAACGCCGACGCAGCGGCTGGTAGGAAGGAGCAGTCCATATGCCTGACACGAGCCTGGTCAAGGCAAAAATTATCAACCTCGACGATCCCTCGCAGGAGGTCGAGTGCCTGTTCAACCCGAAGGAGTACACCTTCACCAAACAGAACAGCTGGAGTCGCGGCGAAACGCCAAGTACGAATGTGCCACAACTCGAATTCAGCGGCGGACAACCGGCAACCCTGTCGATGCACCTGCTGTTCGACACCTACACAAGTGCGCGACCCGGATCGAAGCCGAGGGATGTGCGGAAAGTCTACACCGACAAACTCTGGTCGTTTATGATGATCGATCCGAACCTGCAGGACCCCAAGAGCACCCGGGGACGTCCGCCGAAGGTGCGTTTTCAGTGGGGCTCTTCCTGGTCGTTCAAGGCGGTCATCACCAACATCACACAAAAGTTTACACTGTTTCTGGTGGATGGCACACCGGTGCGCGCCGAACTCGATGTCACATTCCAGCAGATCGAGGATACGGCGAACCTGCAACCGCAGAACCCGACGTCGGGCGGTGTCGGCGGTGAGCGGGTCTGGCGGGTGCGTGACGGTGATACGCTGGCATGGATTGCATACAAGTCGTATGGCGATGCAACGCGCTGGCGCCCGATTGCCGAGGCGAACGGACTGGAGCGGGTGCGCGAGTTGACGCCGGGAACGGTGCTGGTGATCCCCAATGAGTGATAATCGTCATGTTGCCGATCTCTACCTGAAACTCGACGGCGCCGATGCACCGCGCGATCTGGTTGGGGATGTGCTGGAAATCACCGTCGAGAGCAGCCTACACCTCCCCGATGTGGCGACCATTGTCATCAACGATCGACGCCTGAAATGGGTGGATGACAGCCGACTGACACCGGGCAGCCTGATCGAGGTCAGCGCCAGGCATGGTCGGACAACCGAGTCGATCTTCGATGGCGAGATTGTTGAGATCGAACCGCAGTTCGATGCGGTGGGCCTCAAGGTAACCGTGCGGGCGTTCGACCGTCTGCATCGTCTAGGGCGCGGTAAACACACGCGCTCGTTTCTCAACATGACCGATAGCGATGTGATCACTCAGGTTGCGAAAGAAGCCGGTTTGCAGGTGCAGATCGATGCCACAACACAGGTGCATCCCTACCTGGTGCAATGGAATCAGACGAACCTGGAGTTTCTCCGCGAGCGAGCGGCTGCGCTGGGGTATCTGATCTATGTCCGGCGGAAAACGCTGTACTGCACCCAACTGCGGTCTTCTGGCGCGCCGGTGGAACTCAAGTGGGGAACTGATCTGGTCGCCTTTCGTCCGCGTCTAAGCACCATCGATCAGGTGAACGAAGTTACGGTGCGCGGCTGGAATCCGATCGAAAAAAAGGCGATTGTCGGCAAGGCGGAGTCAGCGTCGGTTGCACCCCGCATAGGAGTGCGCGATACCGGCGGGAAACTCGCCCAGAAAGCGTTTGCCATTAGAGCGGGGGATGCGCTGGAGTCGGTTGCGCGTGTCCAGGCGGAAGCCGAGCAGATTGCAAAGTCCATCTTTGCACACCACGAAAGTCGGGGTATCGAGGCGGAGGGAACCGCCGCCGGGAATCCAAAGATCGTCGCAGGAGCGGCAGTGAAGATTTCGAATGTCGGCGCCCGGTTTAGTGGCACGTATGTGGTAACCAGTGCCACGCACCGCTACGATGCCAGCGGGTATGTCACCGACTTTTCAGTTTCTGGGATGTACCCGGCTACTCTGCTCAGTCTGGTGCAGCCGGAAATGTCGCGTCTGAACGTCGAGGGGCTGGTGATCGGGGTTGTGACCGATACGAATGATCCCGACAACCAGGGGCGTGTGAAGGTCAAGTTTCCGACGCTCGCCGACCAGCAGAGCGACTGGGCGCGGGTCGTCAGCGTTGGCGCTGGCAATGGACGTGGTATCGAATTCCTGCCGGAGGTGAATGATGAGGTGCTGGTAGGATTCGAGCATGGCGATGTGCGCGCGGCGTATGTCATCGGCGGACTCTGGAATGGAAAGGATAAACCGCCAAAGGCGCCCGCGGATATTGTCAAGAATGGGAAAATCGAGCAACGGGTGATTAAGTCGCGATCGGGTCATATCATCACCCTGGACGATAGCGATAACGCGCCCTCGATCACCATCGAGGACAAGAGTGGTAATGTCATCAAACTCGACAGCAAAAAGAACGAACTGACGATCAACGTCAAAGGTGATGGCACGATCAGCGCCGATGGCAATCTGACGATTCAGGCGAAAGGGAAGGTGAATATCAAGTCGCAGCAGGCGCTGGCGATCGAGGGTTCAACCGGTATCGACCTGAAATCGAATGCCAGCGCCTCGTTTCAGGCGAATGCGAATCTCGATCTGAAAGCCAGTGCTGCGGCGACGCTCCAGGCGAACGCAACGCTGGAAGTCAAATCATCGGGAATCCTGACCGTTCAGGGGTCGCTGGTCAAGATCAATTGAAAGGAGGAAGCGCATGCCTCCTGCGGCACGAGTCGGCGATATGCACACCTGTCCGCTGTCCGACGGTCCCAAACCGCATGTTGGCGGTCCCATCATGCCGCCTGGCGTCCCAACGGTGCTGATCGGCGGCTTGCCGGCTGCGGTGGTCGGAGGCATGGCGGCGTGCGCTGGTCCGCCCGATACGATCATCAAGGGGAGTGCAACGGTGCTGATCGGCGGGATGCCGGCGGCGCGCATGGGGGATCAGACGGCGCACGGCGGCGTCATTGTGGCGGGGTTTCCGCAGGTCGATATTGGCGGGTGACAGACTATGAGCGATTTTCTTGGCGTTGGATGGGCGTTCCCGGTCGGGTTGGACGCGCGTGGTCGCTTTGTACTGGCGCGTCAGGAGGTCGATATCGAACAGGCGATTGTGATGATTCTGCTCACACCAAAGGGGCAGCGCCTGATGCGACCGACGTTCGGCTGCCAGATTCACGACCTGATCTTTGCGCCGAACGATGCTGCAACTGCGGGGCTGGCTGTCTACTATATCGAGGAGGCGCTGGCGATGTGGGAGCCGCGCATCGACGTGCTCAACGTTGAGATCGATACCGATCCCAAAACGCCAGAGCGAATGCTCATCACTATTGAGTATCGGGTCAAGGCAACCCACGATCGCCGTTCACTGGTCTTTCCATTCTATCGTATTCCAGGTGAATAGGACGAGGATTGCATGCCGCTTCCAACTCCCAACCTCGACGATCGTCATTTTCAAGATATCGTCGATGAAGCCAAACGTTTGATTCCGCGCTTCTGCCCGGAATGGACCGATCACAACGTCAGCGATCCGGGTGTGGCGCTGATCGAGTTGTTCGCCTGGATGACCGATCTGTTGCTCTATCGGGTCAATCAGGTGCCCGATAAGGTGTACATCACCCTGCTCAACTTGATCGGCATCCAGCTGGAACCGCCGCAATCGGCGGTCGCTCCGGTGACGTTCTATCTGTCGGCGCCGCAGGAGACGGCGATCACGATCCCTGCGGATACCGAAGTAGCGACGGTGCGCACTGAAACCAGCCCGGCGGTGATTTTCACAACCGAAACGGATCTGACCATCCATCCGGCGGTTGTGGTAGATGATAAAGTGTACACGCGTCAGGTGGAGCGTCCGAATATGCCTGCTAGCTGGCGCGCAAATGAGTTGCGTCAGTTGCTGTTGCCCAACGGGCGTATCGCAATGTTTGCGCCTAGCCCGCTGCCGCATGACGCTTTCTACATTCCGCTGCGCCATAACCACGGTAATCACGTCCTGGCGCTGGTGGTCGATTGTGATGTGGCGCGTGGGGCAGGCGTCGATCCGACCAATCCGCCGCTGGTGTGGGAAGTGTGGCAGGGCGGAGTGGCGCGCTGGTCACCATGCGAGGTCGAGTTCGACGGGACGGGCGGTTTCAACATGCCCGGCGAGATTGTGCTGCACCTGCCACCGATGGCGCCCGATACCATCCAGGGGGTGACAGCCCACTGGTTGCGCTGCCGCCTGACCGATGCACAGGCGGATACACCTGAAAATCGACATAATCGCTACAAGGTGTCGCCCGAACTGCTGGCGCTCCGGGTCGAGTCGCGCGGTGGAACGGTCAATGCCCGCCACGCGGTGACGGTGCGCAATGAGGTGATCGGGCGCAGCGATGGTACGCCTGGCCAGGAGTTTCAGTTGCTCAACAGACCTGTGCTGTCGCGCGAGCCACAGCGTGATATCCTGATCGTCGATCCGCCGCTGCCGGGGCGTCCACGTGAGTGGGTCGAAGTTCCCGATTTCGCTGCATCCGGTCCTGATGATCAGCACTATACGCTCGATAGTCTGAGCGGTACGATCAGTTTTGGTCCGGCGCTGCTTCAGCCCGATGGGGCGGTGCGCAACTTCGGTAGTGTGCCGCTGCACGGGAGCGTCATAACGATGACGCGCTACCAGTACGGCGGCGGCGTGGTCGGCAATGTGCAGGCGAATACGCTGGTGACGCTCAAAACCTCGATCCCGTATGTGTCGCGGGTGACCAACCGCCGTGCGGCTGAGGGTGGACGTGATCCGCAGGGTCTCGATGATGCGCGTGTCCGCGCGCCGCAGATTCTCCGCACCCGCACCCGCGCAGTGACTGCCGATGATTATGAGCAGCTGGCATGCGAGGTGGTTGGTGTGGCGCGAGCATGCTGTATTGCTCCCGGTGCGCAGCCAGGGGGTCCGTCAGATCCGCGTCCCGGACAGGTGCTGGTGTGCATCCTGCCGCAGACCGATAATCCCGATGGACGTATTCCGCCCGAAGCGCTCACCCTCTCCGCCGAACTGCGCGCCAGGGTGCTTGAGTATCTGGATCGACGCCGCCCACTCGGAATCGCACTCGATGTTCGCCCGGTCCAGTATCTCTGGGTGTCGGTCGAAGTGCGGTTGCGCGTGCCTGCCCGGAGTGATCAGACATTGATTCGCGCTGTTCAGCAGGAAGCGGAAGAGGCGCTCTACCGGTATCTCAATCCGTATGTCGGCGGACCGCATGGGAATGGATGGCCCTTTGGACGTGATCTGCACGTGTCGGAGATCTATGCCCTGATGCAACGTCTGCCACAGGTTGAGTTTGTCGAAGAAGTGCAGATCGGTCTGACCGAGCCGGGCAGCACTGTCAGACCACAGGTGGTTTCGCCGCGCCTCGATGTGCCGCGCCATGCGTTGATCTGCTCCTGGCAGCATCGTGTGTCGGTCAGCGCGTCGTAGGGTATGATCGGTAGCAAGGTTCGTGAACCGGAAGCGAACGGTTTGACGACACGATGGGCGCTTCTCCCGGATTGAAGGTCGCTTTCTGGCAGGTCGAACGCTGACGGAGCACGCTTCGGGAAGGAGCGCTGCATGCGTCCGTCGGAGATGATGTTGAGAATCTGGAGCTTGATGTGGAACCCGATTTTGGCAGACTGATCATCCGCTCTGCCGATGGCGAACGTATTTTGACGCTGCGCCAGCCGCAGTACACGATTGGACGCAATCCGGCGCGCGATCTGCATCTCGATTCGCCGGTGGTGTCGGGTATGCATGCCCGGATCGAGGCAGGATCGCAGGGTGCTCAACTGATCGATCTGGGCAGCACCAACGGCACCTTCATCGGCGAGCGTCGCCTGCCGCCGAATCAGCCGTACCCGCTGGTGCCGGGTGAGGAGGTGCGGATCGGTCCGTTCCTTCTGATCTATGTTCCACCTGGCAGAGCGTATCCGGTGGAAGAAGGCGCGTTACCGGTTGCAGAAGCGCCAGAGCCGTCTAGCGCAACGGAACAACCATCTGCTGCCGGGATCCGATCTGACGAAGCGACGGCAGGTGAGGCGGGTGCTGGTGGCGAATCTGCGGCAGCAGTGGAGATGCCTGAAGCGCCGGTCGCACCGCCAGCGCCACCATCGCTCGAAGCGCTGGTGGTCGTCGCACACGACTTTCCCGATCGCCTGCCAGTGCGGTACACCGCACCGCCAAGCGGTCTGGACAGTCGCTACCTGCGCTACCTGCCCTCCATCTTTCAGGAGAACGAATTCCTGGGTCGGTACCTGCGGATCTTCGAGACGATCTGGGAACCGCTGGAGTGGCGGCAGAACCATATCAACCTGTATTTCGACCCGCGAACCTGCCCGCCGTCGTTTCTGCCATGGCTGGCAGGATGGCTCGATCTGGCGGTCAATCCATATTGGCCCGAGTCGCGTATCCGCCGCCTGATTGCGGAAGCGGCCGATCTCTACCGCTGGCGCGGCACCGCCTACGGTCTCAAGCGATTGATCGAGGTTGTGACCGGTCTGACGCCGACGATCACGGAACATCCGGCGCAGCCGTTCGTCTTTCACGTATCGCTCGTCATTCCACCGGGAAGTGATGTCGATGCGCTCCTGATCGATGATCTGGTGCGCACCTACAAACCAGCGCATGCCGGGTATATGCTGGATATTCGCCATGGATGACCTTACTGCCACGCTTCGGCGCAGTTACGATGAAGCGCCATACCCCGGGCGTGCGTATGCGCATACGCATCCGGATTACATGGCAGTACTGGCAACACTGCTCGGTCTGAGTCCTCCGCCGGTCGCGCGTTGTCGTGTGCTGGAGATCGGGTGCGCTTCTGGCAGCAATCTGCTCCCAATGGCGTCGAGCCTGCCGGAGGCGACATTTGTCGGCATCGATCTCTCGTCACGCCAGATTGCCAATGGACGTCGCATGATCCAGGCGCTTGGCATTACGAATGTGACGTTGCTCGAGCGCGATCTTCAGGAGGTTGGCGATGAACTGGGTCAGTTCGATTATATCATTGCGCACGGGGTCTACTCCTGGGTTCCGGCGCCGGTGCGCGATCGGCTCCTGGCGTTGACGAAACGCTGCCTTGCGCTGCACGGAATCGCATATATCAGTTACAATACCTATCCAGGCTGGCATATCCTGGGTGCATTGCGCGATCTGATGATCTATGCCGCCAGGGATGTCGAAGATCCGCGCGAACGCGCACGTATCGCTCTGGCACTCCTCGACATGGTGGCGGAGAGCGACTCGGAGAACGCGAATGCTTTTCATAGTTTTATTGCCGCGTATGCCAGGCAGTTCCGTTCCATACTGAATCGACTGGGTTCGCTCAGTCATGCGTTCCTGATCCATGACGCGCTCGAAGTAGTGAACGAGCCGGTCTCCTTCGCCCAATTCGCCGTTCACGCTGCGCAGCACGGATTGCAGTACCTGTCTGAAACTGAATTTCCGATGGTCTTGCCGCTGGGATTGAAACCGGAAACGGTCGACGCCATCCGTTCTTTTTCACGAAGCGGCATCGATTTGGAGCAGTACATGGATTTTCTCCGCGGTCGACAGTTTCGCCAGACGCTCCTCTGCCACGATCATGTGACAGTGCGACGAACGTTGCGACCGGAGCGGTTGAGCGGGATGTCGGTCACTGCGCTGATGCATCCGGAAACGCAACCGCTCGATCTTGCCGGGAACGAGTGGGTGGTGTTTCGTAATCTGCACGGTGTGGCGTTCAGTGTTGCTGCGCCGATCACCAAAGCGGCGCTGCTCTGTCTGGCTGAAGCGTCGCCGCGCGCGGTTGCATTCGAGGATCTGGTGATCATGGCACAGCGCCGTGCTGTGGCGGCGGGAAAATCGCCGGAAGACACCGAACGGTCGGCGCTGGCGCGTCGGTTGGGCGGCGATCTGCTGCGCGCGTTTGCTACAGCGACTTCGCTGGTATCATTCCATCTGCATCCGCCGTCGGTGGCGACGCACCCTGGCGAACGTCCAAAAGTGACGCCCGTGGCGCGCCTAGAGGCGCAGCATGGTGAAGAGGTGACCAATCTCTACCACGATGTGCTCATGCTCGATCCGTTCGACCGTCGTCTGGTGCAGTTGCTCGATGGATGCCACGACCGCAGAGCGCTGGAGGAGATGATAGCTGCTGCGGTGATCGCCGGTGAGGTGCCGTATGCCGGGGATCATGGACAGCCAGCATCGCTGGCAGGGCTTGCTGCCGACATCGAGCAACGGTTGAACTGGTTTGCCCGGGTTGCACTGCTGGTTGAATGATGGGTCGTGCGCCTGGACGCCAGAAGAGTTCAGCAACATTCTGGAACAGGCAAGTTTTGCTTCAGATGCCCGCGCCCCCAGGATGACAGCCTCTCAGGAGTGATGCTATGACAGAGTTCATCGGTCAGACAATCGGTAATTATCGAATCGAAGCGGTGCTCGGCGCCGGGGGCATGGGGCAGGTCTTTCGCGCACAACATATTCACCTCGATCGCCCGGTGGCCGTCAAGGTGATGCATGCCAATCTGTCGCACGATCCCGGCTTTCAGGCGCGGTTCCGCCAGGAAGCCCGCGCGATCGCCGCGCTTCAGCATCCGAATATCGTTGAAGTGTACGATTTCGGTGAGCAGAATGGCTTGATGTATCTGGTGATGGAACTGTTGAGCGATGGATCGCTGCGCGGGTTGATGCAGAAACATGCCCGCGAAGGTAAAACCTGGCCCCTTCTGCTGGCGATCGATCTGGTACGGCAGGCAGCCGAAGGGCTGGCGTATGCCCACAGTCAGGGGATGATCCACCGCGACATCAAACCCGACAATATGCTGCTACGCGCGGTTTCCGGCACACTGGGACGCTATGCCCTCAAAATCACCGATTTCGGTCTGGCGCGCATGGCGGAAGGGTCGACGATGACGGCTACCGGTACAGCGATGGGCACGCCGGCATATATGTCGCCGGAGCAGTGTCAGGGCGCGCACGTCGATCTCCGCAGCGATATTTATGCGCTGGGGGTGGTGCTGTACGAGGTGACGACCGGGTATCTGCCGTTTACGGCAGCCACGCTGAGTGAAGCAGCGTATAAGCACGTGTTTGTGCCGCCGACGCCGCCACGTCAGGTGTGCGCCGATCTACCGCCAGAGTTAGAGGAAATTGTGCTGCGCTGCCTGGCGAAACGCCCCGAGGAACGATTTGCCAGCGCAACCGAGATTGCTGTTGGTCTGCGCGCGTTGCTGGGACGCGCCGATCCAACGCTGACGCATGCCACCGTTATGGCGCACCCCAATGAACCCCCGCCCGTCTCGCCGCAGGGTGTTGTTCTCACCCCGCCGCCGCAACCGACGGCGGCGATGCCTTCGAGTGGGACGTTGCCACCGGCGATGCCGTCGCTATCGGGCGCTGCCCTCCTGCCGCGCATCCAGGTGCGCGACAGCAGTGGCAATCTGCTGCGTGTGGTCGAACTGACAAGTGATGGCGTCACGGTAGGACGGCAATCGACGAATACCCTGGTGCTCGAATCGGAAGGGGTATCGCGTTCGCACATGCGGGTGGACTGGGATGGTCGGCAGGTGACGGTGACCGATCTGGGGTCGAGCAATGGCACCCTGTTGGACGCTATCCGTATCCCTGCACGTGTGGCGCAGCCGTGGGGGTGGCGCAAGATTGTGCGGGTTGGTCCGTTCTGGTTGCGGCTGGAGCCGCCAGCCCAGAGTGCTGAGACGGGTGGAGCATTGCTTCAGCCAGCGCGCGATGCGCAACCGACGGCCACTCCCCCGCCGGTTGCGGTGACACGCCCCATGCCGACCGGTATGGCGACAGCCAGTATCAGCACCGGGCGCATCGGGGTCGTGTTGGAAGACGAAACCCTGACCCTGAATCCGGGACAACCTGTGCCGTTGCGTCTGACGCTGGCAAATCTGGGAACGGTCGTGGATCATTTCAGTATCGAAGTGGAGGGTGCGCCGGCGGAATGGGTGCGCCAGCCCGCCGATGCGCTTCAGTTGATGCCGGGTGTGCAGATGCTGGTGGTGCTGACCGTGACCGCCCCACGGTCACCGGCGAGTCGCGCCGGCGATTATCAGGTGACGCTGCGGGTGCGTTCGCGCGAGAATCCAACTGAGGTGGGGGTGGCGCATGGACAATGGACGGTGCTGCCATTTGCAGCGCCGGTGCTGTCGCTTGCGCCAAAGCGAGCAACCGGGCGTGGACAGGCGCGCTTTACCACGACCCTGCGCAATAACGGTAACGCTCCGATCCAGTGCGCGCTGCGTGCTGAGGATGATGAACATGCGTTACGCTACCGCTTCGAGCCGCTAGAGGTGACGCTGGCACCGGGCGCCGAAGTAGACGTGCCCACGATCGTCTCCGGTCGGCAACACTGGTTTGGCCGCGAACAGACGCGCAGTTTTACAGTCGGTGCGGTTGTGGCCGGCAGCGAGGGACCTCCCGTGGCGACCGGGCAATTCGTGCAACTGCCGATTATTCCGGCGTGGGCAGTCACACTGTTGTTCCTGCTCATCCCGCTGTGTTTGGGTGGGGTGTTCTTCGGCAATGAAATGCTGATTGTGCGTCCGGCAGCGGCGACGGCGACCGCCGCGACCGCGGAAGCAGCCGGTGTGATTGCAGCGGCGAATACCGCGACTGCCGTTGTGGTCAATACGGCGGTGCAGGCAACAATCGAAGCCAAAGAGACGTTAGCGCTCGTGCAGCAGCAGACCATTGCCGCCGCGCCGATCGAAACACAGATTGCATTCCAGTCGGAACAGAATACCCAGATTGCCCAGACGCAACAGGCGCAGCAGGCGCAACAGGCTGCCGCGCAACAGACACAACAGGCACAACAGGCGCAACAGGCTGCTGCGCAACAGACACAACAGGCACAACAGGCACAACAGGCGCAACAGGCTGCTGCGCAGCAGACCCAGCAGGCGCAGCAGGCGATCCAGCAGGCGACGCAGCAGGCGGCTGTACAACAAACTGCCGCCGCAGCCGCGCAGCAGGCAACGCAGGCGGCACTGGATGCGCAGGCAACGCAGCAGGCGCTCGATGCACAGGCGACCATGGCAGCGGCAGCGAATGCCGAGACGGCCAGTGCAGTCGCTGCGCAGCAGACGATGCTGGCGCAGACGGCTGCGGTCGTCGCTGCCCAGCAGACATCGGTGGCCGCGACGGCAACGACGCAGGCAGCGGCATTCAATGCGTTTCTGGGTGATTGGGTCAATGTCGATACTGCGACGAGCGGTATGACCCGTCTGGTGATTGGAAAGCAGAACGAAACGAACTATACATTTCAAGGCTATGGCAAATGTTCCCCGCACGATTGCGACTGGGGCGTGATACAGGTGCCGTATACGCCGGGTCAACTGGTTGGAGTGTACGATTTTGGTTTCAAGACAACGCGCATCACGGTGCGCTTGCAGGACGATAAATTGCTTGCCGAGGTCTTCGATGATTACCGCCCTTCCGATCCACGTCCTGACCGGACAACCAACTATGTGTTGCGCCGGCAATGGGGTATGAGACCTGATCTGATACTAGAGCCCCCTCTAGTGTTCTGGCTCACGCCTGCGCCGTAGGACAGTCCATGCGCGTCGCAGCAGAAATCGTTCTCACAGGAGCCGCAGACCATGACTGAGTTCATCGGAAAAACCATCGGCAATTACCGCATCGAAGCGCTGCTGGGTGCCGGCGGCATGGGGCAGGTGTTCCGTGTGCGTCACATCCATCTGAATCGTCCGGCGGCGCTGAAATTGCTGCACGGCAATCTGGCGCAGGACCCGATGTTTCAGACCCGCTTCCGCCAGGAGGCGCAGGCAGCGGCGAAATTGCGCCATCCGCATATCGTTGAGGTGTACGACTTCGACGAATTCGAGGGGATGGTGTATCTGGTGATGGAACTGGTGACCGGCGGCTCGATGCGCGGATGGTTGCGCGCCGTGGCGCAACAGACCGCCGGGAGCCTGGTACAGGGGCTGGAACTGGTGCGTCAGGCTGCGGATGCACTGGCGTATGCGCATGCGATGGGCATGGTGCACCGCGATATCAAGCCGGATAACCTGCTGCTGCAGCCCGGCTTTGCCGGACAGGGTCCGACGATGAAAGTGGCGGACTTCGGGCTGGCGCGGATGACCGAGGGAAGCAACCTGACGGCAACGGGGATGGCGATGGGTACGCCGGCCTACATGTCGCCGGAGCAGTGCCAGGGGAAACCGCTCGATGGCCGCAGCGACATCTATGCGCTAGGGGTGGTGCTGTATGAAGTGGCGACCGGCACGCTGCCGTTCGTAGTCAAAACCGTCAGTGAAGCGGTGTTCAAGCATGTGTATGTGTCTGCGCCGTCACCACGCCAAGTGCGACCGGAATTGCCCGATGTTGTCGAGACAATTGTGCTGCGCTGCCTGGCAAAGATGCCGGAGGAACGGTTTGCAACGGCCGCCGATCTGTCGGCGACGTTGTACGAGGCGCTCAGTGCAATTGCACCCGATATGGCGATTGGAGACGACGAGGGTGGCGCTGTACTGACCGAGATTGCTGCTCACACCCGCATCCAGACGCTCCGCGCCGGTCCTGCTCCGGTTGCGCCGACGATCATGGGTGGCGGCGCATTGCCGCGAGTACAGGTGCTGGATGGTGCCGGCACGTTACTCCAGGTGGTTGCGGTGCGCCCCAGCGGATTGACGGTTGGACGGGTGGAGCGCAACGATGTGGTGCTGGTGGGGGAGGGAGTGTCACGCCACCATCTGCGCCTGGAATGGGACGGAGCTCAGGTGCTAGCGACCGATCTGGGATCGAGCAACGGAACAATCCTGGATGATCGACCGCTGCCGCCGCAGGAAGCAGTGGTCTGGCCCTGGCGCACGATGTTGCGGGTTGGGTCATACTGGTTGCGCCTCGATCCGCCAGACCGCATTGAAAGTGGACAGGTTGCCAAGCCAACCGGCGGCGCGTTGACGACCCCGCAAACGGTGGCAACGCCGGGTGGCGGGGTGATGACGGTGCTGCCATTGTCAGGCGGTGGCGTGCCACTTTCCTATTCCCAGGCGTTCATGACGACCGGTATGGTCGGGGTTGTGCTCGAGCCTGAGACGCTGGCGATGACGCCGGGGCAGACCTCGACCGTTGCGGTAACGCTGGCTAATCTGAGCGATCAGGTGGATCATCTGACCGTCGGAGTGAGTGGCGTGCTGCCAGAGTGGGTAACGCTGCCGCCAGCAGCGCAGTTGCCACCGCGCGGTCAGACGACGGTGATGCTGACGGTGCACCCGCCAGCCGAGCCGGATGCCCGCGCCGGCGAGTATCCGGTCGAGATTACCGCGCGATCGCGTGCGCGTCCCTCGGAGGGCGGGTCGGTGCTGGCGCGCTGGACGGTGCGCCCGTATGCAAAAGAGGAGTTGACCCTCTTACCAACACGGGCGCGTGGACGGCAGCGCGGGGTCATGAAGGCAACGGTGCGTAATCTGGGGAATGCTGCGGTGCGCTATCGGTTGCGGGGTGAAGCGGACGAAGCGGGTGTACAGGTCTCCCTCACGCCGGAGGAACTGACGATTGATCCGGGGGCGAGCGCCAGCGCCACGGTGACGGTGGAGGGTGCGATCAACCCGTTTGGCAGCGAGATGTCCCATGGAATGACGGTCACAGCCGTAGCGGATCACGGCGCCACGCTGCGCGCGACCGGTATGTGGGTGCAGAATGCGCTGCTTCCGGCATGGAGCCTGATCGCAGTTTTGCTGATGCTGGGATTGGGACTGTCACACGGTTTTGGCGCACTGCCGGCGTCGCTGGCTGGTGGGCTGCCGGGGTATGCGGTGCTGCGCGCCGGTGCAGGCGCCGATATGGACATCGCGGGTGAAGTGGGGCTGCCGGAGACGACGATGGCCATTGAAGAGACGACGCTGCCGGAAGCGAGTCCAAGTCCAACGGCGCTGCCGGAACCAACGCTGGCGGGTGCCGATGTGACGGTAACCAGCAACGCCGGTATGGACGCAGGTGCGGATGCCACGGCTACTGCGGCTGCACTGGCATCGGGCGGAGATGGTACGGGCGATGCTGGCGGTACAGGCGGCACGGGTAGTGGTAGCGGTGGCAGTGATGCCGGTGGAGGGGGTAGTGGAGGAGGCAACGATGCCGGAGGAGGGGGAACCGGTTTGACGCCAACCCCAACGGCGACAGCAACGCGCACACCGACCCCAACGGCTACGCCAGCAGCAACTGCGACACCGGAGCCGACCAGTACGCCGGAGCCGACCAGTACGCCGGAGCCGACCAGCACTGCTACGTCATTGCCGACGAATACGCCAACACCGACAGAAACGCCAGTTCCGCCGACAAATACGCCTACGTTTACGCCAACACCCACGACGACACCAACACCCACACACACGCCAACACCCACGGTTACGCCAACACCCAACCAGGTTATGGCAGCGCCACCGGCTCATCGTGCTCCGCCGAACGGCGCCGTGTTCTTCCATTTCCCGCGTGATACCATTCTGCAGTGGGCGCAGGTTTCAGGCGCAGTGTCCTACCGGGTCGAAGTTGATTGTTTTCACTGTTGTGGCTGGGGTGTGTGGTGTACAGATGTCGGGCGAACGTGGAGGGTCGAAAGTGTCCCTCATATCGATGGGGCTGTATTCAATGAGTTCCGTTTCTCCTGGGTTGGCGCTCAACCGGGGCGCTGGCGCGTGTCGGCAATCGATGCCGATGGGCGCGAAGGCCCACGCCATGAGTGGTGGTACTTCGAGTTTCGGCAGTGAGCGATGAACGACTTACTGGGACAAATTATCGGCAACTGTCGCATCGAGGCATTGCTCGGTGCGGGTGGTATGGGGCAGGTCTACCGCGTGCGCCATGTGCATCTTGATCGATTGCAGGCGCTGAAGGTCATGCATGCGCATCTTGCCAGCGATCCCGGTTTCCAGGTGCGTTTTCGTCGGGAGGCTCAGGCGATTGCTGCACTCGAACATCCGCACATTGTGCGCATCTTTGGGTTCGATGAGCAGGATGGGCGGTACTACATCACGATGGAGTACCTGCCGGACGGCTCGCTACGCACGCTGCTCGACCGTCGCGCCCGTGATGGGGCGACATGGCCGCTCCAGTTCGGGCTAGACCTGGTGCGGCAGGCGGCTGAGGCGCTCGATTTCGCCCACGCACGGGGCATCGTCCATCGTGACATCAAACCGGACAATATCCTGATCGAGCGCCACGCCGGTCCTGGAGGACGTTCGCTCTACATCGTCAAACTGACCGATTTCGGTCTGGCGCGCATGGTCGAGGGCGGTGGTGGCATCACTGCCAGCGGTGTGACCGTCGGCACACCGGCGTACATGTCGCCGGAGCAGTGTCAGGGTTTGCCCGTCGATGGACGCAGCGATATTTATTCGCTCGGTATCGTTCTGTACGAAGTGGTCACCGGGTATCTGCCGTTTACGGTCAGCCGGATCAGTGAAGCGGTCGAGAAGCATGTCTATGCGCAACCGCCGTCGCCACGCACGGTTGCTCCCGATCTGCCGGTGGCGGTCGAAGCGATTATTCTGCGCTGTCTGGCGAAGCGACCGGAAGAGCGTTTTGCCACCGGCGCCGAACTTGCTCAGGCGCTGCGCCAGGCAATGCAGATGCCCGAATCTGCTCCAGTGCTAGCCCCGGAGGGATTGGTGGTGCGGGTGCTGGATGCTACAGAACAGGTGGTGCGGGAGGCGCCACTCACCGAACAGGGGTTAACCATCGGTCGCCGCGCTGGCAATCAGATCGTCCTCGATGATCCGGCGGTTTCGCGCAATCACCTGCATATTGAGTGGAGCGGGCGACGGGTACGGGTCAAAGACCTGGGTTCGCGCGGCGGGACGTTGCTCGATGGTACGCCGGTGAAGCCGCACGAACCGCATACCTGGAACATTGGACAGTCCCTGAGGGTGGGTCCGTTTACGCTGGAACTGGTGCAGCGTCGTGACGATCAGTTCGGTATCGCTCTGGCGCCGGGGCAGGAGGCGCTAGACATCGTCGCCGGTCAACCAGCAACGGTTGATGTGACGCTGGTGAACCGCGCCGCTGCTGATACCCTGACGCTAGCGGTTGAAGGGTGGCCCGCAGCATGGATTCAGCTGCCGGAACAACCGGTACGGATCGATGGCGGCGCCCAGTTGGTGGTGCATCTGACGCTTCAGACGCCCGCAGCGTCGGGTGTACGGTTCGGTGCGTATCAGGTGCGGGTGCATGCCCGCTCGACAACGCAACCGCAGATCGGGGCGTCGGTTGAAGCAACCTGGACGGTTATTGCTCCACCATTGCTGACGGTGCAGGTATCGCCCGCAACAGCGCGTGGACGGGATCGGGCACGCTACATAGTTCGCCTGACCAATCAGGGTGGAACGGTTGCGCATGTGGTGTTGATGGCAGAGGATGCCGGTCAGGCGCTGGCGTACAATTTCGGACGTCACGAGGTGCACCTCGCTGCCGGCGAGACGGTCGATATGCCGCTCGAAGTTCGCAGCGACCGGCGCATCTTTGGCAGCACTCAGACACATCATTTTGTGGTGACTGCTGCCGTGCTCGGCGTCGGTTCGACGCAGGCGACGGCAACGTTTGTGCAGACGGCGCTCCTGGCGATCTAGCGTCCGTTTGCGTGTTTCCTGAACCAGGAGTTACAGGGCGGGGGCTTTGTATGGCGCCGAATGATCCGTCTGTGCCGGATATGCCGCCCAATCCGTATGCTACGCATGTTGTTTCCGCTTCAAAGGGCGGCCGTTCGGCATTCGTCGCTCTGCTCGATGCGCGAGGTCAACCGACGCAGTACGCTGAAGTCTCTGCCGCAGGCATCACGATCGGGCGTCTCAAGAGCAGTGATCTGGTGCTCGACGATCCCACCATCTCGCGCAACCACGCGCGGGTCGAGTGGGATGGACAGCGCGCCAGGGTAACCGATCTCGGATCGAAACTGAGCACGTTCCTCGGTGCAGTGCGTCTGATGCCGCAGACGGCTTATGAGTGGTCGCCCGATCAGATACTGCGCGTCGGTCGCCATGCGTTTCGTCTGTATCCCGGCGCCCTCCCTCCCGTGGCAGTGGCCGCACCTCCCGCTTCTCCCGATGTCGGGTCAAATCGCTCCGAACCGACGGCAGGCGCTTCCTCCGCCTCACTCGCCGCTGCGGCGCCGACCGGTCGCCTGATGCCGCCTGAACCATCTCAGGGTGAGGCTGAACCTGCGTCTGCTCCGATTGCGCTTTCTATTGCGCTGGATCAGGTTGCGTTGACGCTCGTGCCAGGAGAACCCATCGGCGTCAATGTGCGTGTCAGGAACAACACGACGATACCACTCACGGTTTCGCTGACCGTTGATGGTTTTCCATCGCAGTGGGTCGAGAGCATCCCCACACTCCCGGTTGCACCCGGAGCGCAGGCGTCGGCGACGCTCATGGTCGATGTGCCGGCGTCCAGCGTGAGTCGGGCGGGCGCATGTCCGGTTTCGATTCAGGCATTTGCTGCCGAACTGCCGACGCTCATGCTCGAGATGCCGCTCGAATGGCAGATTGCTCCCTTCCTGTCCGGTGAACTGGCAGTCGTGCCGAAGCGCGCCTCCGGTCGTGAACAGGCAGTGTATACCGTTCAGGTGCGCAATAATGGTAATATCCAGGCTGCGTATGTGCTCAGCGCCGCCGATGAATCGCGGGAACTGGAATACTCCTTTGCACAGGAGCGCTTGAGCGTTGCACCCGGCGCGATCGCTGAAACGTCGCTGACCGTGATCGCTGAACGCCGCCTGTTGGGCGCCGACAGACGTCATACCTTTACTGTACAGGCGATCGAGACCGATGTGCAGCAATCGTTGCGCGAAACGCTGAGCGCCCAGGCGCTGTTCGTGCAGATGGCAACATTTCCGCTCTGGTTTGTGCCTCTGATCATCGGGTTGCTGCTCCTCGGATTGCTCTGTGGTTTCGCGATCCTGCCCGCATCGCTCGCCGGTGCGTTGCCGGGATATGGTATCTTTGCCGCTCCTACCGAACCGCTCCCCGATACACGCGGGACTGCCGTAGCGCAGGCGACGGCAACTGCGCAGCAGTTACAACTCGCGGAGCAGCAAGGGCAGGCGACGCTAGCAGTGCTGGTGCAGACTGCGACTGCTGCGTCCGCCGATCAGCGCGTCGAATTTCAGGCGACGCTGGTAGCACAGTTCGCCACGGCGACTGCGATTGCGAACCAGTTTACGGCGCTGCCAACGCTGCCGCCGCCAACCGATGCGCCATTTGCGACGGTTCCGCCGGGCACACCGCCGGCGCCGACTGTCATCCGTCCGGTGGGAGCGGCTTCGGCGACGGCAACGCCAACCCGGACACCGTCACGCACCCCGGCGCCATCACAAACCCCAGCGCCCGGTCTGCCGCAGGCGGCTATCGAGGACGCAACGGTGCAACGCCTGACAAATGGCGAAACATCTCTGATCTTTCGGGTGCGCCTCTCGAATGCAAGTGCAGCGATTGTTTCGATTACATACACGACAGAAGATGACACGGCGCGTGCAGGCATCGATTACCGCAGCGTGAATGGAACACTAACCTTCAATCCCGGTGATCTCGAACGGGAGATCGCCGTTCCTGTGTTGCCCGACGCCACTACCGCGGTCGATCTGCGCCTGCGTGTCGTTCTGATAAGCGCCGCCGGCGCCAATTTCGCTCGGGGTGTTGCTATCGGGACAATCCGCCCGGCTGCCGGTATTCCAACTGCCACGTTTACGCCGACGCCGACCAACACGTTCACGCCGGCGCCATCGGCGACGCCGACCAATACGTTCACGCCGGTGCCATCGGCGACGCCGACCAACACGTTCACGCCGGTGCCATCGGCGACGCCGACCGAGACACCGCTCCCGACGCCGACCGAGACGCCGCTCCCGACGCCGACCGAAACTCCCGAACCGGAAAATCTGACCCTCACTGCACCATTATCGGTCGCTGTGACCGGCGGCGCCGGTGCGCCCTGGACCTATATTCCAGGGTTGGTCATCGGAGGTGTTCCTGACAGTGATACCGTGACCGCGACACTCAGTATTGCAGGTGTGAATCCATTGAACAACGCAGGTGAAATGCGCATCATCGGCACTGGTGGGTTCAGCCAGACTGCTCTTACGCAAACATTTACGACCACCCGTGCCGATGCCAATGATCGGTTGAGTCGACTCCAGTACCGTCGTGGCGCCATGGGCATGGCGAGGATGACGATAACCGTCGTTCATGCTAACAGTGGGCAGAGCCGGACGTCACAGATCGATCTTGTCATCAGCGCGCCATAACCGTATTCCGCCAAGCGTTTCAGGAGGTGTGCGTCGTGTCCGCAGACAATCCATCCAACACACCCGCTGACCGACAGACGTCTGCCGGACAGCCAGCAGCGTCATCCGATCAGATTCCGCACATTCTTGTGTTCGATGCACAGGGCAGTCCGACTCAGACGCTGGCATTGACGCGCAGCGGTGTCACGATTGGACGTCTGGCGAACAATACGTTGCAGCTCGATGCACCGGTCGTCTCGCGGAGTCACGCGCGGATCGATTGGGACGGCGCACGCGTACTGGTGACCGACCTGGGATCGAAGAGCGGTACTCAACTGGGGATGCGGCGCCTGTCTCCGCAAACGCCACACGTCTGGGATCCCGCGCAAACACTTCAGATCGGTCCGTATACGCTGCGTCTGCATGCTGGCGCGCCTGTACCCGCTGACTCGGCAGATCTGCACGCTGCGCCGACACGCAAGGTTGGGGACGCAGGTCTCATGGTTACGCTGTCGCCAGCGTATACGGCGCTGACTCTGATCCCCGGTGAGCCGACCAATGTCGAAGTACGTGTAACCAACCGCACACATGCACCACAGACCGTTGCACTCTCACTCAGTGGTCTGCCCGAGACATGGGTCGAACCTGCGCCAACGTTGCGGGTTGCGCCATTTTCGATGAAGACCACCAGCATCCGTATTCAGGCGCCGGCGTCGATGGAGAGCATCGTTCGTCCATACGAGGTGCGCCTGCGCGCCACATCCCAGGAAGATCCTTCTCTCAGCGCCGAACTGAGACTGGAATGGCGGGTTGCGCCGTTTCTGGCAGGGGAGATGCAGGTCGCGCCGCATCGTGCGCGCGGACGTGAGCAGGCGGTAGTGACCGCACACCTGCACAATGGCGGCAACGTGCGCGCGATGTACCACCTGCGCGCTGGCGAGACGATGCCCATGGTCGGCGTTGCATTTGCTCAGGAACACGTCACGCTCGAACCAGGCGAATCTGTCGGTGTTCCACTGACGATCACTGCACCGCGTCGCGTTTTCGGCAGTCATCAGGTTTACAAGGCGCCGGTCGAGGTGGAAGAAACCGATGAAGTGTCCGGTTCACTCAGGCGCACGTTGCACGCCGAGGTTCACTTCGTGCAGACGACGCTGTTGCCGCTGTGGGCGCCGGTTGTGCTGTTTGGCATTCTTCTGCTGCTGTATGGCTTGAACCTTCCAGCATCGCTCTGGGCGCGCGTTCCCGGAAGCGGTTTTCTGGCAGGGGCGCAGAGCGGCAACATTCGCGCCGAAGCCACACAGGTTGCCGCATTTGCAACGCAACAGGCGCTTCAGGGGCAGACGGCGCTTGCTGACCTGGGAGCAGCGCTGGCTGCGACTCAATCGGCGGTAGCGGTGCTGCCGACCGAACAGCAGGCGAGTGCGCAAACTGCGCTTGCCCAGGAGTTTCAGGCAACCGTGGTTTCATTATCGGCAGCACAGACCGCGAATGCGCAGGCGCTCGCGGCAACGAATGCAGCAATCGAGGCGCAACTGGCGCAAACTGCCGTAGCACAAAATGTGACTGCCACACCTGAACAGGCGTCAACTGTCGGTGCGCCAACTCCTACCGTGCGACTGACGGCGACAACGGCGCCGAGCGCTACAGCCTCGCCGCGCTCGACGGCAGCGTCGGCGCCATCGGCGACACCCGTTGCGCAACCGACGACGGTCGCAGTTGCCGGCGCTGAAGCCGAACCTTCCACAATCGCGTTTGGCAGCATCAAGAAGGGGACTACCAGTGCGCCGCGCACGCTGTTGCTGAAGAATACCGGCACTGCACCGCTGACCATCGACGAGATTGTGATTGGCGGCGTTCATGCAGCAGAGTTCGCGCGGGTGGTTGGCGGCGCCGATAACTGTGGTGCGTTACTGGCGCCCGGCGCATCGTGTACGATCACGCTGACCTTCACACCGTCCGCCGCCGGTCAGCGCACCGGTCAGTTGCGGATCGAGAATTCGTCTGCTGGCGGGGTTGTGCTGGTGAGCCTGTCTGGCAGGGGAACAGAGATTCCGGAGGTGGCGTCGATTGTGCGTGTCGGCAGCAGCCCAACCAACGCTGCCAGCGTTCAGTTTCAGGTCAATTTCAGCGAACCTGTGAAAGGTGTCACGACTGCTAACTTCAGCGTGGTCATCCTTGGCGGCGTAGTTGGCGCCGGTATCGCTGCGGTATCGCCCGCCAGCAGCGCCTCGACCAATCAGTGGACGGTCACGGTCAATGTCGGCGGCGGGAACAAGACCATTCGTCTCGATTTCGTGAATAGTAACGGCGTAGCCAACGCCGATGGCAATCAGGTGGAAAAACTTCCATTCAACGCCGGCGAGCAGTTCGTCATCGATACCACAGTGCCAACAGTTGCGCTTGGCAGTACACCGCCGTCGCTGACGAACAATCCGGCAGCGCCGTTCACCTTCAGTGGCAACGACGATGTTAGCTCCAGCGTGACTTTCGAGTGTCGCGTCGATGCTGCCAGTTTTGCGCCATGCACCAGCCCGTTTACTCCTGCCGGTCTGGCTGACGGCAACCACACCTTCAATGTGCGCGCCCGCGATCAGGCGGGGAATGTCAGTGCACCGGCGTCGTACACCTGGACGGTTGATACCACCCCGCCGGATACGACGATGACGGGTGGCCCTGCCAACAGCAGCACAAGCGGACTAACCGTGACTTTTACGTTTTCATCCGAAGCCGGTGCAACCTTCCAGTGCCGCATAGATTCGGGAACGTTCAGTGCCTGCACCAGCCCATTCACGGTGACCGGTCTTACCGATGGTTCTCACACCTTCCACGTGCGTGCCGTCGATACGGTAGGGAACATCGACCCGACTCCGGCGACGCGCACCTGGACGGTGGATGCCACGCCGCCGGATACGACGATGACGGGTGGACCGACCGGCGTTATCAGTGCCACAAGCGTTACGTTTACGTTTACTTCGACCGAAACCGGTTCGACGTTCCAGTGCCGGTTGAATACCGGATCATTCACGAGTTGCACCAGTCCGCACACAATCAGCGGGTTGTCGAATGGTCCGCAGACGTTTGAAGTGCGCGCGATCGATGCGGTCAATAATATCGATCCAACTCCGGCGACGCGCACCTGGACGGTGGACGCTCTACCGCCAGCCGTTACCAGTGTGACATCGACGACGCCGAACGACGTTTACGGTATCGGCGCGACTATTAACGTGACAGTCAACTTTAACGAGTCGGTGACGCTGACCGGTGGTTCCCTGCAGGTAAGCCTCAACAGCGGGACAACGGTCACCATCGCACCATTCAGCGGCATCAGCGCCAGTGGCGCCTACGTGGTCGGCGCCGGTCAGAACGCTGCTGATCTCGACTCCCTTTCGTTGACGCTGACCGCTGGCGCAACCTTACGTGATGCGGCGGGCAACAATGCCATCCTGACCATTCCAACAGGTCAATCGCTGGCGAATTTGCACGATATCGTGATCGATACAACTGCGCCTGCTCCACCAGCTGTGACCAACCCAATCACCGATACGACGGTACCTTCCACCACGACGGCACTTAACATAACAGGTGACGCGGAGGCGAACAGCCTGGTTCAGGTATGGAATGATGGAAACAACAATGGTACGATCGATACAGGCGAGACGGTTGCCGCCTTTCTACAACTGACCGGCGGCAATACGAGTTTCAGCATCCCCTTGTCGCTGACAACCGGCGCCAACAACTTCGTCGTGACCGCAACCGACGCGGCGAGCAATCGCTCATTGCCGACCGATGTGCCGACGATTACCCGGAGTCCGTAACGTGCTGCGTGATATAATGAAGTATCTTCCTGTTTCCTGACGAAAGTCGCTACCATGCCTGACTCCGCAGCAAATGAGCAGACAATTGGTGCATATCGCCTGGAAGAGGAGATCGCCGCCGACGGCGCAGGTGTCGTCTATCGCGCGCGTCATCTTCCTACCGCTCAACCGGTAGCGATCCGCATGCTGCCGCCCGACATGGTTACAGCGCCCGATTTCCGTGAGCGCTTCGAGCGTGAGATGCGGACGGCAGCGGCGCTCTACCATCCGCACATTACCGAACTGTACGAGTTTCGGATCAGCGAGGGGCGCGCGTTCATTGTTAGCGAACTTCCATCCGACGGGTTTCTGCGTGATGCCATCCGGCGGCGCATGCTGCCGCTGCGCCTGAGCGTCGAACTGGCGCGTCAGGCGGCAGTTGGGTTGAGTGTGGCGCATGCCCGTGGTGTCGTTCACGGAGCGCTTACGCCCGAACGATGTGCACTCTTCGCCGGACCCGGCGGCAGCTACCTGCTGAAAGTCAGCGATTTTGGCATTGCGCGTTTGATTGCTCCGGTTGCTGCCGTTCCCGCCGTCTACCAGGCACCGGAACTGCGCGCCGGCGGCGATCCGGATCCATCTGCCGATTGTTATGCGCTGGGCGCCATGCTGTACGAGATGATCGTCGGCTCGCCACCGCCGCCGACCAGCATTCCACCGTTGCGCACACTGCGCCCCGAGGCGCCGGCTAACCTCGAGGCGCTGGTTGCACGTTGCCTGGCATCCGATCCGTCGCAGCGCTTCGGTCAGATGAGCGAACTGGCAGAGGCGCTGGGTGCACTGGTTGTAGCAATGGGGGAGCAATCGTCGGTTGCTGCCGCCGACGAACCGACGGTCATCGAGCAACGTGCTATCGCCGATGATGTGACAGTCGCGGCGCATGCGTTTGCTTCCATGCCCGACGACATGAAGCTCATCGCGCCGGTGCCGTCGGGTGAGGGTGCCGATGCGCCTGAGAGGAGTCGCGCACCGGGCCACGAAGACACGCCACGGGAGGAGGGTACGCCGCCAGAGGTGGCTGACGATGTGACAGTGATTGCGCCGGTGGTGGCGGGTGCGCCGTCGGGAGTGGTTGCCGACGCGCCGCAGGGAAGTCGTGCATCGGACCGCGAGGCGACGCAAGAGGAAGTGGCTGATGACGTGATGGTGATTGCGCCGGTGGTGGTGGTGGGTACGCCGCCAGAGGTGGCTGACGATGTGACGGTGATTGCGCCGGTGGTGGCGGGTGCACCGTCGAGTGCGGTTGCCGACGCGACTGCTGCTCTGCTCGCGGACACAGCATCCGACGAAGGATTGACAGTTCTTCCGTCCCCCTCGGTCACGCCACAACAACCGTCGGCAAGGGCTGATGTTGCAGCAGAAGCGCCGTCGGTTGTTCCGCCCGACGAAGCGGTTACCATTCTCCCTGAATCAGCGCCAGCTATCAGCACGCCGCTGCCTCAGGTTTCAGCCACCCAATCGCTGATGGTTGCCACGCCGCCGCCCGGATTCCCGGCTCTGCCTCCACCTTCGAGCATGCCTCAGGTGCAACTGCTCGATAATGCCGGCGCCCCGCTGCGTGTTATCAGTCTGACCGGCGACGGTCTGGCGATTGGCAGAGCGGAGTCCAATGATCTGCAGTTGCCCGATGATACTGTTTCCGAAGAGCATGCATTCATCGATTGGGATGGGCGGCAGGTGACGATCACCGACCTGGGTTCAAAGAATGGCACCTTTGTCGCCGGTGTGTGTTTGCCGCCACAGGAGCGGTATCCATGGCAGGGGGGCGCTCCGGTGCGTATAGGGGTCTACTGGTTGCGTTTGATTCCACCGCTGGTGCAGGCGGCGAGCATGGTGGTGCCGGTAGCCTATGGCATTCCCGCTCCCGAAGCGGTAGCCGCACCGCCGCAGACGGCTGGCGCACCACCTCCCCGCACTCCTGCTCCGGTCACCCCGAGCTTTGATGCGCCTGTCATTCCCCCGACTGCTGCGCCGCCGTCTCAGGCAGGCATTACCCAGATGCCCGCGCCCGGAACTCCACAGAGCGCTTCACCACAGTCGCCCATCCAGCCGACCGGCGGCAGTCGCACCGGTGGGGTTGGCGTGACGCAACCGCCGCTCAGTTCCAACCGCTACGGTGTCGAACTCGAACAGGATGTAATGACGCTGACTCCCGGCATGCCGGCTGTGCTACGGATGACCCTGCACAACTATAGCGATAGTGTCGATCATCTGCGGGTCGAAGTACAGGGTGTGCCCGAAACCTGGATCCAGGGTCCGACCCCTGAGCCGCAATTGTTGCCGAACGGGCGCGCGCCGGTGGCGCTCAACATTAATGTGCCGCGCACGCCGGAGAACCGCGCCGGTCCTTATCCGGTCACCATCTATGCCCGCTCACGGAGCCGCCCCAATGAAGCTGGCGCCGCTCAGGCGACTTGGAGCGTTCAGGCGTTCACCGAGCATCGGTTGGAATTGAAACCGCGCCGCGCTGCCGGATGGCGCAAAGCCCACTATAACCTGACTCTCACGAATGCGGGAAATGTGCCGATGCGCTATACCCTGGTCGGTGAAGACGATGAGCAGGCGCTGTCGTTCAATGTGGGCGAGGCACCGGTTGCGCTCGAACCCAGCGCTGCGTACAAACATCGCCTGACGGTGCAGGGACCGATCCGCTGGCTCGGTTCGTCGCAACCGCGCAGTTTCTCGGTTCAGGCGCGCACCGAGAAACGTTCGGAGACTCAAACCTCATCGGCGCAGTTCATCCAGCGAGCGCTGATCCCGACCTGGCTCATTCCGCTGGCGCTACTGGCATTTCTGGCTATCCTCTATTTTGTCACTCTACCGCCGGTTATTCGCAACCCGCGCTTTGAGCGATCACCACAGATTGCAGGTCAGCCGGCGCGCCTGATCTATGAAATCGATAATGCGCAGCGCGTCGAACTGTTGCCGCTCGGCGTCCTGGCACCCGCCGACTCTGGTCGCCGCACCTTTGAGTTTCTCGATGCGACGGCAATTCCTCCCGATCTGAGCATTCTGGCGATCAGTCGGTTTGGCATTCGCGCGGAGGCGTCGGTGGCGGTTGCCGTGGTAACGCCAACACCGACGCCAGAACCGACTGCCACTCCGCCGCCGCCGACCGTTCAACCAACGCCTGAGACTTTGCCTGCGCCGACCGAAGCGCCGCCCGTTCCGCCGCCTGCGCCGCCCCCGGTGACAACACCAACGCCGGAGGTGTCACTGGCGGAACTGGTGCGCCTCGAATGTCGCTCAGGGGAACGCATTGTGCTCACCGGTGCAGGACCACCGCGCGAGTCGTTCCTGCTCTACTTTGGACGGCGTGCAGTGAGCGGCGGTAGTGTCGCACCCAATGGCATCTATCGCATCGAAATGCTGATCGGACCAGAACGACCCGGCGAGTATCCCGTGAGTGTCCGGTTGCGGCTTGGTGACCGTCCCCTACCGATACGCACCTATCAGTACGGCGCCGACCGGTTGATCAACCTGAGCGATGCTTCACCGACCGCTGTGACAACAGAACTTCTGTGCGTTGTCCAGCGTGCTGAACCGACGCCAACGATTGCGCCGTAGCAGTCGGTCACTGCTCTGGGTAGGCTTCGAGTGTCTCTTTGACCGCTGCCAGGAACGCATCGGCAGTGGCGCCATCACAGGCACGATGGTCGAACGTGAGCGACAGATAACACATCGGACGGACGACGATCGCATCACTCCCCTGATGGGTGATAACCACTGGACGCCTGACAATCGCACCGACGCCAAGAATACCGCTCTGCCCGCGATTGAGTATCGGCGTTGCGAACAGGCTCCCGCCGACGCCATGATTGGAAATGGTGAACGTGCCGCCTTCGGTATCGTCCGGCTGTAACCGGCGCATACGCGCACGTTCGGTCAGGTCGTTCAGCATGCGTGCAATCCCCGCCAGGCTTTTCTCGTCGGCATCGCGCAATACCGGTACGATCAGCCCATCGTCGAGCGCAACCGCGACTCCGATATGAATACGTCGGTAGGTGATAATGCCCTCGTCGGTGAAACGGGAATTCAGTGCCGGAACACGGCGTAACGCGGTTGCAACCGCCTGCACTATGTAAGCGGTGACCGTCAGACGAATCCCCTGCTGCTCGAATGAGCTACGGTGACGCTCACGATGCGCCAGCACCTGCTCCATATCGACCTCGAAGACGGTCGTTGCCTGTGGTGCATCGCGGAGGGAGCGCACCATGTGGTCGGCGATCACGCGGCGCATGGCTGTCAACGGCGTGAGGATGGCATCGTCGGGCAGCGGTTGAGCGACGGTGGCGCGCGGCGGCGGCGCGGCCGATGTGGGTGGCGGTGGTGGCGGTGCGACCGGTACAGGCGGAGGTGGTGGCGGTGCAACCGGTGTGGGTGGCGGTGTGGCGACGGTCTTCTGTCGCTCCTCGATGTAGCGCAGCACATCCTTCTTGCTGACGCGTCCACCGGTGCCGGTGCCGCGAATCTGGCTCAGATCGATGCCGTACTCGGCGGCGAGACGGGCAACAACCGGCGTAATCGGCGGACCGTCGGTGCGGCGCGAGCGTGCCGGTTCTGGCGTCACCGTCGTCACTGTCGTTGCCGTCGTCCCGGCGCCTGGTTCTGGAGCGCTACTCACTGCCGCTTCGCTCGCTTCACCAACCCGGGCGATCAATGTACCGACCGGCACGGTGGCGCCTTCCGGCACAGCGATCTCGAGCAGGACGCCACTTGTGATCGATGTTACCTCGGTCGAGACCTTATCCGTTTCGACTTCTACCAGCGCTTCGTATCGCTCGACGCGGTCGCCGACACGCTTGAGCCAGCGCCCGATCGTCGCTTCGGTCATACTTTCGCCGATCTGCGGCAAAACAATATCAACCGCCATGGTCGCATTCCTGGAGATTACAAATGCGTATGGTGACCGCGGATTGGAGGTGCGCACTAGAAAACATTATATCAGAAGAGCGAGGGCGGCGATCAGGGTGCGGCAGTTACTGCTGCACTTTCCACATTCGACGCCTAAAACTTTGTGCCTCTCGCCAGGAGTGTGTGATGCACGTTTCTTCCCAAGGGATGCGGTATCTTCCGATCACATTCATGCTGCACCGCGCATCCCAGGTACGCAAGCACCCGTCCTCGGCATCCACCGTGGCGTGCTTTGCCGCCGCTAGTCTCGGTCGAGCCGGGACGCAGGGAGAACCAGCAGGGACATCCCCTATGCTTGTGACCGGTAGCGCACGGACGCTTGTCTTCCATACGCCAGACAATGCGATCTGTGCATTTCTGCGTGCCCGATCCTCGTGGGGCGGTGAAACAGGCAGGATGGTTCAGTCGAGCTTCGCAGTACATAACAGTCCCTAGGGTTGCAACACGGCAACCTCGAAATGCATCCCGTCGAGACGCGGAAAATGCCCACCCCAGTAGAATCCGAAGTGGCGCGCAATTGCTGCGAGTTCGCGTACTGATCCAGGCTGACCGACCAGCGCGGGAACGGCATTCAGACCGTTGAGGTTCGTGGCAGGATCGTAGTTGATGTCGAACGCGGTACCAAAGGCGTGATTGCTCAAGCTTTCGGCGGTGTCGTCCTTGCGTCCGCGAATGAAGCGTGGACTGTACGAACCATTCCAGATGATGACCCGATTGAGCAACCCGGCTTCTTCCCACGCCTGCCACAGGCGCAGCAGCTGGTTGACCGCCAGGCGATGCCAGCGGATCGCGCCATTGGCAGGCGCACCGCGAATGTTGCGCCCGATCAACTGGGGAATCTGCACGGTCACGATATTCTCCTGCTCCCACGATCCAAGGATACGGATGCCATCTCTGTCGCGGCTCGGATCGGGCACGAACTCATACGCACCGAAGAGCGCCTGGCGCTGCGCTGCCGTCACCAGCGGCTTGAAATCGGGCGGTGGGGGCCACTGTGGACTGGCGCGGTCTCCCGGTGGCATTGGAAGACGACCGGTCAGCGCCTCGATCTGGCGGGTCACAGCCGATCCGATCACCAGCGGCGATGTGGCAGACTTCGGTTTCCACTGCTCGACCTGCGGCGGCGCTGTCAGTTGACTCTGGCGTCTGACCGGTCCGTTACCGACGCGGTAGAGTGTGTCGAAGGCAAATACCTGGATGGTGAGCGTTACTCCCTGGAAATCCTTCTGGTACGCATCGGTCAGCGGTGCACCGATCCGGGCGGCGATGGCAGCCTGATGGAAGGGCGAAGCCGGATCGAAATCAGCGCCGCTTGCTTTGTACATCTCAGCCCAGAGGAGGCTGGACAGTGGTCCCGCCGGCGTCTCACTCAGTTTGCGCACATCATTCCAGCAGGTTTTCGTTTCTGGAGTGGCAACCGGCGTATACAGCACATCGCCGCAGAACACCTGCATCGAATACTGTTGCCCCTCGAGCGTTACGCGGTAACTTCCGCTCAATGGCGGACCGAGGCGTTGCTCAGCCGCTATACGGTGGAATGCCCAGCCTGGATTGAATTGCGTGTTCCCCTGTTTCGCGCGACTGCTGACGATCCCGGCGTCGAAACTCGATTTCAACAGCTCAAAGGCGAGCGTTCCAGGAGCAGGAAAGTTACCGGCGATCAGATCGCTGAGAGTCTGCACCTCAGCCCACTTTTCCCCTTCGTTGAACACGGTGTCGCGTGTAAAGTGCTGGTAGTTGTACTGTCGTTTGTTGACCGTCAACCAGGCGGATCGTGGCGAACTAGGGGCAATCGGTGCGCCGAAACCATTTCTGGCGGCGTGCAAATGAAATGCGGCGCCGATGTTGAAACCGCCAGAGCGTGCTGCCGTTTCATTCTGGAGGAAGAGCCAGAGCGCCCGCTGGCGTTCAGGTGTATCGTCGATCGCAGGCGCCCCCAGCAATGCTACAGGCAGCGCCTCCGGCAGCGGCGGCAGCGTAAAGGGAGAAAGTGTCCCATACGTAACACCCGGACGTGGCGGCGTCCAGTGCAGCAATGCCGCGTCTGCCAGCAGCCCGTGACGCTGCTGAATATCGAGTGTCAGGCGACGCAGTGCAATCACCTGCTCGCGTGATCGTGCCGCGCGCGGCGCGCCCTCGATAACGATACCGATGCTGATCCGGTCGATATTCCGTACTCGCCCGAGTTTTGCCAGCCCGCTATGGCGCGCCGCGCGCGCTTCGTCCACCAGTTGGGTGATGGTGCCGTTGACGCCAATGTGGTAGTGCGGCGAGCGCGTGCTTGCTCTGGCGCTCCATCGCGCGGTAGCCTGTTCCGCAGGAGATGGATCGTTGTGGAAGACGATCACAGCGATGGCAGCGCCGCGACGCGATTCGGAAGCGGAAGGCGCTGCGGCTTGCCACTGAATGGGGAGTTGCTCACTCATACGTCACCTATCCCTCACACTGTGCCCGAATCCCATGCGCCTCAGTTCCCTGGCGACCGACGGAGGATGCCGCAATCGATGTCGGCACACGTCGGATGCAGCCCGAACCCCGTGCTGCTCATATCAAACCTAGTGGAACGTGCTGTACGGTACAGTTCGTTCCCCATCTGTGCGGTATGACACGGAGCGAGGACGTCTCGCCCTCCCTGGACAGTCCGACGACGAACAGAACGTCCGGGTAACAATGCGTTTGTGGCGTTGCCATGCGCAATCCACGACTCTGTTTGCCTCTACGCCCCGCAGCGGCAGGGACGGGTGCCAGACCTGCCGATCATTGCGTCCTGATGCTGCCCGCAGTGTGCGTCGTACCTGTTTTCTGTCCGCCCCTATGTCCCGTAGGAGTAGGGACGGGTTCCAGACCTGCCGATCATTATGTCCTGATGCTGCCCGCAGTGTACGTCGTATTTCTGTCCGCCTTTGAAAGCAGGACGGCCAGATGCACGATGACCTCGCTCCTGTGACAGGTCGCACGCGACGCCCGCGTTCCCGGGTTGTGCAGAGACATACACTGTTCTATTGCACCGGGAATATTCTAGCAAGACCAGACGTTGTCCAGGCAGGAATACCTCCCGATCGAGATGGAGCATCGGTGCGACCCGCTGTGCTACAGATAACCATTGTAGCACGATGACGCGCAGGTGTCGGCAGAATGCCTGCAAACGCGCATTGAGCTTTGCGTGTCTGAAAAGAGAGGCGCTATCATATCTCTGTCCCACGCCAGCAGGACAACGCACGCGCATTAACCCCCGCGCCCCATACCGGAATCTCCGGCATTGTCGGCGATGGTTGCCACAGATCAACAATGTCGCGCGCTGTCAACAGTTGTCCGAACGTCGTGGGGATGAATGTCACGCGCCGCAACCGACGACTAGGCACGGCAACCGGCAGTCGCAGCAGTGGACCGAGCGTAAAGCGGTAGTAGCGTGCAGTGGCGCGCGGATGGTGCGGTTCATCGGGGATCAGTTCGTAACGGTATGCCAGACCAACTGCGCGCACGGCGGCCAGGTACCGCACCGACCAGCGCTCCGCGCCGAACGCTGCTGTTTGATAGAACGCCAGGTGGCTGGCGGTGAGCGGCACACGCACCCTATCGAGCGGCACACGATACCAGCCGGCGCGAATCCGTTCAAAATCTGCTACGCGCGTCACCACGCACACCAGCACTGGCGCATCGGCGGGAATATCGTCGAGGAGGGCACTATTTGAGTGATGATCGTCCATGTTCGCTCCTGTATCGCTCTGCGGGTATTGGCGACGATCCGCGTTGCGCGCAGCAGCATGTGTATCAGGATGTCCTATCGTCTCCGTTCGCCCCTGGGCGGAGCGAACGGGGTTGGGTTTGTCTCTGCGTTTCATCGTTCGCCACACGTATCAGAATGCCTCATTGCTCCCCTTCTCTCACTATGGGAGAAGGGGCAGGGGGATGAGGAACCAAAGCCTTACTGCTGACCACATCCTGGTGGGGCAGAAGCACACCGGAGGCTTACGCTCCCAGGGGGAGCGCTCCCTCTCGAACGCGAACCCTGGAGGGCTGACGCACCCAGGGACGGACGGGACGCCCCATGCCCTGGTGGGGCAGAGGCGCGCCAGAGGCACGCGCTCCCAGGGAGAGATGCGACATTCTCGCTCCCGGTATGCGCATGGCTTAGCCACGACCCTGCCAATCCAGGTTTGCTTACGTTCTCAGACGACCCAGCCAGCATATTCGGGCGCATAGCGTCGGAGATCGTCGCGCAGCCGCAGCAGTGCCAGATCGGCGGCTTTGGCTTCGAGCATAACATCGAAAGGCGGCAACCCGCGCGCTGCGTTGAGCAAAGCAATGAACTCGAACGGGTTGATAAAATCGCTGTGCTGCCCGGCGCGCGGCGCAACCACCTGTGGCGCGCCCCGCCCTGATCGCCTGAGGTGCGCTTCGGTGCGCTGGGTGCTGAAATGAACCTCTGGACGCACACCGGAAGACCAGGTCGCCAGCGCAAGCCCCAACGCCTCGCTCAGCCCAAGACGCTCCGGATTGTGCAACTGAAAGTGGAAGGCATCGAATACCACCGGAATACCGGTGAACCGGTGAAGACGCAGGGCGGCGAACAAGCCAAAGCGCTCGCCATCGGGTTCGATGGCAATGCGCCGCCTGGCAGCGGAAGGCATCCGCTCGAAACGGACGGCGAATCGTTCCGCCGCAGCCGCACAATCCCCGCCCTCGCCGCCGATATGGACCACAATAACACTCTCCGGACCGGCGCCGAGCGCGTCGAGCAGCGCTGCAAGGGAAGCGATATGCGCCAAGGCGCGTGCTGCAGTTTCTTCAGAAGCGGCGCCGGGAGTTGTGCCAGGGTGGGGATGCATGCTGAGCCGGATGGCGGCAGATCGCGCATACGATCCTGCCTCGTCGAGCATGGCGGCAGCAACGGCAATCTGCTCCGCCGGCGCCCCGGCGTGATCCTCCGGCGCCAGCAGATCATCGGGCAGCCGGTAGAAGCGAATATTGTGTGCGTCCAGGTAGCGGAGTGCCTCGATGACCCACAGGAGCCGGACACTGAGGTGTGCGCCGACTTCTGATTGATGGACACTGGCGCGGGATAATCGTGCGTGTCCCAGGATTTTGGTGGCGATGCCAAGATAGATCATAGTGTCTTCCTATACGTTTTCGTATAGTATATCCGTTTTCGTGTCAATGTCAAGCGCCTTGACGCCCGATTGTCACGCTGGTATACTCCCCGTTGCGATGAGGATCACGGAGTACGACGATGAGTGAGGTTCAGGGTCCGGTGCGGGTGCGCTTTGCTCCCAGCCCCACCGGTTATCTCCATATCGGCGGTGTGCGCACTGCGCTCTTCAACTGGCTGTTTGCCCGCCATTACGGTGGGCAGTTTATCCTGCGCATCGAAGATACCGACGAGAAGCGCTATGTTCCAGGCTCAGCCGACGATCTGATGGCGTCGTTGCGCTGGGTCGGCATTGAGTGGGACGAAGGTCCTGACATCGGCGGTCTGTATGCGCCGTATGTCCAGTCGTTGCGCCACGAGGCCGGCATCTATCGCCCGTTCGTCGAGCAGTTGCTGGAGAGCGGTCACGCATATATGTCGTTCACGACCGAAGAGGAACTTGAACGCCTCCGTGCCGAGGCGCTGGCGGGTGGCGTGAAAGCGTTCCGCTTCCGCGGTCCCGAGCGCGACTGGCCGCTGGAACGTCAGCGTGAACTGGCGGCGACCGGTCGCCCCTATACGGTGCGCCTGAAAACGCCGACCGAAGGGGTGACGGCGTTTCGCGATCTGGTGCGCGGCGGTGAACGGATCGAGTTCAGGAATGAGGAACTGTACGACATCGTGCTGGTGAAGTCGAGCGGTATGCCGGTTTATCATCTGGCGCACCTGGTTGACGATCACCTGATGCGCATTACCCACGTGTTACGCAGTGATGAGTGGGTTGCCAGCACGCCGTATCACGTGCTGTTATACCAGGCGTTTGGCTGGGAGATGCCGGCTTTCGCCCATCTTCCGCCGATCCTGCGTCAGGACGGGCGCGGTAAACTGTCGAAGCGTACCGACGATGTGGCTGCCAACCGCTTCTGGGAGCGCGGCTATCTTCCCGATGCCATGTTCAACTATCTGGCGCTGCAGGGCTGGAGTTACGATGGATATACCGAGATTATGACGCGCGAGGAGTTGATCGCGCGCTTCACCCTCGACCGGGTGCAACCATCGCCGGCGCGCTGGAACCCCGAAAAACTGCTCGATATGAACGGCATCTACATTCGCCGCCTGACAACGGCGGAACTTGCCGATGCGATCGCGCCGTTTCTGGCGCGCGCTGGTCTTATCGGCGATCCGCCCGATCCCGATGAGCGCGCCTATCTCCTGCAACTCACGCCGTTGATCCACGAACGTCTGAAGGAACTGGGAGAGGCGCCCGAACTGCTGGAGTTCTTCTTCCGTGAGGTGACGCTGCCCGATCCTTCGCTGCTCATCCAGAAAAAAATGGACGCAGCTGCGACGGTTGCTGCGCTCGAGGCGGCACATGCCCGGCTTGCGCCGCTGGAACCGTGGACGCATGACCGGCTCGAAGCCGAACTACGCGCGCTGTGTGAGGAACTGGGGCTGAAAGCCGGCCAGTTGTTCGGCGCCATCCGCGTTGCAGTGACCGGGCGAACCGTTGCGCCGCCGCTCTTCGATACCCTGGTTGTGCTCGGCAAGCCGCGCACCCTGCGCCGCCTGGAAGCAGCGCTGGCAGCGCTGACGACGCATACCGGCGCCAGCGTTCAATCGTGAAAGTTGGTCTGGAAGTCGGCGCGCTGTTCGTTCAGCGCCTGTTCGAGCTGCGCCCGACTGATCAGTCCCATCTCGTAGGCGATCTGTCCGAATGGCAACGTTACGCCGCTCGATTGCAAGTCGCGCTGCCGTTGCACGACCTGCGCAACCCGTTCCGGCGTAAGGATGCCGCGACGAACGAGATACTCTCCCAACTGTGGCACGCCGCTCGTCTGTGCGGTGGACGTCGCGCCCAGCGCGCGCTCTTCTAGCTCCTCGTATAAGATGCGGTAGGTTGTTCCGCCAAGCGTCAACTGATCGCCAGGGTTGAGCCGGCTCTGCCCACGCACCGGCAACCCGTTCAATGAAATGCCGCCCGGCGCCAGCGGAACGATGAACCAGCGGTCGAGAATCTGCCGGATCTCGGCGTGGCGTGAGCTCAGGTGGCGATCATTGAGCACAACGTCGCACTGTGGTCCGCTGCCGATGGTGTTGACGCGCTCGCTGACAGTGTAGCGCCTGCCGATCTGCGTGCCGGTGATTGCAGTGAGAACCAGCGCTTTGACCATCATTCTTCTCCCTGTGCACGCATGGTCTGACCGGAGAGTGTGGCACGCCGGGAAACATGCCCGGCATACGCTGTTCACACGTCTCCCAAAGACGTTGTGGATGACCGTCACGGCTGGAACGCGGGATAAGGGCGGTGCATCGCTGATGATACCCTGGTATATCACGCGCCTTAAGCATTGTCAAGGGCAATCGGATAACAAACTTTTCATTGGTCACGGGAGTGCTATACTATCCGAACAATCCTGCCGGGGCGGGTGACGGCATTGCCTTCGCATGCCCATCGGAGAGACCCTGAGGTGGGTTATTCGGATAGGCTCTTAGAAGCTGTTCGAGCGTTCTGTTTGAGACTGACGATGCCGGACAGTGGAACCACAACCGATAAGGTGAAAGACAATGACAGCAGGCGAACCTCTTCAGCGTGTGCGGATCTACCTCAGCGAGCGAGACAGCGCTGATGGTCAGCCGCTCTATCTCGTCGCGCTCGACCGGTTGCGACGCGAAGGTGCATCGGGCGCCACGGTGCTGCGTGGTATCGCTGGCTTTGGATCCGGGCATCGCGTGCGCACTGCCGGCATCGCCGATTTCAGCCAGCAGACGCCGGTAGTGATCGAGTGGCTCGATCGGGCTGAGCGTGTGGCACGGGTACTGCCGGCGCTCGATGAGATGCTGGGGGATGCGCTGATCACCATCGAAGATGTCAGGGCGTACCGTGCCGCGCTCCGTTCGAGCGGTCCGTTCGGTAGTCGCTCGGTTGCCGATGCCGCACGTGACGAGATTGCGATCATTCCGCCGGATATGCTGATCGCTGAGGCGATTGAACACCTGGCGCGATCGCGTCAGCCGCTGCTGGCGGTCGTCGATGGTCGGCATCTTGCCGGTGTTCTCATGCCGAACGACGCTGAACGTTTTGGCGCCATCCCACTCGACGCACTGGCAGAACTCGATGATCCCGAACGTGCCGCAGTGCTGGCGCGCGTCGCAGCCCGTCCGGTGCGCGATGCAATGCGCGAGCCACGTGCGATCTACATCGAATCGCCGCTGGCCCACACTGTGAATCTGCTGGTCGAATGGGGTCTCGACGCTCTGCCGGTCACCGATAGCGATGGGAGACTGGTCGGCGTCTTCGGGATCGAACAGGCGTTGCGCGCCGCGCTCGATGGCATGCAATCATCGCACCACGTGCGACCTGCCGAGCCGCCGCCGCCTGTCAGCCTGATCATGCAAATGCTCGTGCCAACCGCTGCCGGCAGCGCCGATGCCGCCACGGTCCTGTTGCAGGTGCTCCAGACCTCGATCCAGGCGGTGGTGCTGGTAAACGGGTTCTACCCGACAGGCATTATCTCGATCCCCGACGCAACCCGACGGGTGCGCGATCCGCTGCGTTCTGCCTGGATTGCCGCACTGGCAGGGAATCGGGCGCCACTTGCAGCGCTGGCGTCAACGAGCGGGGTTTCTGCGATAGAACTGGCATCGACGCCTGATCTGATATCATCACGCGCCAGCGAGTACGAGGCCATTCGCATGCTGATCGAAAACCGGCGCCAGCATCTGGTTGTGGTTGACAGCGAAGGTCGTCTGGCGGGCATGGTCACCCAGCGCGGCGTGTTGCGCGCCCTGGCGCAGGAAGGGAATGGGTGACGATCGGCAGATGCCTCAACTCTTCCGGTTCAACACGAACTCGCCGATCTCTGTCAGCGCGCGGCGCGCCGAGGTTGCTGCAAAGGATGCAAGCTGCTGATGGGCGCGTTCCACCAGTATTCGCGCCTCTTCCATCGCCCGATCAACGCCGCCGCTGGCGATCACCGCAGCGACGATCTGCGGCACACGCGACGGGTCAGGGCGCTGACCATTCGCCAGCGCGCGCAGCAGCGGGTTGCGGCTCTGCGCTACCGCGTACATGAGCGGTAGCGTCAGCGTTCCTTCGCGCAGATCGTTGCCGGCCGGCTTGCCGAGCGCCGTTTCGTCGCCGGTATAGTCGAGCACATCGTCCACGATCTGGAATGCCAGCCCCAGAGCGTAGCCGAAGCGCCCCAGGGCGTCGATCTGCTCCTGATCGCCGCCCGCCACGGCAATCCCGGCTTTGCACGCCGCCTCGAACAGGACTGCCGTCTTGCGCCCGATCTTGCGGTAGTACTGTTCCACGGCGGTCGCCAGCGGCTCGATATGCGTCACCGGGTTCAGTTCCCCTTCGACCATCGTCTGCGCTGCAGAGGTATAAAAAGCGATGATGCGCGGATCGGGTTCGGCAGCCAGTTCGTTCGCCGCTAGCGCAAACAGATAATCCCCCAGCAGCAGCGCAACATCGGCGTCCCAGCGGGTATGGACGGTCACATGCCCGCGGCGCTGCCCAGCGTGATCCACCAGGTCGTCATGGATCAGCGAAGCGGCGTGCAGGAGTTCGATCGCAATCGCCGGATGCAGCGCGCGTCCGGGGTCGTAGGCGCCAAGCCGGGCGCTGAGCAGCACCAGCGCAGCACGCAACCGTTTGCCCCCGGCAGCAACCGTGTAGGCGCCGGCTGCGGTCAGCAACGGTGAGCGCGAAACGGTGCGCGCCAGCATCTGACGCTCCACTTCTGCCATGTCGCTGAGCAGATCGGCGCGGCGCAGAATGTCTCCCAATCCGACCGGCATCGTGCGCGTCGTCGCAGTCGGCTCGTTCAACCGCTGCTCAGGCACGCCGAGGTGCAAAGGGGTGTGTGCCATTACGCGCACCTTTCTATGTGGCGCATGTGATTGTGAAATGCTGAACAATTATAGCGCCCGGTCATTGTGCCTGTCAATACCCACATCGTTTGCAAAGGTTTTGCCTGAATTTGCACAACTTTTGCATTAAATTATACCACGTTCACTTCAGGTACGGATGCCCTGCAAGGTGCGCGCCATTCAGGTTGCGCCACTCCGCTATGTGCCGCTCGATTGTGGCGCTACAGCGCTTTCTGGTTTTCGCGTGCGACTTCGAGCCGTCCAAGATGGCATGCTTCACTGAGGCTCACCAGGTACGGTAGATCATCGCCATATTCAATGACACTGATACTGGCATTTGTCACCCAGATGCGGTTGATCCGATCCATGTTCATACCGAGTGCGTCGGCGACCAGGATCTTGACCACCACATCGTGAGTCGAGACGAGCACGGTGCGGTTGTTGTACTCGCGCAGCAACCACTCCTTGAAATCGAGCACCCGCTTCAGCACATTGCTGAAACTCTCGCCGCCGGGCATCTGAGCGCGGGTTGGATGCTGGCGCCATTCGCGCAGACCATCGCCGTAGCGCTCGATCACCTCCTCGACCAGCAACCCCTGCCACTCGCCGTGGTGGATTTCGAGCAGTGCGGGTGTGGTGTGCAATGGGACCTGAGGGTGGTAGCGTGCAACTGCTTCCGCGGTGCGCGCTGCGCGTTGCAATGGGCTGGTAAAGATCGCATCCAGCGGCTCATGACGCAGGCGCTCGGCAAGTGCTTCCGCCTGACGCAAACCGAGTTCGGAAAGCGGCGCATCCATCTGCCCCTGGTAGCGCCCCTCGCGGTTCCACACGCTTTCGCCGTGGCGAATGATGATCAGGCGCATGGGTTGTCTTCCTCCTGCTGATGCGACGATGATTCGCCAACCAGTGTTATTGTGCGATATGATACAAACGTCAGGCATTATATCTGAAAGTGAACCGGTCTGTGCGATGTGCGTATGAAGCATGAACGGCGATCATTCATCGAAACTGCGGCGCAGACGCCGCTGGGTCGTTTGCGCGCTGCGCTGGATGACGCCGAGCGAGTGGCGGTCAGTGCGCGTGTGGCGGCAGACGATGCAGTAGCATTGCTCCGTGCGTGTGACACCATTGATATGCTGATCGATGCGATTGGTGCGAGCGCCGATATTCGTCCGGAAACGAACCGCGCCGATTTTCTACGCGAGCAACTGCGGACGCATGCCGGAACGATCGTCCAGACGGTACAGCGCGCCGGTCGTGATCGTGACCTGCACAATAGCCCCTCCTGGAAGCGGGTACTGGCGATTGCAGCGGATGCGCGTGTCCGTCGTCTCCGTCGGATGGCGCTCGTCGGTGCCGGTGCAGCCGTCGTGATTGCTCTGCTGGCGCTGCTGCCGGTGATCTTTCCAGCCGAGCCGGCGCCGGATATTGCGTCGATCAGCCGTCTGCTCGCCGATCGTGAGGTAGCTGCCGCGCTCGACCTGGCGCGCGCAGAGTACGAGCGCTTTCCCGACGATCCAGAGGCGGCGCTCTGGCGCGGCGTCCTCGAACTGCGCGCCGGTGATCCGCGGGTAGCGGAGGATCTCTTTGCGCAGGTGCGTCGCCAGGCTGCCAGCGATGTCGGTTTTCTGTTCGAACGCGGTAATCTGCTGATCCAGGCAGGTCTTCCTGATGCCGCTGAGGCTGATGCTGCCGCACTCATTGCACGCCCCGATGCTCAGGCAGAAGGGTATCTGCTCCTCGGCAGCGTGCGTGAAGCTCGCGGCGATCGTGAGGGGGCAATCGCTGCGTTTCAACAGGCTGCCGACCTCGCCGCTGCCGCTAACAAACCACAACTCGAAGTGATTGCCAAGACTCGCCTGGGCATGATCCTGCAATCGCCGCCGCTGAATGTGGAACGCTGAGGGCGGCAGGGACGCAGGCTGCGCCTACACCTGCCTGCCAGAACTCATACGTCGAACATTCTCGTGGCGATGCGTCCGGCGCGGATGCGTCCGCGGTGCTCGCCGCGTCCTCCGGCATCGCCGCGCCATTCGGGTACGCCTGCACGCCGGGCCAGCCTGATATGGACGACCGGCGCGATCAGGGGTTGCTGCTAGCGCCGGCGTGCCGTGATGGGGTCGAGGTAGACAGGGAGGGGCAGCGCCTGCACCTGCCCGTCAGGATCGCAGAACCTTCCTGAGCAATCTTTGCCCGAACCCACTGACGCCTTGCTTTGGGGACGGACGGGAGATCCGCGCCAGCGCGGCTTCTCCCGCATTGGGACGCCCCAGCGCGCGGTTCTGGTCTCCCCGCTCCCGCGTCGGGTGTGCGACTACGACGGAAACAACTCATCCGCCTCTGCATATGCACGGCGGCGGCGCTCGGTGGGCGACGTTTCGCTATATCCCATTGCCCGGTAGAATGCGGCATCATAGGGTCGGGTGCGGATGACCGCCGGCATTGGCACGGCATGACCCAGCACCATCGCTTGCTGGCGCGTATCGAGGCTGGCAAGCACGGCGCGTAAACCGGCGGCGCCGCTGACGCCGGTAAAGACGGCTTCGATATCCCGGTCGTCGTTGAGGAGCGCCGTGATCCGGCTGCCGATCTGACTCATCACTTCTGGGTCGATCGATGATGGACGTTGATCGACAACGAGCAGCGTGACGCTGTATTTGCGCAACTCACGCGCGATGATGCCGAAAATCGTCTGTCGGGCTGCATACGGGTTGAGGAATTTGTGCGCCTCCTCGATGGTGATCACCAGTTGGCGCGGCCTATCGGCGGGGTTCTTCGTGCGCAGGAAGGTTTCGGTCTGTTCGACCCAGCGACGATGGATACGGCGGGTAATGATGTTCGCCGTCAGCATATATGCCAGGGCGCTGCGGTACTGCCCGAACTCCAGCACCACATGCCGCCCGCGTGCCAGATGCTCGATCATGCGGTCGATCGCATCCGTCTGCGACTGCTGTCGGATGAACCCCAGGCGCGGGATCTGTTCCAGTTTGCGCTTCAAGGCGCTGATCGATCCCGCATGTGCGCCGGTACTTTCGGCAAATGCCCGGATATCGTCGCCGCTCATCGCCAGCAACTGCTTCATCCACTCCTGCCTGTAACGCTCCACCAGCAGGTATGCCGACTCCGCAGCAGTGGCGGTCAGGTTCAGTTCGTCCTGTAACAGGAGAATGTCTTCGACCTCGATCTGATCCTGCCCAATTGTGATGGCTTCGTCCACACTGACGCCACGTTTGTGTGAGGACTCGGCATCGAGCGAATAGATCAGCACCTGCGCGCCGAAGAGTTGCCGCAATCCTTTGACAAAGCTCCCATCTTCTGAGGCGGCGTCCCAGCCATACTCGCTGTGCATGTCGAACACCAGGTTCGACGCGATGCCGGAACGGATGATGCCACACAGGATCAGACGGGTCAGGAAACTTTTGCCGGTGCCGCTCTTGCCGAAAATCCCGTTCGAGCGTTCCACCAGACGGTTGAGATCGATGCAGACTGGAATATCCATATCGAGCGGTCTGCCGATCTCGAAGTGGGTGGCGTCTTCCGTTCCAAAGACACGGGTGAAGTCCTGCTCGTTCGCTTCGAGCACCGGCGCGAAATGACGTGGCACGGTCTTGACCGGGCGCAGACCCGCGCTGGTATCGTGAGGAAGCATCAGCATCGGTTTGAGTTGCATGGTCCCAAAGGTCGTCGTCCCTGCCAGAACATCGTGGAGGAAATCATCGCCATCCGGCGGACTTGCCAGCACATTGTGGTTGGTAGCCGCGAGTGCAATGTCGGTCACCATTGAGAAGAATTCGTGCTTCTCCCCCTGGATCACCACAAACTGACCAACGCGCACGTCCTCGACGCTCAGCCGGCTGTCGAGACGGACATTCAATCCTTCGACCAGTGAGCCGTCAGTCACAACTCCCAGACGTTTGCGGCTGAATGGCGCCATGCGATCTCCCTCTGGTGCAACCATACCCGCACAAATATACCAGTTTCTACCGATGTGTCAACATCATTCGGAGTCACTCCGGGGTATGCAGTCGTTCGCTTCTGCGGAGCATCCGGGCGCTCCGACCAGCATGCGCGTCAGCGTCGGCGCTCTGTGCACAATATGCGCGATCCCTGTGATGCGGACTGTTACGCCTGATGTGAGGTTTTGTTAATGAAAAAGTCATAACATGCCGCTTTGTTATTACAATTTTGTGATTTATGGTGATTTACACTATTTTCATTATCATTGACACCATGTTCCGTTTCTTTTATAGTCTTTTTGCTACTTTGGATGAAAAACTACGGTCACTTTTGGTTCACGTCAGTTTTTTTGTCGGAGGACATATGTCATTTCGTTCCCGGACGCTTCACTATGTGCTGATGATTGTGTTCATTGTTGTCGCCATACCGCCTCAATCGGCGCCGCAGCATTCGTCCTTCATCGAACGAATGGCAGCCCCGCCTGCGGCGGTAGCCCAGAGCGCTGCGCCGGTTGGTCCGCAACCAGGTGATGTGTTCAAACAGTTTCAGGACAATACGCCCTATCGGCAAACGTCGGTGTGCAATGCTTCGGGAACCCGGTGCGGCTCCGTGGCATCGGAGCAGCCACGCCAGGCGCCGAATGTCGATCTTGCCAATGCCGTGCGCGCCGAGGCGGTGTTTGAGTATTGGGGCGGGCATCTGGCTTCGACGCAACAGGAATTCCAGGTAAACGGCGGTCCGTGGACGCCCTACCCGGATATTCAGGGTATTCCTGCCGATACACTCCCGACCTGCTACTTCCGCGCGCTAATCAACGCGATTGCGCCGTTGCCTCTGGAGGGAACCGGTGGCGTTCGTTCGCCGGGCAGCACCGGCAATGTCGTGACGGTCAATTATCGCTACCGGATCGGTCCGCAGCGGTCGTTGCCGCAGTGTGCTTCAGGCACGAATTTCTACTGGGGCAACATGTGGATCTATGAGGTAACCACACGCATCTACTACAGCCCGACCATCACGCGCCCCGATGGTGCGATCGTGTCACCTGCGGATGGCGCCATAATCACCGAGGACCGCAGCGCCGGTCAGTTTCCGCGTATCACGGTACGGGCGCAGGCGCCGACCGGTCGCTCGATTGCGCGCGTTGACCTGATCGGGAATTATCTCGACTACGATTGGGACGGCGATGGTGTGTTGCGCGAGTGGCATTATGCGTTGCGTCACGGCGTCTGGGAACGTACCATCGGAACCCGCCCCTCTCCGTCGCGGGGTACCAGCACTGACGGCGAGTACGACTTTACCTGGAACACGGAATGGGTGCCGGATCAGGATCAACCGGTGCAGTTGATGGCGCGAATCACCGATAACACCGGTGTCAGTTACATGACGCCGGCAGTGACGGTCACGTTCGACCGTGTTGGGCGCAGTGTGCGGATGTATACCACCTGGAGCGATTATTACGGGCAGCGGGTGTTCGGTCCGCCGCGCAACTTTGGTTTCAATACCTACCGTCAGCCCCGGATCGGCAAGACTGCGTTCATTTCCATCCCGGATCCGCTCACCAATGCCACCAGAGCGCGGTTTATCCTCTATAGCTGGAGCGGTCAATCATCTACCGACTCGAGAACCACGGTTGCTGTCAATACTTTCTCAATCTGGTCTGACAATTCCTTCGGCATATTCCACGATTACAGTTTTAATGCACGCGTTCTTGATAATCCCGGCAGTTTTCTCAATCAGGGCGACAATATTCTGCGCATCTGGTCGAATCGCACCGATCATGAACTCGAAGTGCTCTGGCCCGGTCCGGCGCTGTTCATCGAATACAGCGCTCCGCCTGAGACGCCGCAGTTGCGCGCCATCGATGCGTCCTTCGGTACCCCAGAGGATCAGCCGCTGTCGTTCACGTTGCCGGTGAGCAATGAGGCGCGCGCCGCGCTCCAGTATACAATTCTGACGCCTCCTGCACTTGGAACACTGCGCGGTATCGCGCCCAATCTGACCTATACGCCCGATCCGGATGTCAATGGCAGCGATCGTTTGGTGTTCCGCGTCGATGATCAGTACGGGCGCAGCGCCACGGCGACCGTCTCCATCGATATTCAGGCAGTGGATGATCCGCCGGAGATTATCCTGGACGGCGGAGCGTTGCTGAGACCTGACGATGTGCTGGATCGTTCCGGCAGGGTGCGCGATCCGGACTCTTCATCGCTGACGGCAACGGTCGATTACGGCGATGGCAGCGGTGAGCAACCGTTGAACCTCGAGGCGGACGGCTCCTTCCGGTTGATCTACCGGTATCGCAATGGCGGGCGCTTTCCACTGACGGTACGTGTCAGCGATGGCGCGCAGACCAGTATTACAACTGTGCCGGTGACGGTGATCACCCCCGGCACGCCGCCGCCTCCCGATGACTGGAGCCTGACCGGATGGCGCTACCGGGCGCCGCTGGAGGCGCAATCAGGCGCATATCCACGTGTCGATCATGTTGCCGAGTTCGATGTCAACTTTACCACTGCACTATTGCAGGCAGGTGGAAGCAGTGCGTTGCTGCGCGAATCGATCCGGGTAGTCGAGGTTGATGCAAGCGGCAATGTGATCGATCCGAATGTCGTCTATCAGTTCGATCCGGTGAGCGGGTACGATCCGACAACCAACGCGCGCGGAAAGCTGCTGGTACTGCTGCGCGGACGCACCGAGGCAAACACAACCCGTCGTTTCTACGTCTACTTCGAGACGCAGGGACGCTTTGCGCCGCCGACGTTCGCGCCACTGACGACGGTCGTCACGCCGACGTTGATCTATCAGCGCGACCAGGCGACTGTCATCGAGACGCGCAGTTCTGATGGGCAGCGCAACGCCACATTCTACTACTCGCTCAACGGCGGCGCGCTCGTCAGTCTGTTCGATCGCGCGAATGCCGACTGGATTTCGTACAATCCGGCAGCCGATTCGGCAGGCGCGTACCGCGGCATTCCGAACGTCGGTCCGGTCTTCCATCCCGGATACTACAATGTGTTTCCCATTCCGAGCGGGTCGGGTCCGCTTCAAGGGAACGAACTCAGCACAAATCAACGATCATCGACGACTATCGAACGCGAAGGAACGCTGCGCACGGTGGTGCGCTCGGTGAGCAGCAATGGGCAGTGGGAGGCGGTCTGGGAGTTCTTCCCCAACAGGGTTCGGATGTCGATTGTACGCGCGCCGGTTGCCTACTGGTGGTTGTACGAAGGGACACCGGGCGGAACGCTCAATGAGGGCGATCGCTGGGTGCGCGGCGATGGACAGTCCGGTATCGCCTATGACGGTTCGTTTACCTATCGGGAACGCTTCCACGCCGACATCGACGGTGCGGAGTGGGTCTACTTCCGCGCCGGTGAGCCGTCTCAGGACGGGCGGGCGCTCTGGCTGGCGCACCACGATGATACCGACATGACAATCGAGATGTATCGCCAGCAGAATGACTCGTCCGGCGTTCAGAATGGCATGACGGTCTTCGGTTTCGGTCGGCGCGAATGGACCGGGTCGTCACAGACGTTGCAGCCGGAACTGCGGAATCAACGCCGTTTCTCGCTGGGGTTCATCGATAATGCACCGGCGACGTTCGATAGTGCTGCGGGACGCGAGATCGAAGGGCGTTACCGCGATCTGGCGGCGGTGACCGTTGGGCAGGGTGAGCGTCTGATCCCGAACCTGGCACCATGGGCACCGGGAGAGACCTACAGTGTTCGCCCTGGTCGAACGCTGGAGGTGCCGGCGCCCGGCGTGCGCGCCAACGACAGCGATAGCGACGCTGATCGGTTCCAGGTGACACTGACCGGTGAGCCGCAGAATGGTACGCTGACGTTCAACGGCGACGGTTCTTTCACCTATGTTCCGGCTGACGGTTTCATCGGCACAGACGTCTTCACCTATACGGCAGGCGATGGGCGGCTCAGCGCCCCGCCGACGACGGTGATCATCCAGGTCACCCCCAACCAGCCGCCGACGGCGCAGGTGAGCAGTGCAACGACGACCAACCTGCGCCCGTTGAGTGTGCCGGTGCCGGGGGTGCTGGAAGGGGCAGGCGACCCGGACGGCGATCCCCTGACGGCGGTGCTGATCAGTCCGCCTGCCGGTGGGACGCTGAACCTCAACCCGGACGGGTCGTACACCTACACGCCGCGCCCGGATTTCATCGGGGTGGATGTGTTCCAGATCGCCGCGTTCGATGGCGAGGCGCAGTCGGCGCCGGTGGAGGTGCGGATCACGGTGACGCGCGAGGTCGCATCAACGCCAGGCTATCGGATGTTCATACCGCTGATTGTGCGCTGACAGGGAACGGTTCGCGGGGCGATGTCCAGGACATTGCCCCTCTTTTGCGTGTGACGCGCGCGACTGGTACCATGTTGCCGGTGGTTGTGGAGAAGCGTATGGCGATTGATATCTGCGCACTGACGATATTCGATGGTCCTAACCGGTTCGATCCGCGCCCCGGTGTCCTGGCGCATCTCTGCGCCGGGCAGGATGCCGGAGCGGCATTACACGCGGCGCTCAAGGATGCGGCACAGCGGATCGGACTGGTGATCGGCGCGCCGCACATCGAGAGCCGCATCGCTGACGACCAGGTCTGGCACGACGTGTTTTTCATGACCCCGATGCCGGCGATTGGCGCCGAGATGCTGCGCTATGTCGTGGCGCTGCTCAATGCGCGCAGTGCGGCTGACGATGCGTGGGATGCAGACGAGCAACTGTGGGCTTTGCAGAAGAGACGTCGGGCGGCAGCCCTGCCGCTCCAGGCGCTGCAACTGATCGCCGAAGCCTCGGCGCGGCAGATTCCGGCGTTCGTGCGGCGTAATGGTGTGATTCAGATTGGCTACGGTGTGCGCGGCTACGCAGTTGATCCGGCATTGTTTCGCAAAAGCGGGGCGCATCTGCGCCCGGCTGATGTTAGTACAGGTGCGCCACCCTTTGCGCAATCGCCGATGAGTCCGACGGTTCCCTGGGAACGTCTGGGAGTCGTTCCGGTCGTGGTCGTCTCTGGCGGCGGATCGCATGTCGCTACGGATATATTTGCTGCTCGTGTGCAGGCGCGGCGCAGCGGAACGATCAGTGCGCTCTCGGCATCGTTTGATGCTACGCGTGATTGCCTGATCGATCCGCAGGCTGAAACCGTGATTCTGGATCTCGATCCGGTCGATCTGCTGCGACGTGGCTTGCCGGTTGAACAATGTGCGGTCAGCGCGTTGCTCGACCTGCCGGAAGCGCTGGTGAGCGAAGCGGGCAGCCGTGACGATCTGGCGCGCGCGTTGGGTGTTGCGCTGCTGGTGACGGCGCCGGATGGACGGGGCATTCTCAATGCCGATGATCCGGCGATTCTGGCGCTGGCAGACTATGCGCCGTGTCCGGTGATTCTGATAGCCCGCTCAGAGCACGCAGCGTTGCGTGCGCATCGTGCCGCCGGGGGTAGTGCGCTCTTCCTGCGCGATCAGGAGATCGTGGTTGCCTGTGGGCAGGAAGAAACGGCTGTCGCGCCGTCGCCGGACCTGGATCCCTGGCAGGCGACCATTCTCGAAGCGCTCCTGCTTGCGTTTCCGTGTAAAGAAAGCGATGAGGAAAAGGCTGTCTCCAGATTTGCCTCTGACTGATGGAGATGGTGCCATCGGCGGATTACTTATACCTCCAGGTCATAATCCGGCGCCGGAACGGTAATGTCGTACCGTCGCAGGCAATCACCGTCGCCCCGAACTTCCAGAGTATAGGCGTCGGCTTGCAACCTGCTGATGGTAAAGCGCCCCTCCTCCTGAACAGGAACCTCCAGTCAGCGTTCAATCAGGATCAACTTCAGCGTCTCTAAAGGCTGATCGGTATGAATCACGCCCCGATAGTTCAGAAAACATCCGCGGCATTCCTGTCAGTTACTGATTGCACCGCTGGCTGAGTTGATCGCACAACGCGTAACTCCCGTGTCCGCACCAGGGGAGCAACCAGCGGTACATATGGGTCTAGCGCCGGAGTAACCGTGAGTGGAATAGCCGGGCGCATCTCATTATCCGATGTATTCCCGAGATCGCTCAGATTGGGCTATGTATCGTGCTGGGCCACCTGCATCGCAACCGGCGTCGTCTGCCTGCTCAAACTATCGGGCAGCAGATCGGTCGGCATGTAAGGATGACGCAACAGAGCCATCAGCGCACGTGCTAACAGGTTATGCTCATCGTCCGGTGTGCTGGCCCAGGCCGTGATCAGATAATGTACATCAATCCGAACCGGTGTCCGCCAATGATGTCGGGATTGTCCGCGAATATCGAGTACAAGATCGGCTGTTCGGGGAAAGCAGGTGAGCGCCTCGCCAATGTGCACAATGGTTATTGCCCGAATTGCTTTCTCTGGTGTGGCAGAACCTCGTTCAATCGCTGGCGCCTCGTTGCGCAGCAGCAGGATGGGATTGATGCTTCTGTACGGATGAGGGTCGTGCGCGGTGCACTGTGGCTGGAAACTTCCAGATGTGGAATTGCGTCTCTTTTCATGGAACGCTACAATGCTCCGTATAGCCATAGCAAAGGAGTAACCATGAGACGAGTCTCTATGGGGCGCGCGGTTGTGCTGGCAGTTATGGCACTGGCGCTTGCTGCCTGTGGTTTCGCGCCAACACAGTCGCCACCGGCGGCAGCGCTACCGCTGGAAGGCGCAACTGCTGTCAGGCCGCCTGCCGCTTCACCGTCTCCGGCAACGCCGAAACCTGCGCTGTCTGATTCGCGCTCAGCGGCAGGCGGCGTCGAAGAGATCACCGGTGAGTTCGAGTATACCAACGACATTATCACAGTCTACTACGTGGAACATGCGGTTGGTCTGGTCGATCTCTACGGGTTTGTCACCCGCGATGAGGAATGGGAACTGCCGGTTGACAGTCAGGTGCTGGGACCGATGACGATCGATACGGACCAGCAGCGCGGTACGTTTCGTCTGATGCTTCCCGCGCGTCCCGCAGGGACCATGGTCGATGTCGATAACGATGGGCAGCGCGATGCTGGCGTGCAGGTGTTTGTGGTGGCGTACTGGCCCAATCTGTATGGTGGTCCGTTTTCCGAAGGGGATGATCGCAGTTTTGGCTGGCCCGCCTATCTCGCCTCAACGGTCAATGACCCGGAGAATAACGACGAAGTGACCGGCGGTAAACTCGTCGTATGGGCGCCGGACGATGCACAGCAGTTCCCCACCGACTTCGGTTCTGATAGGTTGCTGTTCACCGATGATGATCCGGTTGGTCCGCTTCCCGCCGGGTATTCGGTCATCGATCTTGACCGGCGTCCATTTGTCATCGAGCGCGACCGTGCGGTACGGGTAACGCTGTATGAGCCGCCGGATGCAGCGATCAAGGATTTTTCCGATCTTTCGTACACCAGGGCGTTCGATGCGATGTTCAACCGGGTGCGTGTGGAGTACGCCTTCAACGGCATCCCCGGCAAGGCGCCGGATTGGGACTCGCTGTATGCCGAACTTGCGCCGCGTGTGGCAGCGGCAGAGCGCCGGGCGGATCGCAGGGCGTTCTTTGACGCGCTGTTCGATTTTGCGAATGCCTTCCGTGATGGGCATGTCGGTATCAGTTCACCGCTATCTGGTGCGCTGTTTCGTGAGCGGGCGTCCGGCGGGTACGGTTTTGCCATCCGTGAACTGGACGACGGTCGGGCGCTGGTGGTTTTTGTGACGCGCAACAGCCCCGCCGATCGCGCCGGGATGCAGGTGGGCGCCGAGTTGCTGGCGTTCAACGGTACGCCGGTCAAAGAAGCCATTGCCGCAGTTGAATCGCTGAGTGGTCCGTTTTCGACCGATTTTGCGCGGCGCTATCAGCAGGCGCGCTATCTGCTGCGCGCGCCGGTTGGGACGGAAGCGCAGGTGACTTTCGCCAATCCGCGCAGTGCGTCCCAGACGGTCACACTACGCGCGGTCGAGGAGCGCGACAGTTTTCTAGCGACCTCGATCTTCGAAGAACGTAACCCGGCGGCGCTGCCGGTTGAGTTCGAGCAACGACCATCCGGCGTCGGGTATATTCGCATCAATGCCAATTACGACGACCTGAATCTGCTGATCAGGCTGTTTGAACGTGCGCTGAAGACGTTCGACGACCTGGACGTTCCCGGCATTATCATCGACATGCGCCAGAACAGTGGCGGTGCGCCGCTCGGTCTTGCCGGTTTTCTGACCGATCAGGAGATCATCATCGGTCAGGATGAATACTACAGTGAACGCACCGGTCGCTTTGAACCGGAGGGTCCGGTTGATAAAATTCTGCCCAACCAGAACCAGTACCGTTTCGACACGATCGTATTGCTGGTGGGTCAGGCTTGTTTCAGCGCGTGCGAGTATGAGTCGTATGGGTTCAGCAAGGTTCTAGGTGTGATCGTTGTTGGTGAAACGCCAACCGCAGGGGTGTATGCCGAAGTTTCACGTGGACAGTATGTATTGCCGGACGGTATCTTCCTGCAAATCCCGACCGGTCGCACGATGTTGCCCGATGGGACGCCGCTGCTGGAGGGCGTCGGCGTTGTGCCGGCCATTCGCGTGCCGGTCACTGCGGAAACGGTGCTGTCCGATCGTGATGTGGTGATGGAGCGGGCGGAGTGCGAGATTATCGGGTGCTGACATCTACCGCAGATACTCGCTCACCTGCCGCACCCAGTCGGCGATACCGTACCAGATCAGGAAGCAGAGGGTTGTGAGCGTCAGGATAGCGCCGGCACGCCCGCGATGCTGGAGTTCTGCTAGCGTTGCGCCCGCGCCGATACAGAGCGCCGGATAGATGAAGATCGTCCAGCGCACCGGCTGATCGCTGATCAACAACGTTCCCAGGCTTGCGCACGTTCCCAGCCAGCATGCTGCCAGCGTGACACCTAGAACACCATGCCGCGAATGATTGATCAGCACTACACCTATGATCCCCATTGCCAGCGCAAGTGGCGCAACAGGCGCACCGAGGGGGAAGATCAGACCGGAAATCCACCAGTTCAGTTTGCTGAGCAGTGGATCGCCAGGTGGACAGACAATGCCCTGTGCGGCAAGCGTCGCCTGTGCGATCCGACGCTCTTCCGCGACGTGTCCGAATGCGGAGTAGAAAAGCGTCAGCGCTACCACACTGGCAACCATCAAAACGCCGCTCAGTCGCCAGGGAAGTGGTGTGCGCCAGCGTGCATTGGTTGACATGTGTTTCGATGGTCGCCGCCAGACTGTGCGCAGCAGGAGCCATGCCGCCAGTGTTGCACCGGTCGAAAGTGCAACACCGCCGTGGCTGAGCAGGATGCCCAGGGTCAGGATGGCGCCGACGAGCGCCACTCGCCACGACACCGTACCCCATGCCAGCGTCAACCAGAGCATGAGGGGCGCCACCCATGCCTGCGCGGTCAAGTTTGCCATTTCGCCGATCGCGTAAGAGCGCAGGATCGGCGGTGCAACGGCATAGAGCAGCGCACCGTATAATGCCGCATGTTTGTCAGTGTCTGCACGCCTGAGCAACAGCCAGATGATCGCCGTTGTCAGACTCTCCAGCAGTGCTGTGCCGCTCTGCACCAGTAGAGTCAGCGCCGCACGATCGGCGCCGGTCAGCAGCACAAAGGGAAGGAGCATCAGATACCCGCCAGGCGGGTAGGGTTGCGGTCCGGCGCCAGCGCGACAGGGGAGACCTTCGGTGAACAACAGGATGCCGCGCGCCACATCCGCCAGATTATTGACGTGCAACCCCAGGTCGCTGGTGAGTGCGTATGGGTGCAACATTCCTGCCATGCGCACAAACCATGCGGTGGCAGTCAGACCGGCTGCGGTAACGGCATCTTCCCCAGGTTGCAGCGCAGTGAGCGCAGCAGCGATGACCGGTATCGAGACGTATGCGATCCAGAGCAGGATGGTAACGGTCGGCGCGACAATCGTCAGGTCCATTCGACGGGTGGCGATCATCCAGGTGAACAGGAGTGCGACTGCCGGTACCGTGAGTGCCGTGATGATTGCCGGTGCACGCGCGCGGTGCAGGATCGCAGCAAGACCGGTCAGCGCTCCGGAGAGCCAGGCAAGTGTCATCCATGACGGGCGATAGGGTGCAGTGCCAACCGGCGATACCACAACACGGAAGACGGGCATCCCCAGAACGCGCGGATCGGTGGCGATGTTCAGGCGTGGCATCTCAAAGGTCAGGCGAAGATCACCAGCCGGATCGGTGCGCACGAGGAGCATGTATGTCCGGGGCTGCGCGTCAATCTGAAGCACTATCGGCAGGTTGCCAGCCGATCGCCAGACACCCGTGACCGGACTGCCATCCGGTCGCCCGCTGGCGGCGGTGACGCGCAACAACCAGCGATCGCCGCCGATGCCGGGGAGCATCACCGTCGAAGTATCGCGCGTCCAGCGGTAAGGTGGAGCATTCGCTGCGTACCACGGGCGATCCGGTTGATCAGCCGGCTCAGGATCATTGAAATTGTCGAGGAACGGGGTATCGAACCCACGCTGGCGCGATACGCGGTCGCCGCCTGTATCGAGACGCACGACCGGTGCAACCTGATACGCGAGTGACCAGAGCGCCAGCGCGATCCCCAGTACACTCCACCACAACGGCGCACGTGCTGCTGTGGCGATCCACCCGATTTCGGCGGTGAGCCGGTGCAGCAACACAACAACGGAACGGAATGCAAGCGAAGTCACGACAATACATGCCAGGAACCAGCGCGGATGTCAAACAGTCGCCTGTCACGCTTCGCGCACCGTGCTCGACTCGTCACTACACGCACGGATCGTCGTATGCGACATGTCACGTCAGGCGTTGACATCGATAACGATACGCCCGCGCACCTGACCGGCGACGATCTCATCACAGAGTTCCTTCACCCGGCTAAGCGGTTCGACGTGGCTGATCCGGTCGAGCAGATCGACCGGGAGCTCGCGCGCCAGGCGTTCCCACGTGGTGCGGCGACGCGCTGCCGGGCACGTAACCGAATCGATGCCGATCAGACGCACACCGCGCAGGATAAACGGAAATACGGTCGTGGTCAAACTGGCGCCGCCAGCATTGCCGCACGCCGCCACCGCGCCGCCGCTTGCAGTGGCGCTGAGCACGCGCGCCAGCACGTCACCCCCGACGGTATCGACGGCGCCAGCCCAGCGCTCCGATTCGAGCGGGCGTCCCGGCGTTGCCAGTTCGGTGCGCGGAATGATCGTTGCAGCACCGAGATCGCGCAGATAGTCGTGGGTTTCGGGGCGACCGGTGGAGGCGGCGACACGATAGCCGCGCTGTGCCAGGATTGCCGTTGCGATACTCCCGACGCCACCGGCTGCGCCGGTGACCAGCACCTCGCGCTCTCCTGGTTGCACCCCCGCCTCTTCGAGTGCCATCACTGCCAGCATAGCAGTAAACCCGGCAGTCCCAATGGCCATCGAATGCAGCAGGGTCATGCCGTGCGGTAGAGGAACCAGCCATTCCGATTTGACACGCGCGCGCTGCGCATACCCGCCCCAGTGACGTTCGCCAATGCCCCATCCGGTCAGGACAACCGGATCGCCGGGGTGGTACTCCGGGCTTGAGGAATCGATCACCGTGCCAGCCAGGTCGATTCCGGGCACCATTGGAAAGAAGCGTGAAATCTTCCCCTTGCCGGTTACATTCAAGCCATCCTTATAGTTGAGGCTGGAATAGACGACCTGCACCAGTACATCTCCCTGCGGCAGTTCATCATTCGTCAGTTGTCGAAACTCAGCGTGGATCGTGCCATTTTCCTGGGTCAGCACAAGGGCTTTGAACATATCCTGGCTCATATCTGCCCTCCCTCTTGTGGTGTGTCACCGCTTCTCCGGCAGCAGCGTGTAATCCGGGAAGTTGCCGTACAACTGCTCGCCGGGAGGACCGACGGTGACCGCCTGCACCAGATACTTGCCGCCGACAAAGCATCCCTTCCAGCTTTGCCCGATGCCGCCGAATACTTCGTCGCGATCGCCGCGTGAGCGGATGGTATTGATGCCAACCTTGAAGCTACGCACTTCGGCAGCGATCTGCTGCGCCAGACGCTGATTATCGCAGGCGACCGACGCCACCAGGCAGCCATTGGAGACGTTCATCTCATTGATCAACTCTTCCACGCTATCGACCACCACAATGGTGTCGACCGGACCGAACGGCTCATTGTGGTACAGACGCGCGCTACGCGGAACATTTAGCAGCGAAACCGGCGCCATATAGGCGGAAATATCCTGGTTCGGCAGGAAATCGTCTGCGCAGAGGGTACCCTGATACAGACTGATCGCACTCCCGCCGATCGCTTCGCTGATCAGCACCTGGAGTTCATCAACCTTGCGACTGCTGATCAGCGGTCCGAAGTCGAGCGTGGGCAGCAGTGCCTCTGGATGATCGACCAGGGTCGGATTGCCGATGCGCAACGATTTGAGCACCGGCAGGTACATGTCGAGGAACTGCGGGAAGAGTTGACGCTGAACCACAAAACGAACATATGCGGTACAGCGCTGTTTACCGTAATCGAAGCCCCGGCGCAACTGTTTCGCCAGCACGTCCCACTGCGTGAACTGCCAGATGCCGTAGGCGTTGATGCCTTCCATCTCCAGCATGTAGCGCTTCTCACGATCGTACAGGCTAGCGGCGATGTCGCGTCCGTTGGTTTTGCCGCCAACGAATGCCAGACAGGCGATCTCCGGTCCGCGCACGAGCGCCTCGGAGAGTTTTCCGCCGGAGCCGCTCACCAGTGAGACCGGCAAGCCGCAGCGTCGTGCCAGCGCCAGTGACACGGTAAGCGCGAACAGCCCGCCATCGCTTGGCGTCTTGGCGATCACCGGATTGCCTGCCAGCGTCTGCACCAGCATGGCATGCACCAGCACCGATAGCGGGTAGTTCCAGGAAGCGATGTTCGAGATCAGTCCGAGCGGCTTGCGTCCTTCCAGCATGGAAGGAATCTGCTCAACGTACCACTCGACGCCACTGATACAGCGATCGACATCGGTCATTGCCTGAGCGTAGGGTTTCCCGATCTCCCACATCAGCAATCGTCCGATCAGTTCACGATGCTGGCGCAGTAGGCGCACACACGCATCGACGCGCTGCTGGCGCTCGGACAGTTCAGTGGTTGACCAGGCGCTGAATTCGGCGGCGGCAGCGGCAACGGCGCGCTGGGCGGTGTCGAGGTCGATCATCGGGTAGTAACCAAGAGCCGTGCCATCGACGGGTGAGAGGAACAGTTTGGGATGACTGGGACAGCACCACTCGCCGCCGATCAGGTTGAGCGGATGACCCTCGTGGCTGAACGCTTCAGGAACCAGGGTCTGTGCCTGTTTCAGCAGGTGTGACCATTCCACGCCAGGGGCGATGATCTTGTTGTTCATACGTGTTGTGTTCCGTAATGATAGTGAAGGGCGCAGTTTCCTGCGCCCCCAGATACGTTGCGCAGATGATTTCGACCTACTCCAGTTTGCTCTCCTTGATACGCTGTACCAGATCGGGAACATACCGCGTCGAGATTTTACCTTCGCGGAATGGTGGATCTTCGAGCATCGCCAGCGTGAACGGAATAGTCGTATAAATGCCGGTAATCACAAATTCACGTAGTGCGCGTTCGAGTCGCGCAAGCGCTTCGTCTCGATCTGCTCCCCACACGATCAGTTTCGCCAGGAGCGAGTCATAATATCCAGGTGGGGCATACCCGGCGTACAGATGCGAATCGACGCGAACTCCCGGTCCGCCAGGCGGCAGATAGTATTCGATCTCGCCGCCTGACGGCATAAAGTCGCGGTCCGGGTCTTCGGCGTTGATGCGCGCCTCGATGGCGTGTCCGCGCATCACCACGTCCGACTGGCGGATTGTCAACGGTTCGCCGGCAGCGATCCGCAACTGCCACTTGACCAGGTCGATGCCGGTGACCATTTCGGTAACCGGATGTTCGACCTGAATGCGTGTATTCATCTCGATGAAGTAGAAGTTGCCGTCCGGATCGAGCAGGAACTCCATGGTTCCTGCATTGACATAATTGATGGCGCGAACGCCTTTGAGTGCCGCTTCACCCATGCGCTCGCGCAATTCAGGCGTCACGGCAGGCGAAGGCGCTTCTTCGACGATCTTCTGATGGCGGCGCTGCGACGAGCAATCGCGTTCACCGAGGTGAATCGCGTGATCGTAGCGGTCTGCCAGCACCTGAATTTCGACGTGGCGCACCTGCGGCAGATATTTTTCCATCAGTAGCGCGCCGTTGCCAAACGCTGCCTCCGCCTCGGCTTTTGAGGTCGGGTAGGCTTTGATCAGCTCCTGCTCGTTTTGGGCAACGCGCATGCCGCGCCCGCCGCCGCCGCCCGATGGTTTGAGCAGCACCGGGTAGCCGATCTGACGCGCAACTTCGACCGCTTCTTCGAGGGTGCGCAGTTCACCGCGCGATCCCGGCACCGTCGGCACCCCTGCCTCGCGCATGGTTTTCCTGCCCAGCGCCTTGTCTCCCATCATTCGGATGGCGTGCGCGTCGGGTCCGATAAATGTGAGTTTGTACTCCGCACAGATCTCGGCGAAGTACGGATTTTCGGAAAGAAAGCCGTAGCCAGGATGGATCGCTTCGCACCCGGTCATCAGCGCTGCGCTGATGAGCGCCGATGGATTGAGGTAGGAACGCGCCGATGCAGCGGGACCGATACAAACGGCTTCGTCAGCCAGGCGCACGGCAAGCGAATATTTGTCGGCTTCGCTGTACGCGACTACGGCTCGCACGCCAAGTTCGTGACAGGCGCGAACGATACGAACCGCAATTTCGCCACGGTTGGCGATGAGCACTTTGTTGAACATGGTTTTCAGGCTTTCCCGCCGGGACAATGCAGTCGAAACGGTACCTGGCGTGGAGGCGCGGGTATGGTATGCCTTGTTTCGCCCTGGCGCATGCTGTCGGCAGAAGAATGTGCGTCGTGCAGCGAACCATCTGCCGACGGTTCACCAGGGTATCCTGTCGCGCCTCCGAGTATGCCGATAATGATGAGACAATTATACTCAATGTTCCGCCGGTTGTTGCAGCATCTCAGACCACGCCTCGTACAGTTCGTCTTTGTCCTTGAGACCCGCGCGCGGAAGCGCATGGTTGACAACGTAGGTCGCACCCTGGTGGCTATTCTCCCACATTGCCTGATGCGCCTGTGGCAGTTCGGTCCACTGAACAAGGGTTGGTTCCGTGATGCTGAGCAGTCCTGCGCTGATCTCGTCGTTCAGGCGCACAATCTCGTACGCATTCGAGAGGTGCGTCCCCCAGATGTTCGCCGTTGGCATATAGATCCGCCGCTGGCGCATCCAGACCTGCGGGGCGAAGAACGAGTAGCGCCGTCCATCCATATTCTCGAAGTAGACGACGCGACCGGTAAATGGCTTGATCAGCATCACGCTCACCGCCAGCGAGTCGTGCCCGGCGCGTTCGATAATCAGATCGGGATACCCGCGTGGATTATCGTTGCTGCGCAGGAACTGCCCAACCGCCGTTCCCAGCGGCTTGAAGGTCAGGTCGTTGAAGCGGCGCACTGCCGCCTTGAAGCCGTTGATATCGCTCTTTGCGTCGGGCAGCGGCGGCATTGTTTCGGGCCACTCGAACTCATCGCCATAGCGACGCTGCAACTCTTCCAGGCTCACGACCCCCTTGAGCGATGCGCCAAATCCCAGGCTCAGCACAAATTCGCGCTGTGCATCGGTGTAGGTCACCACAACGACGCGCGCTCCCATTGCACGCGCCGACTCGATCGCTTCCAGTCCAACCTGATCGACAAGGGTGACGCGACCCTGGAAGGTGTCGGGGGTCGTGCCGGATTCGTACCCCTCGTCCCCGACGTGCAGCCGGTCATCGACGCCGTAGTAGATCATAACCGCTTCGCCGGCGCGCAATCCTGCCCGGCGCAGCATTTCCACCGGATCGGCGGCGTCTGGCTTGCCGAGGAACGTGAAGTGGTAGCCGCTCGATGCACCGTAGAAGGTCAATGTCGGGATATGCCCATCGTGCGGTTCGCCGAGCAACTGGAATGTGCGCGGGAAGGCGGTTTCACCGGCGTGTGACACGGCGTAATCCGCCAGGTGTCCGCCATTCTGTGCGCGGTAGTCATCGAGCAGGGCTCGCCCGGCAGCTTCCCATTCTGCCCACTTCGCCGGGTCTTCCGGTACGCGGGTAAAGATGCCGGCGTAGCGCGGATCGCGGCGATTGATAACGCCGATGGCGCCGGCTGCGCGCACGACTGCGGCGCGTTCCTGCGAACTGACCATACCGGTCACGTACAACCCATTGCGCGCTGCCGAGCGCGCCGCATCGAGTCCTGTGCCGGTGGCGGCGCCTTCCACGAAGATCCGACGACCAGGCTGAATCTTGAGGGTCGTAAACAGTGCGCGGTAGACGGTTCCCAGGTTCAGCATGTACGACCCTGCCGCTTCGAGCGTCAGGTCGGGCAGGACGGGGAAGCACTGCGGCGCCTGCGCCACCATGAATTGCTGGTGCGACGCATCGGGCGTGTTGTACCCCTGGATGACAAAATCGGCAGCCATCGGATCGAGACCGACCAGCGGCGAGAGGAGATCGTTCTGACCGGAATAGATCGCCACCAGATCGCCGACCTTCAATCGACCTTCACGTTTCACCTCTTCGCCGACCGAAACGATCAACCCAACACCGCCGGAACCGGTCACATGCCAGTCACGGTCGTGCTCATCGAACTGGCTGACCGGCACGCCCGTAATTGCCCAGATGTCGTTGAAGTTCACCTCCGATGCCAGCATGTAGAGCAGAACATCATTGGGACCGGGTTTTTCGACCGGGATAATAATCTGCTTCTCGGCTTCGATCGGGTCGCCGTGGGCGGGCGCACCGGTGACCTCATCGCGCACGACAGCCATGGCGTACTGAGCAACGGGGATCGGGGTCACGCCGGGGAAGAAGGGCGTGCCGATCGGCAGAAGCATGCCGGCGTCGATCATACGCTGCTCCTCTTCGGCAGTCAGATGAATACGGCGGCGTGTGGGCAGCGGTGTACTCCGTTTGTCCAGGAAGTCCTGAATGCCGATCTTTCCTTCATTGGGAGCGACAACCGCTTCGGCGAATAGGCGCGCCTCGCGCTCCAGTCCGGCCATCAGACCGTGGGTAAAGCCGGTGCGCAACGCATCGATGATTCGCTCGATCGCTCTGGATCGACCTGCCCACTGCGCCTGATGGGTGAGCCTGGTGATCAGCGGATCGCGCAGCGCCTTCTCGAGCAGTTCCGCCATCTGCGGGTCTGGCGCTTCCCACTGCGCGGTCAACTCGCGGCGCAGCGCATAGGCTACCGGCAGAGGGGGCCACAACCCTTCGCCGGCGGTTGCCGGGTCGTGGAATGGCGAGAAGAAGGTCGTTGGATCATCCGAGGTGTTGGGAATGATCCGGAGTTCGGTCGATTTGCCGTTGGGTTGCGCCAGGATCATCTCGCGCGCCATTTGGGTGGCGAGGGTCAGCGCCTCTTCGTGTCCGTGCGCCACTTTATCGACCAGACCGATCTCATAGGCGCGTTCGGCATTCAGGGTTCGCCCACCCATAATGATCATGAGCGCCTTGATCAGTCCAGCATCGCCACGGCGGCTGTAGAGCAGGCGTGGCAGGCGTTGCGTACCACCATACCCCGGCAGCAGGCGCAGGTTGATCTCAGGCTGACCGAACTCGGCGTGCAGATCGGCAATCCGGTAGTGGCAGGCAAGCGCAAACTCCATACCGCCGCCGAGCGCCACGCCGTTGATCGCCGCAATGCACGGCTTATTCATCGTCTCGATCTTGCGGAATGCCAGGTGCGCGTTGTTGGGCAGCGCCAGCGCATCTTCGACGGTATGCATCTCTTCGAGCATCTGCTTGATGTCGGCGCCCGCTACAAAACTCTTCGTACCGCTACCGGTAAAGATCACTGCCGCCACATCCTCACGGCGCGCCAGGTGATCGACAATCGTGTTGAGTTCGTCGAGTGCGCGTTCGTTGAGGGCGTTCACCGGCGGGTTGGTGACGGTCACGATTGCGATACGCAGGGTGCGCTTTTCAGGTGCAACCGACGCGCTGCCATTGCCGACAACTGTAAGAGGTTGCTGAACCGGGTGGTATTCGATTCGGAAGTAGCGATAGCGCTCAAAGATGCGCTGTTCTTCCGCCATCCGCTGCTTGCGCTTCCACGCTTCGATCTTCTCTGCAATTTCCTTCAACGACTCGGGGTTGCGCAGCGTTGTGGTGTCACCCAGCGGCTCATCGAGCATGAGGTTGCGCAGGAAGCGGCGCATATACTTGCCGGATCGCGTCTCAGGGAAGGCGCTGACTTCGATGTAGTCCTCCGGCACACTGACGGCGCCCTTTTCGTTGCGCACCAGTTCGTTGAGGCGGCGGCGATCCTCGCTCGTCAACTTGCGCCCCGGCGCCGTCAAAATGAACGCCACCGGCGTCAACCCCTTTTCACGGTGCGGCGCACCAACCACGATACAGTTGCCGACCGGCGAGTCGGGTGTGATAATCTTGTCGCGCAGGATGGCGCCCTCGATCTCCTCGGTGCCCATACGGTGACCGGAGACGTTGATCACGTCATCGGAGCGGCCGTGCAGTGTGAAGGAGCCGTCGGGATACTTCATTGCGAAGTCGCCCTGGATGTATCCCCATTCACCGTTGGGACCACGCCGCCAGTAGGTTTTGATAAAGCGCTCGGCATCACCGCGCCAGCGTGGTGCAGCGGCGCCGTTCCCGCTCTGCAAAGCGGCGACCCACGCCTCGAATCCTTTGATGTCGCCCCAGATAGTGCGTGTCAGGTAGGGGTAGGGTGCAGTAATGACGATTTCGCCCTTTTCCTCGTAATCGGCGATACGATAGCGTGGCGTTTCTGCGCCAACCGCGTCACGGTCGCCACCCTCCAGCACCCACACCTCGCCGGCGATCCAGGGCAGCGGATAGGTGTGCGCATCAGGACGCAGCGGAAAATCTTCGTTGCCGTAGAAGTGCGTCCAGACAATCCCGCCATGCTCGGTTGCCCAGTACGAATTGATATACTGCGGCGACATCAATTCCATACCGAACTGTTGCACCGCAGGACTGACCGGTTCGGCGCAAAAGGTGCAGACGCGCAACGATGACATATCGTGCTGGCGCGCATCGGCAGTGTTCTGCGGATCGGACATAACCGTCTTGAGGAAGGTCACGCCCGCCTTGAAAACCCGCACCCGGTAGCGCTCGATAATGCTGGCGAAACGTCCGGCGGAAGGGAAGACCGGTGAGCCTTCGGTGATGATACCGGTGCAGCGTGTTGTCAGCGTGGCGCAGATCATGTAACTCTGACCGGTGATCCAGCCCGGATCGGCGACGACATAGATCGTATCGCCCGGTTCGGCATCGAAACTGACCTTCATCGTGTGGGCGATGCCGGCGACATAGCCGCCATGGACATGCACCACGCCCTTCGGTTTGCCAGTACTGCCCGATGTATAGATGATGAACATCGGGAATTCCGCATCGAGCGGTTCAGCGCGACTGGTGGCATACAGCGCCTGCACGAACTTCCCGGTCGGCAATGCCAGGAGTTCTTCTTCGCTGTGAATCTCGATACCGGCAGCCCGTGCATTTGCCAGAATAGTCTCCAGCGCTTTTGCAGTCAGTTCGTGACTCCAGCGGTCGCGCTCCGGACGCCACAGAATATCCTGCCCGGTATGACGCACGACAATGACCGCATCCACACGCGGCGGGGTGCTGACCAGAGCCTGTGCGACTGCGGTGCGTGCACGCGACTGTACCAGCGCATCGATGCCGGTCAGACTTTCGATTGCCCGCCCGACGGCGCGCATGGCATCGCTGCGCTCGATAGTAATGTCGTCTTTGAGCGCCTCGCGCACCTGGATCAGGATACGCTCGATCTGCTGCGGCGTCAGCAACGCGGTACCCGGCGTGGGCGATCCTTCGCCGCCGCTGAGAGCCGCCTCGATAATCGTAAGCGCCGTCTCGACCGGCACGAACTTATCGAGCGCCTGATCAGTATACTGCTCTTTGTATGGGACGACCTGTGCATTGCGATAGGCGCCATCGCTGGTGATCACCAGGCGCGCGCCTGCGTTGTGAATGCGGTCGCTGAGGGTCTTATCGGAGAAACCGCCGAATACCGGCGTGTAAATGATCCCCAGGCGCTTAGCTGCTTCGGTGTAGTAGATCTGTTCCATGATGTTGGGCATGTTCAGGGCGATGCGATCACCCATCTTCAGCCCTAGATCGCGCAGCACCTGTGTCGCTTTGACCACTTCGAGCATCAACTGCTTGCGGGTTACAGCAAAACTGACGACCGGACCGCCGCGGCCATTGTTGAGCGAGGAGTCCCAGCGATCACCCTCGAAGTAGAACGCTACTTCATCGCCATATCCAGTCAACACGTGGCGATCCACCTCGTTGAAGCAGGCATTGGTCAACCCGCCCTCGAACCAGCGGTAGAACGGCGGATCGTCGCCATTGAACGCGCGTTCCCACGGCTCATGATCCGGTCCGTAGGGCACATCGACAGGTGCGCCATCGCTGTGTCGCAGTCCTTTCCAGCAACTGCCCTCTTCATCCCAGGTGATCCATGCGCCAAGACGTCGGTCGTACCAGTGAATGGCGCTACGGGCGATTGCGCCATGGAATGCGCCGGGGTTGGCGAGCGCAGCCTGACGCTGCGCCTCCCAGTCGGCGCGAGTGCGTACCGGATTGGTACGCGGCGGGCGAAGAGCGGATTCGATGGTGGTCATAGGTCCTTTTCTCCTGACAAGATCCCCGGTATGTCCTCTACACGGTTATAGCATTTCCACGGTAGATGCGCGCCCGGTAGCGACTTTCGAGCGGCGTTGGAAGTGGTGCGCTGGTAAGCAGCACGGCATTGACGAAGCGTTGCAACTCTTCTTCCTCTTCTGCCGGTGTGCGCGGCTCTTCACTGCGCGCGCGCCGGGTCAGATCCACCTGATTGACCGGCACGTGCGGCATGGTGCGCTCGCTTTCTGCACCGGCGGTTGCGGTGAGGGCGTGCAGCGTCGTTTTGACAAAGTTTGCCAGCGCAAACTCTTCGGCGGTGGAACGCGCTGAGGTTGGCGGCGTGACAAGGGTGACATTGGCGCCCTCGATCAGCCCTGCTTTACGCACAACCCGGAAGTGATGGGTAATGTGCTGTTCGACCAGTTCCTCGAACTCAGGCGTCGTCAAAACATTGCTCCAGTCACCATTTTGAACGCTGAGTACGCGCGACGGCAATGGGCGGAACGGCGTCGAGATAACCGGCCCAGGGCGACCGTACTCCGCCATCGCGCGATCAATGCCACCCTCGATGTCGCCGCCGGTTGGAATGACAACGAAACGTCCGGCGGCTTCATCATCGGCAAAAAGAGATGCAAGTGCGGATGCCGCCTGTTCGGTTTCCGTCAGCAGCACAACGCGCGCGACGTGGATTTCATCGAGGAACGTACGTGCCAGTAGCAGCAGGTGCTGTTGCAAATGCTCACCAATAAGGTAGACCACGCTTCCCGCCATGCGCTCAAGCCGCTGGCGCCCGGGTTTACCGAACAATTCACCTTCAGTTACGGTACGCTCGAAGCGCAACCCACCCGATGGGTGGAATGTTTCACCTGTCACGTTGCGATCGGCCAGATAGAAGACGGTCGCCAGCGCCACATCGAACTCGGTCGGCATACGTTGCAGGTGCAGCATGCCAAGGATGCCATCGCGCACCTTGATCGCCTCGCGTTCGATCTGCACTTCGGTGAAGAACGGATCGGGCGGTTCATTGAGCAATGGGCGCCGGTCGGCAGCGGTGATGTATCCGCCGTTCTCCAGACGATTGAGCAGTTTGCGCGCGATGGTGGCATTCATCAGGTACGATTGCGCACTCCCGCCGACGTCGGTCGTCTCGCGCAGCATGGTTGCCAGGCGGCGCACCGGTGCAGGCATTGCCGGATGGTCGGCAATCGCCTGGAGATCGTTCATGAACAGATCCGGCAGCAGTGCGGCGACGACTGCGCCGTCGTGGCGTGCCGCGAGGAGCGCGGCAAAGATTTCATTGAGACGTTTATTTTCGAGGATCAATCGGGCGCGGCGCATGAACAGACCGGGGCGATTGGCGGCGCCTTTCAACCGCTCGCCTTCCACCGGTCCGGGGGCAATGGCGTTGATCTGGATCTCCGGTCCCAGAAAGCGCGCCAGGCTTTCGACCATTGCGCGTTGCCCTGCTTTGCTGACCGCATAATCGGCGCGGTTGGGGTAGGGGATCGCCACATACTTTTCGCCGCCGAAGTATGATGAGACATTCAGGACATACGCGCCGCCTGCCGCCTTCATTTGCGGTGCGAGTCGACGCAGCAGCGCATAGTTGCTGATCATATTGGCGCGGAGCGTATGTCGCCAGGCATCGACCGGCATATCGATCACCATTTCTTCGGCGCCGGCAATGCCCGCATTGTTGATCAGGTAATCCACCTTGCCGAACACCCGCAGCGTATGGTTGACCAGTCGCTCCAATCCGTCGATATCGGAAACATCGCTGTTGGGGAAGATCGCAACCCGCGACTCGGCGTCGGGGTAGCTAGCATCACGCACCTCGCGCACGATCAGCGCGCGCATCTGCTCCAGTTGTTCGGCATTGCGCGCCGCCAGCATAACATGGGCGCCAGAGAGCGCCAGCAGACGCCCGATCTGTGCGCCGATCCCCGCACTGCCGCCGGTAATCAGCGCGACCTTGCCCATGTGCAGACCGAACAGACTCTCCGCCCAGCCAAAGCCCGGATTGTGCACGCCGATGGTGCTGACGATCTGCTCGGGAAGATACAGATTGATCTCGGCAATACGTCGATCGCTACCCAACAATTTTGCCACCCAGGCGCAGGTAAAGTCAAGGTTTGCCGACTCTGAATTGACATAGCGGATCAGTTGATTTGCCCATACTGTTGCACCCGTTTGCCCTTCCTGCCGGTGCGCCGGGTTAGCCACATCGTACTCGCTCTCGTGACGCCAGACACGCGCCAGTTGTTCGACGGCAGCGCGCAGAATGTCGGCGTACCGGTTCCCCTGCTGGTCGTCCGGGTTGCTGACGAAGAGCACGCGATGCGCCTGCGCGCCGGTTGGATGTTCTTCCCAGAAGCGCGCCAGTTCACGCGCCAGCGCAATCATGCCGACCAGTTCCTGCTCTAGGAAGCGGTCGATGATCCGGTCTTCCACATCGATCAGGCTTTCGGTGGGCGTGTGGCGCAGTGAAGCGGGGAGGATGACCGCGTGGTTCAACGTGCCCAGTTCTGCGCGGATACGTTCGAGTGTGTGCGCGACTGCCCGCGAGTCGAGCGGATCGAGATGCACCAGACGGGTTTCTGCAACCATCGTTGGGCGACCGTACATATCGACCGGGGCGGCGTGGCGCGGTTCGCGCAGCAGTACCGCGGCTTTTTCCAGCGACCGGGCATCACGGAATCCAACCACGACCGTTGCCCGACAGGAACGCAGTGTATCGGACAGGGCAATAGCATCATCGACCTGATCGCCGGCACATATCAGAATGACATTGCCGGTCGCATCGACGCTCCGCAGACCGGGGCGTGACACGAATGTTGTACGACTTTCGAGCGGTATCTCCATCCCATGGGTCACCTCGAAGGCATGACCGGTGAAGGCTGCCGATTCCTCGCTGGCGAGAAACACAGCAGTATTGGCGACATCAGTCGGCAGCGGGAAGCGTCGTGTCACTTCCCCATGCTTATCGGCGCGGTTCAAACGCATGATCCGCAGAAAACTTCTGGCAGTTTCGCCTTCGGGTTGCCCTTTCAGAGCATCCATCGCCTGGAATACCGTACGGATCCGTTCACTCTCAATCGGTCCGGGGTAGATGGTATTGACACGAATCCCGCGCGCGCCCAGTTCGCGCGCCAGCCCCTGACTCAACGCATTGAGCGCCGCTTTCGGCACAACATAGGCGATGCGTCCGTAGTAATCGGTGCGGGAAAAGATCGTCGAAACATTGATAATACTACCGCCTGGTGGCATGTACGGCGCCACAGCGCGGGTCAGATTCCAGGCGACGCCAACCAGGTTGCCGACTGCCTGCGCCAGCGTTTCAGTGTCTGGTGGTTGCACCTCTGCCGGCTCGAGCGGAATATCGACCAGGCGGCGGCGCGGTCCGGCGCTGCCGGCGTTGTTGACCAGGATATCGATGCGATGCAGGGGTGTTGGAACATCCGCACCGCCGTGAACGATCTGCGCAATGGCGGCGCGCACCTGCGCCATGTCGCTGCCATCCATCCGCATTGCAACGACGCGGTCCGGGGCGATGTGCTCTTCGTTGATCAGGCGGCGACGATGCGCGGCAAGTTTCTCGACATTGCGCCCGGTGATGACGACAGTAGCCCCTTCTGCCAGGAGTCGACGGGTAATGACCTCGCCAATGTTACCAGCGCCGCCGGTGATCAGAGCCACCTTTCCTTCGAGGCGGTCGTGTCGCCGCGTTGTGCTCATAGGTTTCTCTCCTCTTCCGATGGCACCCGCCACGCTGCGGTATGATGCACTGTGGCGGCGCCACAGACCTCTGATTTCGTGAGTATGCGTGACGCGGAACGGTCCTGATCATCCGGACGCACGTTGGAAAGTGAGGATCGCTGGAATAACAGTCCGTCGCAGTGCGATGCGCCCCAATAACAGCAATGAGGACCGTTTGCCGTCTGCGAGTATCGTCGGACACGTGAACTGTGCTCCTATCATCACAGGAGCAGTTACAGTTCAATTCGCAGTATGAAGAAGCCCGGACGCATCTTCCTCGTACCGTCCAATCGCCCGATAGCGCTCGTAGCGTTTTTGGAGCAGCGTCTCGATATCAAACATCAACAACCGGTTCAGATGCCGACGGATAGCGTCACCCAGCGTTGCGACCGTCGTTGCCGGATCGGTATGGGCGCCGCCAGACGGTTCGGGAATGATCTCGTCGATAATCCCCAGTTCCAGCAGGTCCTGTGCTGTAATCCGCATCGCGCGCGCTGCATCGGGCGCTTTCGCTGCGTCGCGCCAGATGATCGATGCGGCTGCCTCTGGCGAAGCGACCGAGTAGATAGCGTGTTCCAGCATCAGAATCCGGTCTGCCACACCGATCGCCAGGGCGCCGCCGCTACCGCCCTCACCGATGACGCATGCAATAATCGGCGTTTTCAAACCTGCCAGCGTCAGAATGTTTTCGGCAATGGCGTTCGCCTGCCCGCGCTCTTCCGACTCGCGGTTGGGGTTGGCGCCTGGCGTGTCGATGAAGCAGATTACCGGGAAGCCGAATTTTTCGGCGTGCTGAAAGAGCCGCAGCGCTTTGCGATACCCTTCGGGATGCGGCATGCCAAAATTGCGCCGGATGTTCTCGCGTGCATCGCGCCCTTTCTGGTGCCCAACCAGCACGACGGTTTGCCCTTCGAACGTCGCCACGCCGCCAACAATCGCTGCATCGTCGCCAAAGCGCCGGTCGCCGTGCAGTTCGACGAAATCGTCGCACAACCCGCGAATGTAGTCGAGGGTGCGCGGACGTTGCGTATAGCGGGCGAGTTGCACTTTGTCCCACGGAGTAAGTGTCTGCGTCATTGAGATGCCCCTTCAGCCACGTCTATCAGTGAGAAGCCAGCGCGGTTGCGATTAGTTCGGGCTTGTGTGTAGCACGACCTTCAGCCGCATAGAGGCGCAGCAGTTTTGCCAGGGTGCTGTGCAACTCACCACGCGCGACGACCATATCGACCATGCCGTGCTGGAGCATAAACTCGGCGGTCTGGAAGTCTGCCGGGAGTTTCTGGCGAATCGTCTGCTCAATGACGCGACGACCGGCAAAGCCAATGTTAGCGCCCGGCTCGGCAATGATAATATCGGCAACCGAGGCGTAGGAAGCGGTGACACCGCCGTAGCAGGGATCGACCAGCACTGCGATGTGCGGTTGACGGGCAGCGGCAAGGCGGGTCAGTGCGATGTTGACTTTTGCCAGTTGCATCAGCGCGATGACTCCTTCCTGCATGCGTGCGCCGCCACTGGTGTTGATCGTGAGCAGCGGAATGCCGAGCGCTGCGGCGCGTTCGGCTGCACGCGCCATTTTCTCGCCGAACACACTGCCCATCGAGCCGCCAATGAAGCCGAAGTCGCACACCGCAATCGCTAGACGACGCCCTTCGATACTTCCCACGCCGCTGACCACCACGTCGGCGAGACCGGTGCGGCGCTGCGCTTCGCGCAACTTATCAACGTATGTCTCCTTGGGCGAGACAAAACCCAGCGGATCGGCTGGACGCAGGTGGGAATCATATTCGACGAACGAGTCCTCATCCAGGAGCGCCAGCCACTCGCGTGCCGTCAGACGCATGTGGTAGCCGCAGCGACACACCTTCATGCGCTCTGCCAGTTGTTTGTGGTAGATCAGTTCGCGGCACGATGGACACTTGATCCAGACATTGTCCGGAACATCCGTCTCGATGGATTGCACGACGGTGAAACTCTTGCGCGATCGTTGGATCAACTCTTTCATCCGGTCCTCCCTCTGACACCAGCTGTATGGTCGCCCGGCCGCAAACTTTCGCGCATGTGAACCGCACACAAGTGGGTTATCGACAGCAAGAGCCTTGGGGGCGCACCACGTGAAGAATGTGTTGAACACATTAAGCTCATGACGCAGTATACCATTGTGAGTTTTGGAACAAAATCATCGGAAGTACAGGTTTCGCATCCCCATGAAGATGACTGTCCCCACCATTTGGCGGGGATGGTCGGTGCGTTTCAGTGGGGATCGCTTAAGGTCAGAGTTTTTCGAGGAGGTCACGCAGTTTTGGCGCGACGTCTGCCAGTTCATCAGGGAGGTGGTCGCCGCGCAGGATGGTTTGTCCCAACGGCGAACTCTTGAAGTCGAGCAGTTCGCTTTCGAGGGTGCTGTGCACGCGCTGATCACTCTGAATGCGACCGTCGCGCAGGGTAATGATGCGCTGCGCTGCCAGCGCCACTTCGTGGTTGCGGGTCACCACGACCAGTGTGGTACCGTGTTCACGGTTGAGCCGTCGCAGCAGCGTCATAATATCAGCGGTCGTTTTCGAGTCGAGATTGCCGGTTGGCTCGTCTGCCAGCACGATCGTCGGACGATTGGCGAGGGCGCGCGCAATCGCCACGCGCTGACGTTCACCTCCCGATAGATAGTTGGTTGGGCAGTCGGTTGGCTGGTATGTGGGGAAAGAGAGGGTATCTTCGGGAGCAAGAAAGCACAACGTCACCAGTTCTTATCGATGGTGCAGCCAGTACGATTACTTGACAGACGCTGTGCACACGGTATACTTTGTGCATACGGTATACCAGCGCGTGCCGAATGATCATATGACAGACTCTGCAAACGCGAATATCCTCTTTGAGAGCCTCCTGATCCTGCTGCTCATTATCGCCAATGGCTTTTTTGCCGCCTCGGAGATTGCAATTGTCTCCGCGCGCAAAGGTCGTCTCGAACAGCAGGCGGAACGGGGCGAATCCGGCGCGCGTATAGCGCTCAGGTTGCTCGAATCACCAAGCCATTTTCTTTCGACGGTTCAGGTTGGGATTACGCTTCTGGGCACATTTGCGTCAGTTTTTGGTGGCGCCAGCGTTGTGCGGGTGCTGGATGCCTGGTTGCGCGGTATTCCGGGGCTGGCGTCCTATGCCGGAGCGCTGGCGCCGGCTATCGTGGCACTGACCATCAGTTATTTCTCGCTGATCGTTGGCGAGCTGGTGCCAAAACGTCTGGCATTGCAGAATGCCGAGCGTGTTGCAGCCATGGTCGCTCCAATCATGGCGTTGCTGGCGCGTCTGGCGTCGCCTGTGGTCAGTTTTCTGACCTTTTCGACCGAAGTTGTGTTGCGGTTGCTCGGTCGGCACAATGTGGCTGAAATGCCGGTCACCGAGGACGATATCATGGCGCTGGTGCGCGAAGGCGCTGCCGATGGTACGGTGGCGGACTCCGAGCAAACTGTCATTCACAATGTCTTCAAGTTCACTGACCGCACCGTGCGTTCTTTGATGACGCCGCGCACGCAGATTACGGCTATCGATGTCGACATGCCGGTTGGGAAAGCCGTGAGGATTGCTACAGAATCGGGCTATTCACGTATCCCGGTGTACGAAGGGTCGCTCGACCACGTGATCGGCATCCTGTACGTCAAGGATCTGCTAGCGTTCTGGGGGCAGTGTGAGCCGCCAGATCTGCGCGAACTGCTGCGCCCGCCAATGTATGTGATTGAGAGTCAACGCGCAGCACAGGCATTTCAGCAATTAAAACAGAACCGCAACGCACTGGCCATTGTCCTAGATGAATACGGACAGGTCGCCGGCGTGATCACTATCGAAGATATGCTCGAAGAGCTGGTCGGCGATATTTCCGACGAATATGACGATGAGACCGACGAGTCGATTGTGCGCCGCGACGACGGTAGTTACCTGGTCGATGGGTTAACACCGTTTGCCGATCTACGCGAACGGCTCAAGTTGCCGTTGGCCGACAATCTGATGCGTGAGCATGGTTTCGAAACCCTCGCCGGTTTCTTGCTGGCGTTGCTGGGCCGCATTCCCTCTGCCGGCGACAGTGTGAAATGGGAGGGGTATTCCTTCGAGATCGTCGATATGGACGGGCGGCGGATCGACAAGGTGCTGGTTGTTCCTCCACGCCCGGCGGTTGATCAGACGCAGCACGTGCTGGCAACCCGTGCGATGATGCCGAAAACGAGTCATGGCAGCAAGGTAGAGGCTGCTCGATAATCTGTCTCCTGTTTTGGAAGAAGAGGTGTCTGATCACCGTCGTATCATGCTGTTCAGGGCCGCTCGCCGGATCAATCTGCGTCTGGTACTAATCGGCGCACTCGTCGGGCCGTATGTTGTGTTTTGACTGCTGACCGGTGTTCAGTACTGGGATAGTCCTCGCAATCTGCATTGGGGTATTGTTGCTCAAGAACTGCCGATTCGCTACATCGTGTTGCCGCGCGATCCAGATGCTGAGGCGAAGCGTCTGGCTTCGTCGACAGTGCGACTCTGCACTGCGCTTCCCATAGGACGTGATCTTGGCTGGAGTGCAGATCCACTCGCATCATAATGATGTGCGCGCATATCTGGACGCAACGTATCGGAAGCAGGTGATCGGGGAGTATGTGGTTTACGTGGTCGAACGTTGATTCAATAGTGCGTGCTTGCGTTCCTTTTCGTCGCCTACCCATTCGGCAGCGCCATCCGCCCAGTGTTCTTTCTTCCAGATCGGCGCTATCTCTTTGATACGGTCCATGATCCACGCCGCTGCCTCAAAGGCTTCGCGGCGATGTGGGGCTGCAACCACAACCAGCACGGCTGTTTCGCCGATCTCCAGGCGTCCGATCCGATGATGAACAGCGACTCCGCCGATGTTCCAGCGCGCCTGCGCTTCTCCGGCGATCTGCTCCAGCACTGCCTCGACCATACCGGTGTAGGCTTCATACTCTAGAAATGCAGTTTTGCGACCGCCGAAATGATTGCGCACCACGCCGGCGAATGTGACGACCGCACCCATATCGGGTGACTGGACGAGCGCAACCAGTGGTGCAGGGTCGAGCGGCTCGTGCGTGACGACGAAGGCGCGGAGTGCGCCGCCGCTCACCGGGGGAATGAAAGCAACTTCATCACCGTGGCACAGGGTCTGGTCGGGCGTGGCGAACTCCTGATTGACCGCAAACAGCAGGCGACCGCCGTATCCCGCCAGGCGCGGGTAGCGTTCGGTCAGCAGCGTCCAGAGAGTCCCAACAGTTGTTCCCGATGCGACGGTTAGCGTTTCGTCGTTGCACCCGGTGATCTCGCGATGCGCGGCAAAGTAACGCACAACAATGGTTATCGTGTCGGTCATGTTTCGAGGTTCCAACCGTTCAACGTTCAACGTTCAACATTCAACGTTCCCACCTTCCCAACGCTCAATGTTCACAGTCGTACCGGCACCCCGCGTTCTGCAAGATACTGCTTGACATCCCGTATAGTATAGGCGCCGAAATGGAAGATCGAAGCCGCCAGTACCGCATCGGCGCGTCCTTCGATGAGACCGGCGTACATATGCTCCGGCGAACCGACGCCACCGGAGGCGATGACGGGAACGTTGACCGCTGCGGTGATAGCCCGGAGGAGGTTGATGTCGTACCCGCCGCCGACGCCATCCGCGTCCATGCTGTTGATCACGATCTCACCCGCACCCAGTTCCACACCGCGACGCGCCCATTCCACCGCATCGAGCCTAGTGGGGCGCGGATTGCGTCCGGTATGGGTAAACACCTGCCAGCGGGGCGGTTCATCCGGTGCATTGACTCGCCGGGCGTCGATGGAGAGGACGATACACTGGCTTCCGAAGCGACGGGCGCCATCCTCGATCAATTGCGGATTGAGCACGGCCGCGGTGTTGATCGACACCTTATCGGCGCCGGCGCGCAGCATGCGGTACATATCCTCGACGGTGCGCAACCCGCCGCCGACCGTGAGCGGGATGAACACCTGTGCCGCGGTACGCTCGACCACATCGACCATGATCGCGCGTTCATCGCTGCTGGCAGTAATATCGTAGAACACCAGTTCATCGGCGCCGCCAGCATCATAGGTGGCAGCCAGTTCGACCGGATCACCGGCATCACGATGACTCTGGAAGGCAACCCCTTTGACCACCCGACCCGCTTGCACATCAAGGCATGGAATGATGCGGCGTTTCAGCATCGTGTCTCTCCGAACGATGAGCGTTTCACCGATCCTGCGGCGCGCGACCGCGTTCCACCTGCTCAGCGTGAATTTCGTCCGCCTGAGCGCGGAGCGCTGCCAGTAATGTTTCGATCAGGCGCACATCCCGGCGTTCCAGATCCGCAAGATACGCCAGACTCTCGCGTTGAACGTGCTCGAGATGGCTGGCTGTGCGATTCTGGCGCTGTTCCAGTTCGCGCAACCAGGCGTCGATGCGATCGAGCCAGGCTTGCAACTGACGCAGATGCTGCTCCTCGGTTTCTACGAGTGACGTGATCTTTTCGTCCTGCTGCTGGCGTATCTCTTCCAGGCGTTCCTGATTCATCAGGAACCGTTCGGTCGCGATACGTTCGACACGCCTGATCTCGCCGGTTATCTCGTTGATCCGTTCATTCATCGCCGTCATCTGAGCTGGTAACTGCTCGGTAAACAGATCGATGTGCTGACGGATTTCATCGAGGCGGTTGAGACGACTGGCATGCGCCTCGAGTGTGGGATGAATGTCGGCGATCAATTGCTGTGCTTCGACTGCCTGACGACGCAGACTCTGCTTTTCGATCTGGAGGTCCTCGCTCAACCGGCGCATCTCGTCGCGCAGCGCCTCGTCAGCGGCGGTGACGTCGCTCAGGTGCGCCTGGAGGGTGCGATGTCGCTCTTCGGCTTCTTTGATCTGCGCATTCCAGGACACGATACGCTGTTCCAGGTCATCGATACGCAGGAAAAGCGGTGCGATCGTGTTGCGGTCCTGGCGTCGCGCCTCGCCAAGTTGCTGGATCTGCGACTGAATCTCGCGCATAGGGCGCAACGCTTCATCAATCTTGACCAGCGCACCGGCCACTTCTTTCCGCAATGCTGTAATATCGCGCCGGTAACTGTCGAGCGTCTGCGCCATTTCCTGGCGCTGGCGGTCGAGCAGTCCTTCGAGTTGGGAGACGTTCGCTTCCACTCTGCGGACCTGCTCTATCGCCCAGGCGTATTTGTTCGACTGTTCTTTCAGCAGGCGGCGCAGTTCATCTATCTGCCCCTGAAGGTAGACGAACTGTGACTGTTCGGCGGCACGGAGGCGCTCTTCCTCGTATTTGCTAGTTGGTTGAGCCGGTTTGCCGGGGTTGGTCATACGGACTCCTTACTGCAAGGCTGCGAGTGCATCGCGCAGCGAAAGGTCACCGGTGTAGAGCGCGCGACCGACAATCGCGCCCTCGACGCCAACCGCCGCCAGACGACGCAGGTGGTCAACTGTACTGATCCCGCCTGATGCGATAATGGCAGGACCACCGGGACGCACAAGTGCGTGGGTCGTGGCGATATTGGGTTCCGAGAGTGTGCCGTCGCGTGCGATGTCGGTGTAGATGACGCGCCGAACTCCCAGCGCCGCCATCCGTTCGACCAGATCGACAGCGCTGATGGCTGCAGTTTCAGTCCACCCAGATGTGGCTGCCATGCCGTTGCGGGCATCGACAGCGATGGTAATGGCATCACCGAACCGCTCCACCAGTTGCCTGATGAGTTTCGGGTCTTGAACTGCGGCTGTACCAAGGATGACACGCTGGACACCGAGTTCCAGCGCGCGTTCGACCGCCGCAACGCTACGTAGCCCGCCGCCGAGTTGCACTGGCGCATCGACGGAGCGCACGATCGTGCGGATGATGTCGGTGTGAACTGGATGACCGCTGCGTGCGCCATCGAGATCGACGAGATGCAGACGTTGCGCCCCCTGCGCGACCCAGCGACGTGCAACCGCAACCGGATCATCGTCGTACACGGTGACGCGCTGAAAATCGCCCTGGTACAGGCGCACACACCGACCTTCCTGCATATCGATGGCCGGAATGATCTCCATCATGACACCCCTGCCCACGCGACAAAGTTCGTCAGCAATTGCAATCCGCAGCGACCACTCTTTTCGGGATGGAACTGCACCGCTGCCAGGTTGTTGCGAATGAGCGCACTCGGAAAAGCGACGCCGTACTCGGTAACCGCAGCAGCATTGTGCTCGTCTGTCAGGTCACAGTAGTACGAATGGACAAAATAGAAGTCACTGCCATCGTCAATGCCGGTGAACAATGGGTGCTGCGCCGCGCGCGGTGTATAGTGCACCTGGTTCCATCCGATCTGCGGCACCTTGAGACTGGACGGCAGGCGGCGCACCACGCCGCCAACAACGCCGAGGCAGGAATGCAATCCGAACTCCTCGCTCTGTTCGCAGAGCACCTGCATTCCCACACAGATACCGAGGAACGGCGTCCCGCGTGCAATAACGTCGCGAATAGCAGCGGCAAGTCCCAGGCGTTCCAGGTTCTGCATGGTATCGCGGGTTGCTCCCACGCCGGGCAGAATAACCGCCGGTGCGTCGATCACGACATACGGATTACTGGTGACTTCGAGCGGTGCGCCGATCCGCTGGAGCGCCCGTATAACGCTACGCAGATTACCGGCGCCATAATCAATGACTGCAATGCTCATAGGAGTACAATGTTCCGATTACCCGGCAAGCAGCGGGTGGTTCTGACGCATACGAGTGATCAGCGCCGAAATATCGGGCTCTGGCTCGTTCGACGGTCCGAACGGGTCAATAACCATCTCATCATCGTTTGTCAGAACTTTAAGGCATGCCAGAACGCTCGCCGCCAGCGCTTTCAGGTTGTAACCGCCTTCGAGCACCAGCACGATGCGCCCATTGCAGACCTCTTCAGCCGTTTCCTTCAGGCGGCGCGTCAGTGCAGCATACCCGGCAACCGATAACGTCAACGGTCCGAGTGGATCGGCCCAGTGACCATCGTAGCCGGCGGACACTAGGATCAGGTCTGGACGATAGCGTTGCAGCGCTGGAATGACAACGTCATTGAACAGGCGGGCAAACCCCGCATCACCAACGCCATGGGGGAGCGGAAGATTCATTGTTGCGCCGTGCCCTCTGCCCGAACCGATCTCGCGTTCAGCGCCGGTGCCCGGGTAGAGCGGCGAAGCGTGCGTTGAACAGAAGAAGACCCGATCATCGTTGTAGAAGATATCCTGTGTCCCATTGCCGTGATGCACATCGAAATCGACGATCGCCACCCGCGTGAGTCCCAGATGGTCGATGGCATAGCGTGCAGCAATGGCAACGTTGTTGAACAGGCAAAAACCCATGGACTCGCTTTGCGTCGCGTGGTGACCGGGCGGACGAACCAGCGCAAACCCATTTCGCGCCGACCTGCCAACGACTGCATCAATGACTGCCAGGGTCGTGCCGGCAGCCATCAGCGCCGCATCCCAGCTTGCCGATGTGGTGTAGGTGTCGTGGTCGATCCACGAGCGCGGGCGTGTTGCCGACCAGCGCACCACTTCGATCATCTGCCCGGTGTGAACAGCGCGCAGTTGCGCCTCGGTTGCCGGACGCGCCGGAACTTCGAGCAACGCTGAGCGCAGACCACTGCTGTTCAGAGCAGCGGTAATCGCGTGGAGACGCGCCGCCTGTTCGACGTGGCGCGGTTCATCGTGGGCGGCGTGGCGCGGATTAATAGCGGTGGCAGTTCTCATGGCTCTGCATTATAGCACAGGTGCTGCGTTGCATAGGGCACAACCTCTACCTGTCAGGAAGTGCGTCCTTCTGTGTCCATCATCGGCGCCTTCACTCCTCCGGAAGGCACACCCCGTCGCCGTGCCACACGACTAATCCGTCGCGCTCCAATCCGTTGAGGAGAGCAATCAGCCAGGCTTCATCATCCGACCTGTAATCAGGGCGCACTTGTGGTCCGAGTTCTGCCAGCGGAAGGGTTGTTCCTTGGGGCAATGCGCGGAGTACGGCAATCACACGCCCGCGGAAATAGCGATTCGATCCGATGAATGGTCGTTCACGACGTTCAGCAATGCGTTTGCGCGTCGGCATTGTTGCGAGATGCTCGTCCGACGTGCGGCGCGCGGCATAATCGTAGCAGAGATCGCGCAGCGGGCAGCGCCAGCATGCCGGTGAATCGATGGTGCAGATCAACGATCCCAGCTCCATCAACGCCTGGTTCCACATCCAGCTGCGCCCGATCGGGAGTGCCGCCTGTGCCAGCGCCAGCAAATCCCGATCACCGACTGTTGCGGTGGGGTCGGTCAACGCGCGGCGAAGAACCCGCCGGATGTTGGTGTCCATGAACGCCACATCCTGCTCGAAGGCGAAACAGGCGATAGCACCGGCAGTGTAGGGTCCGATGCCCGGAAGCGTGAGCAGCGTGGCGACCTCGCGCGGAAACACGCCATCGAAGCGTTCAATGATTTCACGCGCCGCGCGTTGCAGATTGACTGCCCGGCGATTGTAGCCAAGCCCAGACCACATACGGATGACCTCTGCGGTCGGTGCGTCCGCCAGCGCCTGAAGTGTCGGGAAGCGTGTAACGAACGCTTCGTACTTTGGCAGCACGCGATCAACCTGCGTTTGCTGAAGCATCACTTCTGCGACCATGATGCTGTATGGATCACGAATGTGGCGCCAGGGCAGATCGCGCGCTGCCTCACAGAACCAGTTTATCAGTGCCTGATGGAAACTGGTAAACATCGGTAAACTTTCGTTCTTTTGGATGATACTCCTACGTATTGTCATAGCGTTATCTTCATAGTACAGGATTTATGAACAAAAATTTTTGAACTTCCAATGCTGCCAGTGTCTGCCGACCCAGCTTCCGTTTCCGACACCAACCAACCGACTCCACGGTGGGTCATTGCGGGGTGGATGACGATTGTTCTTGTCGTTCCGTTCGCTCTGGCGCTTGAGCGCCTATTCCCTGTTCTGGATCGCCTGTATCCTGTAGCATCGCCGTTCTATTTTGCAGTGGTTGCGAGCACTGCTGCGATAATCGGAACGGTGGCGCTGGTCATCATTATCGCGGCATGGCAGGTGCTCGACAATTACGCGCTGGTGGTCGGTCTGGGATTACTGGGCGGTGCTGCAACGGCTCTGGTGCATGCGCTATGGGCGCTATCACTGCCCCATGCGATGCCTGGATACCCCTCCATCAGCCTTGTCATCATCGGCATATTCATTGTGATTAGCACATTTGAGGCATCACCCGTCGCTCATGATCATCGGCAGCGTGCAAACCGGTACGCAGTACTTTTTACTGTACTACTCGCCCTCAGTATCGGATGGATGTTCGTCCCTGCTGTGGCAGAGGTCGAAGCACTCTTCCGTCTTGCGACCGTGATTGCCTGCGGAGTTGTGCTGTGGCGGTGCGCTCGATTATACCGTCGATCGTCGATCCGCCTCTCGCCTGCGTTCCTAGCTGGTGTTGCACTGTTGGGAGAAGCAACGGCAACCCGGCATATCGCCACGCCGGTGTACGATCTCTCGTTCTGGTTGTACCATGCCGCGGCCATTGCCGCGCTCGTATCGATGGCATACGCTGCTCTTTTTGAGTTACGTAACCGAAGGCAGCGCGGTCTTATCGAGCGCGCCGCCTTCGAACTGGTGCGTCCGGCGATGGTGGATGCTATAAATGCGTTAATTGAGTCGCTGGAGCGTCGTGAACTGCTTGCGTCGGAACTGCGTACCCGGCTCCAGCGCGATGCTGGTCTGTCTTCCATTCAGATCGACGCACTGGAGAACCTTGCCGTCACTGCCGCGCGTGAGCAGCAGCAGCGTGAAGAGTTGGAACAACTCGATGCAATGCGACGGCAGAGCGAACGCAACGTCACATTGCTGGCGCAGATGGTAATCCACGACCTCAAGAATCCGTTGACGGCGTTGATTGGATTTCTTGAGTTGTTGAGTACGGGTGACTTGAGCGACTCACAACGCACCCTGATCGAGAGTGCGTTGCGTACCGGACGCAACCTGGCGGGACTGGTCGATGATCTGCTTGATCTGGCGCGTTACAACGAGGGGCGACTGATCCTGCGTTTGAGTGATGTATCCCTTACTGATCTCTGTGCTGAGAGTGCCATCGAACTCTCCGGATGGCTGGCATACGAGTCGAAAACCCTGATCCTCGATGTGCCGCAGACGCTCCTGACAATACGCGCCGATAGCCGGTTACTGCGCCGGGTTTTGCTAAATCTGCTCTCGAACGCACTCAAGCACACCCCCTACGGCACAACGATCGTGCTGCGCGCCTGGCGTGAGCCGCATCCCGATGGCGGCGAGCAGACGGTTATCGAGGTCGCCGATAGCGGTCCAGGCATACCCCCTGATCAGATCGAACGGATATTCAAGCCATTCGTCGGGTCTAGCGAGAGTCGCACTTCCCGTCAGAGCAGTACCGGGTTGGGGCTTGCCTTCTGCAAAATGGCGATCGATGCCCATGGCGGAACCATCGAGGTCAGCAGTTTCCCCGGTGATGGCGCAACGTTCCGCATCAGGCTGCCCGATCGCTGACCACTTGTGACACTGTGCCGGATCGGGTACAATGCCGGTAATGTTGCCGTGTTTCTCAGAAGAAGGGACGCACAGGCGCTCGCTCTGGACGCCTGTATGCGCATCTGCAGCGTATTGCGCCGGGCAGATTGTGTTGCCTGTGAACCCTCTGAGCATGTATCTTCCCGTTCGGGTGGAGTGACCAAAATCTGTGGGATTAGGTATCGATGCAGTGCGCGGAATGCGCGATGTATTGCCGTCTGAAGTGACGGCGCATAGAGCAACAGCCGCGGCAATCGAGCGCGTGCTGAGTGCATATGGATACGAACCTATCGATCTGCCCATCATTGAACAGCGCGACCTCTATCTGCGCAAGCTGGGTGAAGAACTGGTCGGCAAGGTCTATGAGTTCACGTTCAACGGTCGTGATCTGGCGTTGCGACCGGAGTGGACGGCTTCGGTTTTGCGTGCTTACGTCGCACGTATGCAGGATCACCCGCTGCCCCTCCGTCTGTGTTATGCCGGTCCGGTCTTTCGGAATGAGCGACCGCAGCGCGCCACCTATCGCCAGTTCACGCAGATCGGCATTGAATTGATCGGCGGCGCAGCGCCACGTGCCGATGCCGAGTGTCTGGCGCTGGCATGCGAGGGACTGGTCGCGGCAGGCGTGACGCGCTTTACGGTACGCATTGGTCATATCGGTCTGATCCGCTCGCTGCTCGCGTCGCTGGGATTGAGTGAACGCACGCAGGGCAGGCTAGTGTGGCGACTGGAACGCCTCCGCGAACACGGGGTTGCAGCGGTGCGCGCAGAACTGGACGCGCACCCCGCCTCGTTTCCGGTTGATCCAGCGCTGCTCGATGGGATCGACGATCAGCGTGCCGAGGCGTTGCTGCTGCATGCGCTGCGTGAAATCGGGGTCAACCTGCGTTTCGGCACCCGACCGCCGGAAGCGATTGTTGGTCGCCTAGTGCGCAAACTGCGACGCAGTGAGTCACCCGATCAGATTGACCGGGCGCTCGAATTGCTCGACCGGTTGTGCCGTATCGAAGGCGGTCCCGACGAGGCGTTTGCCCTCGCGGGAGCGTTGCTGCGCGATTATTCTGTGACCGGTCTCGAAGAGTTGCGCGCGATCCTGCGCCTGACTGTAGCGCATGGCGTGGCGCCGCAATTGATGAAACTCGATTTTGGGTTGGGGCGCGGATTGCACTATTACACCGGCATGATTTTCGAGATCTACTCGGACGACGGCTTGCAATTGTGCGGCGGCGGGCGCTACGATGATCTGGTAAGCGCGCTGGGCGGGCGTCAACCGACACCGGCAGTTGGTTTTGCCTACGGGTTAGAACGGGTCGTGGCTGCGGCATCGCCTGTCGCGCTCTCTCTTCATCCACCCGTCGTGATGGTGGTTGCAGCCGACGATGACAGTTACCCGTATGCGCTGGAAGTGGCGCGCCTCCTGCGGGTGCACGGCTATACGGCGATGACCGATGTGCGTATGCGTGGTGTGAGCAGCAACCTGCGCGACGCTGCTCGCCGGGGTGTGCGTTTCGTTGCAGTGGTCGGCGCCGATGAGCGTGCACAGCGGTGCATTTCCTGGCGTGATCTGGAGCGGCACGAAGAAATGCTCATTGCTCTGACGGATATCCCGCCAATCGAAAGGTGATCTATGTCGCAGCGTATGCGGTGGCGTCTCGCAGGGTGGCTGATCGTCTCACTTGGTGCGCTGATCGTGCTGGCTGCCGGATTGCCGTCAATGGTGCTGGAAGCGGGCAAGCCATTTCCCTACGACCTCTTTGCTCCGCCTGTGCTGGCGCGCGTCGCTGCAACCAGCGAACCGGTCGGAATGGGATGGCTGGGTGTCGTATTGCTGATACTGGGATTGTTCGTTGTGGCGATGACCGTCTTCTCGCGCGATTTTCGGCGCTGGTTGATGCGCAACCTTCCCGTTTATCTGCTCATCATGCTGACTATCTATCTGCTCATGGCGAATCTGCGGCCGCCGGTATTCGAGCCACGCAGCGCACCGGCGCAGACGAGAGGTTCATCCGGGCAGGAACTCGAAACGTCAGACGTGATTGTTCCCCCTGAACTGGTGACCAATCCACCAGCGTGGCTGGTCACACTGATCAGTCTGGCGCTTGCAGCGTGCCTGACGGCGATTGCCTGGTGGATGCTGCGCCGGTTTCCGCAGAGGTCGTCACTCGACCTGGGGGGCGCGATTGCTGCTGAGGCGCGGGCAGCGCTGTCTGATCTGGAGGCTGGTGCCGATGTGCGTGACGTTGTCACACGCTGCTATGTCGAGATGGTGCGTGTACTGCGCACCGAACGGGGGATTGTGCGCGCTCCAGATATGACGGCGCGTGAGTTTGAGCAGCGCCTGGCGCGCACCGGTCTCGCCGAAACACATATTCGTCGCCTGACGCGCCTGTTTGAACTGGTGCGCTACAGTCCACGCATGCCGGGTCTGCGTGAGGCGCGTGAAGCGGAGGAATGCCTGCGCGCCATTATCGAAGCCTATCAGTTGCGTGATGGAAAGCACGGATAGCGCGCTCCTTTCTAGTGAGGGCGCGGTGGAGAGAAAAACGAGATCATGTGGCGACGACGTCTGATCCTGATCCTGACGGTGATTGCAGCGGTTGAGATCATCGCTCTGGGGATTCGCGGCTTTCTGGCAGAGACACTGATTACACCGCTCCTATACCTGGTCTGGGGAACGGTGCGGATCTTCGAGAGCATACCGCAGGGAATCATCTGGCTCACCTTCGTACTGGCAGCCAGTATCGTCGCACTGGTGAGTGTGTGGGGCGGACGGCGAAATCACACCCAACGCGCCGATGCTGGCGTCCCTCGCGGGCGCGTCTATGAGTGGCAGCGTCTGGTAGCGCTTGCACAACGACACGACTATTCGCGCTGGCGGATGGCGCAGCGTCTGATGCTCTTACTGGCTGAAACGATGGCTGCGCGTGAGCGCGTCGAACTGCGCGTTGCTCGCCAACGTATTGCAACCGGCATGGTCGATGCGCCACAGCATGTCGTCGATTTTCTTCGCGCCGGTGCCGATTCGTACCGCCCGCGTCGCCGCATATTTCTGCACTACGGCGACTCAGCACTCGATGTCGATCTGGATCAGGTTGTTACCGCCGTTGAGCGCCTCGCACGCGGTGATTGATTGTGAGTGAACCGTATGCCAGAACAATATACCGATGTGGCTCTTCTTGGTCAACGTGTGATCGAACAGGTTGAACGTGTTATTGTCGGCAAGCGAGCAGTCCTCGAACAGATCATGGCAGCGACGCTCGCTGGCGGGCATGTGTTGATCGAAGATTACCCTGGTCTGGCAAAGACGCTGATCGCACGAAGTTTTGCGGCGGCGCTGGGTCTCGAGTTCCGGCGTATTCAGTTCACGCCGGATCTGCTGCCAGGAGACATCACCGGCGGCTATGTCTATAACCGGGCGACTGATCGCTTCGAATTGCGCCGAGGACCGGTGTTCGCCAACATTGTTCTGGCGGACGAGATCAATCGCGCCTCGCCGAAAACCCAGTCGGCACTGCTGGAGGCAATGCAGGAGCGCCAAGTGACGCTCGAAGGTGAGACAATGCCGCTACCGGAACCGTTTCTGGTCCTGGCGACACAAAACCCTATCGAGTACGAGGGAACCTTTCCACTTCCCGAAGCACAACTTGACCGCTTTCTGATGAAACTTTCGATTGGATATCCTTCGCTGGAGGAAGAGCGCGAGATCCTGCGGCGGCGGCGTGAGCGTCGCCGCGACGACGCCGTCATCGAGCAGGTGACCAGCGCCGAAGAATTGCTGGCGATGCGCGATGCTATCGAAGATGTGTACGTGGATGCCGACATCGAGGAGTATATCGTGCGGTTGGTAGCAGCCACGCGCAGTGATGCACGTGTGGCAGTCGGCGCCAGTCCGCGCGGGTCGCTGGCGTTGCTCAAACTGGCACGGGTGCGCGCTGCACTCGACGGACGCGATTTCGTCATTCCCGATGATGTCAAGGTTTTTGTTCGTCCGGCACTGGCGCACCGTCTCATCCTGACGCCCGATCTCTGGATGCAGCGTCGTGCTGCAGAGGAAATCCTGTCCGCCGTGCTTCAGGCGATCCCGGCGCCGGTTGTGCGATGAGAGCAACGTTCGACCACCGTAACCTGATCGCATTGGGGGCGCTGGCATTCGGTCTAGCGCTGTCTGGTTTTGCCACGCTCAACAGTACGTTGATCATGTTGGCGATTCCACCGGTTATCTTCATTGGTGCTGCACTGCTCGATATACCGGACGTTGTGCAGTTGCAGGCGACACGTATGTTGAGCACGGAACGCGCATCGCCGGGCACGACAATTCGTGTGAGCGTCACGGTGACAAGCAAAGGAATGCGTGCCGTGCCTGTCATGATCAGAGATGTGCTACCTGTGGGGTTGGAACTGGTTGCGGGGCATCCTACGGGTGCAGCGCTGCTCACACCGGGTTCGTCGGTGACAGTCGCGTACACTGTTCGTGGCTCGCGAGGGTTTCATCATTTCAGCAGCGTGCAGGCGATCGTGAGTGATTATCTCGGTTTGTATCGCTGCCAGATCGAAATCGCAGCACCGAGCAAAATCCTGATTGTGCCAGAGGTTGTGCGGTTGACCCGTCTCGGCATTTGCCCGCGACGCACGCGCATCTACTCCGGGACGATCCCAGCGCGTCAGGGTGGAGCAGGTGTCGAGTTCTTCGGAGTGCGCGAGTATCAGGCGGGCGATCCAATGCGCTGGATCAACAACCGCGCCATTGCGCGCTTCCCCGAATCACTCTACGTCAGTGAGTTCGAGCAGGAGCGAGTTGCAGACATCGGTATCATTCTCGACGCGCGGCGCAGTAGCGATGTGCAGGGCGAACGTTGTACGCTGTTCGAGTATAGCGTGCAGGCTGCTGTTGCGCTGGCAGATGCCCTGATAGGGCAGGGCAACCGGGTTGGGGTGCTGATCTACGGGCATGCCATCGAATGGACGTTTCCTGGCTATGGCAAAATCCAGCGCGAAAAGGTATTACGCGCACTGGCGCAGGCGCGCACCGGAGATCGTGCTGCCCTCGCCAGCCTCGCCGATATCCCGACGCGCCTCTTTCCGGCTCGCTCACAGATCATCCTGATCAGTCCGCTACAACCGGGTGATGCCACGCCTATCCTGCAGATGCGGGCGCATGGGTATGAGGTGCTGATTGTCAGCCCTGATCCGGTTGCATTCGAAGCGAACGTGTTCGGACGCGAGGCGGCTCTTGCTGCGCGGATCGCACGTATCGAACGTCAGGCGCTCCTGCAACGCCTCCACCTGGCCGGGGTGCGTGTCGTCGACTGGAATGTGGAGACGCCACTGGCGCAGGTGCTGACACGTATGCAGCCCCGATGAATGTCGCAACTCTGTGCTATACTGTAACCTCTGGGATTGTAAGCCGCTGGATAATAATCTTCGCAGCAGCGTGGTTGTTACAGGTAACGATGGGTGTGCAATGACGCGGATCGGCGTTGCGCCGGCGCAGCGCCGGTGCACACGCGGCAGGAGGACGACGATGAGCATTGCGACATCCCCGGTCGGGGGGACGATCA
>DAOUBK010000074.1:0-53284 GCA_034432635.1 Roseiflexus sp.
CAAGCCGCAGTCGCCGGTATTTCATCGATCGGTTCGGCGTCCATCTTGGAACGATGATCTGGTATGTCGGGTGCACCGGGCTGCCTGGCAGGCGCTGGACGCACGTGCACGAGGCGCAGACTGAAATTGCGCTGGAACACAGGCGCTGATGTTATACGTCCCATCGTTCTCTCGCGCACACCCGAGCAGGAGTTCAGGGATGGACAGAACGTATGAGCCAACACGGCTTTTGCCGCATCAGGACGACCCGGTGCAAGTCACTGACCTCCTCTCTGCCGCGTTGCGGGAGAGGGACCGGGGGTGAGGGCTTTCAGCGTATCGCTGTATCCTATCTTCTTTATACGCTCGCATATTCTGTTCGCACTTGAACTGGAGAGCGCAGTACGTAGGGCGGGTTGGAAGCTCGCCCCACGGTCCATGAGAGTGGGTAGACGAACCTGCACCGGATCAACCTGATACCCTGTTATCCAGGCTGGTCTACTGCGCCCACAATGGCCAGCGATCCTGCGCAGTGTTTTGCGTCACTTGCTGCACGACGGCGCCATCACTGACGTTGAGAATGTAAATCTCGAAGTCACCGTCACGATCACTGGCAAACGCGAGCTGTTGGTTGTCAGGTGACCAGATTGGCGAATCGTCGGTTGCCGGGTTGTCGGTCAATCGACGCACATTGCTCCCATCGCTGTTTATCACATAGATTTCCCAGTTCCCGTCGTGATCGCTGGCGAAGGCAATCGTGTTGCCGTCAGGTGAGAACAGTTACACCACACCGTACGTCCCAGGCACGCCAGCGTCTGGCGCCAGCATCCACCGCAGTGCGCTGTGCTGCCGCGAATCGTGGCGCCAGAGAGTGTCGGGGAAACCGGGAGGGGCGACGCATGCGTCGCCCCTTGCCGATACGCGCCAGGACAAACCGATGCGCTCATGATTGGCAGCGCGGGTCAGCACGGCGTCCGCACGTCAGTGGATGCGACCCGTGCATGCCAGTGTGCGCGATCTCGTGGAGAGGCGAAACGGCAAGCGAAGGCAGCGCCTTCGCCTGCCCCGCTCGGCAGGACGATCCGGTCAGGTGCCACAGTAGATACCAGCCTCATAGAACTGTCCTTGACGAAAGACCAGATCGCTTTCTCCCCGGCGACGCTGCAGCAGCCGGCGCTGACGGTCGCTGCACACGAAAGGAATGGTCTGGTGATTGCGGTTCACCCAAGGTCCAGCTCGAGACGGTCCGCCGGTCAAGGTGGAACGACAGAATTCGGTCGTCATAGGCGATACTGCTGTGCGGCTAAGAGCGGCGTGAGGTCGTGCGATCCAACGTGCGTGCTGCTGTCACCGACGTTGGCAAGGCAGCGGATCACCGTCTGCGCCGACAGGCGGTCGTCATCCTTGATGCGCTGAGAGACCCGTTGTTGTAGATCGTGCTTCCTAAACACCTGCTGAACCCACGCCATGCGGCTGATCGCGTTCCACGCAGCGTTCGCTGTTTCCAGCGTGCGTTTCAAGACATTCGCTTGTTCGGGTGTGGGGAGCAGCTCGAGTGAGGCGATGAGTTTCATGTCAGTCATTCACCGCTCAAGCGAGTGGGCTTGCACCTGCCCTGCGAAGGCAAGCATCTGTGAGCAGGGGGACGCCAGGGGATCAGGCGCCTGTGTCGAGGGATGGGATGCACAGCAAAGGCAGGATTTCGCATTGCCGGGTAGGGGTGCTGGTTCTTCTCCTCTTATAATCCTCCATTCCGGTTTTCAGATCTCGGTTCTGGTATAATATCCCGGCAGTATCAACCGTTTCAACAGGGGCACGTGCGTATGTCAGGTCTACTCCAGCGCATTGCCGATACCGTCTACCGCGAATATGATCGGCGCATCAAGCGCGCCAGCCTGATCACCGAATACGGTGTGCCACATCACCACGATCACGAAGGCGCGCATGACGATCACGAGATGGCAATCGTCAACCTGCCCCCCGGTTCATCGGTTGGCGAACAGCACCCGCAGGCCGAGGCAGTATCAGAGCACCACGACGTGTCGGTCGAGCGCCTCGACATCGAGCCGCTGACTGCCGAATCCGTAGCGCCTGAGACACCTGCCGCAGCGCCGGCAGAACCGATCGAAGCCGAGATTGTCAATGCTCCGCCAGGTACGCCGATCCCGCGCGACTGAGAGCGCACAGAGTTGCCGCAATCAGACACGGCGGTGATCCAGGTTCCAGAGCGCGCTGGAACCGTATCTGTATCAGTCGGCGGTGTCCGGTTCTGCGCCGATAACTTTTAGAAAGAGTTCTACCACGTCGGGGTCGAAGTGCTTCCCCGCCTGAGACCGGATGTACTCCAGCGCCCGATTGCGGGGCCAGCGTGCACGATAGGGACGGTCTGACTGAAGCGCATCCCACACATCGGCAACCGCAAAAAGGCGCGCTGCCAGCGGTATCTGATCTCCCTTCAGACCGCGCGGGTATCCTGTGCCGTCCCACCGCTCGTGGTGGCAGTACGGAATGTCGATTGCCGGGCGCAGATATTCTATCGGAGAGAGCATACTGAAAGCATACTCCGGATGCCGCCGCATAATCACCCATTCCTCCGGCGTCAGACTGCCGGGCTTGAGCAGGATCGCGTCGGGTATGCCGAGCTTCCCGATATCGTGCAGGATTGCGCCGCGTCGAATGTGGGCGATCTGTTCATCGCTCAAACCGGCAGCACGCGCCAGTTGCACCGTCAATTCCGTAACTCGTTGTGAGTGCCCCTCCGTCTCTCGGTCACGCAGATCCAGTGCGTGTGCCCATCCCCGGATCGTTGCCTCATATGCCAGTACGAGACGGGCATTCGAGCGTTGCAGCGTCTCAAACGACTCAACGCTGTCGATCGCAATCGCTGCCTGCATGGACAGCGACTCCAGAAAGTCGAACCAGTCCTGATCGGGATCGAGGCGGTTGCGATGAAAGATTTCGAGCACACCTTTGATCTGACCTCGGGCGATCAATGGTACGCCACAGTATGACACAAACGTGTCAGGGTGGAGCCAGGACAGCGGTGTCTGATCCTGCTCAAACGCGCGCAGATCGGCGAGAAACATGGTTCGTCGTCCGAGTGCGATCTGTCCAGCGTACCTTTCCCCGGTATACAGCGTGGTCTGCTGGATGGCGCGTGACTGAAACCCGTGAGCAGCGGCACAGGTGAGCGTTTGCGTATGTGAGTCGAGCAGGTAAAGAGCTGCGGCATCTACGTGCAAGTGGGTTCGGATCTGCTCGAGCAGGATGTCAGTTGTCAGGCGCATATCGAAGGCAGAGATAATCGCCTGATCGATCGTGCGCAGTGCGCGCAATCGCTGAAGATGAGACTGCACCTTTTGCTCTGCCTGGACGCGTTCCGTAATATCTTCAATAGCCAGCAGAATCAACTCACTGGAATGGCGAATGCGGCGGGCATTGAGTAGCATTGTGCGCTGACCGATGTGCTCGAACTCGTGGGTGACGGCATACCCGTCGAAATGGCTGTCCCGGACAAGAATCTCTTCCAGCCGCCGCCGCAGATCGGGAATGTTCCACTGCTGGTTGCCCAGTTCGTAAATCTGGCGGTCGAGCGTCTCTTCGGGGGTCGTGCGAAACAGGCGGTAGAACGCATGGTTAACCGACACAACGCGCAGATTGCTGTCGAGGACAAGCAGTGGCTCACGCACGGTTGCGATGATATTTTCGGCAAACTCACGCGCCATCTGTGCTGCTTGCAAGGCGGCGCGTGTCAGCGTCTGGTCATAGAATGCCAAAATCACTCCTATCATATCGCCAGACTCGTCCCGGATCGGTGCGCTAGCGTCGTCTATCGGGATTTCACGTCCATCACGGCTGATCAGTAGTATGCGATGGTACAACCGGACAACCGTGCCCATGCGCAGCGTTTGCGTGACCGGATTTTCGATCGCTACACGGGTATCCGCATCGATGATGTGAAAAACCTGTTCGATTGGGAGCGCCAGCGCTTCGGCTTCAGTCCATCCGGTCAGACGTTCGGCAGCAGGATTCATCAACGTGATGGACCTGTCGACATCTGTGATTATCAGTGCGTCGCCGATACTGTAGAGTGCAGTACGCAGTTGCGCCTCGCGCTTGAGAAGACGGTCGTAAAGGTCGGATAATTCGCGCAGGGTGACTTTTCGCTGTGATGATCGACGGGGTTTGTTCGGCGGCATCTGAGTTGTCCTTCCTGACGCACGAAATAGCCAGTGCTGTACGGGTCTGCTGAGCGGCAGTCAGGCGCCCGAACGCGAACGCCCCTTTCATCATCGAACAACTGATCCTACCCGACCGTGCTGTGCGCAAGAACAACCGCATCAATAGTATTACGACGCACCGTCGGACATTATATCACCGCAAGGGTTTGTGAGCGGATTTGGTGTGTTGATGGAGGACGAACCGGTGTGTTCGGGGTGCTGAGCGGGTGCGCTTTGCGCTTCCAGCGCTGCGATGCGGCTTTCCAGTTCGGCATTCCTGGTACGCAGTACGGCGATCTGCTGTTGTAAAGCGAACAAATGCGCCTGCAACCGCATCTGCTCAATATCGCGTACCCGCATGTCCAGCATTCGTTCCTTTTCGATCAGCGCGTCGAGCGCACGCACGACCGCGCCGTGGAACTCACTGATCTGCAACCACTGCGGCAGGGTGTACCACCATGTCGCCCGGCGGATCAGGCGCTGAAAGGCGTTGATTGCTGTTGCCAGCACCGGTCGACCCGACTGAACAATGCGGTGGGGGTCAACCGACCAGACGGCGCGTGCAATTGCCATATTATCTTGCAGATAGGCGTCGGTCGGATTGACAGGTGCGGCGGGCGAAGTGGCAACCCCTGGCGGTGGCGGCGTCCCAGTATTTCCGGTTTCCAGTGCGCGCTCGACTGCTGCCAAGAGGGTCAGCGCATCCTGAGTATCGACATTAACCCAATAGATTGTCATCGTGACCTCGCCTTTCGTTCATCGCGCGCCTGTGCATAGACTGTGAGTGTCTCACGGGCAGTGCGTTCCCACGAGAACTGCCGTGCACGCGCGACACCAGCCTGGCGTAAGCGCAGCGCCAGGTCGGTGTCGTCCAGCAGTGTTGCTATCTGACGTGCAATATCATGTGAGTCGTATGGGTCGCAGTACAGCCCGGCGTCACCAACCACTTCGGGCAGCGACGCTGTGTTGGATACAACCACCGGAACGCCGCAGGCGAGCGCCTCCAGCGGCGGTAATCCAAACCCTTCATACAACGAAGGATACACAAACACGCGCGATCCGGCAATCAACGCGGGCAGGTCTTCGTCGGGAACACGTCCAGGAAACCGGACGAATCCGGCAACACCTGTCTTTTCCGGTGCTGCCAGGATCGCGTCGTACTTCCATCCATTGCCACCGACGATGACCAGCGGCAGCACATGTCCGGCTAGCGCATATCTGGCGCGTAGCATTGCATACGCTTCAATCAGGCGAACATAGTTTTTTCGCGGTTCGAGGGCGCCAACGCTCAGGATGTACTGGTTGTACGTCAGACTGTAACGCTCCAGGATCGTCTGGGTCTCTTCGGGAGTATGAGGACGGAAGCGCGTATCTGCCGCTGCGTACACCACGCTGATTTTTTCTGACGGAATGTTCAGTTCGCGTACAATGTCGCGTCGGGTTGCCTCAGAATCGGCGATGATGCGGTCGGCGCGGGTGCAGGCAAAGCGCTCTTTGAGCGTGTGGAGTGCAGTATTGTCGGGCATATGCATGTCGGGGAAGCGGCGTGTCGTCAGATCGTGAATGGTCAGCACAACCGCAGCGCCGGACGGGGCGAAGGGGAGTTGATCGGCAGCATGGAACACCTCGACGCGATGTGTGGCAGCGCGCAGTTCGACTCCCATCTCGATGATTGTTGCCTGTGCCCAGATTGGGTCGAGCAGATGATCGATCCACGCGGTAATGGTGTGCGCATGTCCATGCTGAAACGCCGGCAGTGCGCTGAGGTAGCCGCGTCGCATACCGGGACAGCGAATAACCCGCACATTCGGTGCATCGAGTGCATCCGGCGGCGCCATTGAGCGACCAGGATTGAGCGGCAGAACATCGATCAGCGTGAAGTGACACGTGCGTCCCACACGCACCAGGTGGTTGAGCAGTGATCGATGATAGGTGAGGACGCCTGCCTGTGCGATCCGCAACAGTGAAATATCGATGCCAATGTGCATTATTCAATCGCTTTCAGACGCTCAATAATCGTCGCAGCGGCGTGCGCCCACGTCCAGCGGGCAGCAGCAGCGGCTGCGGCCCGCGCTCCCACGGCGCGTGCCTCGTCAGGATGTTCATACACGTGGCGCATTAAGGCGCAAAGGTGGTCAACATCGGGGTCTGCCCAGCGTAACCCCCGGTAGTACGGAGCGCGCGCTTCCGCCGGGACGAGACCACGCACGCGCAGCGGATAGGCGACGTCTGCATTGAGAAACTCTGTCTGTCCACCCCAGGCGGTGGAGATAACCGGTAAGCCACACGCCATTGCTTCCAGCGCCGGCATACCCCATCCTTCGCCGCGCGTCGGCAGCACGAAACAGTCGGCGCTGCGGTACAGGCAGCCGAGCTGGTAGGCTGCGATCTGCTGGTTGGGCAGCACCACAACCGGCGGACCATCGTGCCGCACCAGTTCCCCAAGGCGTCGTGCCACATTGAGACCGGGGTCGTGGTTGAAAATCTTGAGGAGCAGCAGCACATCATCGCTGCGGTGAAACGTTTGCTGGTAGGCGCGGATCAACACTTCTGGCGCTTTGCGCTCGATCCACTCAAAGATCGACAGGAAAACGAACCGGTTGCCGGGCTTGCGCCCCTGAATACCGGGATGAAAATAGTCGGGATTGATCCCCAGCGGAATAACGAAGATCGGACGTTTCACGCCGCTGGCGCGGAAGACCTCAGTTCCCCAGTGGGTTGGCGTCCAGACCTCGTCCATCTGGTTCGCCTGCGAGACCCACTCGTCCGGCAGGCGGTCGGTTTCCAGCATGGTATAGCCGATACGGTAGCGCCCGCTGTTCTTAATGAACGAATCGCCCTGATGGTACACCACCTGCGGCAATCGAACATCCTTCGGGCGGCTACGCAACTGGTCGATACGTGGATCACCGGTGAGCGGTTCGGTGTAATCATTGCCCCAGATGCACGCCAGACGCACATCGATCCCGCGAAGGTCGAGTTCGAGCACAAGTTCCCGCGATGATGTAGCATACCCGGACGGCGATGCCACTAGTGAGTGCCAGACGATTGCGCGATGGTACTTCTGCTCGTAGAAAGATTTCCATTTGCGAACAAATACCGTCCGCCCCTCATCCCACAGCGCCTGCCAGGATGCATTATTGATCCTGGCGCTGGTATTCTCGAAATGCACCACCTGAACGCCGCCGGTGCAAACGACCTTGAAACCTGCCTGTTGCGCACGCAGACAGTAGTCGGTATCCTCGAAGTACGAGGTGTATGCTTCATCGAATCCGCCGAGCAGCGCACGCACATCGTGGCGAATATACATGCACGCGCCGGTGATCCCCTCGACCTCGCGCACACCGGGATATTGCCCGATGTATGCTTCGCCGCCGCCGATCTGGTGCCCCCAAAAACTATCCGTCGGCATGTAGGTTCCGGCGTGCTGGAGCAATCCACTGGCGTGCAACAGTGTGCATCCGACAATGCCATACGCAGGATGGCTATGTGCCACATCGCTCAAATGCGCAAGCCAGTGGTCCTGAATGATCAGCGTATCGTTGTTAAGCAACAGCACATCGTGATCCGGCGGAGTGGCTGCCATACCCTGGTTGTTGCCCCGGGCAAATCCCAGGTTGCGCTCGTTGGCAATCATCGTGATATCTGGTTGCGCACGCAACCACTCCAGCGTTCCATCACTGCTTCCATTGTCCACTACCAGCAGACGATACAATGTGTTGTGTGTATGGGCGCGAATGCTCTCGATGCAACGGCGGGTATATTCAAGACCATTCCAGGTGAGGATGATGATGGTAATGGGTGGGCGTGGCGCGTTGCAGGTTGAAGGTTGAGGGTTGGAGGTTGAACGTTGAATGTTGAACGTTGAACGTTGGACGTTGGACGTTGCGTGTTGGGTGTTGCAGGTTGCGGGTTGCAGGTTGCGCGTGGCGCGTTGTACATTGAAGGTTGCGCGTTGAAGGTTGAGGGTTGAAGATTGAACGTTGAACGTTGAACGTTGGATGTTGGACGTTGGAGGTTGAGGGTTGAACGTTGGGTGTTGAACGTTGAACGTTGAGGGTTGGACGTTGAGGATTGAACGTTGCAGGCTGCGGGTTGGATTTCTGCCATAAGCGCATATGGCGATCTCAGCGTGACAGCATGCTCCGCGCGAAGTGCCTGCCACGTGGGCAACGCGATGGCGGAAGCAACAGAGTTGAGTGGTTTCATCGTTCCTCAATTCTCAGTCCTCGGTTCCTGGTTCTTGGTTTCTGGTTCTCAGTTCTCGGTCCTCAGTTCTCAGTTCTCGGTTCTCAGTTCTCTACAACCGCTCGCCAAACTCACCGCTGCGGCGCTGGAAATACCAGTAGCCAATCGCCAGGGTCGCCAGAGCAGTCAACAGAACACGCAGTACGCTATCGAGCGCCGGGAGGTTCGGGGTCGGAATCTGACCGAAGGCGACAGCGTTTCCGTACAGAATTTCGCGGTAAAACTCAACCAGCGACGCCATCGGGTTGAGCCAGCGCACCAGTTGCGCCAGTGAACCGGCAACCCGATCAAGGGCATAGATGACCGGCGTGAGGAAGAACCAGAACTGAATGAAGATGCCGATCAGATGAACGGTATCGCGATAGCGCACTGCCAGTGCACTGAGAAACAGCGCTACCCCTGCCAGGAAGAGTGTCTGAATACCGATCAGCACCGGCAGATAAATGAACGTCCATGAGAAGTTCGTCCAGTTGCCCGTTGCACGCAACGGGGCGTACATTGCCTGAACTGCCGCCATGACCAGTAGCAGCATAGGGAGCGACAGTACGAAGTTGACAAGGCTGGAAAGGACGGAAACGAGCGGCAGCACCTCACGCGGAAAAAACACTTTCTTGACCAGCGGCGCATTGTCGATCACACTGCGCGTACCGCTGCTCACCGCTTCGCTGGCGAAGTTCCACGGCAGCAGACCGACCAGAATAAACACCGGAAACATGGCGATATCCGCCTGGAAGAAGGCGCTGAAGATGAACCAGAAGACCAGCATAAGCAGCAGGGGCGCCAGTTGCGTCCAGAGATAGCCGAGCGCGCTGCCTTTGTACCGCACCTGCAGATCGCGGATCACAAGGTTACGGATCAGTTCACGGTATGCCCAGAGTTCCAGGATTTTGCGCATGACGCCGGCGCTGCGATCCACCGCCACACCCGCCGCGCCGAAAACCAGCCCGACCAGCGTTGCCACCGAGAGGAGCAGTGGAATGCGGCGATTAATGGCGCGATCCGGCAGCGGCGCCCGAATCGCACGATAGGCATCGCTGGGTGTATCAGGAGCGAAGGTAGCGTTGAGGTTGCGATACAGGTATGCCAGCGCATCACGGATCGCCTGCCTTCCTGCCGTCAGACGTAACAGGTCGGCATCGATCCGCTGGAGTGCAGCGCCGGTTGCAGCCGTGCGGGTCATCTCCAGCGCGGGGGTATCGATGCGTCGCAACTGCTCCTCACGAACTTCCAGCGCGCGCGCCAGGTCGCTCAGTTCTTCGCTTGGCAGTTGATCGACGGTGATGTACGCCGAGACCGGTTCGACTGCCCGGTTGAGTGGGAACGCCTGCGTCCGGATGATTTCGCGCAGCCGGCGCTGGAATGTCGTTTCTGGCTGACGCCCCTGCAGCGCTTCAGTCAGTTCCCATCCCATAAGATTGCGTAGGATCTCGCGCCCGCCGGCTGCGCGTACCGTGCGGGCAAGCGTCTCTGCCGCTTCGTCCGCCAGCACCTGCGCTTCGAGCGGTGTACGACCGGTGGCAATGATGTCGATGCGTCCATCGGACTGCGGCACAAAGCGTACTGCGTAGGTTGGTCCTCCGAGATCGGGATGGCGTGCCTGCAACAGTTCGAACGCCTGCGCCTCGACCGCGCGATAATCGTCGTCCGGCTGGCTGTCGGTGTACAACTCGTGGTACCGTCCGGCTGCATCGATCTGTACCGTTGCCAGTGTTTCATAGCGTACCGGTTGTGAGAGAATCCGCGGAGCTGCTATCGCCAGCGCCCCCAGCGTACAGAACAGCAACCAGAGCCACTGATACAATCGCAGTGGTCCGCGCTGGCGGTTCAACGCCACGATCCAGGTTGCCGGCGTCGCAAGGTGTGCCATACTCATCAGTGTGTGATTGCGAATAGTCCTGTCGATTTCCAAACCATACGCATCACCCTTACCCCAGCCATACCGTCACCTCGATGGTCTCGCCGGCAGCCAGATCGAATATTAGCAGCGTACCGCGAACAACAGGCGTTGTGTTGCTCTGTTCGCCGTGCAACGTCGCCTGCCGGATGGCAGCCGGCAGGTTGAGCGTCAACCCTTGCAGGTTGTGAACGCTGGGGTTCGTGACCAGGAAACGCAACGGTGTGGTCGAGGCCAGGTCGTGAGCGGGTTCCGCTTCACGTTGCTCGATACGCACCATTGCTACTGCCTGTTGCCGGTCGGCAATCTCTGCCAGCGGTGCAATCCACAGGTCGCCAGCGTCACGCCGTTCGGCGGCATAGCGCACAACACTGTGCCACGCAGCGATCTGTGCCGGGGTGACGACTTCTTCGGTGTGTGCCCACAGGTCGATCATGCCACCGGTAGCGATGGCGCGCTCGATCATGTCCGGCGCTTCCGCAGCGCTCTGCTCTGTCAGGTAGAAATCCGGGCAGGCGAGAATGGTCTCGTGACCGGGCACCGGTCGGCAGTGCGGTTCATCTCTGCTCACCAGGTGGTACTGCGGCTGGCGCGGATTCCAGTTTGTGCGCGTTACCGATGTGATGCCCGCCTCTGCAAGCGCCTGCCAGCTGGCGTAACTCATTCCGGCGCTGCTGCTCCACGGAAATGCCAGTGACCGCGCCGGCGGGACGTTGTGTTCGGCGGCGATTCGTCGCCATTCGGACAGATCGCTGCGCCATTCCTCAACGTGCGCCAGCCCGCCGTACAGATGACTGAACGTATGGCTCTGAATATCGTGCCCCTCGCGCTGCACCAGTGGGATCAGGTCGCCAAAATACCAGGCAGGGTCGGTCTCTACCGTGCCATACGGATCGGGCGAAAACCAGGGTTGCTGTTGCCAGATGTCGGTTGGCCAGCGGTTGGCGCGGTTTGCCCACCTGAACGTCGGGTCTCCCATGAAGCGTCGCTGCTCGCGGTTGCTGGTCAGGAAATTGTACCCGGTTGCGTAGTAGGTGGCACGGATGCCGTAAGGTCGAAAGATGTCCAGCGTTGTTGTAATTCCCTCACGCATGCGCATCCCACGGAGCAACGGATCCTGATCGACGTTTGGGTCATCAACCGAGCGCGAGTGGATCAACCCGCCCATAGTTGTCTCCCAGTCGAACGAAAATGAGAGCGCCGCGCGTGCGCCGTTGGGCCAGGGAAGCGCCTCAATCCCGGCAGGTCGCTCGGGCGGGATCGGCGGCATCTCGCCAGCGTGCGGGAATTGCCCGCGCCGGATGCGGATCAGGTCGAGGTAGACCCGATCATCAGAGGCGGGATGGAACGTTACCGCCAGATGGGTGGCTTCAGGTGGGGCAGTGAACCCGCCGCCGATCAGCGACCATGGTTGAGTGTCGGCCGGTCCGTTCCAGCGCCGCACCTCCTGCCATCCACTCCAGTCGACACGCAGGATGCCGCCGCCAGCATCGAGCCAGTGAAATCCAAGGCGCACCCGCGTCGCCGAGGACGAGTCGGCAAGCGCCTGTGCAACCGTGCAGTACGTCACGCCGGGCTGCACAGCGATCGAGGGTGTACGGAGATGGTTGGCAATGCCAAGAAGCTGGAACGAGTGCCCTGTGCTGGAAACGGTGAAGTCGCCAATCTGGACACCGCTCGCTGCCGCACTCCAGCCGACCGGGAGCAGAACGCCGGTCGGCGTACCGGGCGCCAGGCTAGAAAAATCGGGTGGTGCCAGCAGATCGTCGGCGATCAATGGTACAGCCGCGCAGCGCTCCATCTGCTCCTGCACTGCAATGAAGACAGTGCCGACCAGAAGAAGCCCCAGTGCGACTGATCCGATCACACCTGCGAGCCACGTTCGTTTCATGCCCTGTTCCGGTGTCTGGTTTCACCTTCGTTCGGACAGCGCATTATAGCATACTGTCGGTTGGCAACACAGCAGCCATGGCATACGCGAATGCGCCTTTCTCCAGTCGAAGGCGCGCGGTTGAAGGCTGGCGACATCCATCTGGTGCAGATGACGTATACTACTGTGTATAAACAGGTGTTTCAGCACACAGGAGTGCTTATGACCGATACGACCATTCCCAAACGCGACGTCGCCACGCTAGGCGGCGGATGTTTCTGGTGTCTCGAAGCCGTGTACGATGAGATCGAAGGGGTCATTAGCGTCGAGTCGGGGTATGCCGGCGGGCACACACCCAACCCGACATACGAGCAAGTCTGCACCGGCAGAACTGGTCACGCTGAAGTTGTGCAGATCACGTTCGATCCGCAGGTGATCACATTCCGCGACCTGCTGGACATCTTTTTCAGCATTCACGACCCGACCACGCCCAACCGTCAGGGCGCCGACATCGGTCCGCAGTACCGTTCCATTATTATGTACCACAACGAAGAGCAGCGCCGGATCGCCGAAGAAACCATCGCAGCATTGAATGCGGCAAAAATCTGGAAGGCACCAATTGTGACCGAGGTGGAACCGTTTACAGAGTTCTGGATGGCGGAAGCCTATCACCAGGAATATTTTGCAAAGAATCCGTACCAGGGGTACTGTATGGCGGTCGTCGCGCCAAAGGTGATGAAAGCGCGAAAACAATTCCCCGAACGCCTCAAATCGAAGCGCTGAGTCAGACACCCGCCAGAAACGCGATGGCTGCCGTCGCAACCGGCACGCTCAGGTTGTCGGTTCCGTGCGGTGATACCGCCTCGACGACAGTAGCGACAATTGCGCCGAGCAGAGCAGTCAGAACCGCGCGCGTCGGCTCGACGGATGGGGCGAATGGCGCCAGCGCCGATCCTGGAAGCAGCAGCACGGTGAGCAGTATCGCTATGGCGCTGACCGCAAACATGACCGCAGATCCTTCCAGCGTCCGGCTACTCTGTCCAATAGTGTACCTGTGCCGGCCGATGCGCTGACCAACGAGCGCCGCCAGCGCATCACCCCAGGTCATTGCCATAACACCGGCAGTCGCCGCGACACTGCGGTCGACCGGACTCTGCGGTCGCCACAACAACGCATAGATTACGGTGATCGCAAGGGCAAAGTAGATCGTACCAGGCGAACTGTCCTCCCGATCCATTGCACGCACGATCCGGTACCGGTAAAGAATGAAGTTGACGAAAATAAAGGTCGCAAAGGGAACGATCCCGATTTCCCAGCGATCAAAGAGTGTCAGAATGCCGAAGACCCACATCCCCGCACCGATATGGATGATCTTGCGTGTCAGGTCGGCAGGCAACCCGGCAAAGCGGTGCAGCGCCTCGCCGGTCAGCAGCAATCCGATGGCATAGGCATACGAAATGCCCAGTCCGGTCCATTCACTCGCACTCATGAGCGACTCCGTCGTCATCGGGCAATGTTCGTCGTGGAACCTTGCGCTTCACAGTCCGGGCACAAACCGTCCGGGATTCAATAAGCGGAGCGGATCGAATTCTTCGCGGATGCGTCGCATGACGTCGAGACCCTGTGGCGGCGCACCCCAGCGCGGTGTGTCGGGCACTGGCGTCGCCACCCACTGAAGACCCGGCAATTCGGCTGTCAGGGTCGTGAGTGCTGCGGCGGTGACCGGTCGTACTCTGGCGTACAGCACACCGCTGAGCGCCCGTACATTGATGGCGCTCGATGCGCCGACACGCGCGGCAGACGCTTCACACCGTGCGACGGCGGATGCCACCTCTGCCGGCAACACCGACAGCTTTACGACAGCCTCATCATCTGCCAGCGCCGCAGTCTGTGGCAGATCGGCAATGGCGGACCAGAGCATGGCTGCAGTATCACTGCCGGGACGTTCGATCGCGTGTGCGCCGTGGCGTTGCACGATGGCGCTCATATCGTGTATCTGACGTTCGACCGCCTGTGGTAGACCTTCCGCCCTCAGTGCCAGGGCGCAGACACCGGATTGTCCCACCGCAGCGAGCGCGTTGCGGTTCAGGTATTCAGCGGCGGCCGGCGCCAGCTGGGTACCGTCGAGTTCATCGAGCGCAGCAAACGCTGGTTCGGGATCGTTGAATCGGCACAGAATTGTTCCTGTCGCGCGCGGTTGCGGCAACAGTTTGAAATTTGCACTGACAATCACCGCCAGCGTGCCGAAACTTCCCAGGTAGAGTTTCATCATGTCAAAACCGCTGACGTTCTTGACCACCATGCCGCCGCCGCGTGAGAGCCGTCCGCCGACTTCAACTACTGCAATCCCGATCAGCACATCGCGCAGCGTGCCATACCCTAACCGTCGCGGTCCATCGGTTGCTGTGGCAATCAACCCGCCAATCGTCGCCCGATCGGGCAACGGCGGATCGAGCGCCAGCATTTGCCCATGCTGTGCCAGATAGGAACGGAGCGCGCCAAACGTCATTCCTGCCTCGACGGAGATGGTCAGATCATCGGGAGTGTGCGCTAGTACCCGGTTAAGCCGCGTTGTGCACACCACGAGATCGAGACGGGTTGGCGGCGCGCCGATCAACTGTTGGGTTCCACCGCCCCACGCCGCCAGCGCTGCGCGGCGCTCCGCGGCAATGCGCAGCGTTGTCTGGAGTTCTTCGACATTGCCGGGCGTAACGACGCACAGGGGACGCTTCCCCTGCACACTGAACGCTTCCAGCGTTGGAGTATCATCCTGAACCATATCGGGGGGGAGAGCAGTGCGTAATGCCTCGATCAGACTCATAGGACGCCCACGTTCTTTCAGGACACAGAACACCAGTGGCTGCTGCCAGAGCCATACGACGCGCAATCATAACTCGTCGATAACCACGGCGGGGTACCCGCCATCCGTAATGGAACAACTAGGCGACAGCGATCCCAAACACTGAACGTTGAACGTTCAACGTTCAACCTCTCATAGCCACGTCCCAACCGGTGCGCTGCCCGTGTCGGCGCCGATCAGTTCGGCAGCCGACAGGCCGCGTCGGCGCAGTGCAGCCAGCTCACCACACCCGACTCCCTTCGGAAAAATTTTGCCAGGATTGAAGATCTCACGCGGATCGAAACTGCGTTTCAAACCGGCCATGGCCGCCAGATCGTCGGTTGTAAACAGCAGGTCCATATAATCGCGCTTTTCGACGCCAATCCCGTGCTCGCCGCTGATCACGCCACCCTGATTGATCGACTCGCGCAGGATGTCGGTAGCGGCCAGGAGTGCGCGTTCAAGTTGCCCTTTGTCGCGCCGGTCGAAAAGAATGAGCGGATGCAGATTGCCATCGCCCGCGTGAAAGACATTCGCAATCGGCAGGCGGTAATCGCGTGATACCTCGCTCACGTGCGCCAGGGTGGCCGGCAGGCGCGTGCGTGGCACAACCGTATCGACCAGATAGTACGTCGGCGCCAGGCGTCCCATAGCTCCAAATGCGTTTTTGCGTGCTGCCCACACCTGTGCCTGTTCGGCAGCGGTTTTCGCCGGGCGCACCTCCATCGCACCGCGATCACGGCAGATGCCGGTAATTTCGGCGAGCAGGTCATCCAGCCCATCGTTGACGCCGTCGAGTTCGATCAGCAGCGCCGCTCCGGCGCTTTCGGGCAGTCCCAGGCGATACATTCCGTTCACAGCGCGGATCGCGAGTTGATCCATCATTTCCAGCGCCGCCGGCAGGAACCCGCGCGCAATAACGGTCGAAACCGTCTGCGACGCAGATGGAATATCCGGGAACAGTGCCAGCACCACACGCAACGCCTCCGGCAGGCGCGTCATGCGCACCCATGCCTCGGTAATGATGCCGCATGTTCCCTCACTGCCGGTCAACACACCCGCCAGATCATAGCCAATGCCATCCTGTCGTCCATCGCCAGTCCAAATAACGCTGCCATCGGGCAGCACTACGCGCAGCGCCAGGACATGGTTGGTGGTCAAGCCATACTTGAGGCAGTGCGGTCCGCCGCTATTGTTGGCGATGTTGCCGCCGATAGTGCATGCCTTCTGCGAGGATGGGTCGGGCATGAATGCATATCCATACTGCCCCAGGTACTGTGACAGTTCCCAGTTGATCACCCCTGGTTGCACCCGTGCCCGTCGATTGCGCACATCCACTTCCAGTACCCGTTCCATTCGTGCTGTCGAGATCACAATCCCGCCGTGGATCGGCGTCGCACCGCCGGAAAGACCGGTGCCTGCGCCGCGTGGCACGATCGGCATCCCGGCGCGGTTGGCGATCTGCACAACTGCCGCAGTTTCCTCAGTGGTCGCCGGCAGCACCACAACGTTGGGCGGATGCGTATCCAGCACACAACCATCCGCCTCATAGGTCAGCAACGTGGCAGCATCATCGATGACGGCGCGTGGTCCAACGATACGTCGCAGGTCATGCACAACATCGGTGCGATTCATGGCACTCTCCGTGGTATACGCAAGGTCTGTCCCACTGTTAGACTCGCAGGGTTACGAATATCGTTGACTGCCAGGATATTATCGACCGACACCCCAAAGCGTCGCGCAATTCCGTACAGTGTATCACCGCGCTGCACCACATACTCGACATACGGCGCATCACCGGTTGGGATGCGCAGTGTCTGGCCAATTGTCAAGCTAGCAGGATTGGGAATCGTATTGTACGCCAGAATATCATTAGTTGTCACATTGAACAGGAGTGCGATCGCGTAGAGCGTATCGCTGCGCTGCACCACATACTCTACAAACGGTTCGCGGTCGGTGGACGGAGTGGTAGCATCTTCTGGCGTAGTGGTTATCGATGTCGGCGTGTTCACCATCACCGGTGTAGGAGTTGCAATCGGTTGATCAGTGTTTGTCGGCGGGAGCGTGGCAACCGGTGCACTGGTGGGAGTGGCGAGACTGATCGTCGGGGGCGAAGGCGAGGCGGTTTGTTCTCGAAGCGCAACCGGCGTTGCAGTGTCAACCGGTTCGACAGTGGAAGCCATTGGTGGCACGGTTGAATGAGAGGCACTCACCTCGCCTGGAGCGCCTCCCGTTGCAGTGATGAACCTGGACGGGTCGGCGACATTGCCGCTCGAACCGAACAGGCGAGTAATCGCAAAACCCAGCACCACTGCACTGATACAGACAAGAACAATAATCATCGTTGTGGACGATCGCTGCATAAAGCACTATTTCACTCGTATTCGCTGTACCAGACCGCCTGCATTCAGAACGTATCTCACGTCTGCGGCTCTTCATCATTGAACAACTGGTTCATCCGGTCGATCTCGCCGGGCGCGATGTGGATCGGATTGCCGGACAGAATGCCGGTTACCTGGCGGAACGGGCGACCGATGTGCATGCCACGGTTATCGATGGTAAACTCGCGAATATTCTTATCGTGCATCGAGCCGCGCATCTTCAGCACCGTCAACCCGCGGCGCATCTCGCCAAACATCTCAACATAGCGCAGCAGAATGATCGAGTCGGTCAACGTCGAGATATGGGTCTCCGTCACCGACTCACCCCCCATCAGGCTAGGGGTGGTTGCCGTAAACAGACCGGCGATCTCCTGATGCTTGATAAACGACGTGAGACTGATCACAAACTCGCGGAAGCCGCGGATGGTCGAGACGCGCTCGAGTGCGGAGAGGCTATCCACCGCCACCCGATTGGGGCGGAACTCCTGGATCAACTTTTTCATTGCGATCAGGTGATCCTCGAGCCCGGCGGTTTCGGGATACTCACAAACGACGCGCAGCAATCCATCCCGTTCCATCTGCTCGAAATCGATCCCCCACCCCGTGGCGTTGCGGAACAACTGCTCACGACTCTCCTCGAACGCAAACAACAGGCAGCGTTCACCCCGGTTGACTCCACCTGCCATGAACTCGGTCGTCATCAGCGTCTTACCGGTCCCCGTTGCTCCCGACACAAGCAGGATCGAGTCGCGGAATAATCCCCCGCCGCACATACGATCGAGCTCGGGGTTGCCTGAGGTTACACGAATGTCGGACGAGCGTTGTTTGAGTTCGATTGCGGAGAGCGGTATCACCACCATTCCTTCACCGGAGATGATGGTGAATGGGAACTCGCCTTTCTGATGCGACGTACCACGAAACTTCAGTATCTCGATGGTGCGGCGGCGCTTTTCATCCTCCAGCACGTTGCGCAGAATAATGACATTATCCGCTACAAACTCCTCGACGCCGTAGCGTGCAATATCGCCATATTCCTGAGTACGTTCACCGGTCATGATGGCGGTGACACCCATGCGCTTCAACGCCGAGACGACGCGGAACAGTTCCCGGCGCACAACGGCGCTGTCGGCGAACTGTGTGAAGATTGCGCCGAGCGAGTCCATCGACAGGCGTCTGGCGCCAATGCGCCGAACCGCATTTTCAATTCGCGCCAGCAGCGCGCCGAGATCGTAGTTACCGGCGAAGAGCAGTTCCTCGCCGGGTTGGGGTGATGCGTCTACAAACGCCCACTTACCCTCGCTTTCCCAGGTCGCAATATCCCATCCGAGGGATTCCATGTTGCGGCGGATATCCGAGGGCGGTTCTTCAAATGTGACAAATACCCCGTGCTCGCCATACTTACGAATACCTTCGGCGAGAAACTGGGCAGCAAAGACTGTTTTCGCACTACCGGCAGTGCCGGAGACGAGTGTGGTTCGACCGGCGGGAATACCGCCGCTGGCGATCAGGTCGAAGCCACTGATGCCGGTTGGTAGTTTTGCGATGGCTGGTTGGCGCAGATTCAGGCTCACTCCTGCGTTCCTCCTGTGCTCGAGGGATGGACTGGCAGATCCAAACCTTGCAGCACTTTGAGCGTATCGGACAGATCACCAATAATCCGCCGGACTGGTGGCGGCAGTTCCTTGATCAGCGTCGGTGTCGCCAGGATCCGCTCTTGTTCGGCGAGGTGCGGCTGTTCCAGCACGTCGATCACGAACAACTGATACTGACTGCCAAGACTCTGCTCGCAGATTCGTCGCAGGTTCTGGATCGCCCGCTCGGTGCGTGGCGTCTGACCGGTGACGTAGAGCTTGAGGACAAATTTACTCGTCATCGGTTCACTTCCCCTTTGAACGGTCCTGTTATGTATCTGCCGACACTGTCGTAAAATGGTATCACAGATCGATCAATGGTTACCGCCAAGCGCATAGGCGCGGTAGTACGATACCAGATATCCCATCAATTCGAGCACGAGGAGCCGCCCCTCTTCGACATACGCCTGCACACGCATCACACTTGCGCTCCGCACCCGCTGGCGAAGAGCGTGGGTGTGGACATCGACCACATCGCGTGGTCCGGCGCGTAGAAAGCCGAGTTGATTCGCAATCTCGCGCAGGGTATCGGAAGTGTTGGTTTCGATTTTGTAGGCACGCTGTTCCAGGCGCTGATCGAGAACACTTCCATACTGCGCCACCAGATCGGCGAAGAGGTCTGGTTGCGACTCACGCAGCGGCAGCGCACTGTACAATTGCGCTGTCACCGAGGTGCGCGTATCGTGCGAGAGTTGTTCGACCGCGGCTATCTCGTGCGCATTGCGCGCCAGTTGTTCCTGCTGACGGGCCTGCTGAAGTTCGCGCAGCAGGCGTTGACGCTCGACGGCATAACGCACCGAACGCGCCAGCGATTCATGCACACACCCATCCTTCCGCAAGTAGTCCTGCGCACCGGCATTCACCGCCTGAACCCCCAGCAATTCATCACTCAACATCGTCAGCACAACAACCGGTACATCAGGTGCGTGCTTCAGAATGCGCTGCAGGGTATCCAGCCCGCCGCTGTCTGGTAACGAGAGATCGAGCACAATCGCGTCAAACGAGCGTTGCTGCAGAAGTTCGAGCGCTTCTGCCAGCCGTTCGACATGGGTAAGCGTGAACGTACCGATCCGCGCTGCAGCAAACGCCTCGGCAGCGAGTCGCGCGTCGCCAGGGTTGTCTTCGACCAGCAGGACTTCAAGCGGTGTATCGGTTCCTGTGTGCATACCTCAAACCCTGACGATGCTCACGCCACCGGACGCTACGACAGCGCCGGCAGCGTAAAGCAGAACAGCGATCCGCCATCTGCCGGACGTTCGACCCAGATCCGCCCTCCGTGGCGGGTGATTACCTTGCGGCAGATCGCCAGCCCGATGCCGTTGCCGGGGAACCGGCTGCGACTGTGGGTGCGAACGAATATGTCAAAGATGCGTCTGGTATCTTCCTCTGCAATGCCGATCCCGTGATCGCGCACGGTGAAGAGCCACTCATTCATCTGGCGTTGCGCCCCGATATGGATGCGCGGTCGCTCGTTGCCGTGAAACTTGATAGCATTGCTGAGCAGGTTGCGGAATACCAGACCGAGTTCGACATCGTCGCCTGCGACCGTCGGCAGCGGATCGAAGGTGATTTCCGCCTGACTTTCATCGATAGCCACCAGCAACATTCCGATGGCACGCGCCAGCACGTCGTTGCAATCGACGGGGTGGATGTCTGGAGGGTGCTGATCGAGACGGGCATACGCCAGCAATTTTTCGATGAGCGATTGCATCCGCGCGGCGCCGTCGTACGCGAAGGCGACATACTCACGCGCGTGTTCATCGAGTTGACCACCGTACCGGCGTTGGAGCAGATCCAGAAAACCGGTGACCATGCGCAACGGTTCTCGCAGTTCGTGCGAGACGACCGAGGTAAATTGCTGCAATTCAGCATTTGCGCGCGCCAGGCGTGTGGTCTGTTCGATAAGCAGCCGCAGCAACTGCCGTGGAGCGCGGGTGAGCCGTTGCCGCCGCCGCATCCGACGCTGGAGACGCTGATTCTGTTCACGCAACCGGGTCGGCATTTCGTGAACCTGGTGTGCGGTAATGTCGGTGTTGGTCAACACCGCCCCGCCTTGCTTCAGCGCCGTCGCTTCCAGGCGAAACCAGCGCTCGCCTTCCTCCGTCTGGCGGCGGTATTCGCATGTGAAACATGCACGCTCACCACGCACGACCGCTGCGATGCCCTCTGATGCTTCCCGCGCCACACCGGCAAAAATGCTCTGGTCATCATTCCAGGCGTCGCGGTAGTGTGCGCCAACCCGCAACAGGTGATCACCGCTCTGCGCCGCAACTGAGCGCAACCATGCCCGGTTCGCTGCGACGATGACACCGTGCCGGTCGAGTACTGCAATCTGGGCATTGATTGCATCAAGGACGCCCTGGCAGGCAATGGTTTCAGACCTATCGTCGCATATCGAAACAATCATGGGTCAACCTGGCATCTGTATGTGGGTAGTTGGGCGCATGCACGACTGCTCTATTATACCAACATCTGCCAGACGACGCTGCGCTTCGTGCTATAATAGGCGCGCCTGTTGTCGGGTTGGTCGCTTCTTTGTCCCATCGATCCTACACCGCCTGACTGGAACTGTCCCTTTGCTCAGCACGATCAGCAGGAAGCGCTCATGGATGAACAGCCTACCATTCTGGTTATTGATGATGATCCGGCGATGCAAACCGTGCTGGAGATTGCGTTGCGAGAGGCAGGGTATCGTGTCGAAGTCGCCAGCGATGGTCAGGAGGGGATCGCAAAACTCGTGTCTTTGCACCCGAACCTGGTGATCTGTGACATTATGATGCCGCAGATGGATGGTGTCGAAGCCTTTCAGCACATGAAGGATCAACTCCAGGAAGATGGCATCCCGATTTTTATTATCACCGCTCTGAATCGGAAACCATGGTTTGCCGATCTCGAAGCCGAAGGCGCCGTTATCATCCAAAAGCCGTTTGATATCGAGCAGGTGCTGAGCCTGATCCAGACGATGCTGAATTGATGACCCGCCAGGTAAACGGAGAACGTTTGGTTCCTGAAGGTTTTGATTACTATAATAGTGCGTTTTATCAATCATAGTACGATAGAATATCTTCTTTCTACGGCTTCGGAAAAGTACTACGTCTACGATAATACCTCGTTTTTGGTGTTGAACTGATAGAAAAATCATCCCTCCGACGCTCTACCCTTTCACTTTTGTGAATATCTGTACATATCGGCTGGTTGCTGATACTTCTTCAGCAGCCGGTTTTCCTGGTTTTTCCTCAAAATGAGGCGCTTGCTTCGTGTCATAACCTCTTTTCTGACATCTTAACGGGATGTCAGCGCATTCCCATAACCTTTCAGGCGCTACGGCGATATATTCACCAGAACACACGCAAATGATCCAATCTTGTGAAGGAGGCTGTCAGTGACACGCCGCAGCGGTTGGATACTGCTCACCCTGGGGGTTTTGCTGGCAATCGGCGCCGGTGTGCTGGTCTACGTTGTGTTGCAGCAACAATCGGCAGTAGCGGCGGGACAGGCGCGACGTGAAGTGCTTGCGCAGCAGGCGCCGCAGGTGCCGACGATCAAATTGCCCGTGGCTGCCAGAGCGCTTGCGCCCGGAAATGCCGTCGGACCGGATGATATTCTGCTGAAAGATTTTCCCCTCGATCTCGTGCCGGTCAATGCATTGACCGAGACGACCGAGATTGAAAACCGCATACTGGCGCGCGCAGTGGGTCAGGGTGATCCATTTCAGCGGAGCATGTTCGTTGGTGAGCGCGGTGAGGCGATCAGCCAGGAGATCCCTCCCGGCTACGTGCTCTTTGCGTTTCCCATCGTTGATCTGCTCGGTCAGAGCAACCTGATCGAGGATGGTGATCGCATCGACCTGTATCTGACATTGAACACGCCGCTCGATGCGTCGGCTGCGCCTGCACCCGACCAGGCGACGACGCCCACTACTGCGCTGACGTTGCAGAATGTGCAGGTGCTCAAAGTGTTGCGTCAGGCGCCGCGCGAGGATGAGACCAAAACGCCAGCCATAGCTCTTCTCTGCGCAATGCGCCCGGAAGACGCAATCATTCTGAAACATATCAAGGATACCGGCGGCACGATCGATTTTGCGCTGCGCTCGCCGCTGGATACAGAGCCGTTTACAACCGAACCGCTCAATCTACCGGAGTTGATCCAGCGCTATATGCGGTAACTGCCAGGCTCGCAATACATGACGAGGACACATCTGTGACCAACAACCTTCGCATCAATGTCATTGTTGTCACCGTTCCAGAGCGACTGGATCAGGAATGGATCGGTCGTCTGGCTGCCGAACCGCTGATCGCGCGTGTTGATCGGGTTGCGGCGACGACCGCCAGTTTGGAGCTGATCCGGCAAACGCGCCCCGATCTGGTCATTGTTGATCGTGATCTCGATCAGGCGGAGCAACTGGTGCGCCATGTCTTCACCACTCTGCCCACGACGATCTGTATCGCAGTGGTTGCACGCGTCGATACGGCAACGCTGCGACGGCTCGTGGCAGTTGGTGCGCGGGATGTCCTGGGGCGCCCGTTGCAGTATGCGGAACTCATCCAGAGTATCCGTGCGCTGCTTGAAACCGAAACCGACCGCCGCGTGCGCGTCCTGGCGACTCTCGATAGCAATCGCCCGCAGGTACGCGGCAAACTGGTGGTGGTTATTTCGCCCAAGGGCGGTTCGGGCACAACCACGATTGCAGCCAATCTGGCGGTCGGGTTGCGCCAGGTGAGCGCCGGTCGGGTGTTGCTCGCTGATTGCTGCCTTCAGTTTGGCGATGCTGGCGTTCACCTGAACCTCTGGTCGCGGCACACGCTGGTCGATCTGATCGATCACCTCGACGACATCGATGACGCAATGATCGGTTCGGTGGTTCAGCAGCACGCTTCTGGCACGCATGTGTTGCTGGCGCCCAATACGCCCGATGCGGCTGGTGACATCAGCGGCGAGCAGATCGGTCGCCTGATCGATGCATTGCTCGATCGCTATGAGTACGTGGTTGCCGATACATGGTCATTCCTCGATGACGTGACCGCAACGCTGGTCGGAAAGGCGGACGAGACACTGGTGGTGACGACGCCGGAAGTGCCGGCGCTAAAGAATGTCAAGCGGTTCCTGGAGTTCGTCCAGCGCGAGAGTCTGACGCGCGGCAAGATAACACTGGTGATCAACCGCTTTCCCAGCGTCGATGGTATCGCGCTCGATGATGTCAAACAGCATCTACGCTATCCCATCAGCGCCAATATCCCCAGCGAAGGACGCCTGGTGACGCACAGCGTCAATCGGGGCATTCCTATCGTTCTGTCGCACCCGGAGAGCTGGATAGGTCAGAGCCTGCTGAAACTGGCGGCGCACGTCGCTGGCGAGCAGGTTGCCACCCTGACGCTGGCGCCGTCCAGACCGCGTTCGAAAGGGTTAGCGGCGCTGATCGCACGACGTGGTTTGTTTGGTTTTGCCCGACGTGAAACCTAGAGGAACGTTCTGCTATGAACCGGTTTCGTTTCTCACGCAGCAGCACCAGCAGTGCGCACCAGGCGCCCAATGCCGCTCCCGTTGATGAGCCGCGCCCGCCGATCGAGTCGGTGCGACCGGTCGCAGCGCGGTCGCCGGCGCCTCCACCCGCACACGACGCCGATCGCGATGAACGCGATCTGATTGAAGCAGTTCAGTCGAGGTTGATCGATGAAACTGATACGGGTGGACGCCGTGAACCGGAGTACTACGCGCGTCGTATCGCTGAACTGGTGACCGAGCACCTCGACAAGAGCGGACGTGTGGTTTCCGAACGGGAACGTATGCGTCTGATTCGTCTGGCGCAGTCCGAACTGCTGGGACTCGGTCCACTCGAGCCGTTCCTCGCCGACGATACGATCAGTGAGATCATGGTCAACGGTCCGTACCAGATCTGGGTCGAGCGCAACGGCAAATTGCAGGAAACCGACGCCCGGTTTATCGACGAAGACCACGTGCGGCGCATCATTGATCGCATCATCTCGCCGCTCGGTCGTCGGTGCGATGAAACCACGCCGATGGTCGATGCGCGCCTGCCGGATGGATCGCGCGTCAATGCCATTATTCCGCCGCTGGTGCTCAATGGCAGTACGATCACGATCCGCAAGTTCTCGCGCGTGCCGCTCACTGCTGCCGATCTGGTAGCGCGCGGCGCCGCGTTGCCGGAGTTGATGGAACTGCTGCGAGCATGTGTGCTGGGACGGCTCAACTGCATCATTTCCGGCGGTACCGGCACCGGCAAAACCACCATGCTCAATGTACTCTCGTCGTTCATTCCCGACGATGAGCGCATCATCACCATTGAAAACGCTGCCGAACTGCAACTGCAACAGCGTCATGTCGTGACACTCGAGTCGCGCCCTGCCAACATCGAAGGGCGTGGCGAAGTGACGTTGCGCGATCTAGTCGTGAATGCTCTGCGTATGCGCCCGGATCGGATTATCGTCGGCGAGTGTCGCGCAGGTGAGGCGCTCGATATGCTTCAGGCGATGAACACCGGTCACGATGGTTCGATGACAACGCTGCACGCCAACAGCCCGCGCGATGCCCTGCGCCGTATGGAAACAATGGTCATGATGGCGGGAATGGATCTGCCGCTGCGCGCGATCCGTGAACAGATCGCTTCGGCGATCAATATCATCATTCAACTCGAACGTCTCCAGGACGGCTCACGCAAGATTGTCCAAGTCTGTGAAGTCACCGGCATGGAGAATGATGTCGTCTCGCTCTCCGATCTGTTCGTGTTCCAGCAACAGGGGGTGCGTGATGGCAAGGTCGTTGGGCGAATCATGCCGACCGGCATTCGCCCACGTTTTCTCGAGAAGTTGCAGCAGATGAACATCACGCTATCGCCCCAGGTGTTTGGCAATGTGATCCCAGGCATTCGCTAGAGGGAACAGAACGATGGATGCGTCTGTATCGCTCGAATTTGTGCTTCCCATCGGTGCTGCGTTGCTGGCAGGGCTGGCGATCCTGACGTTGCTGCTCGCCGCGCGTAGCCTGGCAACGCGCGACACCGGTGTCGATAGCCGGATCAGCGCCTATCTGGGCGGAGACGATGCTGCACGCGGCGCGACCCTGAATGATCAGCACATTGCCGAGCGACTCAACGATGTCATCAAACGGCAGAGTTTTGCTGTCAGGATTGAGCACGATCTTGCCGCTGCTAGCCTGCCGCTAACGGTCCCGGAATATCTGTTGATGCGCATTGCTGTTCCGCTGATCATCACGGCGCTGGCGCTGCTGATCTGGCGTCAGGTGCTCGTCGTTCCAGCGGCGTTGATTGCCGGACATCTGGGGTTCTCGTTCTGGATGCGGATGCGACGGCAACGCCGCAAACAGGAGTTCAACGACCAGTTGCCCGAAACGCTCGACCTGATCACCGCATCGATGCGTAGTGGCTTCAGTCTGGTCCAATCGCTCGCCAACATCGCCAGTGATGTGCAGGAACCGACGCGTACAGAACTGCGGCGTGTGTTTCAGGAAGTGCAACTTGGTCTCAGCGTTACCCAGGCGCTCGACAATCTGGTGCAACGGATGGAGAGCACCGACCTCGATCTGGTGGTGACGGCGATCAAGATCCATGCGCGCGTTGGCGGCAACTTGGGGCAGATTCTTGAGAACATCAGCACGACAATGCGCGAACGCGCCAAACTGCGACGAGAAGTACGCGTGATTACGTCGATGCAGCGCATTTCGAGTTACGTCATCGGTGCATTGCCTTTTGCGCTGGCGCTGATCATCTTCACTATCAATCCGACGTACATGATGCGCCTGTTTCAACCGGGATTGCTCCTCTGTATCCCGATTGGCGCATTCATCTCATCGGTCGCCGGTTTCCTCATCATTCGGAAGATCGTTGATGTGAGGATCTGATGTTGCTCATCCCAGGCATCATAACCGCGCTTGCCATTCTGTTGATGGTTGCAGGTCTGACGACCGTGCGCCGCGATATGACTGTTGGTGAACGCCTTGACGCCTACCTCAGTCCCACGGTCGAGAAGGTGAACACCGTGCCATCGCTGGAGGCGACGAAGCCGTTTGCCGAGCGTGTGGTCATTCCGCTGCTGAGACGGGCAGTCCGCCCATTTGCGTGGCTCTTGCCCCAGAAGCGCTACGAAGCGTTACGTATGCGCCTGGCAATGGCAGGGTACCCATGGAGCGTAACCGCCGCCGATTTCGTTGGCGCGAAAGGGATCGTCCTGGTGCTGGTCACACTGGTTGCGGGCGCTATCGGTTGGATGGCTGGCGCGGCGCCGACATTCTTCAACCTGCTATTGCTCGGCGGGATCGGGTTTTGCGCCTTCTTTCTTCCCGATGTCTGGCTGTCGCGCAGGATCCGACAACGTCAGACCGAATTGCTCAATGCATTGCCTGATGCGCTTGATCTGCTGGCAATCGCCTCCGCCGCCGGTCTCAGTTTCGAGAATGCAATTCAGGAGATTACGTCGAAATGGACGAACGAACTGGCGCGGGAGTTCAGTCGGGTGTTGCGTGATATGTCGATGGGGGTGTCGCGTCGTCAGGCGTTGACCGATATGGCGGAACGAACCGGCGTACCAGACATTGCCAGTTTCGTCTCGGCAGTCAAACAGGCGGAGGCACTCGGCATCAGCATTGGTCGCGTCCTGACCGTGCAGGCTGACGAGATGCGCACGCGACGGCGGCAGCGCGCCCAGGAACGCGCCAATCAGGCGCCGGTCAAGATGATGTTTCCGCTCGTCTTTCTCATCTTTCCGGCAATTTTTGCCGTGCTGCTGGGTCCGGCAGTGCCGCAGCTGCTGGAGGCATTTGGTGGCTTATGAACACAGAACGAACTCCAGAAACCGATCGATGGTATGAACAGGGTGTGGCGTGTATGCGCGAAGCGCGCTGGAAAGAGGCAATCGCCGCTCTATCGCAGGTGCGCGCCCTGTCGTGTGCCTACCCGGATGTTGAAGCGCTCATTGCCGATGCACAGTTAAAATTGGAGATTGAGCAGGCGGGTGTACCTCCGGCATCAGCGCCCCCACGTTCACGTCCGCCACGCGCAGCCCTGATCGGCGGGTTGACCACACTGACATTGATCATTGCAGTGGTCGTTGTGACACTGATCGTTCGAGTCGACCCATCGAGCGTCGGCAGCGCAGCGCAACCGATCATACTCAGTATTGGCTTTCCAACCATCGCACCTACCAGAACGCCGACCCCCGCGCCGACCAGCACGCCAGTCCCGCTGCTTCCAACCGCCACGCCGGCAACATCTGTGACCCTGCCCGGAACGCTGGAAGTACGCATGGCATCGGGAGATCAATCTTCTGGCGCCACCCCGAACCTGGCAATCATTCTCGACGCTTCCGGCAGTATGCTGGCGCGCATCGACGGGACGCCCAAGACGGTGATTGCCCGCCGGGCGCTGATTGCGCTGGTTGAACGACTGCCGGAAACCACGAATGTTGCACTACGCACCTATGGTCATCGGCGTGCCAACGATTGCAGCGATACCGAGCTCGTTCAGGCGCCTGCCCCCTTGCGGCGTGCCGATCTGATCGACCGGATCAGCGCTATTCGACCGGTCAACGGCGGACGCACTCCTATAGCACAGTCGCTGGAAGACATGGCGCGAGACCTCGCCGGTGTCGATGGTGAGGTGCTGATCGTGCTGGTCAGCGATGGTGATGAAACCTGTGGCGGCGATCCGGTGGCAACAGCGGCAGCACTGCACGCTGCCAATCCCCGTTTGCGGGTGAGTGTGATCGGGTTCAATATCGAACAGGAAGAATGGCGCCGGCGTCTGGAGGATATAGCCGAAGCTGGCGGAGGGACGTACTTCGATGCTGCGAATGCCGCGCAACTCGCCGATGCCCTCGAACAGGCGGTTGCGCTGACCTACCGTGTGATCGACAGCCAGGGAAACGAGGTCTACCAGGGACGAATCGGGAGTACGGTTACGCTGCCGCCTGGCGCCTATCGCCTCGAAATCAGCAGTAATACTGTAATGACCTTTGAGGTAGTTTTCGTCGAAAGTGGACGCACCACATTTGTCGAACTGCGTGATGAACGGGGAGCATTGCGCGCTAGTATTGTCACGGGCAATGACGTATCCCCGTGAAACGATGGGCGCTCGTTTCGCAACAGGCGCTGGTGCGTAACCGCTCAACCAGAGTACACCGTATCTCGATGAAGATAGAACCATAAATGAGGGTGTTATGGCATTTCCGGGGATATCCAGACGACGGGCGCAGAGTGTGGTAGAGTTTTCGATCATTCTGCCGCTCCTCTTGCTCCTCATTCTGGGCGTGATCGAACTCGGCTACATGCTGTTCGTCTACGTTCAGTTGCACAACGCAGCCAGCGAAGGCGCCCGCAGTGCTGCTGTACGTCCCTGCCCCACCCAGAACGACATTGACCGCATCATGGCCGATACACGCGAGCGCATTGTAGCATTTGTGGATACCAGCGTCATCACCCCCACTATTAGCTGGAGCACTGACCCCAACGGAAATCTCCGCTGGCGCTATACCGATCCGGTCACTGTTTCCCTGAGGTACACGCTGGAACCGCTCGACCCGATTGTTGGCGCATTCATTCCGCAGATCGAGATTGATGCCGTTGCCTCACGGTCGATCACTACCGACTGCGATATTGCATCGGTTGTGCGAGCAACACCAACACCGACACCCACACCGACCGATACGCCAACGCCCTCGAATACGCCAACGCCAACCGATACAACAACACCGACGAACACGCCGACGCGGACGAACACGCCGACGCCGACGAACACGCCGACGCCGTCGAAGACGCTCACGCCGACGAAGACGCCGACGCCGTCGAAGACGCCGACGCCTAGCCCAACACGAACACCGACTCCAACACGAACATCCACGCCGACGCCGTCGAATACGCTCACGCCGACGAAGACGCCAACGCCGTCGAAGACGCTCACGCCATCGAACACGCCGACGCCGTCGAATACGCGGACGCCTAGCCCAACACGAACACCGACTCCAACACGAACATCCACGCCGACGCCGACGAAGACGCCGACGCCGATGAACACGCCGACGAACACGCCAAAACCGTCGAACACGCCAACGAACACGCCGTCGCCGTCGGTGACCCCGACGCCACAGCCGATCACATACTCGGTGGTAGGTTCCAAACGAATCGATCCCAATGCTCCGCCTGGCGAGCCGGCAGACCTGCGCATTCGTATCACCGTGCGCAACAGTCAGGGGCAACCTGTTCCAGGAGTAAGTTTCAACATCACCGTGTCTGGCGCATCACTGGTCACCTCGTGGACCGGTGTCAGCGATAGCAATGGCGTGATTATCATTTGTATCGCCAACACCTATCAGGCGCGCGACAACCTTGATGTCACAACGGATGTCACCAGTCCTGAATATCCTGATCCGGCGCTGGACGGTCGCCGAATTACGGTTCAGAACGGAACGGTAACGTGTGGTTCGTGAGGTCTGACGGGAGGCGTGGTAAGGTTGAAAATGGACACGACCACATCGAACGGCGCGAGGGAGTAACAGGGGAGCGAGCGATGTTCAGCACAATGAAACGCAGATTCGGGCAATCGATAGTCGAATTTGCGGTGATTGCCCCGATCCTGATCATCATGCTGCTTGGGACGGTCGATTTTGCGTTGGCGTTCAGCAACCAGATGGCGCTTCGCAGCGCCGTCGCCGAGGGAGGATACGTTATTGCCCAGCATCCGGGGAATGAATCGATGGCAAAGCAACATATTCGTGAGCGCTTGCGGGCACTCCCTGGCGCAGGCGAACCGGGGCGACTGATCGTCGCCTTTACCACCTCTGCGTGTATTGCAGGGCGCCAGGATACGACGGTCGAAGCGGTGTATCGCCATGAGTTCTGGTTCTCGTCGGTGCTTCCGGCAGCACAGGTCACGCTGCGGAGCGGAACAACCGTGCCACAGTTTGGGAGTTGCTCGTGAGACGACTACGAAGGACAGAGTTTCAGCCAGGACAGGCTATCACGGTTCTGGCGCTGACGCTCCTCTTGCTGGTCGCATTTGCGGGACTAGCTATCGATGGGGCGCTGGCGTTCGCCTGGCGGCGCAACGTAATGAACAGCGCCGATGGCGCCGCGCTGATCGCTACCCGTGTGCTAATTGTTGATCGCGGGAGTGTCACCGGTGCTGCGGTGACCAACGCCGTGCGAACCTATCTTCAGGCGGAACTGGATGTCGCCGAACCAGACTTTGAACTGACCTACGTCAACGGCGCCGGACGGCCAATCGGATTGGTCGGGACCGGTCTGGCGCCGCCTGAAGCGCGTGGTATTCAGATTACAGTGCGATATACCTTCGACACCTATCTGATGGGCATTCTGGGGCAACCGACGCTAACCGTGCGCGGCGTCTCGGCGGCGCGCTTCGGCAATGGCGGGACGTTGATCGGCGAATTGCTGGCGCCGATCGGTCTGTTGCCCGAAGCGTCCGAGTTCTTTCGTACAAACCCGGATAATGCACTGGTCGATCTGAGCGGTTTTCTCGAAGAGCGGAACAATCAGATCCAGACTGATTTTCTGAACGGCATGTATCCGTACCTGGAACGGTATCAGGACCATCCCGACTGGGTTGATCCAGAGACATTCGTGAAACGCTGGCAGGTGCGCCCTGTAGCACTGCGCATGGGTTCAGCAGCGCCGCCATCGTTGGGTTCAGGAGCGAGTTGCCCTACTGTACCGACGGATACGTTGAAATCGTGGTGGTGTTTTGGCGCGCATCGGGCAGTGAACACCCGCATCGCCGGCGATGGCGATCAGATCGCCCTGGCAATGGATCTGATCGGTGTTGCTCCCCATAACAGCTCGCTTAATGCGACGCTCCTGAGTGGCGGTTTTCTCGATGCGCGTCTCGATCAGGAGATTATCGTGCCGGTGCTGGCGGAAGCGTCTGACTCGGATCAGTGGTCAGGCGCCTCCCCTGTTTATGTGATCGAATACTTCATGGCGCTGCGTCTGAGTGACATCGATCCGACGACCGGGACAATCAGGATCGACTACCTGCCGCGCTATCTGACGAACGGCGGGTTGATGGGCAGCAATAACAACGTCGAACGGGGCGATCCGTGTGAGGTGTGCGTCGTCAACCTGGTGCGCGAGTAGGGGCGCCACACAACACGCAGGGACGGTTACACTCCGTCCCTGCGACTGCGATGCTGTCCAACATCATCAGGCGTCACGCCCGACATTCCAGCGCAGATACGCTTCGATGAACGGGTCGATGTCACCATCGAGCACCGCATACACATCACTGGTCTCGTGGTCGGTGCGATGATCCTTCACCAGGGTGTAGGGGTGAAGATAGTAGGTGCGCATCTGGTTGCCAAAATCCGCCTGGCGATACTCACCGCGCAGACGGGCGCGCTCTTCGCGTTTGCGCTGCAATTCGCGTTCAAGCAGGCGACCACGCAGCACGCGCATTGCTGTTTCGCGGTTCTGCAACTGCGATCGTTCGTTCTGGCAGATCACCACAATCTGCTCCGGCGTCCCCGGCTTGTAGGTAATGCGCACCGCCGAGTCGGTTGTGTTGACGCCTTGCCCGCCATGACCTGACGAGCGAAACACATCGATGCGGATGTCTTCCGGGCGAATGACGATCTCCGGCGCGTCATCCACTTCGGGGAGCACTTCGACCATAGCGAACGATGTCTGGCGTGTATTGCCCGCATTGAACGGTGACAGGCGGATCAGGCGATGAACACCCGCTTCCGCTTTGGCGCTACCATAGGCATACGGACCGCGCAGTTCGAGCGTGGCGCTCTTGATCCCCGCTTCTTCCCCTTCGCTCTTATCGATCAGCGCCACCTGAAAGCCGCGACGTTCACCCCAGCGCATATACATGCGCAGCAACATTTCCGCCCAATCCTGCGCATCGGTTCCGCCGGTGCCGGCTTTGATCGAAAGGAATGCGTCACGGTCATCGTAGGGACCGTTGAGCAGCACCTCGATCTCAAGCGCTTCGATTGCTTCGCCGGTGCGTTTGAGTTCGGCGGCGATATCCGCCCGAAGCGAGTCATCGCCTTCGGCTGCGGCAAGTTCGATCAGATCGGCAAGCGCCGTCAATTGACGATCGATTGCTGCAATACGTTCAACTTCTTCCTTCAGGCGGGTCAGGCGCTGCATGATCGTCTGCGCCTCACGGGGATCGTTCCAGAGATCGGGATCGACAGCGCGCTCTTCGAGCGCCGCAATCTCACGTTGTTTGGTTGGCAGGTCAAAGACGCCCGCGAACGCTATCGAAGCGCGTCCGCAGGACCTCCAGATCCGTGGTTGTCACACAACACTCCTTTACTTATCGTGACCGTTCGAGGAGGTGCGCACCGATGGTCTGTCTCACCAGTTCCGGCAACACTATCGCGACATCGCCGCGAATGATCGCCTCGGCGCGCCCATCCAGATAGGTTGGTCCGTTGTTGATGATAATCAATTTTGCACCGTGGCGCAAGCCCAGCGCGGGCAGTTCGTTGACGGGGAACACCTCGAGCGACGTTCCGGCAACGATGATAACATCGGCGTGTTCGACGGCGCGACGCGCCAGCCAGTACAATCCACGTGGCAACATCTCGTCGAACAGCACGACATCGGGTTTGAGCGGATGACCACAGTTGCAACGCGGTGGTTCCCTACGACGGATCCGGGACAATAACGCCTGAGTCGGGATCTGTCGCTCACACTCCAGGCACGTGGCAGTGCGCAGATGCCCGTGCAGTTCATAGACCTCACGTGATCCGGCGCGCTGATGCAACCCATCGAAGTTTTGGGTAATGATCGCTTTGAGCGTCTGGCGCTGTTCGAGCGCTGCCAGGGCATAGTGCGCCGCATTGGGTGCAGCCGCCAGCACACGGTCGAGCAAAGGTCGGAACCAGTCGTAGAATGCGTGTGGGTTGCGTAGAAAGTTCTGCAACGACGCAACTTCTGACGGATCGACATGCTTCCAGACGCCATCGGGACCACGAAAATCGGGGATGCCGGAAGGCGTGCTGACACCCGCGCCGGTAATCGCCACGGCGCTGCGCGCACGAACGAGGAGATCGGCGGCGTGCTTGATCGCTGCCTGATCCACGCAGGTTTCCATCATACGCTGCACACCATCGACTGATGTTGAACATGCCAGCCATCCCTGGCAGCATGATCAGGCGCCGCTAGTTGTCTGGTGTTATGCCCGACGTGGTACGATAGAGATAAGTCACGTTTCTCACTCCATGATACCACATATTCGCAACATGTGGTACGCTTTCGGGTGAACGATCTCAGGCATGTGAATGAGCATATCGGGACAGATAAGGTGACGACACATTCGATCAACATTCCGGATGCGCTCCGCTGTGCAGCTTGTGGGGCGCTGCTGATCGACGGCTACTACTTCATCCACGGGCGGCGCGAACGCTACTGCGCGCGCTGCATTCGCAAGCGTGATCGCTGTGATGTCTGTTCCGCTCCGCTGGGGAACCGCTACTGGACGTTGCACGATGGTCGTCGGTTGTGTGAAACGTGCCACGCAACGGCTATCTACGATCCACTGGTTGCGCGGCAGTTGTTCGATGAAACTGTGGCGGCAATCGTCGCCCAGTTGGGGATGGCGTTGCGGGTGGGAGTCGACTTTCGGTTGGTGGATGCGCCGACGCTGGCGGCGGTGCGGGCGCAGGATAAACCGCCGCAACCAGGCGAAGCGCCAGCGTTGGGGTTATACCAGCGTCACGGTCGGTTGCGGGTCATCTACATGCTCTATGGCTTGCCCAGACTTCTCTTTCGTACCGTCGTGGCGCACGAATACGCCCATGCCTGGCAGGGTGAAAACTGCCCACTCCTCAGCGACCATGACCTGATCGAAGGCTTTGCCGAATGGGTGGCGTATCATCACCTCGGTTACCTGGGCTGTCACAAGGCTGTCGCCGCCATGCGTGAGTCGAACCACCCTTACCGTCCCTTGCTCGAACGCATGCTGGCGCTCGAAGCGCAGATCGGTCCGGCGGGTGTGCTGGAGTACATGCGACGTGCCGGTGTCCGGTAACCTGCTGATCAAACCGGTGACAAAGGGTTATGTTCGCCGGCGCACGATGAGCAGATCGCCCTCGCGGGTCGCACGGATCGCACTGGTTCCGCGCAGACGAGTCGGCAGTGGCACACACCGCCGGTATGGTCCAATCCGCACAATCAGGTCATCCCCGTTCAGGGTCAACCCAATCGCGCCCTGCGGCAGACCGGGCAGCTCAACGGTTAGCGCCGGTTCGCCGCGATACTCGCTGCCAACCGGTGCACGCGCGTTCGCCGCGCCGGCGTCCCCCATCGCCTGTCCGGCGAGTAGCAACGGCATATGACCGCCAGTAGTCGCCCCAATGTCGAGTTTGAGCAGTGGTCGTGTGCTCCAGATCGCTGCGGCTTCATCGACTAGTGCCGCCTGCAACCGTTCGAGCGGCGCCAGGCGCGCGTCGTCCGGGTTGGTGGGTAGCAACGGACCGGCGATCAGTGTGCTGATTGCCAGACCGTGGAGTTGAATGGCGGGAATCGCCAGTCGCGCTTCTGCCAGTGCGGCGGCATCCGGGCGTAACACATAACAGACGCTGCTCGCAGGCGCATCGAGCAGACTGCGCAATCGTTCCGCTTCTTTCAGCACGCGGCGCATATTGCTGGTGAACTCTGGCGGCAACAGCATTCCCGGCAGCAACGGTCCCTGCGCCGGTTGACCATCGAGACCGATGAGCCACTTTGCAATCCAGCGCAGATTATTGGGGACGCCCAACGCCTCGATCAGGGCGTAGTGCGGACCTGCGTCCACAATGATGCGCTCATATTTGGGAACGAGTTCACGGAGGCGTAGCAGCGCGAATGCAGCATCGGCAACAGGCGGTTGCGGCAATTCATCACCGGTAAGGGTGCTGAACGGCGGGGGCAGTGTCGCACGTGTCTCATTCCAGGTGGCGACAAGTTCGCTACAGGTGTCGAGCGCCATCGCCTCGAGGCGCGGCGCAACTTCGGTTGGCGTGCTGCCGACAGCAACCCCCAGAAGTGCGCTCAACCCTGCTGTCGACCGATATGCAAACAGCAGCGTGCGCTTTCCGGAATCGGCGGCGCGCGCCGCCTCTGCGGCGGCAGCCACACTGATACCAATGCCAGGAGAGCCGGTGTAAACCAGAATGTTGGGCACAGTTGGACTTCCTCCGTACCGACGGACAACAGGCGTGGCGGAGATACGCCTGTTGTATCCACGTATGCGCCAGCGCTTACCCGCCGCCGCCGCCGATGCCCATAATACCGCCTTCGGTCATGGCGCGCACATCGAGCAGTTCATCGACCTGTTCCGCTGAGAGGAGTCCTTTCTCGACGACCACTTCCTTGATCGTCTTGCCGGTTGCCAGCGCCTCTTTGGCGACCGCAGCACCGTTGAGGTATCCGATCACCGGATTCAACGCCGTCACCAGGATCGGGTTCTTTGCCAGCCATCCGGTCGCCTTTTCAGGATTGGCGGTAATGCCGACCACACACTTCTCGGTGAAGGCGTTGATAGCGCCTATGAGGACGTGCATCATCTCGAATAGGTTGTGGGCGATGATCGGCATCATCACATTCAATTCGAGTTGCCCGGCTTGCGCCGCGAGCGAAACGGTCAGATCGCACCCCTGCACATGGAAGCACGCCATGTTCAGCATTTCCGCCAGCACCGGATTGACTTTACCGGGCATGATGCTCGAACCGGGTTGAACCGCCGGCAGTCGGATCTCGTCCAGACCGGTCGTTGGTCCTGATGCCAGCAGACGGAGATCGTTAGCGATACGGGTCAATGTGATGCACAGTGTGCGCAATGATGCCGAGAAATCCGCCGGATCCGCCATACTCTGCATTGCCTCGAACAGGTTGCCCGCCGAGCGCAGTTCCTGACCGGTCAACTCCGACAGGCGTCTGACCATTCGCTGATGGTATTCGGGATGCGCATTCAACCCACTGCCCACGGCTGTGCCGCCAATGCCCAGTCGTCGCAGCCGGTCGGCTGCACTCTCGATCCGCTCACGATCATTGCGTACCGCCAGCGCATATGCGCCAAACTCCTGTCCCAAACGCACCGGTACGGCGTCCTGCAAATGGGTACGTCCCGATTTGACGATTGGATCGAACTCCTGCGCCTTGGCTTCGAGCGCATCCGCAAGCCGATCGATAGCGGCGAGCAGTTCGTCGAGGCGCCAGAGACAACCCAGTCGGATGGCGGTTGGAATGGTGTCGTTGGTGCTCTGCGCCATGTTGACGTGGTCGTTCGGGCTAACCGGCTTCTTCGGATCGTCGAGCGCAAAGCCGAGAATCTGGTTCGCGCGGTTGGCAATTACCTCATTGAGGTTCATGTTGTGGCTGGTGCCTGCGCCAGCCTGGAATGGGTCAACGACGAATTGATCGGTGTGCTGCCCGTCGAGCACTTCGTCCGTCGCCTGGATGATCGCATCGGCAATCTGCCGTCCACTGATGGTGCGGTCGCCAATCGTGACATCGTTGAACAGTCCCAGGTCACGGTTGACTTCCGCCGCAGCGCGCTTGATCATCGCCTGCGCCCAGACGAATGCCGGGTACGGACGCATGCCGCTGACCGGAAAGTTCATCACAGCGCGTTGCGTTTGTGCTCCATAGAGTGCGTTCGCCGGCACTCGCACCTCACCGAGCGAGTCCTTCTCGATGCGGAACCCTTCGGACATTGGCTTCCTCCTCTCCTTTGGGGATGTCCACACCGCTATGGTAACATAATTTCAATCTACTCCGGTAATGCGGCGCGTTACGATCAGGCGCGTCTCCAGCTCGTGGCGCCCGTGTATCGTGCTCCGCATCCTTCAACGGACAGGCGCCTGGCGTGGTATACTAAATCTATCCGAACCAGCGCTTCCTGGAGGAGGATCATTTGTGAGTCGGCGCCCCGATATTGTGCTGATCGTGCTGGATACCCAGCGTTGCGACAGGCTTTCATGCTACGGCTATTCCCGACCGACCTCGCCCTGCCTCGATGAACTTGCGGCTGAAGCGACCCTTTTCCGCCGTGTCTTTGCCACCGCGCAGTGGACGATCCCATCGCACGCGTCGATGTTTACCGGTCTCTACTCATCGGAGCATGCGACCAACCAATCGTCGGCTGCGCTCCCTTCCGGCATTCCAACGCTGGCGGAGCGCCTGCGCGAAGGTGCGTATATGACAGCAGCGTTCTGCAACAATCCGCTGGTGGGTGTCGTCAACAACGGGTTACGGCGCGGTTTCGAGAGTTTTCTGAATTACAGCGGTCTGCTGACCTCGCGCCCGAATCAGGCAGGCGCGCATCCTGGGCTGATCGGTCGTTATCGTCAGTGGTTCAAGGGTCGTCTGGCGGCAACCCTTAACCGCATTCAGAACTCATTTGCGCGTTCCGAACTGATGCTGGAATTCGCGTTTACACCATTGATGGTGCCGATCTGGCAGACGGCGCTCAGTTTCAAGGGGAATACACCCAAATCGCTCAACGATGCTGCTCGTTTGCTGATCGAGCGGCGTGGCGTTGAGCCGCACCAGCCCATTTTTGCCTTCATCAACCTGATGGGCGTTCATACGCCGTACCATCCGGATCGGCGGATGCTCGAACGGTTCGCACCGGATGTGATCCGCGACCGGGAAGCAGCGCGCTATGTGCGTCGCTTCAACGGCGATGTGTTCGGCTGGCTCGCACCATTCTCCGGAGCAGACGAACGGTATCACCACGTGCTCAGTGATGTGTACGACGCCGAAGTTGCCACACAAGATGCACACCTCGGCGCATTTCTGCGCCGCATGCGCGAGAGCGGCGCGCTTGACCGCACCCTGCTGTTGATCTGCGCCGACCATGGCGATCATCTGGGTGAAAAAGGTCTCGTCGGGCATACGGTGTCGGTCTACAACGAACTGATCCACGTGCCGCTGATGGTGCGCGATCCGGATGGTGACTTTCCGCAGGGTACGGTGGTTGATCATCCGGTATCGTTGCGACGGGTCTTCCATACGTTGCTGAACGCCGCCAGGCTCGCCAGCGGCATTGAGCGTGATCGCTCGCTGGCGCAATCGCCTGCTGCCGATCCTGATGGTGGAACGATCTTCAGCGAGGCAGAACCGCTGCACAACGTTTTGGGAATTATGCTGCGTCGCCAGCCTGATCAGGCGCGTGCGCGTCGCTTCGATCAACCGCGCCGTGCGGTGATCAGCGGTTCGCACAAATTGATCCAGACCGGGGAAGACCAGGTTGAGTTGTACGATCTTGATGCCGATCCCTACGAAACGGTCGATCTGACAGCACTGTTGCCGGAGCGAGTCGAAGAACTTCAGGCACGCCTCAGCACCTTTGTACGCCGCGCTGATGCCGCAGCGCCGCTTATCCGACGCGCTGAGGGGGTGGATGATCCGACCGTGCAGCGGCGTTTGCGAGAACTGGGGTATCTTGAGTAACACCTATGTACCCGCCCGTTGATCCGGTCATTATTCAACTCGGTCCGCTGACACTACGCTGGTATGGCGTGCTGATCATGGCGGGCGTCATGCTGGCAGTGTGGATCGGCTCCCTCCATGTTGAGCGACGCGGGTTCGATCGCGACTCGGTGTGGGATCTGCTGCTCTGGGTGCTGATTCCGGGGTTGATCGGTGCGCGCCTCTACTATGTGTTCATCCAATCGCCGCGTGGACCGGAAGGCTTGGGGCGCTTTCTGAGCAACCCGGCGAGTATTCTGGCGGTATGGGAGGGCGGGCTACACATCTTTGGCGGATTCATCTTTGGTGCGCTTGGATTATGGGCGTTTGCCCACGTGCGCAAGGCACCGCTCCTCGTATACGCCGACGCGATTGCGCTCGGTCTGCCGCTGGGGCAGGCTATCGGGCGGTGGGCGAATTTCATCAACCAGGAACTCTACGGTCCGCCAACAACCCTGCCATGGGGGTTGCGCATCGACGCCGAACATCGTATCGGTCCGTACCGCGATCTGGCGGCATTCCCGGAAACGACGCGCTTCCATCCGCTTTTCCTGTACGAATCGCTCTGGAACCTGATCGGCTTCGCGTTGATCTTTTCCATCTGGCGTCGCTACGGTGACCGTTTGCGTGATGGCGACGTGCTGCTCATGTACCTGATGTGGTATCCGCTGGGGCGCTTCTTTATCGAGTTTCTCCGTACTGACTCATGGTTTTTCCCCGGAACACCGTTCAATGTCGTGCATGTTCTTTCGTTCGCTGCTGTTGCTAGCGCTTCCGTGCTGCTCTACCGCCGACACCGCCATCTAACCGTGAGCGCTGACGCCAGATCATGACTTCCTCTCCCCGTCTCCTGATTATCGGTCTCGATTGCGCCGAGCCGTTGCTGGTGTTCGATCGCTGGCGCGCCGATCTGCCCACTCTGAACCGCCTGATGGCAGAAGGGGTCTACGGCGCGCTGGAGAGTTGCGTCCCGGCGATCACGGTGCCTGCCTGGAGTTGCATGATGAGCGGGCGCGATCCGGGTGAACTCGGTGTCTATGGGTTTCGCAACCGCGTCGATCGCTCCTATGATCGCATGGGTGTTGCCGATAGTCGTGCGATCAGGTTTCCTCGTTTGTGGGATATTCTCGCTGAAGCGGGGTGGCGCGTGGCAGTGATCGGCGTGCCCGGCACCTATCCGCCATCCACGGTGAATGGCGTGCTGGTCTCCTGCTTTCTTGCGCCGTCGACCGATGCGACCTATACCTTTCCGCCGACACTCGCGGAGCGTCTGGCTGGCTGGACTGCGGACGTGACGCCGGGGCGCGCCTATCTGCTCGATGTCCCCGATTTTCGCTCAGATGACAAAGCGCGTATTGTGCGCGATATCTACGCCATGTGCAATCAGCGTTTTGCGGTTGCCACAGCACTGATCGAGGAAGAGCACCCTGACTTTCTCATGCTGGTGGATATGGGAGTCGATCGCATCCACCACGCGCTCTGGAAGCATATGGATCCGCAACATCCGTTGTTTGTTCCCGACTCGCCCTTTGCGGATGCGATTCACGCATACTATCGTCACATCGACGCACAGATCGCTGCTTTGCTGGCGCACTGCGGTTCTGAGACGGCGGTGCTGGTGGTGTCCGACCATGGTGCGCGTCCGCTCATGGGCGGGGTGCGGATCAATCAATGGTTGATCGCACAGGGTGACCTGACGTTGCGCACGATGCCGGACGTGCCGACCAGTCTCGATCAGGCGGATGTTGACTGGTCGCGCACTCGCGTCTGGGGGGCAGGCGGTTACTACGGGCGCATTTTTCTCAATGTGCGTGGGCGTGAACCGCAGGGTGTCATTCCCCCGGCAGAGTACGAACGTGTGCGCGCCGACCTTGCAGCGCGGCTGGAAGCGATGCCTGGTTCGGATGGTCATCCGCTTGGAAACAGGGTTTTCGTGCCACAGCGCCTCTATCGCGCCGTGCGCGGCGTTGCCCCTGACCTGATCGTCTACTTCGGCAATCTTGCCTGGCGGTCGGTGGGAACGGTTGGCGGCGATGGGATGTTCACCCGCGAAAACGACACTGGTCCTGATGACGCCAACCACGCGCAGCACGGGCTTTTCATCTGGCACGATCCGCAGCGCCCCGGCAGCGGACGGCGACTCGACAATGTGCAGATTTACGATATACTGCCTACCCTATTGAAACGGTTCAACATACCGGTCCCTGCAGGACTACGCGGTACAATGCTGAAACTATGACGGAGGATGATCCGTGTCATTGATTCTGCCATACGGCGGTCGATTGATCAATCTGCTGGTTACTGGTGAGGAAAGACGTGCGCTGCTCGAAGAAGCGGCACAACTTCCCTCGATCCAGATCTCAGCGCGGGCTTTGTGCGATCTCGAACTGCTAGCAACAGGCGGTTTTTCACCGCTCGACCGCTTTATGCGGCGTGCTGATTATGAGCGCGTTCTGCACGAAATGCGACTGGCAGGGGGAACGCTCTTCCCGCTGCCGGTCACGCTGCCGGTCTCCGGCAAGACACTGGCGCGTTTCGGTGATCGCGTTGCGCTGCGCGATGCGCGCAACGAACTGATCGCCGTTATGGATGTCGAGGAAGCCTTCACCTGGAATGCCGAAGAGGAAGCGCGTCTGACGCTCGGTACCACCGATCCGCGCCATCCGCTGGTTTCGGAGATGAGCACCTGGGGCGATACATACATCTCCGGTGCGCTGCGTGTTGTTCGCCTGCCTCGCTACTACGATTTCGTCGAACTGCGGCGCACCCCTGTCGAGGTTCGTTCCATGCTCCACGAGATGGGCGCGGAGCGGGTAGTCGCTTTCCAGACGCGCAACCCGCTTCACCGTGTGCACGAGGAATTGACGAAGCGCGCCGCAGCAGACGTTGGTGGCGCATTGCTCCTCCATCCGGTTGTAGGATTGACCCGTCCCGGTGATATCGACCATTACAGCCGGGTGCGCATCTACCGCGCGCTCGTGGAGCGGTACTATGATCCGCGATGCACGCTGCTGAGCCTCCTGCCGCTGGCAATGCGCATGGCGGGTCCGCGTGAGGCGCTCTGGCATGCCATCATTCGACGTAACTTCGGTGCAACCCATTTCATCGTCGGGCGTGACCACGCTGGTCCTGGTCTCGACAGCAACGGCAAGCCGTTCTACAGACCATATGATGCCCAGGAACTGGTGGCACGCTATGCGGATGAGATTGGTGTGACAATGGTGCCATTCCGCGAGTACGTTTACCTCCCGGATACCGATCAGTACGTTGAAGAGACCGCTGTGCCAAAGGGGGCGCGTGTCTGGACGATTTCGGGGACGCAGGTACGTGAAGAATATCTGGCGCGCGGCGAACGATTGCCGGAATGGTTTACCCGCCCAGAAACGGCGGCAATCCTGGCACAGAGTTATCCGCCACGCCACCGCCAGGGGTTCTGCGTCTGGTTCACCGGTCTCAGTGGCGCCGGCAAATCGACCATTGCCGAGGCGCTGGTGGCGATGTTGCTGGAACGTGGACGTCAGAGCACACTGCTCGATGGTGATGTGGTGCGCACGCATCTGTCGAAGGGACTTGGCTTCAGCCGGGAGGATCGTGATACGAATATCTTGCGGATCGGGTTTGTTGCCGGTGAAATCGCGCGACACGGCGGTGTGGCGATCTGCGCTGCAATCAGCCCCTACCGCGCCGCGCGTAATGAGTGCCGCAAAATGGTCGGTGAAGACCGCTTCGTCGAGGTGTTCGTCGACACGCCGATCGGAGAGTGCGAGCGACGTGATACCAAAGGCATGTACGCCCGCGCCCGCCGTGGCGAAATCACCGGGTTTACTGGCATCGACGATCCCTATGAGCCGCCGGTGGCGCCGGAGGTGCACCTCACGACTGTCGATACCACGCCTGAGGAATGCGCACGGCGGATTATCGCCCTGCTGGAGGAGCGCGGCTTTCTGATCCGACCGGATCAGGAGGGTGTTTCGGGGACAACCGCGTAACGCACGCCGATCGGTGAACATCGACAACCTGCCTTCCTCGCCTGATGTACAATACGTTCGCTACAACGCTGGCGCAAAGGAGAGGAAGGAGGGGAATCAATGGACAATCTGCCGTTTCGCAAACCGGGACGTTTCTACCGGGGCAACCTGCACACCCATTCCAACCGTTCCGACGGCGAACTGCCGCCGAAGGAGGTGATCGCTGCCTATCGTGCGCAGGGGTACGATTTCCTGGCGCTGACCGACCATTTCCTTTCCCAGTACGGCTTTCCAATCACCGATACCCGTGCGTTCTGCGACGCGCGCTTCACGACCCTCCCCGGTGCAGAACTGCACGCCCCACAAACATCTGCCGGCCGGTTGTGGCACATTGTCGCGGTTGGTCTGCCACACGACTTTGCACCGCCAACACCCGACGAGACCGGTCCGGCGCTCGCTGCACGCGCCGCTGCAGCCGGAGCGTTCGTCGGAATTGCGCATCCCGCCTGGTACACGCTGACCCTCGAAGATGGGTTGGCGGTTGAAGCAGCGCATGCCGTCGAGGTGTTCAATGCGACCGCCATGTGGGACAACGACCGGGGGGACGGATGGTATTTCTGTGACATGTTGCTGACGCGAGGACGGCGATTACTGGCATATGCCGCCGATGATGCGCACTTCTCTATTCGTCCCGATACGTTTGTCGCCTGGGTCGAGGTTCGCGCCGAAGAACTCTCACCTGAAGTGATTCTGGAAGCGTTGAAGCAGGGCGCTTTCTATTCGACGCAGGGACCACGGATTGAAGACATCGATATTGCGGATCGCAGCCTGACGGTGCGCTGTTCACCAGCGCGCGCCGTCTTCGTCAGCGGTCCTGACGAGCGCGCACAACGGCAGTTGGGGCACGCATTCACGTCATGCACGCTCGCTGTGCCGTGGATCGGCGATGTGCCATACATCCGGATCACGGTCATCGACGCCGCCGGGCGAAAAGCGTGGACCAACCCAATCCACTTGGATTGAGGAGGAGCGCAGCGGGGTGCACCGGGGCACGGCGACGCTCTAACCGCACCGGTGGTTTGGTGCGCAATCACCGGAACAACGGATTCGTCCAGGGCTGATCCAATGATTCCACTCGTTGCCATCGTTGGTCCTACCGCGGTTGGGAAGACGGCGTTGAGCATCCGTCTGGCGCAGCAATTCGACGGTGAGATCGTTTCGGCGGACTCGCGCCAGGTGTACCGGGGGATGGATATCGGCACCGCCAAGCCCACCCCTTCCGAGCGTGTTGCTGTTCCCCACCATCTGATCGACGTCGTCGAGCCGGACGAAGCATTCTCGCTGGCGGTCTACCAGGACCTCGCCGCCGCCGCTATTGCCGACATCGCAGCGCGGGGGCGGTTGCCGTTTCTCGTTGGCGGAACCGGTCAGTATCTCGCGGCGGTCCTTCAGGGCTGGCAATTGCCGCGCGTTGCACCCCGACCCGATATTCGTGCCGCACTCGAGCGTCAGGTGGCAGAACTCGGTGCAGCAGCCCTGTACGCGCGCCTGGTGGAGATCGATCCGACTGCTGCCGCCAGCATTTCTCCCGGCAACATTCGCCGCGTCATCCGCGCCCTCGAAGTATACGAAGCAACCGGTAAACCAATCTCGCAGCAGCGTTCTGTTCAACCGCCACCCTACTGCATCATCACCATCTGGCTCACCCTGCCTGCACCCGTCTTGTATGCCCGTATCGATGCGCGTGTAGAGGCAATGATCGCTGCCGGTCTGCTCGATGAGGTGCGTCATCTGCTGGAACGCGGCTATCACTGGGATCTGCCCTCGATGTCGGGACTGGGGTATCGTGAATTTCGCCCGTACTTCGAGGGGCGCATCACGCTCGACGAAGCCATTGCCCGCCTCAAATACGACACCCATGCCTTCGCCCGGCGTCAACCCGCCTGGTTCCGGCGATTGCCCAACGTGCTGACCCTACCCGCCGATGATCCCAATCTCCAGCAACAGGTAGCCGCAATCATCCAGCAACGTTGAACGTGTCAACGTGTCAATGTTCAACGTTCAACGTTCAACGGTATAACCCTCCCGCAGCGTCCAGATCGTCCATGCCGAGAGCGCATATGCTACAAGTGATGCAGCAAGCACCGGTGTAAAGCCGTAGTGAACCTGCACCTGTCCACTGATCCACGCCGATGCCGACCAGCCGAGCGACCAGAGAACACTCATGAGACTGATTGCGATCCCCCGTTGCCGTAATGGAGTCAACTGCATCACCAGCGCATCATTCAACGGATAACTGGCTGCGACGAAAGTGCCTCGCAACATGTACCCTACAACGACGACCGGTAATACCGGTGCGAACATGAGTGCGACGGCGAATACTGCCCCAAAGCGCAGGGCGCTGGCAGCTCGACGCAACCCCAGACGAGCAGCGACCGGTGCACCCATCAGTGCGCCAAGCCCCATACCCAGCGCGCCCACCGCCAGCATCAAACCGACGACCGCGTCGTTCAGTCCGAAGACAGTGCGAAAGAAGAGATTCTGAAATGGCAGGAACAAGCCGCCGCCGACTCCGAGCAGGAGTGAAGGAAGTGCAAAGCGCACCAGGCGTACTGGCGGCAGTTGTCGTTGCGGAGCTGCTACAAGAGGCGCTGGTGAAGATACCGACTGTCTGGTGCCAAAGCCAATCAGCACCGGCAGCGCTGAGAGACAACCGAACATGACCACGATCGACAATGCCATCCGATAGGCGGCAGTATCGTTCGTCGCTACTCCCAGGATAAGCGCTGCTGTTCCGGGAAGCAATCCGCCCACGCTACTCCCGACCAGACCAATGATCAGTCCGGCTGACGCATTTATACCAAACACTGCTGCACGCTCTTCCTCGTTGGTAATGCCAGTGAGCAGCGGCACAACTGCCGTGAGCGTCAGCACATTTGCCGCACCAGCCAGGAAGACGAACAGGGTCAGCGCCCAGAGTTGCGACACCAGCAACACCAGCGCATACGCGATGCCAAAACCGATAGCGCCCACCACCAGCAACACACACGCACCAAACCGGTCAATCAGGATGCCGAGCGGGAGACCGAGCAACGCCCCTGCACCGCGATAGACGGTTGCCATTAATCCGGCAGTATCGGCGCCATACCCCAGGCTTACCAGATAAAAGTTGAAGAGCAGATCGGCGATGCTGCCAGCCAGTCCGAAGAGCAAGCTGTGCGTCAGCACGCGCCATACCTGCGGTGAAATTCGCGCAATCGTTGCGCGCGCAGGCGGCAAACGAGAATACACCTCCTCCTCCTAAACGTGCAAAACGCGCAGTGTCTCTTCCGCGCAGCGATCCCAGGTGAACTGCGCTGCACGCCGATAACCGCGCTGTTGCAACTCCTCGCGCAGCGCCTCATCACGTGCCAGGCGAACCATTCCTGCGGCAATTGCTTCGGTGTCGTGCGGATCAACCAGCAGCGCCGCATCCCCGGCAACTTCGGGCAGCGACGAACTGTTCGAGGTCAGCACCGGTGTGCCACAAGCCATGGCTTCGAGCACCGGCATGCCAAATCCCTCGTATAGCGACGGGAAGACAAACGCTAGCGAAGCGCGGTAGAGCGCTGGCAGGTCTTCATCCGCCACATATCCGACAAACCGCACGCGATCCGCGATCCCCAGCGTGGCTGCATGGTGTGCGATCCGTTCACTCAACCAGCCGTGCTTGCCGGCGATCAGCAGCACTGGCGTGCGCCCCTGGTTGGTCAGTTGTGCGCTCGCACTGGCGAACGCCTCGATGACCCGCGCCAGGTTCTTGCGCGGTTGCACGGTTCCGACATACAGAAAATACGGTTCATCCCTGCCGGCGATCTTCCTTGCGCGTTCCAGATCGCCCGCTGGCTGGCGAAAGCGATCCGCCACGCCGTGATGCACAACGGTCACTCTGGCGGGCGACACCTTTGCCAGACGCACAAGATCGTTGCGTGTCGCCGCCGAGACTGCAATGAGATGGCTGGCAGCACGCGCGCTCCAGACCGTCGAAAGGCGCAGGTAGAGCCGTTGCGCTGTAGTATGCGCTTCGGGATAGTGGAGATACCCCAGGTCGTGGATCGTCACGATGGTGCGCATGTGGCGAACAATGGGTGCGCCGAGCGGCAGCACGTGCGCCGGGATGAACAGCACATCCGGCGCGTGGCACAGCACTTCGATCGATAGACGCAGGTGCGTCCAGAGACGTGGCAGTGGGATGCAACGCACGCTCATATTCGCTCCGAGCGGCGGCAACGTCGTCGGCAGGCGATGGCAGTACAGCGTATAGGGGTTGATCGTATCACGCCGGGCAATCGCTGCCAGCACTTCGCAGGTGTACTGCTCGGTACCGGTACGTACCGTTGTGGCTATTCGACTGATGTCGATACCTGTATGCATTGCGTTGCTCGATGCTCTCTATGCTCGCGCGCACGGCACCTGCGCCGCGCTGAAACGCACGCGCCCCTGTGCTATAATACAGCCAGTGCTGCTTCCACACCTGGTTCTACCGCATCCCTCGGCCCAGTTCAGGAGGATACGTTTGATCATGTGGCTCTTTGACACCCTGCGCGGACAGAAAGCCGAGTTGCTCATCCCGCGCGACCGCCCGCTCACGCTCTATGTCTGCGGCGTCACTCCCTATGATACCACGCACGTCGGTCACGCCCATACGTTTCTGATCTTCGATATTCTCATTCGCTATATTCGTCACTGTGGTGGTACGGTTCGCTACTGCCAGAATACTACCGATGTCGATGACCCGTTGTTCGAGCGTGCTGCTCGTGATGGCATCCCTTGGGACGAACTGGCGCGACGTGAGACGGAACAGTTCGTCAAAGACTGTCGCGCACTCAACCTGATCCCTCCCGATTTCTTTCCGAAAGCTTCGGAAGAGATCGCCACAATGATCCCGATTATCGAACGGTTGATCGAACTGGGGCATGCCTACGTGCGAAATGGCAATGTCTATTACGACGTCTCAACCGAGCCGACCTATGGTGCAATGGCGCGGGTGAGCGGGTACGAGGAACTGCTTGCGCTGGCAGACGAACGCGGCAACAATCCGAACGACCCGCTCAAGGATGATCCGCTCGATTTCGTGCTCTGGCAGCGCAGTCGTCCTGGTGAACCGACCTGGCCCAGTCCGTGGGGGCAGGGACGCCCCGGATGGCACATCGAGTGTACGGCAATGGCCACTCGCTATCTCGGTCCGCAACTCGACATTCATGGCGGCGGGCGTGATCTGATCTTCCCACATCATCCTTCCGAAATTGTGCAGACCGAACCATACACCGGCAAACGCCCTTTCGTTCGCTTTTGGGTCCATGGAGGGCTGGCGTGGCTCGATGGTCAGAAGATGAGCAAGTCGCTCGGGAATCTGGTATTTATCAAGGATGCGCTCAGGCAGCATAGCGCCGATGCACTCCGCTGGTACCTGCTCTCGTTCCCCTACCGCGACGATTTTGAGTATGTACGTTCCGATGTACCGCAGGCGGAACAGAAGGTTGGGCAACTCAAAGCGGCGCTGGCAGCGCAGGGCGATCCCAGAGGCGATCCGCTAAATCCGGAACCGTTCCGCCAGACATACTTCGCCGCGTTCGATGATGACCTCAATACGCCGAAGGCGCTGGCACAGATCGGTGCCCTGAGCAGCGCCATCCTCGAAGCGGCTTCATCAGGGTACGATGTGCGCGCTGCTCAATCCGCGCTCCGTGATATGGCGCATGTATTTGGCTTCTGGGCAGCGGCGTGACCGGAGGTGGCGGCGTGTCCAATCCGTATACGCCCGACCGTGATGATCTGGAAGCGTTGCTCCGCATCGGTGCGATCAAACTCGAGCGCACTGCTGGCATTCCTACCTGGGAAGCACAGCCTGGTTCGCGCCATCAGATGGTTGTGGACAGGATTCGGGCGTCGATTGCGCCACTGAGTGACAATGCTCAGGGGTGTGGCTGCTATCATCTTGCCGACGTAGCGATCCGGTTTCCCGATGGATCGCTCAAGCGACCGGACGTTGCCATTTTTTGCGCGCCTCCACCTTTCATCGGATTGTTGACGGTTATTGAATGTTGTGGTACACCTGTTCTACCCGCCTGGACGGAACGCTCAGGCGTTAACGTGAGTGGTTGCGCCGTGCGTTGCCTGAGAAGCCGTTGCCTTGAGGCGACGGAGAACATCACGACACGCGAGGCGTCGCTGTATTCACAGCAACGCCTCGTATACACCAACACGGAACGGGCTACTTGATCTCGACGGTTGCCCCGGCCTCGACCAGTTTCGCCTTTGCGGCTTCCGCTTCTTCCTTGCTCACCCCTTCCTTCACTGGCTTGGGTGCGCCTTCGACCAGATCCTTCGCCTCTTTCAGACCCAGGTTCGTCAGTTCGCGCACCGCCTTAATGACCTGGATCTTGTTCGGACCAACCGCCGACAGAATCACGTCGAACTCGGTCTTCTCCTCGACGGCGGGTGCAGCCGCAGCCGCACCGTCACCACCGGCGGGCGCAGCCGCAGCCGCCGGTATCACCATTCCGCCCATCGGCATAACCGGAGCAGCCGCGGTGACGCCCCAGCGCGACTCCAGTTCCTTCTTCAACTCGACCAGTTCGAGGACGTTCAGCGCCTCGATGCTGGCAATCACTGCTTCGACTTTTTCGCTAGCCATAGGTCGTGGTGCTCCTTATCTACAATTGTGAACACAGTATCAGGTTCAGCATCCTCTCGTACGTCATCAGGAGAGAATGGGCTACGATGCAGATGGTTGCAACTGATCGATACGCGCCTGAAGTGCATACAGAATGCTCTTCGACGTTGCATCGAGCAGATTGACAATATCATTGACCGGTGCAGCGATAATGCCTGCCAGACCGGTAACCGGCGCGGCAAGCCCGCCGAGCACCTGTGCGCGCACCTCTTCTTTAGTTGGCAGACTGGCGACGGTATCGAGCACATTTTCTGTAAGGAGCATCGTACCGACCAATCCGCCGCGCACGATTATTTTCTTGGGACCGCGGTTGAACTCACTGATCGCTTTGACGAACTTTGGCACATCGTCATACGCGAACGCCAGCGCCGTCGGTCCCGCCAGTAACGGCTCGATTGCCCCGTGCCCCGTTTCGCGTGCCGCAATCAGTGTCAACGTATTCTTTGCGACGACAAACTCGGCGCCACTCTCGCGCAGCTTTTTGCGCAGTTCGGTCATATCTGCAACCGAAAGCCCGCGATAGTCGGTCACAACGGTCACCTGCATCCGTTCGAGGCGCTGCTTCAAATCGGCAACGGTTTCGATTTTGCGCTGAGTTGGCATTGTTCACCCCCTTTCTGGAAGATAAAAACGCGGGCTGCCGCGCACAGACGCAGCAACCCGCGAACTCACACTCGCATCGATCTGGGAAGCTGCCTCGGCGGGCGGCACGCAGCCATTAAGCCAACGCACCCGCTGTCTGCGGCGCTTATCGTATGTATCTGTTGTGCCGGAACCCGGCGTTACAATGCGCGATAGCGCCTCCCTGTCAGAAAACGCCGAACAGAACCGGGCGTCAGGCTACTGGCCTCATCGCCTGAGCTGCCGAAGGATCGACCCGAATGCCCGGACTCATCGTGCTGGTGAAAGTGACACTCCTGATATACGTGCCCTTCGCCGCAGATGGACGGGCAGCCTTCACCGCTTCCATCAGTGCAGCGATATTCTCGTAGATCTGCTGCTCATTGAAACTCAACTTACCCACCGCCACGTGCAGCAGACCGGTCTTATCGTTGCGGAACTCGACACGTCCACCTCGCACCTCGCGGATGGTGCGCGGAAGGTCATCGGGTTGCACGACCGTTCCACTCTTCGGGTTTGGCATCAGCCCGCGTGGTCCGAGTTTACGTCCCAGGCGACCCACCTTTCCCATCATATCAGGCGTGGCGATAGCGATATCGAAATCGAAGAAGTTCTCCTTATCGATTCGAGCGATCAGGTCATCGGCGCCAACGAAATCTGCACCGGCTTCACGCGCGGCCTGAGCCGCCTCGCCCTGGGCGAATACCAGCACACGCACCGTCTTACCGGTGCCGTGCGGCAGTGAAACCGTCGAACGGATCGTCTGATCGGCGTGGCGCGGATCGATACCGAGCTGCAGATGAACTTCGACCGTTGGATCGAACGTTGTAAACGACGTTTCCTTCAGCAGTTTGATTGCTTCTTCGGGCGAATAGAGGCGTTGTCGGTCGATCTTCTTGAGCGCCTCGAGATACTTCTTACCATGTCGGCGTGGCATAGAACAGACTCCTTGTGGTGCTGGCGGGGGGACCCCTCCCACATTGGCGAACTACTCGACGATTTTGATCCCCATGCTGCGCGCCGTACCGGCGATAATTTTTTCAGCGGCTTCGATGTCGAACGCATTCAGATCCGCCATTTTCTGCTCGGCAACCTGGCGCAACTGTTTCTTCGTGATCGTTCCGACGATCTTGCGATTGGGTGTGCCAGAACCCTTTTCGATACCGGCGACCTTACGCAACAGATCGGCAGCTGGCGGTGTTTTCAGCGTGATAGTGAACGAGCGATCCGAATAGACCGTTACCTCGACCGGAACGACGCTTCCTGCCTGTGAAGCGGTCTTTTCGTTATACTCCTTCACGAACGCCATAATATTGATGCCATAACCGCCCAACGCAGGACCAACCGGCGGCGCTGGCGTCGCCTTTCCGGCGGGCAATTGCAGCTTGACAACCCCGGTAACCTTTTTAGCCACAGAGCGCTCCTTCGTAGACGTACAACTACTCGACCAGGCGCGTTACCTGGAGGAAGTCCAGCTCCACCGGCGCCTCGCGACCGAAGAACGAGACTAGCACACGCACCCGGCCACGTTCGTGGTCAATGGCATCCACGACTCCCTCGAAGTCGGTGAACGGACCATCTGTAATCTTAACCGCCTGACCGACCTGATAACTCACCTTCACCTTGGGTGCTTCCTGTTCCATCTGACGCAGGATCGCCTTCACCTCACTCTCCTCGAGCGGCGTCGGCTTGTTCCCATGCCCGACGAAACTGGTTACACCTGGAGTATTGCGAACGACATACCATGAGTTGTCGTTCATTTTCATCTGCACCAGCACATATCCGGGGAAGACTTTTTTCTGGACGGTGCGGCGCTGACCATTTTTGATTTCAATCTCTTCTTCAGTCGGTACGATCACATTGAAAATCTGATCGCGCATCTCCATCGTTTCGATGCGATGGAGCAGATTCTGCTTTACTTTGTTCTCATAGCCGGAGTAGGTGTGAATGACATACCATCGGCGGTCATCATCACGTATCTCCGACTCGGTTTGCATTTCCTGATTTTTTTTCTCTTCTGTCACGGCTTTCCTCGCCTACGAAGATGTTATAGATTTGCAACCGCATTCTGCAGCAGGAGCAGCAGCCATGAGAAAAGAGCATCTGCTGCAAACAGAATAGCGCTCATAATCGCCGACAGCAGAATAACGACAATGGTCAGGCGTATCGTCTCCTCACGCGTGGGCCAGACGACTTTGCGCATCTCAGCACGCGATTCGCGGAGCGGTTGCACGATACCCTGTTGAAATGCACGTACGAGCGCGTTCTGCGACTCTTTATCTTTGACGACCGTCATTGATGATACTTTCTACTAGCGAGACATAAATCAGGCGCCTCTCCGCGCCCGGAAGAAGGTCGGGCCGCAGCAGACGCCTGGATTGATGTACACGTCGCTAATCGACAATCGCCGAGACGACGCCTGCGCCGACGGTGCGCCCGCCCTCGCGGATGGCGAAGCGCAACCCTT
>DAOUBK010000075.1:0-68334 GCA_034432635.1 Roseiflexus sp.
GGAGATCAACCCAGAGTTCGATCCGCTCACCCGGCGCCAGCATAACGAACGGGCGGGTAAGCGGACGTTCGAGCAGACCGCCATCGGTGGCAATGACCGTCAGTGGTATACCCGTATCCCAGGCCAGCTTGTAGATACGACTATTCGATCCGTTGAGGATGCGCCAGCGATAAGCGCGGGTTGCGGCGGTGATGGTCAGGTCTGGTCGGCCATTGACCAGGATTCGCTCACCGAGAAACCCCATCATGCGGGTCATGGGGTCTGAGTCGTAGACGAACTGATTGTCAGCATCAAAGGTACGGTCTTGAATGACAAGTGGTAGATCGTATTCACCGGTCGGCAACCTGATTGCATCCTCGGCAGGATCGCTCACCACAAACAGTCCGGCAAGACCCATAATGACCTGTTGTGCAGTCTGGCCGTGCGGATGGGGATGAAACCAGTACGTACCGGCCCGGTCGGTGACGGTAAATTCGTAGACATAACGTTCGCCGGGGCGCACCGCCGTATGCGGATGACCATCCATCGCGGGTGGGGTATGCAGACCGTGCCAGTGAATAATCGAAGCCTGGCGGGGATCGGACAACTCATTCTCAAACGTGATACGTACCTTCTGCCCGGTGCGAACACGAATAATCGGACCTAGATAACTGTCGGGAATGGGTTGTACTGCTGCCGGATCGCCGGCATGCACCTGAGCCTGATATGTCCACACCCTGGTCGGCGTTCCCGACAGGATTGGCACCTCTGCGGCAACTGCGCGTATAGTCAGATCGAGATCGGGGGTAAAGGCAGGACTGGGATTGGTCTGCGGTTGCGGCATTGAAGAAGAGCGCATCGGTAGGGCACACCCATTCAGAACGCCACTGCCAAAGGCGAGAGCACCTGCCCCAAACAAGCGCAACAAACCCCGTCGTGTGAGTCGTGAAGGCATATCCATTTCCTCCTGCAAGCGTGATGTGACTGAAGCGATCCTGTCGGCGACATCTATGGCGATTGCCGGTTGATAGCTTCCTGCGCTTCCCGAATCTCGGGCGGCCAGGTGCTTTTGATATAGGCCAGAATGGCCCAGATTTGACGATCGGTGAGCTGATTGCCAAATGCTGGCATCCCGCTGACATACTCCGGCGGGGCTACGCTCTGCCCACCATACTTCGTAATTTGAAATAAGAAAGTATCGGGGTGATGCCATGTATGTCCGGTGGCATCGTGCGGTGGCGCTGGCATCATGCCATTGGGCAGCGGTTGTTGCCAGTTGGGTTGCCCTTCGAGGTTGAGACCATGACAACTGGCGCAATATGTTACATACAGTGATCGCCCATTGGCGATCTGAGATGCATCAGCAGTAATTGCTGTATTTCTGCCCGGTTGGCTCGTGATCAAACTGGCAATCAGGATGCCTGTCAGTCCTAGCCCGACGACGATCACGCCAATTGCACGTTGCGATAACCGATGTTGATGATGACGAATGCGATGTCCCATGGAGTCCCTCATCTGATAGCAGATCGTATAGTGCGCATCGATTGTCCTCATGCACGATCATACTATGACGCTTCGCCGGTGGTGTGAGCAGGAAGCGACAGCAGCGTCTCAGGCATGCTTGCTACCGATCTGCCTTCTTCAGAAGCGCTGCGTCTATCACCGTATTCAGTGTAGCGCTTCCGGCTCAAGCATGGGTAAAGGGTGGCTCAAGATTTGTTCAAGAAATGGGTTGGCACTGCTCCTGCCTGCCGGGCGATCTGGTGTACATCGTCAAATCCAAGAGGCGGCGGGTAATGTGTTTTCATGGTTGCCAGTTCCGCCCATTCGCGTCGCTGACGCTCAACGCCACGTCCACATCTGGCAGCAGGAATGGCTTTAGAGCCTATTATGCACGTTCCTTTCTGATGGAAGCGGCATCGACTGATCACAGTCACACTGCACCGTGCGTTCCAGGCACGCGGGCGTCTGGCTCCAGCATTCACCGCAGTGCGCTGTGCTGCCGCGAATCGCAGCGCCAGAGGGTGTCGAGGAAACGGGGAAGGGCAACACATGCGTCGCCCCTTGCCGATACGCGCCAGGACAAACCGATGCGCGCGTGATTGGCAGCGCAGGTCAGCACGGCGTCCGCACGTCAGTGGATGCGACCCGTGCATGCCGGTGTGCGCGATCCGCGTGGAGAGGCGAAACGGGCAGGCGTAGGCAGCGCCTTCGCCTGCCCCGCCCGGCGGATGATCCGGTCAGGCGCCACAGTCCATAACAGTCTCTAAGAGCGCCTATCGAGCCTCCAAACTTCTGCTGCTGCAACCTGATCGCCAGCCTGCTCGAATGCCTGTCCACTCAATGAGAAACAGGTTCTGGCTTGATCATGCTCATCCAGAGCGGTATAGATTTCTCCCAAACCGCGATAAGCGCATCCCAGACACATGGCATCGTTTGCCTGCTGTGCCATCTCCAGCGAACGGTACATTATGGTTAGAGCCTCTGCTGTATCTCCCAATTTCAGAAGAATATATCCCCGCTCATAGAGATTCGCCGCAAAGCCGGCTGAGTCGTCTGGGAGGTGCAATGAACGAAAATCATATTCTTTCTGAAACATAGACAGGGCTTCGCAGAAATTGCCCGCCATTCGCTCGACAACTCCCTGTTGATGTAAAACGATAGCCTGCCATCGGAGATCGTGCGCATCCTGCACGACACGATACAGATTCGTATATATCTCGCGCGCCTGATCGAATTTGTTCTGGAAGCAGCAGGTGAATGCCAGTCCGTGGGCTGCCTGTCTATATTGCTCATACTGGGAGACCGGATATTTCTCCAAAGCCAGTGCGTATAAGCGCTCGGCTTCGTCGTACCTGCCGCTATCGAAGGCGAGAAAAGCCTGGTGAAACAAAGGGTCCATTGCAGGAACAACCACAGTGTCTATATGTCTATCACGCTGCCCGACGTTCCGGCATCGACAGCAGGACGCCTTCGAGGGCAAGTTGTGGGTTGACATTATCGCGCAGGCGCTGAACCGCCAGGGTAATGCCTGCAACAAAGGCATGCAGGTCGGAAAGGGCATACCGCGCCGCGGCTGCATCCAGTTCGGTGCGTCGGTCGATGTGTACCACCGCCTGCGGGCAGCCGGCAGCCGTCAACAGTACATCGCGCCACCAACTCTGCCACAATTCGAGCGTCTCAAAGACTGCCGCCTGATCGCCGGCGCGATAAGCTTTCGCCATTTCTTCCGCCCAGCGGAGACGGGCGGCCAGAGGTCGGTTGGTGAGTGCCAGGAGTTCATCGAGCCGCTCCTGCCGTGCTGTCAGGTCGTCCGGCGATTCGATCATGCGCAGCGCCCATCCGATCCGTCCACCACTCCACGCCGCCAGCAGTTCGGCGTCATCGGCGGCAAGGTTGAACCGCTGACGAAGCGCCGCAGCCACCTGCTCACGTGGCAATGGACGCAGGCGTAGCACCTGACAGCGTGATACAACCGTTGGCAACAGTGTGCCAGCCGTGTGCGCCACCAGAATGAGCGTTGCATACGGTGGCGGTTCTTCCAGTGTCTTCAGCATCGCATTCGACGCCGCCTCGCTCAGTTTTTCGGCATCGTGAAGAATAAAAACACGCCGTCGTCCTTCGTAGGGTTTCAGCATCATGTCGCGCTGCCATTCGCGCACTGTGTCGATCTTGAGCTCTTTCTGGCGGGCTGCTTCATCAGCCTTTGATCCCGCAGCCTGCGTCGTCATCCCTGCTAGACGTACATCCGGATGATTGCCACGTTCGATCCGCCGACACGAGCGACAATGCAGACATGGATCGGTTTCACCCCGCTCGCAGTTGAGCGCCTGAGCTAGGCGCAACGCCAGCAATGCCTTCCCGATCCCCTCGGGTCCACCGATGAGACAGGCGTGCGCAATACGGTTTCCGGCTATCGAGCGTCGCAGGAATTCGACTGCCCATTCATGCCCGATGATACCCCAGTTCTCCGGTTGTGCAGTCACGTTGAGACCACCCGTATCTTTTTGTTGTTCGAGTCGATTATCATTCTGCAGAAACGTTGTGATCCGCAGAGGTGTGTATAGTGCGCTCCATCATTCTGATCATCGACGACGAACCGGAGCACCGCGATATTCTTGCCCGACTGCTGCGATCATGTGGGTACGATGTCATCGAAGCAACCCCTTCCAACGCATGCGACCTGGCTTCTATCCGACGCCCCCATCTGATCCTCTGTTCGCTCTCTCTCCCGGGTCAATTTCTCTGGGAGACGGTGCGACAACTGCATGCCCTCGCCGGACTGACGGCGGTTCCCGTGCTTGGCTCGACTGCCTACACCACGCTCATCAAGCGTTCGTGGGCGCAGGCGATTGGTTGCATCGATTGCGTTGAAAAGCCCTTCGATCTGGACTGGCTAGTTGAGCGTGTGACCATCCTGCTGCCGGTTGCGCCGATGACCGCATAGCGCTGTGACCGGTGCTGTGCTCTGCGGGCAGATCGTAGGTCTCACTGGATATAATCTGCACGCTGCAACACCAGAACACTGTTGATACCGCCGAAACCGAACGAATTCGACATTGCGATTCGGATGGCTGCGGGCCGCCCGTGCTGTGGAACATAATCAAGGTCGCACTGCGGGTCGGGACTCGTCAGGTTGATCGTTGGCGGAATGAATTGATGCTGCATCGCAAGAATGGTTGCTGCTGCTTCCACCACACCGGCGGCGCTGGTCAGATGCCCGATCATCGACTTGGTGGCGCTGATCGGCACGCTGGAGGCATACTCGCCGAAAGCTGCCTTGATCGCCAGCGTTTCGGCAACGTCGCCCGTCGGCGTGCCGGTGGCGTGTGCATTGATGTAATCGACCTGCTGCGGCGTGATCCGCGCCCGCGCCATGGCGCGCACGATTGCGCGCGCTGCACCATCGCCATCTGGGTGTGGCGCCGTCACGTGGTGCGCATCACAGGTGGACGCATAGCCGATAATCTCGGCATAGACGCGGGCGCCACGTCGTCGTGCGTGCGCAAGCGATTCGAGCACCAGCACGCCTGCCCCCTCGCCGAGTACGAAACCATCGCGTTCGGCATCGAACGGGCGGGACGCTCCAGCCGGGTCGTGGTTGCGTGTCGAGAGCGCACGAATCGCACCAAAACTGGCAAGGGTCAGGCGGCAGATCGGCGCTTCGGTTCCGCCTGCCAGCATCACCGTTGCATTACCGCGCCGAATGACTTCCGCCGCTTCGCCGATTGCCTGCGCACTGGCAGCGCAGGCAGTAGCGATGGTCGTGTTGTATCCCATCAATCCAAGGTGAATGGCGACCTGGCACGACGGCATGTTGGGCAGGGCGCTGGTGATGTAGAACGGGCTGATCCGCGATGCGCCACGCTCGAAGAGGATCTTTGCCGCGGCTTCGGTGTCGGGTGGCGACGTGCTGCCACAGGCAATCAATGCGCCGGTATCGTACCGGTTGCTCGCGTCGATCGTGAGCCGGGCGTCGTCGAGCGCCATACGCGCCGCAGCGATGGCAAACTGCGTTCCACGTGAGACGCGCCGCGCTTCTTTTGCGTCCATGTAATCGCGCGCATCGAAATTGCGCACCTCAGCGGCGATTGTGGTGGCGGCGTCACCCGGATCGCACAGCGTGATCGGACCCACGCCGCTGCGTCCTTTTGCTAGCCCCTGCCAGAACGTCCTCAGGTCGTTGCCAAGCGGTGTAACTACCCCAATACCGGTAACAACCACGCGACTGTCTTCGTCTCCTCGATCGATCAGTGCCGGTTGCGGTTGCAGCATTGGCTCGTTCTCGAAAACCTCCGCCAGCAACTGATCTACACGCAGCGCAAGCGTTTCGGGATCGGTAATCGTTGCACTTGCAGTCAATACTGCCAGAATGCGTTCCCGCACCTGCGCGCGACGTGACGACGCATTGTGAGAGACAGGCGACATTGCGCTCGCTCCTCTCTGTAATCAGTGAAACAAAACAGCATTATAATAGTCCTGCAGCGACAAGCGCCAGCACAACCGATCCGGCGATGATCCGATAGATGCCAAACGCCACAAAACTGTGATTGGCGACATAACGTAGCAACCAGTCAATGCTCAACCACGCCACAATCAGCGAGACCACCAGCCCCAGAAAGAGTCGTCCCGCATCATTCGGCGTCACCTGCTCCAGGCTGCTCAGCAGATCGACGACCGTTGCCGCGCCAAGCGTTGGAATCGCCAGATAGAACGAAAACGTCGTCGCTGCTCGCCGGTCGAGACCGACAACCATTCCGCCGATGATCGACGCTGCCGAACGCGAGACCCCCGGCGTCAGCGCCAGAACCTGGGCAATACCGATGCCGAGCGCCTGGCGGAGTGACAACCGGGTGGCGTCGTAGACGGTCACAGTGCGCTGAGGCAATCGCTCGACGATAATCAGGACGATGCCGCCGACAATCAGGGCGACGCCGATCACCGCCGGCGAAAAGAGCACTGCCTTGATCCATCCATGGAGCGCAAGTCCGACGATGGCTGCGGGAAGGAATGCAACACCGATTGCAATCCAGAAGCGTCGTGTGTGCGGATCGCGCGGCGCCATCCGCGCCTGCTGGATCAGGTCGGACGCATAGTATCCCACAACTGCCAGAACTGCACCGAGCTGGATGAAAATCTCGAAGGTTCCTCCCAGGCTCCCCGCGAAACTCAGCAGATTCGACACGATTAGCAGATGACCCGTCGATGAGATCGGCAGAAACTCGGTCAATCCCTCGACGATACCCAGCACAGCAGCCTTCCACCAGTCGCTGGCGGTCGGAACCGCGATCAGCAGTGCGATTCCGAGCAGTGCCAGAGCAACCGTCGCCAGCACGGCAGTTTTGCGTGAACGCGCGTGATCGACCTGAGCAAGTTCAGAAGATTGCATGCATCATTCGCTTTCCGATTTGTGATGTTTGACCTCGCAATCAACCGGTATTGGTGCAACCGTGTGTATCGGTATGTACCTGTGCATTATACCAGACGCAGTGGAACGTTCGAGACCGGCAGAGTCACGCGGCGCATCTGGGTGATATGGTATTGATCTTTGTGCAGCATAATGGCGTTTGGCGCCTGTCTTGTACCACTGTGGAAATCAGAGATTGTACGGAAAGACGGAAAAGATATGCTATTTGAGTGGATAGAGCCGAAAATCTGCTTGCATAGAATAAAAGAGTGGTATACAATAGTTGAAGAAGCCGTCCGTTCTCAATCTTCCTCTTGATCGCTTCTTATTCGACTGTCAGGGGTTTCATTCACAGTCTGGCAGAACTATGAAAGGATGTTGCTATGCCTAGGGTTCGCAAACTCACAAAGGAAGAGATACTCGTCCTCGAAAACAAAGGTAAGGGCATGAGAGCGCTGATCGCAGCAGAGTATGATCAATTTCTGGAAGGCTATACCATCGGCGATTACGGTGAGGTGGAGCTTGAACCGGACGACAGGCGCACGACAATCCGCAATCGCCTGCGCACCGCCGCAAGGCGTCGGGGATTCGATATTCTCTTCTTCCGCACGCGCGGATCGACAATTCCGTTCAAAATTGTGGAACTTACGCCGGAGATACTCGAATCACCGGCTTCTGTCGTATCTTCAACCAACTCGGCATCGGAAGAACTGCCACGGCGAAGACCGGGACGACCGCGCAAGCAACCGCTGTAGTGAGCCACGGTGTCAGTTGCAGCGCATCGGTTCAGTTGCCTGACGCTCGATACGTGCGTATTCTTCGAGAAAAAGCCTGGCAATCGCCGTACTGTGGATGATTGCCAGGTTTTCGTCATTTGTGTTTTCCGCGTTGTCGGTGAAGTTGTATGAACCGGTGATCACGATGCGGTTGTCGATGATTATCACCTTGTGGTGCATGATGTAGCAGTTGCCATCTTCTTGGACGTCAATTCCCCGATTGCGCAGAAGTGCGAAGACTGACCCTGTTCCTCCGGCGTTGCGTTTTTCGATGATCCCCTCGACATGGACGCCGCGTGCAGCTGCATCGATCAATGCGTCTGCGATCGGCGCCGAGGTGAATGAAAATGCCATGAAGACGAGCGTACTGCGGCTTTGTTCGATCTGTTCGAGAAGAAATTGTAGCGCTTTGTCTTGTGGTGAGAAGTAGACTTCGATTGTTCCGTCGTCGATACGGGCTGCGGAGCGCAGCACATCGATGTGTTTGGCGGTTCCGAAGGCGCCGGCGTGCATCTGCTCGAATTCGCGGCGGTAAGCGGCGGCGATCTGCCGGCTCTTGATGCGGATCGTGTTGTTGTTGTTGCGGAATGTGCAGTTTTCGGTTAGATTCCACGAGCCGGTCCATACAATGGTATCGTCGATCACAACGAACTTGTTGTGCATAAACGGCGCTCGCCGGTCGAACGTGACCGGAACCCGTCGGTCTTGCAGGCGCCCGGTGAGCATTGCAACCGCCGGATCAACGAGGTTCTCGTTGTCGATGACCGCGCGCACCGCAACGCCGCGACGCCTGGCCTGGATCAGTGCATCGACCAGTTGTGGCAGGTCGAGGTCGAAGGCAGCCATATCAACCGATGTGCGAGCGTGGGCGATGTCATCGATAAGCCCGCGTAGCACTGGCGACTCGGCGCGTCGGTTGGGAGCGTCCAGGTAGCGTAACGTCGGGGTGGTGAAGAAAACCCGCACCTGCTCTGTGGTGTCCTGAGCGCCCGGTGACGGCGGTATGACAGGGGGGGATGCCGTCAGGACGTAGCCAACCGACAGAATCAGCAGCGCCAGAAGGACCTGCCATAACGCAACACGTTTCCTTGGCCGTCTCTCAACCTCGAAGGATTGGGCGCTGGCGGGTGTTGCGCCGCATTGGTTACGTGTTTCGTTGCGACCGCAGAACATAGCGCCTCCGCCGCAAGATGTGCGCGCTGCGTTGTGATCACAGTCCATCACCAACCCGCATCGCAGTTGCTCATCGTCCCGGAAACCGGTGCATTGCAGGATGCGCATATCCTGGTCGTGTCGCAGGGCTTCACAGGATCAAGCGTCACACTGCCTCCGCTGCTTCAGCGATGGTCATCTGGGTGAACCGGATCCGTGCCGCGTCAGGAATGCTTTTGTGCATCCTGCATGGTTGCCCCAGGGTAAATGACACCAGGGCTTTGAGACTGAAAATCTGGTAGCGATTGACCGGTTTCCGCTTCTGCTTGCGAAATCGCTACGCGGCTGGCAATCCGCTCATGCATATGCGTCAGCGCCCCGTTGCGGCGTCTCATCCCATTGCTGTGCATTCCTGGTGGCATCCTTTCGTTACCAGACGCGCTTCAGATTGGCTTCGTCACGCCGGTAGAAGCGTGGATTCGCAATCTTCTCGCCGTTCGAGAGGTCGGCAACGGAGTTCGTCTGGTTTCGCTCTACCTAAGAGAATGCCACTCTTGCTCCCGGACGTTCCTGGATCTTGTGGGCATCTCATTGTACAGCCAGCAGCATGCCTGTGACGTTCGAGGATGCAGCGCACTCCGTTCGTCGGATGGATGCGATCGTTGTTCTCCCCGCAATGCCCTTTCATGTGCAACAGCGCATCGGACCCTAACGTTTCTTAAACCGCGCATGATATTGCGGCGATACGCGCATGACAGTTGCTGAGAACGCATAGTGCCCGACGTTCAACGTCCAACGTTCAACGTTCAACGTTCAACGTTCAACGTTTCAACGCTCACCACTGATAGACTGCTTCGAGTGGTAGACTGCTTCGAGGCGCGGGATAATCGCTTCCCAGTCGTACTCTGCACATGCCAGTCGCCGCGCGGCAGCGCCAAGTGTGCGCCCAAACGTCGGATCATCCAGCAGGTGCACAACGGCATCGGCGAACTGCTGCGGTGTGTCTGCCAGCAGGCAGTGGACGCCATCGCGCAACCTGGCGATCCCTTCAATTCCCAGTGATGTGCTGACAACCGGCGCTTCGAGTGCGAATGCTTCGAGCACTTTCAGGCGTATGCCGCCACCGATGCGCATGGGCACAACGTACACTGCAGCGCCGGCTAGGAACGGGCGCACATCGCTTACTTCGCCGGTCAGGATGAGGCGTCCCTGTTCGGCGAGACGACGCACGACCGGCGCGGGCCGTCGCCCGACGACGAGAAACCGGGTTTCGGGGCGTCTGGCGTGAATGTGGGGCAGGACTGCTTCGATGAACCACACAAGCGCGTCGATGTTAGGGCGAAAATCGAGCGTTCCGCTGAACGCTATCACCGGCGCCGCATACGCCAGTGGCGCTCGATGGTCGCTCATGAGCGTCTCCCGGCAAAAGAATGCAGTGTCCACGCCGTTCGGCGCCACTGAGTGGCACGTTCCGCCAAGGCGTTCCAGCGCCCTGCGATCCTCCTCTGAAACGACGATGACGACATCGCACATTCGCAGGATGCGGCGTTCGTAACGCGCCAGTTTGATCCACTGGAACAGCGAATAGACGCCGCCTGCACCGCGACGCACCGGGTCGGCGAGGGTGAATGCAGCGCGCAGATCGGTGATCGCTGCGCGCTTTTGCAGCACATATTCGGCGTTGAACTGATCGAGCGCCAGCACCGGTCGATGAGAGATTGACGATGATGCCCTGGCGTGGTGCACCAGATCGACGAGGTACGATGCCATCTCGATGCTCTCTGCCTGGACGACGTCGAAATGTTCGCGCGCAACCAGGTCGCAGAGAACGGCGCGGAAGGCAGGCGATGCGTTGCGTAGCGCCATATCGGGGAGCGGCGATGCCAGAGTCGTCCACGCACGTCTGAGCAACGGTCGTGGTGCAGGACCGTGCACCGTGATCACGCGACACAGGTCGCGTAATGGCATAAGCGCCTGCTCTGCCGCGGCATCGGGCACAAAGGTGAGGCATGTCAGGGTATGGCGCTGCGCCAAACCGCGAATGATCTGGTACATACGCATCGCACCGCCGCCACGCGGGGGGTAGGGCGGATACGGCGAGAGCAGCAGAATCTTCATGCTTCCGCTCAGAGCGCACCTATCACCCAGGGTGCGGCAAGCGCCCAGAGACGTGGCAGGAAGACGATCAACCCGACCACAACGGCGCCAATAGCGGTCAGTAGCACCGTACCGGCAGCCACATCCTTGGCGATTTTGGCAAGCGGGTGAAAGCCAGGCGTCACCAGATCAACGACTGCCTCGACAGCAGTATTCACCCCTTCAGCCGCCAGCACCAGCGTGATAGTCAGTGCCAGCGCCAGCCACTCGCCGCGTTCGATATTGAAGAGAAAACCAAGGATGATCGCCACGCTGCCGACCGCCACGTGGATCTGTGCATTCCCCTGGGTGCGCAACAGATGCCCGATTCCTGCAAAAGCGAACGGAAACGATCGCAGGCGCTTATGCACCCAGTGAACCGTCTGATGGCGCCGTACCGCCTCGGCGTGCAGGTGAGCAGAGCGATAATCAACGACAATTGGGCGATTAGTCGAGGATTGGTGATTGGTTGCCATGATCACTCCTCACGGCTCAAGCCAAGCGCGCGCAGGATCTCCTCCTCACGTGCGCGCATGCTGGCTTCGTCGGCTGGACTGCGTTCGTGATCGTAACCCAGGAGGTGCAGCACACCGTGTACCACCAGAAAAGCAAGTTCGCGTTCGCGCGAATGACCATACTCTGCTGCCTGGGCAACAACCCGTTCCCACGAGATGGCAATATCTCCCAGATAGCGCGGCGCCTCAGGAGGACGAACAAATGCGCTGCTGTCGTCCACCTCGGCAAAGGAAAGCACATCGGTTGGTGCATCGACGCCGCGGTATGCCTGATTCAGCCGTTGCAACTCAGCGTCGTCGCTGATCAGGATGCCAACTTCCACTGCTTCGGCAACCAGTTCCATGCGCAGTGTGTGTTCGACTGCCTGTTCGATCAGGGCGCTATTGACATACGCTGCATACTGCGGAATAACCTGAATATCGACTGTGCTATCAGAGTCGCTCATAACGAACACATACCTGGCTCGCCGGCAAAAACAACGCTATTGTAGCGCAGAGTCGCCGGGGTGCAAGCATCAAGTCCTTTCGCATACGATCTATTCTAGAGTGTATGATGCCATGCTCTCTTGTGCGATCGACTCACGACTGCCAACCGGATGATGCAACAGTTGTGCCCGGCGTATAGTCGACTCGCGGATGATAGATGCCCTGGAGCGTGGTGATGAATGCCTGGCGAATACGCGCCAGATCGCTCAGCGTCAGCGGGCATTCATCGAGTTGACCGTTCCGTACTCGTTCATCGATGATGGCAGTCACCAGTTCTTCGATGGTCTTCCCCTGTTCACGCGCCCGGGCATCGCCATTATTGCCTTCACGGTTGGAAATCACGCTTCCAGCCTGAAATTTTGAGCGCACCGTTGCTTCGACGGTATCGGCAAGCATCATGATCCCCTGTTCACGGGTGCGCGGGCGCGGACCGGGGTAGCGATAATCCTCGATGTTGACCGTATCGTGCTGCTGGAGCGCGCGCTGGTAGAAATATTTGATGACACTCGTGCCGTGATGGGTATCGATAAAATCGATGATCTGCGATGGCAGACCGGCAGCGATTGCCATCTTGCGCCCCTCACGCACATGGTCGGCGATGATCTGCGCGCTGGTCAGCGGATCGAGGTCATCGTGGACATTCTCGCGGTCAATCTGATTGTCAGTGAAGAAAAATGGGCGGATGGTTTTTCCGATATCGTGGTAGTACGATGCAACCCGGAGCAGAAGGGCATCGGCGCCAATCGCCTCGGCAGCGCTTTCCGCCAGATTGCCAACCGCAACGCTGTGGTAATAGGTTCCAGGCGCTTCGCGGATCAGGCGACGCAGCAGTGGTTGCGCCGGATGCGCCAGTTCCATCAGACGGAGCGGCGTCACAATACCGGCGAGTTGTCCGGTCAGGTTGTACAGCCCCAGCGCCAGAATGGCTGAGAGCGCGCCGTTGATCCCGCTGACCGCCAGGATTGCCATCGCCTGATCCAGGGCTGGCAATGTACTGCTGATCAGATGAAAAGCAAATTGAGTCAGAGCTGTGATGAAAAAAATTGCCATGCCGCTGATGAAGAACAGCAGCGAGCGTTCCCCGCGCCCGATCAGAAATGCTCCGGCAATGCTTCCCAGAAAGAGGATCAGAGCGGTCGCCAGTTGCTTATCGCTCAAACTGGCGATGATGACGCTCAGTATTCCCGCGCTTATGAGCGATAGTCCGACGTCGAACAGGGCTGCCAGCAGTAGCGCGATCAACGCCAGCGGGAACGCATATGTCCACTGAATGCCAAATGGAACGACCAGTCGTGCAGCAATGACTGTCAATGCCATCAGGCTGAAAACCAGCAGCAGTGGTCGGGTTTCTTTGAGCGTCTCATGTTGAACGACTGTGACATATGCGCCAAAGATACCCGCAATCAGCAATGCCACCAGCGCTTTGCCTCCCAGCGCCATCCAGTTGGTTTTTGTTCGCAGCGCGCCTAGCGCTTCGAGTTTCTCCAGCACATCGGGAGTCACCACATCACCCTGGCGCACGATGCTTTCACCCTCCAGAATCCGGACGGTCACCGGGCGCACCGCCTCACGGACTTCCTGTTTGCGGCGTTGCGTTGCTTCTTCGTCGATGAACTGGTTGGTTTTCAGAAACGAACCGCTGAACAGTGCAATCAACTCTGCCTGTTCCTCCGTTTCCGCCTGGAGCGAAGCCCAATACGGCAGCGAGAACGAGCGCAGTTCGTCGATCTTCTGGTCGTTGAGCATGTATCGGTTTTCGCTCAGCGCCCGGTCGTACAGTTCAAGCGCGAGGGAGCTGATCAACGCCCACGACTCGTCTGTCTGACGAGCAATGGCGCTTGCCAGTTCGGGTGAGATGATCAGCGTACTGTTCGGCAGACTGGTCAGGCGTTCGCGTTCCTGCGCTTTGGTCAGTGTGGGATCGTTCCGGATCTGTGTGATGGTCTGCAGCAGGTTCTTGAGTTCGGTGCGCCGCTGAATGGGGATGCCCATATCGCGCGAGTAGACGACTGTATCGGCGGAACTCTCGGCGCGTGCACGTTCCTGCTCGGTGCGCCACTCGCTCACATAGGTGACGGTGCGATCCGCGTGAATATCGCGTGGACTCGGTCGCCCGAGTTGAAGGTCTGGGGCAACAACCGGTTGCCACGCCAGCGCCAACCAGATAACCAGCGCAAGCCCCAGGCTTAACCCGACTGTCAGGCGTCGCCAGGTGCGTTCCGCCACGTGTTGCGTCGATCCATCCCCAGGCGATGCCGGTTGGTCGGTCGATCGTTGAAACCAGCGTACCATGTTCATGGTAAACCTGCGCGCGTCGGTGTCTGGTTACTGCGTCTGGCTCAGGAGTTCACGCGCAACCTGGTTGATCAGGCGCCTATCGGCGCGCCCTTTGAGACGCTGCATCAGCACCGGCATGACCTTGCTCATATCGGCGGGCCCGGTTGCGCCAATCTCTGCGATGATCGCCTGTACCATAGGACGCAACTCTACTGCCGAAAGTTGCTGTGGCAGGTACGACTGAAGGATAGCCGCTTCTGCTTCTTCTTTTTCTGCCAGATCGAGACGCCCGCCTTTGCGGTAGAGTTCGGCGGCTTCGCGGCGGCGCTTGACCTCCTTCGCCAGCGTTTCCTGCTCTGCTGTCTCGGTCAGCGTCCTGTCGCGGTCGATAGCCGCCAGCGCCGCAGCATCAGCCGACTCGCCCCCGGCTGCATCGAAGGCAGCCTTCACCTGTGCCATTTGCGCCTTCTTCAAGGCGTCGATTGCCATCCGGATTGTATCCACGCGCAATCGGTCGCCGCTCTTCAGGGCTGTTTTGAGATCGTTTTGCAATCGTTCGAGCAGTGCCATGGCCATTCTCCACCGTATCGGCGTGTTCTGATCCTACAGCGCAATGCGCCGTGGATGCACACGCAATTTTTCCGCCATAACAATCGCCTGAATCTGCACCACTGCTTCATCCAGACGGTCGGCACGGTTGATCACGATATAATCGAACGCTTCGATCGCCTCCATTTCGCGTTGCGCCACACTCAGGCGGCGGTCAATCTCCGCGCTGCTCTCCGTGCAGCGCTGTTCGAGGCGTGTGCGGAGTTCGTCCATACTGCCCGGCGCCACGAAGATCAGCACCGAGTCGGGTGCCAGGCGGCGAACCGTTGCAGCGCCCTGGACATCGAGCCGCAGGACGACATCACGCCCTGAAGCCAGCGCATCACGCACCTCGAACGCCGGAATACCTTTGTAATGGCCGTAGACCCGCGCCCACTCGATCAACTCGCCCTGACTGATCATCTCACGGAACCGCTCGGTGGTGACAAAATGGTAATCGTAGCCGTTCCGTTCTCCCTCGCGCATTGGACGGTCGGTGGCGGTAATCACAAAATGGAACGGTACCTCGAGTTCACGCATCCGGTTCAGAATGGAATCTTTTCCGACGCCAGACGGACCGGAGATGACGATCAGGAGCGGGTACGCTGGCAGACCGTCGAGTAACGGATTGCGATCAACGACAGGCATATTCCTCCTTTGGCGTGGCTGCGTGCTATAATCGTGCGTGCCATGTATTTCGATGCTCTGACTCTTGCCGCCGTTGTCGATGAGTTACGCACCACTCTGGTTGGTGGTCGTGTTCAGCGTGTCCTGCTGCCGGGAGAGTTGAGCGTCGCTCTCGAAATCTATGCCGGTCGGCGCTATTATCTCGTACTTTCCGCCCATCCGCAATTTGCGCGCGTGCACCTCAGCCCGGTACGCATCTCGCGCGGCACAGAGGCGACGCCGCCATTGTTGCTGTTGTTGCGCAAGTATGTCAATCGTGGCCGGATCACTGCTATCGAGCAGCCAGATCTGGAGCGTGTGTTGCTGCTAAGTATAGCCAAACGACCTCTCCAGCGCAACTCTGATGATGAACCCGAACTCGATGGTGATGATGAGGAACAACCGGAGCACACCTCGCCGGCAGATGAAACCCTCCGGTGCGAATTGATTGTCGAAATTATGGAACGGCGCAGCAATATCGTGCTGGTGGGCGACGATAACGTGATTCTGGCGGCAGCGCGGCACGTGACGCCACGTATGAGCCGGCGTCCGGTGTTGCCGCGTGAACTATACGAACTGCCGCCGCCTCAGTCCAGGCGCGATCCGCGTCAGGCGACGGCTATCGAGATGCGCGCTGCCGTGCCGGATGGTCAACCCGATCTGGCGCGGGCGCTGGTGAACGTCTATCGCGGGCTGTCGCCGCTTGCTGCACGTGAGGTGGTCTATCGTGCGATGGGGAGCACCGTTGTGCCAACCAGCGTTGACCTGCCGTGGGAAGCGCTCGCCGGTGCGTTGCGGCAGTTGTGGCAACCTCCATGGTCGCCGCACCTCGTGGTTGATAAGAGCGGACCGGTCGCATTCGCGCCATATGAACTGACCCATCTGCCGGGGGCGCGCGCCTGCCCATCGATGAGCGCTGCACTGGACGCATACTACGCTGCGCGCGAGCGTCTTACCGCCCATCATCAACGACGCGACGCTCTGCGTGAGCGGTTGAACGCCATGCGTGAGCGTCTGGAGCGGCAACGTTCTGCCCTTCGCGCCGAACTGGAGCGCGCTTTCGATCTTGAGCGGTTGCGCTGGGAAGGAGAAATGATCTTTGCGTTCCTGCACGAACTGGCGCCCGGACAGGATCATCTGGAGGTTGAGGGTCGACGAATTGCGCTCGATCCGCATCGGTCGCCGGTCGAGTGTGCGCAGGAGCGCTTCCGCGCCTATGAGAAAGCCAAAGGTGCACTGGCCGGTGTTCCTGAACGACTGCGCGCCGTCGAGTTGCGTCTGGCAGGTCTCGATGAAACGCTGGCGCTGCTGGAACTGGCAGAAGGGCACGATGCTATCGAGACAATTGCACACGAAGCAGAAGCGGAAGGCTATCTCGGGCCTGAACCGACCGGGCGCTCCCGTAAGCGTCCTGCCCGTCCCATACCGCCGTTGCGCCTCGAGTCGAGCGATGGCATAACGATCTATGTTGGGCGCACCGCACAGCAGAATGAACATGTGACGTTTCGTCTCGGCGCACCTGATGATCTCTGGCTACACGTGCGCGGTGCACCCAGTGCGCATGTGATCATCAAAGCCGGTCAGCGCGACGTTCCAGAGCGCACTGTCGAGGAAGCAGCGGCGCTGGCGGCGTACTACAGCAGCCAGCGTACCTCCGCCAGCGTCGAGGTTGAAATTGTACGGCGACGCCACGTGCGCAAAGTACGCGGCGGACCGCCGGGTCTGGTGACCTACCAGGCAGAGCGTGCAGTGCGGGTCGCGCCACGACCGCCGTGGTAGGATGCGGGAGACAAGAAAGCGTCCGCGATACTGCGGACGCCGGAGAACAAAAAGAACAATTGCGCAATGACAATCACACCCGCCTTACGAGGAGGGCCAGCGATCCAGAATACGTTGATACCACAAACCGCTGACAGTTTGCCCCATGACCGCCACAATACCGATCACAACCAGAGCGATGAGCGCCAGCAACAGCGAGTATTCCACTAGTCCCTGCCCTTCATTGCGCAGAAGACGCCAGGTGTGTACGCGTGCCACGACCCGGCAGAGCACATCATCGGTAGCAGTGTACCATGACGAGAGCTGCCGTTCCATACGTTCTCACCTCCTTTACCGCCATGCATAGTCTGATGTTCGAGGTACTGACAGCGGGTGGTCACCAATGAGCAAGAACATGCGCCGCTGACATGAGAACTGCGGACGCCGCCACCGACGGCACACCCTGTCGTTAAGATTATATCAACCCCTGCAATAGCCCGACAGTACCGCCAGCACCGGTACCATCGTCGGTGGTATGCCGAATGGTCGTTGTGATCCGATGTGCATTTCGAGCTTACAGAAATATCACCTGTAACCGTTCTCCGTATAATAGAGCCGTTTCTATGTATCAAACTTCAGAAATACGAACCGCTATGACCGATCTTCCCACGTTACGCCCGCTGCGCATCGATGACGATCTCGTGGCTGCGGCGCTTGCCGCCGTTTGCCTGTATCTGGAAGCGGAGCAGGCGGATGCTTGCAAAGAGGCGCCATCGCGGAGTGCATGGCAGACGGCGGCGCTGATCGCCGCACAGGGAGGGACGCCCGCGCGCAGCGGTATTGCCGCAGCCTGGAGGACTGTTGACCGCGTCGGTCGCGCAGCGCACTGGAGCGCCGGAATTTTGGGAACCTTCGATTGATTGTGCGCAGTGAGGGGCACTATGTTCGACACTGTTCTGGTCGCCAACCGTGGCGAGATTGCACTGCGAGTGATGCGCGCCTGCAAGGAACTGGGGCTGCGCACGGTCGCAATTTACAGCGAAGCCGATCGGCACGCACCGCATGTTGCGTATGCCGATGCCGCCTACCTGGTTGGTCCGGCAGCTGCGGCGCAAAGTTATTTGAATATCGAGCGGATCATCGATGTTGCGCGCGAATCGGGCGCCGGCGCCGTGCATCCAGGCTACGGCTTTCTGGCGGAGAACCCATCGTTTGCGCGCGCGGTGACCCTTGCCGGTCTGGTGTTCATCGGTCCGCCGGCTGATGTGATGGAACGTATGGGTGGCAAGGTGGCGGCGCGGCGCGAAGCCAGGGCGGCAGGGGTGTCGGTTGTCCCCGGAACGATGTACCCTGTCGGCACGCTTGAAGAGTTGCGCGCCTGCGCCCACGAATACGGTTATCCGATCGCCATCAAAGCGGTTGCCGGCGGCGGTGGACGTGGGTTTCGCGTGGTGTTCGAGGAGAGCGATCTGCGTCAGGCGTTCGAAAGTGCGCGTCGTGAGGCGGAAATCGGGTTCGGCAATGCGGATGTGTACGTGGAGAAGTACCTGACCGACCCGCGCCATATCGAAATCCAGGTACTGGCGGATACCTATGGAAATGTGCTACACCTCGGCGAGCGCGAGTGCTCAATCCAGCGCCGCCACCAGAAACTGATCGAAGAAAGCCCTTCACCGGTGATCACGCCCGAGGTGCGCAAACGCATGGGTGAAGCGGCGGTGCGTCTCGCAAAACAGGTAGGCTATGTCAGTGCCGGTACGCTGGAGTTTATCTATCAGGACGGGGAGTTCTACTTCCTCGAAATGAACACCCGCATCCAGGTCGAGCATACTGTGACCGAAATGGTGACCGGCGTCGATCTGGTCAAAGCGCAGATCCGGATCGCCCGTGGCGAGCGGCTCTGGTTGACCCAGGACGATATTGTGATCCGCGGGCATGCGATTGAATGCCGCATCAACGCGGAAGACCCTGCGAACAACTTTCGCCCGGCACTCGGCACACTCGTTGAGTACAGCGAACCCTACGGCTTCGGTGTGCGGGTCGACAGCGGCGTGCATAAAGGGTATACTATTCCGCAGCATTACGACTCATTGATCGCCAAGTTGATCTGCTGGGGGGACAACCGCGCCGAAGCCATTGCGCGTATGCGGCGTGCGCTGGCGGATTATCGTATCGTTGGCGTGGCGCATACCATTCCGTTCCACCTGTTGACCATGGCGCATCCGGTTTTTCAGGAGGGTAGAGCGACGATCAATTTCATCCTGCACCATCTTGCCGACCAGCTCAGTACGCTGTCGCAGGATCCGATCAGCATGGTGTCGGCTGGTAGTGTTGTGAGCGGACCGGCGCGTATCTTCGAGGTGGAAGTCAACGGGCGGCTCTTTACCGTGCGGGTGGCGGAGGCTGAGTCTCGCTCGGAGCGGATTGAACGGCGTATCAAGCAGGATCGTGCTGCGCATCGCGCACTCCATCCTCTTGCCGATGGGGTTGCCAGTTCGTTGCAGGGCATCATTTCGGCAGTGCTGGTGTCTCCCAGTCAGGAGGTAGAGGCGGGTCAGGTGGTCTTTGTTATCGAAGCGATGAAAATGGAAAACGAAATTACTGCACCGCGCAAGGGGGTCATTGGTGAAGTGCGGGTTCAGGTCGGGCAGACGGTTGAACCCGGAACAGTGCTGGCAACGTATCGTGCCGCCGGGGATGCAGCATCGTGAGAGACGTATGAACACACCAGAACTCTTTGTCGCCAGCGTCACACCGTTTACCGCGCCATCGGGCGCTGTCGATCATGGATTGATCGTCAGACATCTGCGCTGGCTGGAAGCGCAGGGTGTCGATGGCGTCGTGCCCTGCGGCACCACCGGCGAGGGGCAGTCGTTGAGTGTTGCCGAGCGGATGGCGATCTTCGATACAGTACTGCACCACCGAGGGCAGTTACGGGTGTTTGCGGGAACGGGGTGCGCCGCTTTGAGCGACACTATTGCGCTGACGCGCTATGCGATCGAGCGTGGCGCCGATGCAGCGCTAGTTCTGCCGCCATTCTACTTCAAGAACCTGAGTGATGACGGTTTGCTCGGCTATTATCGCGCTCTGTGCGATGCGTTGCCATCCGGCGCGCGCTTGATCCTCTACCATATCCCACCGATGAGCCAGATTCCGATCACTCCGGCGGTCATCGATGGGCTCTACCAGAGTCATCCGCACATGGTGTATGGCTTGAAGGATAGTGGCGGCGATCTTGCCTATCTCTCGATGCTACGGCAGCGCTTCCCGGACCTGCGGGTGTATGTCGGTAGTGCGGCATTGCTGGCGCAGGCGCTCCACGAAGGCGCAGCCGGCGGTATCTTTGCGCTGAGCAATGTCTTTCCACGCGAGATGCGCGCGGTGATGACGGCGTACCTCAGCGGGGGCGATGTCGAAACTGCTCAGCAACGGGTGACGGCGCTGAGCGCAGCGCTGAAGCCGTATGGGAACCCGCCAGCGCTCAAGGCGTTGCTGGCGCGTATGGCAGATTTCCCGCCGACTTCATCCCGTTTTCCACTCGTCGATCTCACTGACGAGCAGGCAGACGCTCTCTGGACGGCGGTCCGGTCGTTGTGAGCGTCTGCCCAAAGGGGCAGCGATCCGGAATGTTCTGCAAACAGGATCACGGGCATCCTGCCCCGGCGCTGCCCCACGCAGGGGTGGCAGGCAGATGGTGAACCAACGCCGCGTATCGCGCACAGCGTTCTACCAGATGTGATGCAGGGCATCCTGCTGCCTGCAACCGCAGATGGAACGCCAGAATGCGCCGGAAGACAAGTCTGCGGCGTCTGATCCCTTTCGGGGTCAGTTTCAGGGGCGGACAGAATATATGAGCGAACACAACTTCTGCCGCATTGGAACGCCCTGGCGTGTGGTTCTGGTCTCCCCTCGCCCGCGTGCGGGAGAGGGGCAGAGGGTGAGGGCCAACCAGCGCATCCCAATGCCGTAAAGCCCCTTGACGCTCATGTGTTCTGTCAGCCATTGAACGGGGTCAGTGCGGAGGTCATCGTGACAGTCGTGATCCCGACTGGTATGGTCGACGCTCCGCCTCCCATCCACGTGGCATGAGGCGGATGTGCGCTGCTGACACACTGCTGTGTCCGGAACAGGACCGGCGAGCATGTCGCTTCGTCTGGCTGCACACCCTGATCTCACGAGCGGGATGACCTCTGCCGTTCGACGACCGTGTGGTAGATCTCCTCGATCTGGCGTGCTGCACGTTCCCACGACAGATCACGTACCGCGCGTTCACGTAGGCGTCGTCCCTGTTCCTGCGCCCATTCCGGTCTGTCGAGTGCGTGTTCGATACCGGCAGCCAGATCCTCGACGCTGCCATAGGCGGCATAGATGCCGTACTCTCCTAAAAACTCGCGCGCGACCGGCGTATCGAAGGCAACCACCGGCAATCCCATTGCCATATAATTGCCAATCTTCCCGTTTCCCTCAGTACGACTCATCTTTGGTGCGACCGCCACCTCGCCAAGCGCCAGATAGGCGTGCAGGTCACGGTAGAGGATACGCCCTGGCAGTGTCACATACCCGCTGACGCCGAGCGACTCCGCATAGGCGCGATAACTGGCAGGATCAGGATGCCCCATGATCAGGAAGTGGACATCCGCACGGTGCGATGTCACAATCCGTGCCGCCTGGATAAGATGGTGAGTGCCCTGGTACGGCGCCAGCAACCCGATATACACCACGATGCGGCGGTCTGCCGGGATACCGAGCTGTCGCCGTAACTCGCAACGTTGCGCCTCCCACTCCGGTGATCCATCGAACGGGCGGAAACGCCGGGTGTTGACGCTGTCGATGACCGTATAGAGCCTGTCGGGGCAAACCGAACCATCGCGGCGCAGCAGGTTCGCAGCATTGGTCGTCGAGGTGATCACTGCATCGGCGTTGCGGTTGATCCGGCGTTCCAGTCGCGTCAACAGCGGAAACAACGGATTGGTGCGACTGATGAACCCATGATCGAGCATTTCGCTGGTCATGCTTCCCTGGTAATCCAGGATAAGCGGAATGCCGAGCAATCGTTTCAGCGCCAGACCGATGAAGGCTGCCTCGTGCGTGTGAGCGTGAATGATCGTCGGACGGATCTCCAGCGCGACGCGCAGACTACGCCACGCCAGACCGACATCCAGGTACAGTTTATGGCGCGACGAGCCGACAACTGCGCGTCGGATCCAGGGAACGTCCCACGAGCGACGAATGTCGAGACCGGGCATATCGTCGCCGTTGTGGTACGTTGCCAGCACCAGACGATGACCGAGTTGCTGAATGGCTTTCGCTTCCTCCCATATGCGAACGTGGTTGCCGTAATCCGAAAAAAAACTGGTCGAAGCCAGCATCAGTATCGTGTACGACACGGATCATCCTGTCACATGCTCAGGACGACGATGCCGCAGCGGCGTGGCTGCACAGATAGACCGGCAGTTCGCCAATGTGCGACAACTGCACATATCCGTCGGTCATCGCCTCGTCGTCGGTTACCGTTTCGTGCTCCCAGGTCAGATAGTACGGAATATAGACCGCCCGCCCGCCGGCTGCAACAACCGGTAGAATATCAGATTTCAGCGAATTGCCAACCATGAGGAACTCGTCTGGTCGAATACCGGAGCGTTTCAGAAGCGCTGCATACGTCGCTGGAGTTTTATCGCTCACAATCTCGATATGTTGAAAATACCCGGCAATGCCGGAGCGCGCAATTTTACTCTCCTGGTCGAACAGATCTCCTTTGGTGATGATCATCAATCGGTAGGTTTCGTGCAGCAACGCAATCGTTTCACGCACACCGGGCAGCAGTTCGACCGGCGCGCGCAGCATATCGCGCGCAAAGTCGATGATCTGACGGATCTCGTGTGCGCCAATTCGTCCATCGGTCACCTCGATCGCGGTCTCGATCATGGAGAGGGTGAATCCTTTGATGCCATACCCGAAGAACTTCAGGTTCCGCATCTCGGTTTCGTAGAGCCGGCGATCGATCGTTACGGCATCCTGAAAGGGCGCAAGCAGGCGTTTGAACTTCTCCTGGGTTATGGAGTAGAGCGTTTCGTTGTGCCACAGTGTATCGTCAGCATCGAATGCGATGGTAGTAATCATAGGGGACTGTTGTGAGAACGGAGAACTGAGAACCGGCGCAAGTGCAGCGAGTATCTTCCGCTTGCGTGTGTCCCACATTCGACACGCGCCCAAGCGTCTGCAACCTTATTGCCGGTCATACGCCGCTGCCAGCACCTCGACAACATGGCGCACCTGCATCTTCGAGCCGCGTCGGCGCAGCCCGCTCTCGAGTTGCAGCTGACAACCGGGGTTTGCCGTCACGATAATGTCTGCACCGGTGGCTTCCGCGTGGTCCAACTTCCGCTCGCCGAGACGGGTGGCCATTGCAGGTTGCGTCACATTGTAGATACCCGCAGAGCCGCAGCAGAGTGACGACTCCTGCATTTCGCGCAGGGTCACACCAGGAATGGCGCGTAGCAGTTTGCGCGGCTGAGCGCTGATACGTTGTGCATGTGCCAGATGGCATGGTTCCTGGTAGGTCACCGTCAGGTCGAGTGGGCGCATATCGGCGGTATTCAGGTCGAGCGCCGCCAGGAACTCGGTCACGTCCATCACTTTTGCGGAAAAGTAATGGGCACGTTCTGCCCATTGTGAATCATCGTGGAGCAGGTGTCCATACTCTTTGAGCGTCGAGCCGCACCCCGCGGCATTGACAATGATTGCATCGAGACCCAACCCCTCGAATGCCGCAATATTGCGTCGTGCCAGATCGCGCGCGCCTACCAGGTCGCCGCCATGGGCATGGAGCGCGCCGCAGCACCCCTGCTCAGGCGGCAGGAAGACCGTGCAGCCATTCTTGCGCAGCACCCGAATCGTGGCATTGTGCACATTCGCAAAAGCCGTTGCCATGATGCAACCGGTCAGCAGCGCAACGACGAACCGTTCCTCTCCTTCCGCCAGGAGGACCTGTCCTTCCGGCACGGTGAACCGATCACTGATGGGCGGCAGAAGCGCCTCGGTCTCATCGAGCTTCAGTGCGCGGAGCAATCCGCTGCGTCGCGCCAGGGTTTGCGCACCACTCTTCTGATAGAGCCACATCAGGCGTGAGAAGAGACGAAATAATGGTGGACGGCGGAAGAGCACACCAAATGCGCCGAAGCGCAGCAGTCGCACGAGCCATGGATGCGGAGGCAGCCGTCCATCGCTCTTTGCTCGTTCAATCTGCGTCCGTGACGCCTCGAGAATCTGCCCGTACAGCACACCACTCGGGCAGACCGCTTCGCAGGCACGGCAGTTCAGGCAGGCGCTCATCTGCTCCTGGAACACCGCACTCTCCATACCGATGCGCCCGTCGGCGACGGCTTTCATCAGGTAGATGCGCCCCCGTGGTGAAAACTGTTCCAGTCCGGTTTCGCGGTAGGTGGGACATGCCGGGAGACACAACCCGCAATGGACACAAGAGTTGATAATTGTATCACTGGGAATGTCGGGTCCGGCGAAAGGCACTCTGGCGGTAATCTCGTGTTCGGCAATCATGGCTATCCTGGCTCAAGGCTTCAAGTCTCTGGACTATCCTGTGGCTACTCCGCCGTCGCATGCTGTGTTCAGGAGGTAAACTCCCATATGATACAACTCACTTGCATCCTGTGCAAACAGTCAGGATGATAAGGTGAACGTCTCACCATGCGCCGGTTGCTGACTGAGAAGAGGCTCTTTTAAGGACAGGGAGCATGTTGCCCGACCGGATTGTGTGCAACGCGATGCGGCGTGACGTCGTCTGGCGTGTGGGGTGATGTTTGGGGATGTATCGGGGAACAGTTACGGCATTGTGCATTCCAGCAGGCAACAACCACTCACCGGCACGATGATCGGGCGTTCTGCTTCCGGAGGGTCTCAGTAGTCGTCATCACACCCCACCCCTGCCTCGGTCACTGAAACGTTATCCGCAGGTTCGAGGGGAGACGACTGGTGAGACAGAGTACGGGGGCAACTCAGTGGTGCAAGGCAGGAGTGAGACGATTATGGCGATGAGCACTGTCGGGGAGCAGCGCTCTGCGGTGATACCTGGATTTCAAACGACCATCACTCGCCCGCGCGAGGTGTCTGTTTGCCTGAAAAGCTCTGAAGAGGGGGATAGAGAGGTGGAGCGGAACCCTATCCCCCTGGTGCAGACTCAGGGAACGAACGTATACCCGATGTTGCGCACGGTCAAAATATGACGCGGCTGATCGGCGTCGCGTTCGAGTTTGGCGCGCAACCGCCAGACCGACGTTGCGACGATGCTGCGCGACTGACGGGTGGTATAGCCCCAGATATGCTGGATGATCTGGCTGGTTGTGCAGACCTGCCCGCTCCGTTTCATCAAGAACGACAGCAGGTGCACCTCGCGCGGGGTCAATTCGACTGCCGGGCGGTCAGATGCCACACAGATCTGCCCTGCCGGGTCAAGGACCCATCCACCGCAACTCAGGCGCTCCATAGGGGGGCGACGCGCCTGCTGGCAGCGGCGCAGCACGGCGCTCACGCGGGCGATGAATTCAGACGAGGGGGTGTACTTGGCAATGTAATCATCGGCGCCGAGACGCAACCCCATGATGCGATCTTCGGCGCGCGCCCGATGACTGTAGAAGACGACCGGCGTATCCAGGCTGCGTCGAATGCGGCGCAACACCTCGAACCCGTCGTAGTCGTTCAGTTCTGCCTCGAGGATCACCATATCGGGCATACCGCCGAAGACGGTGCGCAGCGCATCGCGTCCGTTGCTTGAAGAACTAACGTGGTAGTGTGCGCGCTCGAGCAGTGCAGCAGTGACGGTTAGTGATGTGCTGTCGCTATCCACCAGATGAATGTGAGGCATAGAGCCAGAACTCCTCCTGAACGTGTAACGCGAATAGTGTGAATATCGTGCGCACGATGTACAACCGCGTTTTTACCATATCGAGTTCAGGAGCGTCTACGGTATGTTGCTCATCTTCTGCTCATATCGCTCTCCAGGTTGCGTTTAGGGCGTGTCGGCGCAGTGCTCTGAATACGGTACAGAGTCGTATTGCTGACTTCTTTTGTGTTTTTGTCTCATATTTTTGTGTTCTCAAACTTAATTGGAAAACTATCTCATCTTTTTGTGCGGTGTCACGTTCGTTACCCATCGACTCTTCGAGGGAAGGCAGTCCTGATTCTCAGTTCCTGGTTCTCGATTATTCCACTCCTGGTACAATGGCGCATCGAACGCATGGAACGTCCAAATGCGCATTTTGAATATGGAGAGGCTTCGCAATGCTGCTCACGTGGTTGCTCTTCATTCTATGTGCGGTGGTGATCCTGGTTGCTGGAACACAACTCTCGACCTACGGTGACATGATTGCCGATATGACCGGTCTAGGGCGCACCTGGATCGGCGTTGTGTTGCTGGCATCGGTGACGTCGCTGCCGGAACTGATCACCGGGTTCAGTTCGACCGCAATCTTTCGTGTGCCGGATATTGCCATGGGGGATATCGCCGGGAGTTGTATGTTCAATCTGTTGATCATCGCCATGCTCGATGCCCTGCACAGTTCGGCACCTATCTCGGCGCGGGTACATCAGGGGCAGGTGTTATCCGCTTCTTTTGGCATCATTCTGCTGGGGCTAGTCAGTCTGGGGATTATTCTGGGCGAGATGCTTCCTGTCATCGGATGGGTGAGTGTATTGAGCGTTCTGTTTGTGGCCATCTACCTGCTGGCAATGCGCACCATTTTTACCTATGAGCAGCGTCGTCTTGTCGAGACGTTCGTTGCCGAGATGGCAACCGAAGTCGAGGCGCGTCACCCGTCGAACGTGCGCGTGTACGGGTTGTTTACCCTCAATGCGGTGCTGATCGTCGGTGCAGCGCTCTATCTCCCTGGCCTTGCGGCTAAGCTTGCAGAGTCGACCGGTCTGGGGCAGACGTTTTTTGGAACGATCTTCGTGGCGCTTTCGACATCGCTGCCCGAGGTGGTTGTTTCGATTGCGGCGCTGCGGATCGGTGCTATCGATATGGCGGTGGGCAATGTCTTGGGCAGCAATCTGTTCAATGTCGGCATTCTGGCGCTCGATGATCTGTTCTACACGCCAGGACCGCTGCTGGCGGCGGTCGAACCATCGCACATTGTGGCTGTGCTTGGGGCGATGGTGATGACGGCGATTGCGGTGGTTGGATTGACATATCGGAGTGGAAGCAAGCGCCTGTTCATCGCCTGGGATGCGCTGGGCATTGTTGTTGTCTATGCACTGGTGAGTGTGGCGCTCTACCTGATGGGAAGTGCTTGATGTCTGTCCTGATAGGCGCCGACGATTGCGTCGGTTTGTGGAAGGAATATGATGATCTATCGTACCATCAAACCCATTAAACCTTTTCTTAATATCAATGATACTTGGGATTAATAGAAGCCTGATATACTGCAGAAGTGGGAGTGCGTGCTCCGTCAGACCGGTTGCGCAAAGGCGCGCATAAGCGGCACATGTCTGGCCGTTCTGCTTGTGACTCATTTGTGCAACTGTTGTGAGAGGAGATCATGGATATCAGGCTTCTTCGCAGCAGCATGGTCTTCATCATCCTGCTCGTTTCGGCGTGCGCCAGTGTTGCCTCTCCCACTCCAGCTGCTTCACCGTCTCCTGTACCGACCTCGACCTCAGTTGTTACGTCGTCTGACATGGCTACCCAACCGACAGGCACGCCTGTTCCTGCGTCAGTGGTGCGGTCTGATCTCAGTGGTGACATTGTTATCGATGGTTCGAGCACAGTCTACCCGATTACCGAACGCGCCATGCAGCAGTTTAACAGCGTTGCTCCCAATGTGCGCATTCAATTGGGGGTCAGTGGTACAGGGGGCGGGTTCAAAAAGTTCTGTACCGGCATCACCGATATTTCAAATGCATCACGCCCGATCAAACCGGACGAAACTGAGACCTGTCGCGCTAATGGCATTGAGTTTGTCGAGATACCGGTTGCTTTCGACGGAATCTCGGTGATTGTCAATCCAGAAAATCAGTGGGCGCAGTGTATAACTGTCGATGAACTGAAAACGATGTGGGCGCCGGAATCGGAAGGAAAAATTGTCAACTGGAATCAGGTACGCACGGATTGGCCTGATCGACCTCTCGAGTTGTATGCACCTGGTGTTGATTCTGGCACGCATGATTATTTTACTGCCGCAGTTGTCGGTGAAGAAGATGCCAGTCGCAGTGATTATATCGGCAGTGAAGACGACTACGTTCTTATGCAACGGGTGATCGAGAAGACGAACGGTATTGCGTATGTAGGTTTCGCTTACTATCAGGAGTATGCTGATAGGGTGGGCGTTGTTGCTGTCGATGCAGGAAACGGGTGTGTCTTACCTTCCATCGAAACAATTACGAATGGAACGTACACCCCGCTCGCGCGCCTGCTTTTCATTTATGTGCGCAATGATCGTCTCGAACGACCAGAAGTGGAAGCATTTATCACATTCTATCTCAGCAATGCCGCTACTCTGGTTCAGGAAGCGCGGTATATTCCATTACCGCCGCGGGCTTATGAACTGATCCGGCAACGGATTGACAAACGAATAATCGGTTCGATCTTTAGCGAAGGAATTCAGGTGGGCGTTTCGATTGAAACATTGCTAATGCTGGAGGAAAAGTGAAATTATCGATTCGCACCAAACTTCTGGCGGCTCTTGGCGTCGACCTGTTCCTCATGCTGGTTCTGGGGAGCTTTGCTCTGCACCAGATGAGCACTATGAATCAAAAAGCGGATTTCGTTGTTAATCAAACGATCCGATCGATCGATCTGGTTAACGCAATGAGCGACGTCATTCTGAATTATCGTATGCGTCAGATGGAATATATTCTCAATACTGCTCCGGCAGACAAGCAGCGGATTGAGAAGGAATTGAAGGACCTCGAACAAGATATAGAAGGGATGTTTCGACGGTACAATGACAGTTATCAGCCAGATCAGACGGAAAGAGCAGTTCTCGAGCAAGTGCGGCGGGATTGGGAACAGTATGTGTATCTGACGCATACGCAATTTATTCCTGCAAATCGTGACAGTAACACCGGCAATGTCCATCCTTCCTACGGTCGCCTGTCACCACTGTATGGCAGCCTGCAAGCCAACATTCAGAAGGTTCGGGAACAGAGTCAGGCGCGTGCTGAGGCGGCGCGCGCCAGCGTCGAAGCCGCGTATGCCACGTCGCGTTTGGTGATCGTCAGCGAAACCTTCCTGACGCTGGTAGTGTCTGCTGTGATCGGGCTGACTCTGTCGGGCAACATTGCGCGCCGCATCCGCACATTGCGCGATGCGACCGTTGCGGTTGCGCAGGGCGACCTGGATCAACGGGTGGCGCTGCGTGGCAGTGACGAACTGGTGTTGCTGGCGAACAACTTTAATCTGATGGTTGCCAGTTTGCGTCAGCAGCGTGTTTTGCTGGAGGAACGCAACGCCGAACTGTCGGCGAGTCTGGAGGCGCAGCGCAAACTCATGGAAGACCTGGTGCAGCGAAAGCAGGCAGAAGAGGCGGCACATCGTGCACAAGCAGCGGCAGAGGCGGCCAGCCACGCGAAGAGTATGTTCCTGGCGACGATGAGCCACGAACTGCGCACGCCGCTCAATGCCATCCTGGGGTATGTGCAGTTATTGCACCTTGAATCTCAAATGCGCGGTCGATCTGAGATGCTGCTCGACCTGGAACGCATTCGTTCAGCCGGTAAACACTTGCTAACGATTATCAGCAATATTCTGGACTTCTCCAAGATCGAACAGGGAAAGATGAACGTCGAGATCAATCCCTTCAATGTGGATACGGTTGCCCGTGAAGTGATCGAGATTATCGAACCGCTGGCGCGCAATCGGAAGAACACATTGACTCTCGTGTGTCCGCCAGACATCGGTATGATGCAGTCCGATGCCGGTAAGGTGCGTCAGATTCTCTTCAACCTGCTGAGCAATGCGGTCAAGTTCACCGAAGAAGGCACGGTCACACTGACTGTCGAACGCGAACGTCGGGCAGATGGTGATTGGGTGCAGTTCAGTGTTACCGATACCGGAATCGGAATTGCACCGGAACAGATGGTGAGTCTCTTTCAACCGTTTTATCAGGTTCACCAGAACAGATCGGGTAAATACGGTGGCACCGGTCTTGGGCTGGCGCTGAGCCGGCAGTTATGTCGGTTGCTCGGCGGAGATATTCGTGTGACGAGTGAAGTTGGGAAAGGATCGGTCTTTACCGTGCGTCTGCCTGCATTCATCGATGCGGCGCATACTGCCGATGTACGCCTCGATTTTGTGCTCAATTTCGTGCCCGGTGCGCACGATGGCTTCCCTGATGAACACCAGGTCACTCCAACGCCATCTTTGCATGCGACGACATCAGCAAGCGCGTAGTGTGGAGGAATACATGGCTACTATTCTGGTCGCAGACGACTTTCTCGAGAACCGCGATATTTTATGCCGGATGCTGGAACTGATCGGGTATAGAACGATAGGTGCTGCTAACGGTGAGGAAGCGATCCAGCTTGCGCTGCTTCATCGTCCCGATATTATTTTGATGGATCTTTCGATGCCAGTCTTGGACGGCTGGGAAACAACATCTCGAATAAAGACAATGGATGAACTGCTCCATGTGCCAGTGCTGGCGGTTACAGGTCATGTGACACCGCACGAAATTCAGCGTGCGATAGCTGCGGGATGTATCGATTATGTGGCAAAGCCGGTCGATTTCGAGATACTTGTCGGAAAGGTGACCACACTTCTGAAGGATGGTCGTGACAGGCAGGTTTCGGTGATGTGAAATGGTGCAGCACCGCCGAAGTGCGCCGGATCCGTGCGCCGGTGTCTACGGTATGCAAGGCGTTGTTCGTCATTCTGGGGGAATAACAGTCACCAGCCCTCTCGAAAAACGCTCAATCGGGTCTGTGCCGCTGTGTGCCACAGGTGTTCTGTTGCAGAAGGCAGCGTCAACCGGAAGCGGCTGATCGAAACGCCGGTCGCTGCACCGGAGTGCAAGCCCTCACCCGTGTCGGGTGGACAGGCATGAGCGACCGAGGTATCGGTCACCGCACCGGGCGCGTACAGACGCCGGAGAAATCTGGTCGCACACGATCTCATCCGACGGCTCGCTCGTTGAGCGGCTCAGACTCGATTGTCAGGTCGGTTTTCCGCAACCGGCGCACCCGTACCACGTGGATCAGCAATCCAACCAGAAATAGCCCGAACCCGACCGCATCCGCCCCGAGATCGGCATACAGCATTGCCAGACCGGCAATACCCATTATGATCCGCTCAACAAGGTTCGCCTGATGGAGCAGCCATCCGCCAAACGCAACTGCCAGTGCGCCGACTGCCACACAACTGGTCAAAAATGTGATGGTAATCGTCACCCATCCGCCGGCGGCAAACGCCTCGTGCCAGGCAGGTTTGAACGCCAGGGCTACTTTTCCGGCATCCTGACCGATCTGTTGTAAGAGGAGCAGCAAACTCGTCCCCTCGATCGTCATGGTGAACATAAACGGCACCAGAAAGCCTGGCAGACAATACTTCCACGCCATGAACATCGTGGGCCACGGACGACCGCCGGTGATCGCTGCTGCTGCCATCGGCGCCAGCGCTGTCGGCGGCGACACATCGGCAAGCACCGCATAGTAGAAGATGAACATATGCGCAGCAGGTTCCGGCACTCCCACCTGCCGCAACGCCGGCACGATCATCACCGCCGCCAGAATGTACGATGCCGTGACCGGCACTGCCAGTCCCAAAATCCAGACTGCTACCGCCGCGAAAAAGACGGTCATCAGGATATTGCCACCGCCCAGACTGACGATCATGCCCGAAATCTTCAACCCCAGACCGGTCAATGTCACTGCAGAAACGATAATGCCGGCACAGGCAGTGGTAGCGGCAATCGAAACTACACTCCGTCCGCCATATTCGAGCGCGCGGAGAATACGCAAATTCTCATCTTCTCCCGGAATGGCGCGCACCCGCCTGTAGAGCGCCATGCCCGCTGCCACCACGACCGTCAACATCAACCCCCAGAAGATCGCCACCGACGGACGCATCCGCGGCAGAACGCCGGTCACTTCCAGCGCCATCAGCAACACCATCAGCGCGACGCCGGCAGCCAGCGCCTTGAGCGAAGAAAGGCGCGTTTCGGGTTGGAGAAAACTGAGAAAGAAAGCGACGACGATAGACCAGTAGACCGCCATAAACGGCGTCATGCCAAACGCCATCAGGACCGCGACTGCAAACAGCGATGAGAAATGATAGCCGAACTTGCGCGTCAGGTACCAGAGCGGTTCCGTCTGGAACTCGACCGGTTTCGTCTTCATCCGGCGTGAGTCGGCTTCGATCATCAAGATGATCGACAGATAGTAGAGCAGAGTCGGCACAATCGCCATGATCAACACGTCGAGGTACGAAATATCGAGGTACTCGGCGATCAGGAATGCTGCCGCGCCCAGCGTCGGTGGTGAGAGCGTGGCGCCGATTCCCGATGCCGCCAGCATCCCGGCTGCAACGGTCTTATCGTACCCGGCTTTGCGCAGCATAGGCCACGAAAGCGACCCAAGCGTGACCGTCGTTGCCACGCCGCTACCCGACACGGTGCCGAGCAGGAAACCGGCGGCTGCCACTGTTCGTCCCGGACCGGCGCCGCTCTTCGATTTGCCCAACGCTGCAAAGGACCAGTCGATGAAAAACTTCCCCGCGCCGCTGTACTCGAGCACTGCTCCGTAGATGGTGAACAACACGATGAACGTGGCAGCGACATCGAGCGGAACGCCAAACACGCCCTGCAACGTCAGGTAGTTCGTTCCGATGAAGCGCTGCAACGAGATTCCGCGATGATCGAACGGTTCAGGAAAGATATACCCGAACAGAGCATACAGGATGGCAAATATCGCCACCAGCGTCAGCGCCAATCCGGTTGTGCGCCGCGTCGCTTCCAGCACCAGCAGCAGCATAATGGCGCCCATGACTAGCTCGGTGGGAGTGGGTTGAGTCACACGCTGCAGCGCCTCACGGAAATGGAGGCTCAGATAAATCATACTGGCGGCGCCTAGCGCCGCCAGCACGACGTCATACCAGGGTACCTTTGCGCGCGCCGCTTTGCGCAACGGGAAGTAGAAGAAGGTCAACGCCAAAACGAGCATCAGAAATGTGGCACGATAGACCTGCGTGGTAATGATCGCCTGTGTCCAGTACAGCGCATAGATCGAGAGTACTGCTGCTACAATCCCGGCGCTCCACGCCCATGCACCGCTCAATTTGCGGGTTGTTGCTTCGTTCTCGAACTCCTCAATGAGTTGCTCGACCTTCTCCTGACTGATGACCTCGTTGGCATCAGGTGTTTCACTGTTCTGAGCGTTGGCGGCAATGCTCATGCTGCTCCCCCTTGTGCGCTTGTTCTGTGGGTGATGCCGATCCTCTCAATCTATGCACCTGCGAAGTAATGGACTCGGATCGATGAGCAATCTTTATCGCTGCTGCTTTCCGCCAGTCGGCAACAGAGCGACGACACTATCATTGCGCTGTTGCCAGCCTCCGAATCACATCACTCCTTCCAGACGCCGCGCTCTTTGTAGAACTCAATCGCCGCCGGATGGAACGGGATCGATGAGCCAACAACCGCCGATTCGAGCGACAGCGTGCGTGCTGCTGGATGGATCTGATGCACTTCTTCCAGATTGTCGAAAATGGACGTCAGGATGCCTTTCACCTGATCGGCAGGCATATCCTCGCGCACAACCAGCAGGTTCGCCACGCCGATACCGGGGACATCGGCATCGGTTCCCTTGTACGTCCCTCCCGGCAGAACAGTTGCCGAATAGATTGGACCGTACTTATCGACCATTGACTGCAACAGAGAGCTTGTATCGATAAACACGACCGACTCGGTCGTCACCAGATCGGTGACTGCTGCGGTTGGTAAACCGCCGATCCAGAAGAAGGCGTCGATCTTCTTATCCTTCATTGCTGCCACCGAGTCGGCGACGCCGAGGTTCTCACGGACGACATCTTCGGGCTTGAGACCGGCTGCTTCCAGCAAGCGAATAGCGGCTGTCTCGGTACTGCTGCCGGCTGAACCGATCGATACTGGACGATCCCTCATATCGGCGATGCTGGTGATACCGGAGTCGGCGCGCGCCACTACGTGAATAAAACTCTGGTAGAGAACGGCGATTGTCGTCGCCGGTACCGGACCCGTCGCCTCGTATGCCGCCAGTCCGTTGATCCCGTCATACGCTGAGTCAGCCGTGGTAAAGCCGATCTGTGCTTCGCCATTCTGAAGCAGTTTCATGTTATCGACCGAGCCGCCGGTTTCCTGGGCTGTCGCTTCGGTATTGGGCATCTTTTCGGTAAGAATCCTCGCCAGTCCGCCGCCGTAGGGGAAGAACACGCCACCGGTGCCGCCGGTGCCGATGATCAGTCGGATTTTTTCGCCGGTTGGCGCTGTCGTGGATGCAGGCGCTGCCGTGGGTTGCTCGCCTGCGGGTGGTGCAGCAGTTGGCACTGAAGGGGTGGGTTGACCACACGCTGCCAGTGTCAGTGCCATGATCGACCAGAGGATGACCAGCGTTCGTTTGAGCATACATGCACTCCTTTGCTACAACCGGATACACGATGATGTATCAGCGACAGCATCGATCAGGCGTCCTGCGCCGCCCGGAAGCGCGCACGATGAGCCTGATTCCCGCTGAGACGCTCAATGATAAGCGCACCAGCACCAGGCCTATTGAGAGAGCATATAAGGATAATCTATGTCCGACAGATGCAGTTATGCGTCCGCATCAGGTCACTGCTGTCTCTCAGGAGTCAAGAGAGTTGAAACGGAGAGCAGTGTAAAAAGAGTTTACACTCATAGTGATATTGCGTCAAGGGTATGTTAACCGGTGTACGGTAGAGAGATCCTCACCATGCGTGAAGGAAATCATTAACTTGCGCTGCATACCGCTAGACTGCACTGCTTGCGTCGGTAACCAGGCGACCCGAATGCGCAGGAGTGCGACGCTGCTGCATGCACCCTTGAGGTGCGTCAACCGCTTCGACGACCCTGATGAGATCGCCGAAAGCAGCACCAATGTGCGCAACGATGAATTGTAGCAAAAAGCGCCGGTGCCATCACTTTTACGCGCTGCGCCGATCGGCGCTTCGGTCACAGTAGAAGAGCGTACCGGCAGTGATGCAGAGAGGCACGGCGAACAGATTGAGAAAAGGAATACTGACCAGCCCCAGGCAGATCAGGCCGAACCCGGCAGTGGCCGGCAAGCCCCGACGGATGAATCCCAGTTTCTCGCGAAACCGCAATCGACGCCGTTCGAGTGGCGGGTCGAAGAAGTCGAGACACGAAATGGTTGCCCCGAGCGCAATGCCACCCGCCGTTGCCAGCAGCGTACCAATGCCCGGTATCAGGTTCAGGAGCAGGGTGGGCGCGCCGATGATCAGCGCCAGCATGAACTTCTTGAGTTCGAACAGAATTGCGCGGGCAATATCGCGCGTGACATTGCCCACCGTCGGCGGCGGTGCGTCAAAAGCGATACCGCTGCGTTCCTCCTCGAGTCGTTCTGAGAGACGGCTGTAGAAGGGCGAACCAATGACGACGCCAAAACGCACCAGCAGGTATCCGGTCGCAATCAGGAGTGTGACGATCAGCAACCCACGCAACAGCCAGGCGATCACCGTCGCCCATTCGGGCAAACCGGCGATCAATGCGTCGATGCCGCGAAATCCGGCAAAGAGCAAACCGGCATACAGAGTTGCACCGATCAGCGCATTCAGTAGAACCGGAATGATAATGTAGGTCCACAGCGCCGGACGACGGCTGAGTACTCTCAGAGCGCGCAGTGGATACGAAGCGCCGGTGAGAAAAGTTGTCATTGCTGAGAACCGAGAACCGGGAATTGAGAGCAAAAACGGAGATGCCGGGAAGGGAGACTTCTGTTCCCGGCGCTTTCCGGCCTCTGTCAGACAATATCGAACGGTTTGATCGGCGTTACTCTTGCCTGATGATCAGGCTTTCGTCGCGGTTCTTCTCGCCTTCTTCGAGTAGCATGATCGGAATGCCATCCTCAATTGGGTAACGATACCCGTTGCGGCGGTTGACCAGCCACTCTTTTCCTTCAATGTCTTTCATCAACTCGACCGGTCCCTTGTCGCCCGGATCGGCGAGGATCGCCAGCAGTTCCGGGCTGATGCTGCGCGGCTCGCCACTTGATGATGACGACGACTGGGGTTGTGGATTGGATGCCAGATCGAACACACTGTCTTCACGATACTGGCGAACGGCGCGGTAGATGACCACTCCCAGCGCGATCAACGCCGCTACGCCGAGCAGACGAAGAACAAGTTTCATGGTAATGACCTCCTCAGTTCCAGCTGTCTGGTTCCTGACCCGACGAACATATGGCTTCCGCTGTTTAGAACCATGTTCCATTATACCGGGTCTTCGACCTTTGCCAACAGCGATACATGCTCGTCGCGCCAGAGATGCGGCGATTGGCCCGCTTCCTGCCACACCAGCAGGCGCCATTCAGGCGGCGCGCCCTTCGCCGGATACGTTATTTCGAGATAGGGGAAGCGCTGCTGCTGACGCTGTGAGGTGGCAACATCGACGATTACGTCGGTCCAGGTGCCGGTGTTGATATACGTCTGACGCTCATTCAACAGCACGAGCTGCGCCAGGTGCGTATGCCCGCAGATAAAAAGGCTGGTCGATTGGCGGCGTGGATCGTGCGCAATACGTGCCATCCCACGGATCGAGGCGTCGCGAAATGCGCGAACAGACCGATGCATCTGCTGTTCGGCTGCGCGCTGAAACGCAGCTGTGGGAAAGACGCCAGATTGCTGGCGGACGCTGGCGGCACGCGCCAGGAGCGTTGCTGCCAGCATCACCTGACGGTATGCCGGTTTCCATGCCAGACCCGGTGAAACACGCCCGCTGTTGCCGTGATCGACGACATACGTGGTGTTGCGGAGTAGAACATTGACCAGTAACACCAATCCGCGCGCGACCAGGCGGCGTGTGGCACGGTTGCGCAATGTTGGCAGCGAGAGAGCATACCAGAAAATGGCTGACAGCGGCTTGATGTTGTCGATCAATGTTGCAATATCGACCGGTTCATCCTCCAGCAGGTTAATCGCCTCACGGATCAGGCGTGTGCCGAACACAACCTCGAACGGCTCACAAATACCATCGAAGTGAACAAATCGATTCCATCGGTCGAACTGGTTGCCATGCACGAGGAAGATGCCGTCGCCCTCATAGCGCACGCCAAACCGCAGACGCGGATCATCGGGCGCCAATCCGAGCGCCTGACGCAGCACCTGTTTGGCGCCGGCGTAGTGCAACTCGAAATCATGGTTGCCGATAAGCACGGTCACCTGATTGTCGTTCCGTGCAAGAAACGCGCGCAGTGCGGCAACCGGTGCGGCGTGTGCCCGCAGGATCGTCTCAAGACGACGCGCCGCCGCCCGTGACGACCATTCGAGATCGGGAACATCCGGTAAACAGATCTGCAAGAACTCGAAGGTATCACCCGCCAGGATCAACTCGGTCGATTCCGGGTCGGCAGCGTAATGATGCAGGAGCGCTGCGAGTTCGGTATCGGCGGTGAAATCATCGAGGCGGTCACCTGCGCCAAGGTGCAGATCGCTAATCACCAGTCGGCGCATCCCGACCCGGATGTCGTTCGCTTCAATTGGCAGTGTCGTTTCTGTGGTTGGGTACAGGCGCACCGGACGCAGGCGCCGCTGCAGAATCGGCAGAAGAATCACACCGGCAAGCGCCAGCGGCAGCAAGCGAAGGTTTCGCAACATAGCCGTTTATTAGACAGCAGCGCGGGCGGCTGCAACGAATGCACGTATCTTCTGGTGGTCTTTCACGCCATTGCTCTCGACACCGCTGCTGACATCGACACCCCACGGACGCACACGCTGAATGGCTGCGGCAACATTGGCAGGTGTCAGCCCTCCAGCCAGCAACAGCGGTCGCCGCTGTGCCAGATCGGCGGCACGCTCCCAGTCGGCAACCACACCTGCGCCGCCGTAACTGCCTGGCACGTGCGCATCGACCATCAGGCGCACATGCGCCCCGTCTTCAATCAACCAGTCGCGCTCGTGCGCGGAATTGTCGAAGCGAATGGCTTTGATAACCAGAAATGGCGAGAGAGCTGTAGCGTATGTAACCGGTTCATCACCGCTCAGTTGAATGCCGTCCAGACCGCACAGTGCTGCGATTTCACGAATGCGCATCACATCATCGTTGACGAACACACCGATCAGGGAAACCAGACGACGACGGGCGTCAGCGGCGTTGCGCACCGCTTTCACAATCATGGCAGCATCGTCAGGGTCGATCCGGCGACGTGACGGCGCGAACACCAGACCGATCATATCAGCCCCGGCATCGACTGCCGTCAGTGCGTGATCGCGTGTGCACACGCCGCAAATCTTGACGTTGACCATTGCGTACCTAGAATGAATCACGCTGCCGATGTATCTTCGGTTGCCTCGTGGTCCTGTTTCCCGGCGGCTTTGCGACGGCGTGGAGTGCGAGGCACCGTTTCTGTGGTTTCGGCAGCGGTTTTCCGCCGCGATCGCCTGGACGACGATTCCGATGCACCTTCTGCGGCACTCACGTCTGTCTGAACATTCGCCGAGGCAGCGCCGGTTTCCGCCTTCGTGCGTGGCGCACGCCGGCGACGTGGTTTGGGTTGTTCCGCAACCGCCGCATCTACCGGAACGCCTTCACCGGTTTCGGACTCATGCACCGTCGCCGTACCCTCTGATACCGCCACAGACGAAGTTGTTACCGGCGCTGCAGCAACATCTGTCGCGTTTGCATCCTCTTCAGCACCTGGTGTCGCCACCTCCGGCGCCGACACCGTCGCTGCTAGCGATGCGGGGACCCCGGATGTCTCGTCTTGCAGTATACCAGCGGGCGCCTCCTCAGTTCCCGCTGCCGCTGCCACTGTCGCTGCTGGCGAGGCGGGGAAGCCGGATGTTTCCAGGGTCACCTCTGCCCCCGTCAGTGCTTCGTCCGGTCCTCCTGCCGTAACGACGGGCGCCTCCTCAATCCCCGTTGCTGCCGCCGTCTCTGCGGGTGACGCAGGGACGCCGGATGCCTCTCCTTCCGGTACAAAAATGATCCCGGTTTCAACAGCGTATGCCATGACTGAGACCTCAGCGGATGATTCGGGCGCAGCATCGGACGGTTGCATCGTATGTTCGGGCGATTCCTGCGGCGCAAGGTGATACACGATGCGGGCGCCTTTCCCGCTGCGGCGGAGCATGCCGCTGTTGATCGCCTGCTTGATCAGTGACCGGAGTTCCTCGTTGGTACGGGAAATGCCGGTAATGTTGCGCGCCTCACGCAGCAGATCGTGGATCTGGGCAAACGTCAGCGGACGGCCAGCCGCCGCCACCACATTGCGCAGCATCTGCCATTCAGTCTCAATAAAGGGGCGTGTTTCCGGTACGCGCGCAATCGTGTCGCCAACCAGCGGCTCGACCGGCTCGCACGGCTCTGGCGGCTCGACCGGTCTATCGATGATAATCATCCGATCGGCAAGATCAGGCACCACCAGTTGCACATCGTCGGTGATGCCCTCGCCCAATTCTGGCTCTTCTTCCAGATCGGGCAGATCGTCGAGCGCTGGCGACGTATCGGGCGTCAGCATGTCTAGCGAGGCGAGCGCCTCCTGTCGTTCACGCTCGGCTTCCAGGCGGTCGAGCAATTCCTCGAAGACCTCGTCCGATGGCGCTTCCTGACCATTCGACACCTCGTGCAGCGCTTCGGTCAGCAGTTCGTCGTCCACGTCGCCGGTTAACCCAGCACCCTGTGACGAAGCGATAGACGTTTCGGCAACTGAGGGGCGCGTAGTGCTGCTGCGGCGACGCCGGCGACGGCGACCTGTCGAGACCGGACGACCGTCGATGTGCGCATCGACGTTGATCGGCATTTCGGGTGTGCTGACCGGTGGTTCTTCTTTGAGGTCTTGCGCGAATTGCGAGAGTTTGTAAGGATCTTCGCCTGGCAGGAACACCTCGACAATTGCGCCGCTGGTGAAGACCTGCACTTTGCCGCGCCGTTCCGCTTCGAGTGCAAAATCTTTGAACTTTGCAAACGGTTTGCCGTTCGAGTCGCGGTATTTGCTCTCTTTGAACTCGCCGCCCATCAATTCCTTCATCACCAGTTTGAGCGATCCGAAGGAGCAGACGTAGCCGCGTTCGCGTGCGAGATGCACCGCCTGCACGAGCATATCGTAGATATCGGGTTCTTCACGCGGAGGTTCGGATGCCGGCGGTTGTGCACGCTCTGCCGGTTGAGGTTCAGCACGCTGACGCGGTGTCGGCGCTGGTTCCTCCACCTCCACCACATCGCGCCCTCGCTCTGCCAGGCGGATGCGCGGGACATCGGCTTGCAGCGGTTGCGGCTTTTTACCCAGCAACTGTTCGTAGAAGATGAACTCATCGGCGCTCTGCGCCAGATGCCCGGAGGCAGCGCCACCTACGCCGATGATGATCACCTCCTTGCCGTGCTGACGGATGGCATTCACCAGCGGAATGAAATCGCGGTCACCGGTCGCAAGCACGAATCTGGCGATATTCGGATTGGTATACAGCGTCTTCATCGCGTCGATACAGAGATTCATATCGACGCTGTTCTTGATGGCGCGCCCCGTGCGGCCCAGGTCGCGATCATAGTAGTACGTTGGCACATACATCGGCTCAATGCCGTTCGCGTACAACGCGCTGGTAACACGCGGATACCGGTACCAGTCAGCATAGGCGCGCGCGATCACTACCCGGCCCAGGTCCGCAACGCGATCCATGATAATTTCAAAGTTCGGATTGACATCAAGTTTGTCGCGAACGCTAACGTAGACATTCTCGAAGTCGATAAACACTGCGACATCGAGACGCGGATTGTCGGTAGCCATGGGTCGTTTAATCTTCTCCTGATTCGTAAGGTCGGCAAGCACCGACTCCGGGAAACATACGCAAGCCAGGCGTCTTCCACAGCAGAGCGCCACAACGCTGTAGAGCGTCAGGCGCAGACGCGCGACAGCATCAACCCGCAAAGCGCCTGTCTACGGAGCGTCACGCTTTCGCTCGTAGCGCTATCGCGCATCATCTGCTGTTGGAGAGCCAGAGCCTGCGAACTCGCGGTAACGGTCTGCGGCGTCGATAGTATGCCACATCCAGCAGTCGTTACTGAACAACTGCTCGTTCCAACCGACAATAAAGAACCGCCGCAGTTACTTCGTCATAGCGTCGTTCGAGGAGCCGATCGCTTGTCAACGTGCAAACAAATAACCATATTCGAGACAGGCGCAGGCATTGTGTTTTCAACACCTGACACTCCGTAATACTCTAACTATAGCATTGCCGCAACTAAAGCGCAACCGGTAACACCCTGCAATGAGGGCGCATGGAAATGCGTCTCACCTGGTGCAGCAGATGCGTTTCAATCAACGCGAAGACACGCGCGATAGAGTGCAAGCGCGCGTGCCCGTCGTTCGGCGTGGTCTACAACCGGCGTCGGATAATCCCGCCCGATGATAACGCCGCACTGCTGCTGTTCGGCGCGCGGCATGGTCCAGGGTGCATGAATGTAGCGGTCTGGAACCGCTTCCAGTTCTGGCAGATACCGGCGCACATACGCACCCTTTGGATCGAACGTTTGCCCCTGATTGACCGGGTTAGAGATGCGGAAGTAGGGTTGTGCATCGGTGCCGGTTCCTGCGCTCCACTGCCACCCGCCATTGTTTGCCGCGTGGTCGCCATCAACCAGGCGCTGCATAAAGTAGAGTTCGCCCCAGCGCCAATCGATCAGCAGGTCTTTGGTGAGAAACGATGCCACGATCATGCGCGCCCGGTTGTGCATCCAGGCTTCCTGGTTCAACTGACGCATTGCAGCATCGACAACCGGGTAGCCAGTGCGTCCCTCCTTCCAGGCATCGAACAGCGCAGGGTCGTTTTCCCATTCCAGTTTGTTGTACTGTGGCTTGAACGCACTCTGCAGCACGTGCGGGTGATGCCAGAGAATCTGATAGTAGAAGTCCCGCCAGGCAAGTTCACCGATCCAGGTGTCGATAGACCTGGTGAGCGTCGCAGCGCGTTCGGCATCCTGCGTCTCACGTGCCTGGTCGAGGAGGTAGAGGGCGCTGCGCAGGGCAGCGCGCGGCGCAACGCAACCGAATCGCAGATAGGGAGATAAGCGCGAGGTGGCCAGTTCAGCCAGCAGGTTGCGTCCATCGGCGTACCCCGCAATGCCGTGGATGGCGTGCAGGTCGAGGAATGCCTCCAGGCGCGCAGTTCCGGCCGTTTCACCGCCGACAGGAATCTGTTGTGTGACCACCGCGCCGGGATCGGCATCATCGGGGATCGGGAGATCCGCTACGTCATCGGGAACCGGTTGAAACACTGGCGGCTCGTATGCGCGCAATACATCGTTGCAGCGCTGTTCCACCAGCGCACGCCAGCGCCGCCGGTACGGTGTGTAGACCGTGTACGGTCGTCCGTCATCGGTGCACACATCATCGGGTTCCATAATGACCGCATCGCCGGCAGTGAGCGTTACGACGTTCAGATCGCGCAGCATCGCTTCGATATGCCGGTCACGCTGGCGCGCAAACGGGGTATAGTCGCGGTTCCACGAAACGCCGACGGCGCCAGTCGCACGCACCAGATCACGCAGAACATCGGATGAGCGTCCCCGTCGCACGACCAGGCGACTGCCGCGTGCGCGCAGGCTGGCATCGAGGTCGCGTAGCGCCGCGATCATGAATGCCACACGCGCCGCTCCAGTGCGTGGCGCACGCAGGATTGCATCATCGAGAATGAACAGCGGAATGACCCGCCCACCACTGCGGGCAGCCGCGTCGGTGAGCGCCGGATTGTCACGCAGGCGCAAATCGCGGCGGAACCAGTGAATCCACAGCATATACGACTATTGTTGTGCTACGAGAGGCAATCCTGTGAGCCGCCTGGACGATGTCCGGCAGGGTTGCTTCATTGCGCCACAGAGCACGCCCTCGCATGCTCCAGAATGTGACGACGACGCATCCAGTCGTCGCTTTGTTCCTCACACCGCCGCTCGATCAGGGCCGCCGGACTGCCAGAGATTTCGCTCATATCCCGCTCTGCGTCTATCAGGTCAAGCAGGTTCCACCGGGCTTCGGGAGCGAACTCAATCAGCACGTCCACGTCGCTTTCTGGACCGAAATCGTTACGCAGTACCGAACAGCCACATTACCTTCTACATGCGGCAGAAAACCCCGGTCTTTGCCATTGGCACGGGACCTGCAATCGCATACTACGCCTCCATTGCTACAAACATGCACGTCTTGACCAGACTCATGCAGTGATTTGCGTCGAGGAGGCATGAGTCGCTCTTGACGAACATCTCCTCTGCGCCTTCGATCATGTTGTGTTCAGCTACAAAGGTGGCGTCTCGTTCGGAAGCCTTCGTCGAAACTGATGCCGTCGAACTCGATGGCGACGTGCGCCTGTCGCGCTCTGCTCAAGCCGGCTTTTGGCAACCGATGCGCGGGCAAGACTTCATAGACGCTTTGTCCTGGTGTCGCTGGGTAACGATCGTCTCAGTTACGCTTCGGATGAACCTTCGAGCCGTTCACGACAGGCAGCGATCCCGGCTGCGCTTTCAGGAGAGGGGTCGAGCGTGTGCGCGTGCATCAGTGCATCGCGCGCCTCGGCATAGCGCCCCAGCATGTAGAGCGCCTTGCCGCGATTGAGCCAGTAGACCGCTTTCACTGTCGATACCGGCGCCGCCAGATCGATCGCGCGCTCGAAACACTGAAGCGCTGCTTCCAGACGCCCTAACTCCATCAGCAGCGAACCTTTGTTGTTCCACATACCGGCACTCTCCGGTTCCAGCGCCAGCGCTCGATCGTAACTGGCGAGTGCCTCATCGAAACGACCGAGATCGGTCAGTGCCATCGCACGCCAGAGCCAGGCGCTCTGATTGGCGTCCCACGCGGCGATTGCCGCCTCGAAACGTTCCAGAGCTTCCTGGGGGCTCCCCTGGCGCAGCAGAATCTGTCCCTGGTCACGGAGCATGCGGCTTTCCTGTTCAGCACTTATGCGCTGATCCACAGTCGTGCGCCCGCCTTCGAGCATGTGCGTCACCTGATCGCGCAGGCGCTCCTCGGTTATCTGCAACTGCCGCTCGACGTCAACCCATCCGGCATCTGCGATCAGGCGGCGCGCCTGTTCGCAAATCAGCACGGCTGTTGCCAGCGACTCGTAGTTGCCCAGCGTACGCGCGACTTCAGCAAGCCAGAAGGCAAACGACACAATCGCGCGACGGGCGGGAGCGAGTTCGCGACTCGCCAGCTCACCGGCGCGCGCATAGGCGGCAACTGTTTTGGCGGCGTAGGTCTGGCTGAGCGTATTGCCCTGAACAACCAGGCACGCACACAGATCGCCGATCGCAAAGTAATCATTCGCCTGCTGCGGGCGACGTGCGCGCGCAGCGCGCCCCAGTGCGCGCACCTCCGGGTTCGCATCATTTGCAAACGCATCGAATGTGCCGCTCAGGTCGCGGAACGCGGTTAGCAGTTGCGTCCACAGACCAATCGGCTCTTCACGAACACGCTCTGTCGGTGTACGACCAGTCTGAGGAGGGGGTGGGATGTTGGGATCAAGAAGTGTAGTCATACACGCCTCTCTGCGTTACGGAGTCATAAAGGAATTGTACACTACTTCTCGCTCCTGGTGAACCTGCGGATATATCAGATTGTTATACATTGACGTAGCGCAGGTGCAGCTCGATCGGCAGGCCAACGTCGGCGTGAAGTGCTGCTGCTTCCGCTGGAAGCAGGTCAACGAAACGGGCATCGAGCGCAACCTGTCCATCACGCAGCAGAATGACGCGATCCAGCGTTTCGTAGCAAAAATCGAGATCATGGCTCGCGATCAGGACGCTTCGCTGATGGTGCGCGAGATCGGCGATAAGACGCGCAAGGAGCATCATGGCAGCATTGTCCAGTCCTGCCGTCGGTTCATCGAGGACGAGCAGGGGCGTATCCATCGCTAGCACTGCTGCGATCGCTACCAGACGACGGCGGGCAGGCGGCAGATCATATGGATGTTCATCGATGACATCGCGTAGTTCCAGTGCCTCGATAGCCGCTTCCGTCAGAGCTTCGATGCGGTTGGGCGCAAAACCCAGATTACGCGGACCGAAGCGCACCTCCTCACGCACAGTACGGGCGAAGAGTTGATTGCGCACATCCTGAAAGACGATCCCGACATGCCGGGCGCAACGCGCCACGGTTGTTGTGCGTGTGTCTACGCCACCAACCAACGCCCGACCGCGCGACGGGCGCAGCAAGCCGTTCAAATGGCGTACCAGGGTGCTTTTCCCTGCGCCATTCCGACCGACCAGCGCAATGCGTTCGCTGCGTCGCACGGTGAGTGACACGTCGCGCAACGCCGCAACACCGGTTGGATACGTGAACGCCACCCTGTCGAGCACGACGATCGGTTCGGCTTCCACAGTGTGTGCTGGCATTGATGGATTGCGCGCGCCTGCAGCATTGTCCCCCACTGGACGGATCATTGAAGCCGCAGCGCCCTCCTCATGGACGATAGGCGGCTCATATGCCGTATCATGACACAAACCCGCAGCCAGATCGGTAACCGTGATCGGCAGTGGACGTTCTGGCGACCAGCGACCCTCAGTGCGTGCGCGGGCAGCAATCTGTGTCGGTCGAGGCCATCCAATACCGGCTTCGCACAGGCGTGGATCGGTCAGCACGTTAGCTGGCGCGCCATCGGCGATGATCATCCCCTGATCCAGCGCCACGACCCGGTCGGCTACCTCGGCGACCCATTCGAGACGATGCTCGGCGATCAGCATGGTGATGCCGCGTTGCTTCAATGAACGCAGCACTGCGCTGAGTTCCGCTATCGCTGGCGGATCGAGCTGCGTTGTTGGCTCATCGAGCGCCAGAACCGGTGGACGCATCGCCAGCGCAGCGGCAATGACCATGCGCTGCTGTTGACCACCGGAGAGCGCGTAGGGCGAGCGATCGCGCAACTGCTCGATACCGAGCGCCTGGAGCGCCCATTCAATCCGTTCGATCATCTCGGAGCGCGGCACGCCCAGATTTTCCAGACCGAATGCCACTTCGTCGTACACGGTGAACCGCGCACCGGATATCTGACTGAAAGCATTGCTGCCGACCAGCGCAACATGGCGCACCAGTTCGGCGATCGAGTGGTCGGCGATCGATACGCCATCGACAATCACATCACCGCTGAGTCGTCCACGAAAAAAGTGCGGCACAAACCCGGCACACAGTGCGCAGAGCGTGCTTTTGCCGGCTCCTGCCTTGCCGATGATGGCACAGATCTGACCGGTGGGGACCGCCAGTGTGACAGTGCGCAGGGCAGGTCTAGCAGCGCCGGCATAGGTAAATGTGGCGTCACGGAGCATGATCGAGACCAATGCAGAACTGTTTGACATGTGCGTCTCTGGTGCTGAAACCATAACGCCGGGTGCTCCCGCACTATCTTACGAAATACAACAATCAACCAATTGCTGCAATCGCACGCCACACTACGAGTACTCCCAGCATCCCCAGCAGCACGGTTCGCACAAGACGTTCCACCGGCGGATCGGGAATGTCACGGATCCAGGTCTTGGGTCCGGGAGCATTGAAGGCGCGTGACTCGATAGCGATGGCACGTTCCTCTGCTTCGATCAGTGCGCCGACGATCAATGGACTGATCAGCGGAACAATTCCGCGGATGCGTTGCAGTACGCTGCCTTCAGTTTCCAGTCCACGCGCACGCTGCGCTTCAGCCACACCTACGGCGCGCTCGCCAAGCGCCGGAATGAGTTGCAGCGCTACCAGCAAGATGTACCCGACTGAACGCGGCATACCGCTCTGCGTGAGCGCCTGCACCAGCGCGCCCGGATGCGTGGTTTGGAATAACAACAACGGCGCTCCGGCGACGATGAGCAGCCGACTGCCGGTATCGAGCGCGAACTCAAGCCCGACGCGGCGAAACAGCAGTGGTCCGACCGCAATCATCGTTGGATCAGGGCTGGGGAAGAAGAACCCCTGCACCAGCACGAGCGAGATCAGCACCGGCAGCAACGTCTTCAGCAAGATCTCCAGGAACCGCAGCCCAACTGCCGACGCGAACGCCAGTGGCAGAAGCGCGCCGATCAGCAGGGCAATCCCCGTCAGCGGCGCAGGGAGCAGGAAGGTCGCGCCGACCAACAGCACAGCGCCGGTTCCTTTCGTCAGCGGATTCCGGCGCTGGAGAAAACCGGCGCGATCGATGAAAAGACCGGTACGTTGCATACAGACACAAACTACGGTTGCTGCACATTGCCAAAGCGTGCAAGCAATCGTTTGGGCAATGCGCTGATGATTGCCCAAACGATAAGGTATGTGATGGTTTTATCGAGCGGATCGGAAACGGCGCCCTGAGCAAACGACGCCCCCAGCACGCTCGCACCGAGGCTCTGGAACATGGCTACCAGCACATCCGTGCCTGCGCCGGTCACGCCGCCAAACACATACGTCGCAATCGGCGCCGAGATCGCCGCCGCCACAATCCCGGTCAGCACCCCGAAGAGCGCCATTTTCCACCACGCCTTCATAGCGCCATACTGCCCGGCATACCCGGCAATCAAGCCGATAATTGCCGCTACTGCGGCGAATGGCAGCGCAGCCGGCGCCAGCGTCAACCCCCAGATGATATTGGCAAGCAAACCAGTGATTAATCCTGCCAACGGTCCCAGCATAACGCCAACCAGCACAGTGCCGATCGAGTCAAGATAGATTGGTAGTTTCAGAACACTCTGCACCAGTTGACCCAACGCGACATTGATGGCGATGGCAATCGGGATCAATGCCAGTGCAGTGCTGCTCAATCCGCTACGCTGCGATGTTGTTGAGGTGGCCATTGTCTCCTCGCTCTGTTTCAAAGATGTGCTTTTTCTGCCGTGCCGATGAAGTGACGCGGATGAGGGCATGTTGTCGATCTGACACTAAAAACAGTATAGCACATCGTTTCCAGGCGTCAACTGACCATAAACGCGCAGAATTCCCACAGTGCCCCGCTGGCGCCATCGACGAATGCCTCTCTCCGACGTCTATCGAACCTGTGCTATGATGGTGTGCATGGCATTACGGTTTCGCTTGCATACCAGGAAGAGGGCAACAATGAAGTCGGCTCTATTCGTCTGGGGAGGATGGGAAGGACACGAACCCAAGCAGTGCGTCGACATTTTTGCGCCGCTGCTACGCACCGAGGGGTTCGAGATCACGATCAGCGATACGCTCGATTCGTACCTTGATCGTGAACGCATGCATACTTTCAGTCTCATTGTTCAGGTCTACACTATGGCGACGATCACACGCGAGCAGGAGAAAGGGTTACTGGATGCGATCGCGAGCGGAGTCGGGTTTGCCGGATGGCACGGCGGCATGGCTGACGCATTCCGCCAGAGCACCGACTATCAGTTCATGGTTGGTGGTCAGTGGGTGGCGCATCCTGGCAATATCATCGACTACACGGTGAACATTATCAATCACGATCACCCTATCACTGCCGGATTGAACGATTTTCGCATGCACTCCGAGCAATACTACATGCACGTCGATCCGGGCAACCATGTACTGGCGACGACAACATTCAGCGGCGAGTACTGCCCGTGGATCGAGGGTGTGGTGATGCCGGTGGTCTGGACGAAGATGTGGGGGAAGGGTCGTGTCGCGTACTGCTCGCTCGGTCACGTAGCGCGCGATTTCGATGTGCCCGAAGCACGCGAACTGGTGCGGCGCGGCATGCTCTGGGCAAGTCGGGTTGAACGTTGACTATGGCATGAACGGCTCATCCCCGGCGCTGCCACGGTAGTGCAGAAGAAGGCGCTATTGGCTCATTTGCTCATTCGCCAATCCAGTTTCATCGAGGAATCATCATGATCACTCCTGTTCACGTTGGTATCATTGGCTGCGGGAATATCAGCGGCATCTATCTGGAAAACAGCAAAATCTTCGACGCGATCGAGGTTGTTGCAGTTGCAGATATCGATCTGAGTCGGGCGCAAGACCGTGCAACACAGTATGGAATCCCGAAGGCGTGCAGCGTTGAGGAATTGCTTGCCGATCCCGACATCAATCTTGTCGTGAATCTGACCACCCCCGATGCCCACGGACGAGTAGCGCGGGCAGTGCTGAACGCCGGCAAGCATGTCTACAACGAAAAACCGCTTGCTGTCACGCGCGACGACGCCCGTGAACTGCTCGATCTCGCGGCACAGAAAGGCTTGCGTGTCGGGTGCGCCCCCGATACGTTTCTCGGCGGTGGTTTGCAAACCTGTCGCAAGTTGATCGACGATGGCTGGATCGGGGAGCCAATCGGAGCAACTGCGTTTATGATGAGTCATGGTCCCGAAAGCTGGCACCCAAACCCGACTTTCTTCTACCAGCCCGGCGGCGGTCCGATGTTTGATATGGGTCCCTACTACCTCACTGCCCTGTGTGTATTGCTCGGTCCGGTGCAGCGCGTGACCGGCTCGGCGCGTATTTCCTTCGCCGAACGAACGATCACCAATGAGTACAACTACGGCGACAAGATTCAGGTCAACACTCCCACGCACGTCGTCGGTACCCTCGATTTTGCTTCTGGTGCGATCGCAACAATCATTACCAGTTTCGATGTCTGGGCGTCGCAACTACCGCGCATCGAGATCTATGGTTCGCACGGTACGCTAAGCGTGCCCGATCCGAATACCTTCGACGGTCCGGTATTATTGCGCCGGGCAGGTGCGCGCGAATGGTCGTCCATGCCGCTGTCGCACGGTTTTACCCGTAACAGTCGCGGTATCGGCGTGGCTGATATGGCGACTGCAATCCGGGTGGGAAGACCGCACCGCGCCTCCGGTGAGCTGGCGTACCACGTGCTCGACATTATGCATGCCATTCACGATGCCTCACGCGAGGGGCGTCACATCACCTTATGTAGCGCTATGACCCGTCCGACGCCACTGCCGACCGGTCTTGGCGAACGGGGCGTAGATGCTCAGGGGTAGGCGACAGCATTGCCTTCGCCTACCCATCAGATAGCCCGATATCAGTTGTTCGGATAGGCTCGTAGAGGAAGTCGATGATCGACGTTGTCTCGATGGGTGAATTGCTGGTCGAGTTTGTTGCGACCCTGCCAAATGCACCGCTCGCCGACGTGCCCGGCTTTATCAAAGCGCCCGGCGGCGCACCCGCCAATGTCGCTGTCGGTCTGCAACGCCTGGGGCTTCGGTCACGCTTCGTCGGCAAGGTCGGCGACGATCCGTTCGGCGTGTATCTGCGCGACAGCCTGGCGCGCGAAGGGGTCGATACACGCTTCCTGCTGGTCGACCGCGCCGCGCGCACGACTGCCGTGTTCGTTGCGGTATGGGACGATGGACGCAAGGATCTCTGCTTCTACCGCAACCCCGGCGCCGATATGCTCCTCGCGCCAGAAGAAATCGATGAGCGTATATTCGATGGTGCGCGTTGTTTCCACTTCGGTTCGATCGGGTTCATCAACGAACCATGTGCCTCAGCACAGCGACGCGCACTCGACATTGCCCGTGCGCGCGGGTTGATGATTACCTGCGATCCCAACTATCGCCCCACCCTCTGGCATGATGCCAGCGTTGCGCGAAGCGTCATCCGGGACGCGTTCCAGTATTGCCATCTTGCCAAAATCAGCGAAGAGGAGTGGGAAATCGCCACCGGCACGCGCGACCTTGATGCCGGAATCGCAGCGGTACTGGCGCACGGCGTCGAACTGCTCGTGATCACGCGCGGATCGCGTAGCGCAATTGCGACCAACGGCGACTACCGGATCGAACTGGACCCACCGGCGGTGCCGGTTGTGGAAACAACCGGTGCAGGTGATGGATTCATGGCGGCGATGATCACACGCCTGTTGCCGGAACGTGAACGGCTTGGTTCACTGGCGCGGGTTGATCGCCAGGTTGTGCGTGAGGCGCTGACATTCGCTAATGCTGTGGGGGCGTTGACATGCACCAGACCGGGAGCGATCCCGGCATTACCGACGCGTGCCGAAGTCGAACAGTTCATGGTGCGGCAGGGGAACCATTGAACGTTGCCGCTACGAGCGCAGCGGCGTGCGACTGTGTGGTCATGCACTGTTGCCGGCGATGCCCAGCCGCTGCGCATCGGCGCGCAATCCCTCGATGACGCGCCCGATGACCTCATCGAGCGGCATACCGAGCGCCTCCGCGTTGTGAACAATCTCATCACGGCTCACAGCACGTGCAAACGCTTTATCCTTCATCTTCTTCCGCACTGCTGTCACGTCCACCTCAAACACACTCTTCGTCGGGCGAACCAGTGCAACCGCAACCACGAAACTCGACAGTTCATCAACCGCCGCCAGCGTCTTTTCCAGCGGTGTTTCGCGCCCGACGCCGCTGTAATTCGCGTGCGACAGGATCGCGCGACACACCTCCGGCGACCAGCCGTGCAGGCGTAGATATGTAACACCAACGAACGGATGCATCTGCAATGGCGGCTCAGTTACCCGACCGGACAGGATGGCTTCAGACGCCGCAGTTGTAGCCTCGCCGGGCGAGGGCATCTGCGGATAGCGTTCGAAGTCCATATCGTGCAGCAGCCCGATCGCCCCCCATAGATCGGGATCGCCGCCGCTCAGATGCGCAAAATGGCGCATCGACGCCGCTACAGCGTAACAGTGCTTCCGCAGTTGTTCCCCCTGCACCCACTCGTGCAGGATCGCTAATGCGCGATCTGTGTATGTCACATATTCCTCCGTTCTGACAAACTGGCAGGCTCCAGCATATGCACCAAACATATCATCTTCTTCCACAATGCAGGTACATCACGTGTTGCCGCTTCCCAGACAATCTCCCTGGCGATATCGAAGTAGCCAGGTGCCAGAATATGACGCATTCCGATGCATTCCAGGGAATATCCCGCGCCGTAGCACATACATTTCCCAGTTTCTGGTTCTCAGTTCTCAGTTCTTCTCCGCCCCCGTTCCCGCACCCGCCATGCATGGTACAGCACAATACTCCCGGCGACGGCGACATTCAGTGACGCGATCTGCCCGCGCATCGGCAGCCGGACGAGAAAATCACAGCGTTCGCGTGTCAGACGCGCCAGCCCCGGACCTTCAGCGCCGAGCACCAACGCCAGCGGTACATCGAGATCGACCCGATCATACTCATAGGCGCGTTCATCGTCCTCAACCCCCACAACCCACACGCCGGCGTGCTGAATCTGCTCGATCGTTACTGCCAGGTTTGTGACAACCGCGACTCGCAGATGTTCGACTGCACCGGACGACGCATTTACCACTGCCGGCGTCACTTCCGCTGCACGTCTGCCGGGTATCACCACCCCATGCACGCCGACAACCTCGGCGGTACGCAGCAACGTCCCGACATTCTGCGGGTCCTGGATATGATCGAACAACAGCAGGAACGCCGGTTCGCCGCGCTCCTCTGCAAACGCCAGGCAATCGTTGAGATCGACATACGGGTAATCACTGCATTCCAGTGCCACACCCTGGTGATTCGCATCACGCAACCGCCGGTCGAGTTCGCGTCGGTCGATGCGTTCAATCGGTACGCCTGCTTCCCCGGCGATCCGGACGATGTCGCCCAACGCGCCAGTTTCCTGCGCACCGGCTGAAATCAGCAGACGTTGAAACGTGCGTCGTCGGGCGCGCAGCGCTTCGCGCACTGCATTACGACCGTAGAGCAAATCGGGCATATGAGGGGGCTCCAACGCTACAGACCAAGCGCATTCTTGATGCGTCCGAAGAAACCTTCATCGCGCTGGCCGCCGATCGGTTCCTTTTCGAGCGAGCGCGCGAGTTCCTCGAACAGCCTGCGCTGATGATCGGTCAGATTTGTGGGGATAACGACACGTACCACAACAATCTGATCGCCGCGTCCACTACTGCGCAGGAACGGTACACCTTTGCCGCGAATGCGGAATACAGCGCCATTCTGCACACCAGGCGGAATGCGCAGGTGCTCCGTACCATCGATGGTTGGCACTTCAATCTCGACGCCTAGCGCCGCCTGCGCCACATTGAGCGGCAATTCGAGGATGATGTCGTTGCCTTCGCGGACGAAGTATGGATGCGGTTGCACATCGATCACGACATACAGATTGCCGTATGGTCCGCCGTGTGGACCGGCATCGCCCTCACCGCTGATCCGGATCTGTGATGAGTTATCGACGCCAGGCGGAACGCGCACCGTTATCTTGCGTGTCTGACGCATCCGCCCTTCGCCGCGACACTCGCGACACGGAATTGCAATTATCGTGCCCTCACCGCGACACATATCGCAGGTTGTCACCGTCACCATATTGAAGAGTGGCGCGCGCTGACGAATCTCACCAAGACCGCCGCACTTCGGGCAGCGCACCGGTTCGGTACCTGGCTCGGCGCCACTGCCACGGCATGCTGGACAGGTCTCCAACCGGCGGAACTCGATCGTCTTTTCCACCCCGAAGACCGCTTCTTCAAACGAGATCGCCAGCGTATAGCGCAGATCGGCGCCGCGCTGCGGACCACGCTGCGATCCCCGCATCGTCCCGCCGAAGAAGGTCTCGAAGATCGAACTGAAGGGGTCTGCACTGGAGAACGGATCAAATCCCGGCGCTGCCGTAGGACCGGCGTGACCGAAGCGATCGTACATGTTTCGTTTCTCCGGGTCGGACAGCACCTCATACGCCTCGTTGATCTCCTTGAATTTCGTCTCCGCGTCTGGCGCTTTATTGACGTCGGGGTGATACTGGCGCGCCAGACGACGAAACGCCTTCTTGATCTCGTCCTGCGAGGCGTTGCGCTGAACGCCCAACACTTCATAGTAATCGCGCTTCACTGCCATATGCCGCCTCAGCAACGCTCAAGGGCTGTCCTGAGCGTTCAATGTGCACGACCCTCTTCTGCCTCGTTCTGAACACTGGGCTCACTGGTTGTCTGCGCCAGTTGCTGCAACGCAACCGTCAGTTCCGCCGTCCGATTGCGTATCTCGTTCCCATCGTCACCTTCGCATGCCAGGCGCACGGCTGCGATCCGTTCCTGAATGCGAACACGCACTGTTTCACTGACTGTCTCGCCGGCTGCGCGCAGTGCACGTTCGGCATGGTAGACAACGCTATCTGCGGCATTGCGCGCTGCGATCAGGTCACGACGCTGCCGGTCCTCTTCGGCATACTGCTCCGCCTCCGCGATCATCCGCTGAATCTCGTCCTCTGAAAGACCGGACGAAGCAGTGATCGTGATATGCTGCGCAACACCCGTGCGTTTATCGGTTGCCGAGACATTCAAAATGCCGTTCGCATCGATATCGAACGTCACTTCAATCTGAGGTACGCCGCGTGGCGCCAGCGGGATGCCGTCGAGAACGAAGCGACCCAAGGACTTATTGGCGCGCGCCTCGGCGCGCTCGCCCTGCAGCACATGGATCTCGACGCTACTCTGATTATCCGAAGCCGTCGAGAACACCTGGCTCTTGCGGGTTGGAATCGTCGTATTCCGCTCGATCAGCGGCGTCATCACACCGCCGAGGGTTTCGATGCCGAGTGTCAGCGGCGTCACATCGAGCAGCACCACATTCCCGACCTCCCCTGCCAGAACGCCCGCCTGAATTGCGGCGCCGATTGCCACGACCTCATCCGGATTCACACCCCGATGCGGCTCCCGGTTGAAGAAACGTCGCACCATCTCCTGTACTGCTGGCATGCGCGTTTGCCCGCCCACCAGCACCACCGCATCGATGTCGTTCGGACGTACCCCCGCATCGGCAAGCGCCTGACGCATGGGACCAGTGGTGCGCTCGATCAGATCCCCTGTCAAGTGCTCCAGACGCGCGCGGGTAAGCGTCAGGTTCAAATGCCGTGGACCACTGGCATCGGCAGTAATGAACGGCAGACTGATATCGGTCTGCACCACGGTCGAGAGTTCCTGCTTGGCTTTTTCGGCAGCCTCCTTCAAGCGTTGCAGCGCCGTCCGATCGGTGCGCAGATCGATCCCCGTCTCTTTCTTGAACTCGGTCGCCATCCAGTCCATGATCCGCTGATCGAAATCATCGCCGCCGAGGTGGGTATCGCCATTCGTTGCTCTTACCTCAAAGACGCCGTCGCCGAGTTCCAGGATCGAAATATCGAACGTCCCGCCGCCGAGATCATACACCGCGATCAGATGATTATGCCTGTTCTGATCCAGACCATACGCCAGCGCCGACGCGGTCGGCTCATTGATAATGCGTACCACGTCCAACCCGGCGATCCGACCGGCGTCGCGCGTCGCCTGACGCTGACTATCGTTGAAGTAGGCAGGCACCGTAATGACCGCCTGCGTCACTGGTTCGCCGAGGTACGCCTCGGCGTCGGCTTTGAGTTTTTGCAGCACAAACGCCGAGATCTCCTGCGGGCTATAGTCACGCCCAGCCAGATGCACCCAGGCATCGCCATTTGGCGCCTCCACCAGGCGGTACGGCATCAGCGACCTGCTCTTCTGCACTGCCGGATCGGACAGTTTGCGCCCGATGAACCGTTTGACAGAAAAGATCGTATGCTCCGGGTTTACCGCCGCCTGACGCCTGGCAACCTGCCCCACCAGGCGTTCACCCGCCTTATTGATCGCCACCACTGAAGGAGTAAGGCGGCTCCCCTCGGCATTGGCAATGACCACCGGTTCGCCGCCTTCCATGACTGCGACGACGGAGTTGGTCGTGCCAAGGTCGATGCCAATGATTTTACCCATGGGGCGTCTCTGAGTCTGACGATTGCTTTTTCCCCTGGCTGACCTTCACCATCGCCGGACGCAACACGCGATCACGCAGCAGATAACCGTGCTGCAGCTCAGCAATCACCTTCCCATCCTCGCCGTCCTCCGACGGCTCATAAATGATCGCCTCGTGCCGGTTTGGATCGAACGGCTCCCCCACCGTTTGCATGCGGGCCACCCCTTCACTTTCAAGGATCGCCTGCAACTTCTGCGGAATAAGCTTAAACCCACCGTACCAGGGAGTTTCGGCAACATCAGGCGTGACGCTGGCCATCGCACGCTCAAGGTCATCCATCACCGGCAGCAGTTTGAGGAGCAGCGCAGCGCTTGCGCTCCGGATCAACTCCGCGCGTTCCTGTTCGGTACGCCGCTTATAGTTTTTATAATCTGCGACTGCGCGTAACCAGTTGTCGCGCAGTTCGGCATTTTCACGCTCCAGTTCAGCAATCCGCGCCTGCAACGCCTCGATGCTCGGAGGCGTGACGCCTTCTTCGACGGGAGCTGCAGCTGTCGTCACCTCCTGCCCGTCGGTCGTCGTTTCAGGCTGTTCTTCGTGCGGTATTGGTTGCAATTGTTCCGTCATGCCGATCGACCTCCCCTCACAGGATTGATGATTAGGGTTCACTGTTCAGGCGGTTTGCGCCCTCGATGCCGTAGAGTTCCGCCAGCAGATCGCTCATCACCGCCGAGATGTAGCGCACCGCCGAAATGGCGCGCGGGTACGCCATGCGTGTCGGACCGATCACTCCCAGCACGCCGACGATCTCACCGCCGCCATAGCGTGAGAGCACAACGCTATACTCGCGCATTTCATCATAACTATGTTCGCCGCCGATCACTACCTGAACGCCGCTGCTGGAGAGCGCACGCGGTATTAGCGTGCCAAGCGCCCGACCACTCTGCAAGATTTCGACCATCCGGCGCACCCGCTCCACCCGCGAGAACTCAGGCTGATTCAGGATTTCGATCAGTCCGTCACTGTGAATATCGCTGCTGATATGCTCGTTGAACTGATGCATCGCTTTCACGGCCAGATCGAGCACCTGGCAGACGAGCGTGTTGCCGCCGGGCGGTTCCTGTGCCTGTTCCTGCTTCAACACCTCCTCGATCCGCTCGACCGGCGCATCGCAGCAGCGCTCGTTGATCTGAGCGGCGCAGCGACTCAACTCCTCCTGCGTCATTGCCTCATCGAGTGTCAGTGTTTGTTGCCGGATTGTGCCATCGTGCAATACCAACACCATTAGCGCCGTGGTCTCGTAGATCGAGATTAACTCCAGGTGCTTCAGGCGTGCCTGTTGTGCGCGTGGCGGCGTCACGACCGATGCGTTCTGGGCAGTGCGCGCCAGTACTGCACCCGCCAGCTGGATCCACTGATCGAGCTCGCTGCGCACCTGATAGAACTGGTGGCGGATCGTGCGTTGCTCCGTTGCCGAGAGCGGCGAGCGATCCATCAGATTCTCGACAAAATAACGGTACCCCGCATCGGTCGGTACGCGCCCGGCCGATGTGTGCAGATGCGTCAGATACCCAAGCTCCTCCAGCGCTGCCAGCTCGTTCCGCACGGTCGCAGGCGATACATTGAGCCTGTATTTGCGCACCAGTAGCTCTGATGCTACCGGCTGCGAACTCTCAATGAATTCCTGGATCGCCAGTTTCAGGATCAGCCGGCGGCGATCGGTCAGATCGGTCGTCATAGACTGTTCCCCTGGCACGTCATATGCGGCAGAAGCCCATGTGCACCCGCCTGTCACCGCCAGGAAGAGATTCGGCGCTCTTCTGAAAGCCGCTCCTGACCGCTGACTCGCGCTTCCCGTTCTGCGCTTCTGTGCTATGCGCTGTCCTTTAGCACTCTCGGTCATCGAGTGCTAGCATCGCGGGCTAAACGATTGGCGTGCCTTCGCACGCCATTGCGCGTTATATTGTATCATACTTCCTGCTCGCTCTGCAACGCTTGATCAGAAAGGAGAACCACGCTTGGAGTCGCTCATTGTACTGATTGCCGCTGCGATTGCCGTGTACATCGTTTTCAAGATTGTGACAGGCATACTGCGCTTCATCATCTCCCTTGCGATCATCGGCGCCGTCATCTTTCTGCTGGTACAGGTACTGTCCTGAACGGACAGCACCGACATTGCGCGTCATTTGCAAGGCTGATATAATACCGGTTGTGACAGAGGCTGCCGGGGGAAAACGGCTGTCAGCAAGCTGCCGTTCGATGGACGGCGATTGGAGAGTGTCGAATACCTCTGAGTGTCACAGGGAACGGACGCCTGACCGACGCTGAAAGCATCCATTATCCTATCGCGCATCGCGGCTGCATCCATGTGGATGTGGGAAGGCAGCGTCACGGCGTGGAGAACTCCTCGTCCTTCACGGACGCGGGGTTTTTTATTGAACGATGGTCACATGCAACAACGCCTGGCAAACGCTGCACTGACGCTGCTCTACCGTATTGCGCATGCGGCGCGCGATCTGATCTGGAGCATCGCTCGTCCTTCACTTCTTGGCGTGCGTGCGCTTGTGCTGCGCGACAATGAGGTGCTGCTCGTGCGCCATCGCAGCGGCGCCACACCCTGGGGATTGCCCGGCGGAGCGGTCGATCCATACGAGCGGCTGGAAGAAGCGGCGCGACGCGAGATTTACGAAGAGTCGGGCGTGCCTGCCGAGTTTCAGCACGTGCTTGGGGTGTACGACGCCTTTCGCTTCACCTTCGTCAACTATATCATTGTCTTTGTTTTCAAGGCGCGCGATAATCCGGTTGCGCCGCGTTCGGTCGAGATTGCCGAAGCGCGCTTTTTCCCGCTCGACGCTCTGCCCGACGGTATCGACCCCGGATCGCGCCGCCGGATCGAGGAATATCGGTCTGGTGCAGCCGGGATCTCGGCGCTATGGTAGGATAACCAACGCTGTGGAGGCCGATCTGGAGTTGTTATGCCCGCATATACACCCATTCTGGCAACGCTTGGCTATGTTATGTCGCCCGATGGTGCATCGGTTCTGATGGTGCACCGCAACGCTCGCCCGGATGACGTCCACTACGGAAAGTACAACGGTCTGGGGGGCAAACTGCATTCCCACGAAGATGTGGTGAGTGGCATGAAACGCGAAATCCGCGAGGAAGCCGGCATTGAAGCGGAAGACCTGGTGCTGCGCGGCGTTCTTAACTGGCCCGGCTTTGGCAAAAACGAAGAGGACTGGTTTGCCTTCGTCTTTCGCATTGACCGCTGGAGCGGAACACCGTTCACCAGTAATCCCGAAGGCGACCTGGAGTGGGTGCCAGTGGCGCGCCTGCACGAACTCAACCTGTGGGATAACGACCGCCTGTGGATCGATATGGTCTTCGCGCGTGACACCCGGACATTCTTCGGTGTCGCACCCTACAAGAATGGCAAAATGGTGTCGTGGAGCTACGTGCTGCTCTGAAAGGAATCGCCAATGCTGGATATTCGACTGATCCGTGAGCAACCCGATCTGGTTAAGGCAGCGCTTGGACGGACCGGCGTCGATCCGGCGCAGGTCGATGCGGTGCTGGCATACGATGAGCAACGTCGTGCGCTGCTGCGTGAAGTGGAGCAACTGAGAGCGTTGCGAAATGCGGTCTCGAAAGAGATCGGCAAAATGAGCGATGCTGCTGCACGTGAAGCGAAGATCGCCGAGATGCGCGCGGTTGGTGATCGTATTGCTGAACTGGACCGCGAACTGGCAATGGTCGAAGAGCGGCAGCATGCCGCGCTCATGGAACTGCGCAACCTGCCGCATCCCTCCGTTCCCGACGGACCCGACGAGACGTACAACGTGGTGATCGCGCAGGAGGGTGAACCGCGCACGTTCGATTTCATCCCCAAACCACACTGGGAACTGGGGGAGGCGCTCGATATCATCGACTTCGAGCGTGGCGTGAAACTGTCGGGATCGCGCTTCTACGTCCTCAAAGGAGCGGGCGCCCGCCTGCAACGCGCCCTCATCCAGTGGATGCTCGATCTTCACGGAAAACAGGGATACCACGAAGTCTACACGCCGTTCGTGGTCAAAGAGCAGTGTATGTGGGGTGCGCGCCAGCTGCCCAAGTTTCGCGACAACCTCTACCGTGATGTGGAAGATGACCTGTGGCTGGTGCCGACTGCCGAGGTGCCGGTGACCAATCTGTACCGCGATGAAATCCTGGATGCTGACCAGTTGCCGTTGCGCTATTGCGCATACACTCCCTGCTTCCGTCGTGAAAAGATGAGCGCCGGGCGCGACGTGCGCGGTATCAAGCGCGGGCATCAGTTCGACAAGGTCGAAATGTACATGTTCGTTCGTCCGGAGACCAGTTACGACGAACTCGAAAAACTGCGCGCCGACGCCGAGGAAACCTGTCGCCTGCTGGGATTGCTCTTCCGCACCAAAGAACTCTGCACCGGCGATCTGGGGTTTGCTGCCACACGCACCTACGATATCGAAATCTGGGCGCCGGGACAGGGCGAGTGGCTCGAAGTCAGTTCCTGTTCGAACGTCGAAGCCTTTCAGGCGCGCGCAGCGAATATCCGCTACCGTCCGGAACCTGGTGCCCGTCCCGAGTATGTTCACACCCTGAATGGCTCAGGACTGGGCCTGCCCCGCACACTCATCGCCGTTCTCGAAAACTATCAGCAGGCAGACGGCAGCATCGTCATCCCCGAGGTGTTGCGCCCCTATATGGGCGGTATCGAGGTCATTCGCCGAGCGTGAAGGAAGTGGTTGCTAGTAGCGAACAGGTGTGCTATTATCCGGTATGAACATTGCACGTTGCATACGACTTTATGGTGGTGACATCAGCAGGTGCAAAAGGCGAAAGGTGCAGGGATTGCCGGGCAGTTCGCTACGGTGCAACACGCAACGCAGTGCGACGACACCGGGAGCGCAGAGTGCGAAGCAACAACGCTCCGTGTTCGCTGCGCCTCTGTAGTGCCGCACTTCACTCAACACACCATGGACGATGCACATCTCGGGCAGCATCAGGACGCAATGGTGCGCGGGTTGAGAACCCGCCTCTCCTGGTGCAGCGTTGAGGAGCGGACAGGTCAGCGGATTGCGGATTGCACCGCCGGAAAACGCAGCGTTTCTCGAACGTTCTGGCTGTTCTGGAACCTTCGTATCTCAGCAGTGAGTCGCCACAATGTCAAGGCATCGCCCCGGGCAGGCTGGACGAGAGAACGTTACCAGCAACAGGAGGATCACAGTGACACGTGTCGAAGAGAAGGTGCGACGCGGCTTCGATCTGGTACGGCGCGCAGGGGACGACAGCGACCTGCTCGGTGCAGCGCTGCTGGCGTTTCACAGTGCTCTATCCGACTATCTGGACGCTGAACTGCGCCGTAGCCCCTTGTTGAGCGACGCCGAGCGAAAGGCGATTGACGAAGGAACCCTGGGATGGGCAACGCGCGCAACGCTAGCGCAGCGCGCCGGGCTGCTCACCGAGAAGCAGCGTGACCGTGTGCTCGAAATTAACCGGGTGCGCACCGGTTTTGCCCATGGTGAAGGTTTTGCCGGCAGTGCACGCAGTGTTGCCGCCTATGGCGAATTCGTTGCCGACCTGTGCGGGCTGGTACAACCGCGCACAGCGCCATCCCGGCGTGATACTGCGGCACAACGCGCGCCGGCTGGTGCATCCCGCGAAACGGACGATGCGCCAACCCGACCGGTCGCAGCAGCAGGCTTCGGCGCGCGCGCCGAAGAGCGCAGGGCGCGTCAGGCAGGATGGTTGCCCGAAAACCGGTCGCTTCGCGTGGCACTGGCAGCTCTGGCAGTGCTGCTGCTCGTCTTCCTGGCGATCAGCGGGTTGCAGCAACTGCTGACACCCTCAACCCCCTCAATTGCCGGAGCGCCGCTAATTGCTCCTTCGGTAGCGATCGCCATGCCACCAACCAATACCTCCACACCGAAAAAGGCACGCATCGTCAACCTGCCGCCTGGTGGACCGGGATGGCTACGCACGACTCCAAGTTTCCGTGCACCAACTCAACCAGTCCCTTTGAGCGAAGGGTTGGAAGTCACCTTGCTTGAGCGCAATCCGGTGGAAGCAGAAGGAACTCGCTGGCGCTTTGTAAGTGTCGATGGGTACGACGGTTGGTGCCCGGAACACAACCTAGCAATGGATGACGCCTGACCGATCACCCCTCGAAGCGGCGCATCAGCAGTGCAGAATTGTGACCGCCCAACCCGATCGAGTTCGACAGCGCTCCACGCACATCGGCTGTACGCGCGACGTTTGGCACATAGTCCAGATCGCAGTCGGGGTCTGGTTCTTCGAGATTGATTGTCGGCGGCAGGCGACCATCACGAATGGCAAGTGCACAAATCAGCGCCTCGACCGCACCGGCTGCGCCCATCATGTGACCCAGCATTGATTTTGTGGAACTGACTGCCAGACGATACGCATGATCTCCGAAAACAGCCTTGATCGCGCGGGTTTCGGCAAGATCGTTGAGCGGCGTCCCGGTGCCGTGCGCATTAATATAATCAACCGCATTGGGCGGCAAGCCGGATTTGCGCAACGCCATTGCCATCGCGCGCGCCGCGCCGCGCCCCTGATCATCGGCAGCGATCATATCGCCGGCATCGCAACTGCTGCCGTACCCGACGATCTCGGCGATGATCGGCGCACCGCGCGCCATTGCGTGCTCCAGGCTTTCCAGCACTAGTGCACCCGCCCCTTCCGATAGAATGAACCCATCCCGACGAGCATCGAACGGCTTACAGGCGCGCTCAGGGTTGAGGTTATCCTCCGCTAGACCACGCATATTCGAGAATGATGCCACAATAGTCGGGTGGATCGGCGCCTCGCTGCCGCCCGCAATCACCACAGCCGCATCACCCCGGCGGATCAGTTCATACGCTTCGCCAACGTTGTGTCCACCGGTGGAGCAGGCCGCAACAACTGCCATGTTCGGACCCTGCGCCCCTAGCTGGATCGCAATGTAGCCGCTCGCTGCATCCGGAATCATGTTAGCAATCAACGTTGGAGACACGCGTCGGGGACCACGTTCACGCAATACATCGTGATTGTCGAAGATCAGATCGAGACCGCCAGCGCCGCTGCCGAACACCACTCCCACCCGCTCCGGGTCTTCGCGTGCCATATCGAGGCGTGCATCACGCACCGCTTCGAGCACCGCATTGAGCGCATAGCGCACATTCAGCGGCATTCGACGCGCCTCACGCGGATCGATGGCAGGATCGAGCGTAAACCCGCGTACCTCGCCGGCAATCCGAATGGCAAAACCAGAAGCATCGAAGCGTGTAATCGGTCCTATCCCGCTACGCCCCGCAAGGAGCGCCTCCCACATCGCAGGCGCCGATACACCGCAGGGGGTAACCGCCCCCAACCCGGTAATCACAACCCGCTGCGCAGTACTCATGAGCCGCACCTTTCTAACTGCCGGACATAGGGCAGCGACCGACAGCCGGCATCACCGCATAGCGATCACTACCCGTTCCGCAGCAGCATTAAATGCCAGAGCCTTCTTCTTCGCTCGTCGTCTGCGCGACCAGTCTGGCAACCTCGGTATCGGTAAGCGGCACCGGTTTGGCATGGGGCGTAATGCGCTTGATCAATCCCGACAGCACCTGACGCGGACCGACCTCGACGATTGTATCGACCCCGTGCGATACCATTTCCTGCACCGAGCGCGTCCACTGTACCGGTCGGGTCAACTGCTGCGACAATTCCTGCCGCAACTCTTCGACGGTCGTCAGCGCACGCCCGCTGATATTGGCGATGAGTGGCACTTCCGGCGGCCGCAACTGGAATCGATCGAGCAGTTCGTCGAACCGCGCCGATGCGCTCTGCATCAACGGTGAGTGCGCGGCAATGCTCACCTGCAACCGCTGAACCAGCTTCGCGCCGCGCGCCTTTGCCAGTTCCATAGCGCGCTGCAACGCACGATGCTCGCCAGAAATCACCGTTTGCCCGGGTGAATTCGTATTGGCGACCGAAACGACACCCTCCGACTGGGCTTCCTGAACGACCTCTTCGAGCGTTTTTTCATCGAGACCGACGACCGCCGCCATGCCGCCGGGACGTTGTTCCCCACTCTCTTTCATTAGTCGTCCGCGTTCGCGCACCAGTTTAAGTGCGTCCTCGAAATTGAGCACACCGGCTGCGACCAGCGCGGTAAACTCACCCAGGCTGTGACCGGCGACGAGTGAGGGCGCCCCCAGATAACCGAAGGGTCCGAAGCGCTCTTTGAGCGCCTCCAGGCACGCAATGCTGACCGTCAGAATGGCCGGTTGGGCGTTGACGGTATCGTCGAGTTCCTCCTGAGGACCTTCGAAACAGAGTTTCGAGAGTTCGAAGCCCAGCACCTGATCGGCCTGATCGAAAATGCGGCGTGCAGCAGGCGATGCTTCGTACAACTCTTTGCCCATGCCCACATACTGCGAACCCTGCCCAGGAAAAACCAGCGCAATTCGCTTTTTCACGTCACTGAGGGTATTCAAGGGATCCTCCTGATGAAGGGTAAACGCTCGCGTACCGATCGCCGTACAATGCTTCGCAACGATGCGATGGCTTCTGTCGAAAACGTGGCGGTCTCTTCTCTGCGACTCCACAAAAACGACTCCGGAGTATAGCAACGAGTGCCGGGGTTGTCAAGCGTTTGTGTGTTTCTTCCCAATTACGCGGGCGTGGATGTATCTGGTATAATGCACGCTATGCCGGCATTCAGCATAAGGAGCGCCCATGAAGTTGCTGATCTTCGTCACCGATGATAGTGTCGCTGATGCAACAGTCGATGCGCTGGTCGAGCAAGGGTTTCGTGTAACCCGGCTGGCATCGACCGGCGGTTTTCTCCGCAAAGGGAGAACGACGCTGCTGGTTGGCGTGGAAGACGCCGCTGTCGATCACGCACTGGATCTGGTACGCGGCACAGCGCCTGGTACGCTCTCTATCACGCTGGATCTGGAACGCTACGAGCGCCTGTGAAGATTCTCTACGTCGCCAGCGGCATTCCGGTCCCTGGGACACTCGGCGGCTCGGTTCATACCCTTGAGGTGGCACGCGGGCTGGCACGGCGCGGTCATACGGTCGATGTCGTCGCCTGCGCCCACCCTGGTATTTTCGATGTGGCTGCGTTGATGCGCCCCATCTCGTCGCGCTGTGATCGGTTTCGTTTGCACCACATCAATGTCCCCAAAGCACTTGCGCTGCTCTCCACTCCTGTAATCATGCGCCTGGCGCGCGCTCTGAAACCGGACATCGTTATCGAGCGGTATTATAATTTTGCCGGCGCCGGCATCCTGGCAGCCCGTCGTCTCGGTGTACCATCGATCCTCGAAGTCAATGCACTGATGGTTGACCCGCCGGTTATGTTGAAGCGCCGCCTCGACGATCTGCTCGGTAGTCCGATGCGGCGCTGGGCAGTTGCACAGTGTCGTATGGCAGACCGGATTGTCACACCGCTGCACACCACTGTGCCGCCCGACATTCCCCGTTACCGCATCGTTGAGCTGCCCTGGGGCGCCGATGTGGAGCGCTTCTGCATTGATCGTCCGCGGGAAGGCGCAACGCCTGCCCAACCGACCGTTGTTTTCCTCGGTTCGTTCCGTGCCTGGCATGGCGTGCTCGATGCAGTGCGCGCAGGAGGTCTCCTTGTGGAACAGGGGAGCGCCTGCCATTTCCTCTTCATTGGCGATGGTCCGCAACGCGCTGCCGCGGTACGCCTGGCAACGCGCTGGCAGAGACATTTCACCTTCACCGGGGCTGTCCCGTACGACGAGGTGCCCGCACTCCTGGCGCGGGCATCAATCGCGGTCGCACCGTTCGATACCGCAGCCCATCCGGCGCTGCGCGCCGCCGGGTTCTTCTGGTCGCCGTTGAAAGTCTTCGAGTACATGGCAGCGGCGCTGCCGGTTGTGACCATCGACATCCCGCCGCTCAATCAGATCGTGCGTCATGGAAGCGAGGGGTTGCTCTATCCCGAAGGCGATATCGACGCGCTGGCGGGGGCAATCGCATATCTGCTCGACCATCCCGATGAAGCGCGTGCCATGGGAGAGCGTGGACGTGCGCGCGTTATGGCAAACTTTTCGTGGGCGCAGCACTGCAAGGCGCTGGAACGGGTGATGGAGGAGACGTTGAATGTTGAACGTTGAACGTTGCAATGTTGCATGTTGTAACGTTATTCTCGGTTCCCGGTTCTGAATGAACATCCTGCTGCCAACCGATGTCTTTCCGCCTCACTGTGGCGGCGCCGGATGGAGCGCCCAGGCGCTGGCGCTGGCGTTGATTGCGCGCGGTCACACGGTCACTGCTATTGTGCCGCGTGAGGGACGGGAGGGAATACACACCGGCGAAACGTTCGGTGTGCCGACAGTGTTTGTCGGTTATCGCGCGCCGCGCATCCCGTTCGTGCGCAACTATGTGCGCAATGAACGGTTGTGGTCGCGTCTGGCGCACATCCTGACGATGCTCTGCGCCAACCGCTCACCGCACAACGTGCCTCTCATCATCCACGCGCAGCACGTCCAGACGGCGCCTGCTGCAATTATGGCAGGTCGGCGCGTTGGTGTGCCGGTCATCATCAGTGTACGCGATCACTGGCCCTGGGACTATTTTGCAACCGGGTTCCACGGCGATCGCATTCCCTATCCGCGACAGACATGGGCATCGCTCGCAACCGATCTGCCGGCGCGGCTGGGTCCGCTACGCGGCGCGGTCGCGTTGCCCGCCATTCCATACATGCTGGCGCATCTTGCCCGGCGTCGCGCTGCACTGCGCCAGGCAAGTGCTGTGATCGCCGGAAGCCGCTATATCGCCGACCGTCTGCGGGAACTCGTCGAACCAGACCGGCTGCTCGTCATTCCCAACATCGTCGATCTCACGGCTATCGACGCCATTACTGCCACTCCGCCGACATCCGTACCTCCCGATGAGCCATTTGTGCTCTTTGTCGGCAAACTGGAACGCAACAAGGGGGCGCACCTGCTGCGTGACATCATCCACGCAGCGCGCGATGCATTGCAGCGCCACACACTGGTCATTGCCGGCGCCGGACCGCTGAAGCACGATCTGGAGCAGGCGATGCGCACAGCACAGGTACGCTCCCGTTTTCTCGACTGGATCGATCACGATGAGGCGCTGCGGTTAATGGCGCATTGCGACCTGCTGCTCTTTCCTTCGGCATGGGGGGAGCCGTTGAGTCGTGTCCTGCTGGAAGCGTGCGCCTGCGCTGCACCGGTGCTGGCAATGCCTACCGGCGGCACACCCGACATTATCGTCGATGGTGAAAATGGTGTGCTGGCGACGACAGTTCCTGCTTTTGTGCATCGGATGGCGGAACTGATCAACCAGCCCGAGAAGCGGCGTGCGCTGGGAGCGGAGGCGCGTCGTCGGGCGGAACGACGTTTTGCGCCTGATACAATCGCAGCGCAAGTGGAAGTGCTTTACCGGTCGCTGCTGCAATAGATCGTCGCCACGCAACGCTACTCGTCGTAATAGTGTCGGATACAACGCGCGATAACCGGCCGGTATCATCGCAGATATGTTTCAATTCCCGGAACCTGCTTGAGACGCTCGAAGTCTGTTCCCACAAACTTACAAAGCGTGCAAAATCAGTCTGGCGATAACCGCCAGCGTACCAGGCTTCGAGAAAGAAATTATTCTGTGCATCGGCGTAATAGCGGGAAATCGTAGCCTGACGGTTCGCTGCATTGATGAATTCGAGGAATCCAATGCGATCTAGCCTAGCGATTTCTTCACATCTGTAGATCGAGGTGAACAATACCCCCTCAGTAAACGTCTGAACCGCAATGTTGGGTTTGGCCGAATGACGCGCCAGCACCATCTTGCCGTCTGTGCTGACCTCGCAACCCAGGAACTGGAGATGATGACCGATCTGTACCCGCGTTTGCTCAAGGTCTGCTGATTGCATACGACACCTCCCAGGATCGGCGCCTGGTAAACACAAGTGAACCTTCAGGCGATCAACCAGAAGAGGGCGCCTCGGATGCTATCAGACAGCATGCAAGCAATCGCAATCGCGGACTTCGTGAACAGCCATCTCTGCGCAAAATTGACAGAGAAGGCATTCGATCAGAAGCGTATCCGGCAGACCTCTCAACTGGAGTATATCTTTCCGCGGCAGGTCTGTCGATGCTACCCAGGTCTGCATATTCTGAAAGAGGTACGTTTCGCCGACGACTCGGACAAAGAGCCCGGCGCGCCTGCGCGTCGCCCGGCATTGATTTCGGTCACCGATTGCCTGCACTCCCGGCGCGTCGCCCGGCATTGATTTC
>DAOUBK010000076.1:0-54180 GCA_034432635.1 Roseiflexus sp.
CAGCGGAGCGAATGCCGGGGCAGCGTCATCTTTGGGCGGCGCCGACCCGCCTGCCTCCATTGTATCCGGCAACACCGGCGCGTCGACGGATGGAGGGGCAAACCCCGGCACCGTGGCACCTTCGGGCGATGCAACCGGTGTTGACTGTGAGGCGGCTGCGGGCGACTGGACAGGCGTATCGGCAGGCGGGTGAGGTGATTGTTGCACCGAAACATGCTGCGCGGCGTCACCCGACGCACGAACGGCATCAGGGGTGAGCACAGGCTCTGGCGTCCCACCATGATGCTCCCTGTCATCACGCACCTGTACTACCGGTTCCTGAAGCGACGACGCAGCAATTTCCGGTAGCATCTCCTCTACCGGCACGACGGACGCCGATTGCTCTGCTGTTTCCGATTGACGGCGGGCATCGGCGCGCAGACGCTCCATCCATGCAGCCGGCGAGCAATCGAACGTCGGCGCAGTACCACTTTCTGACGGCGCAGCGGGTTGCGGCGGAGGAGATGTTTCACGGCGCGGCGGCGTGCGCTCGATGAAACGCGGCGGACGGGCGACACGCACCTCGGCGGGAGGCGATGAAGGCGGCGACGGCATCGATAGAGGCGGTGACGGCATCGGACGACTGTCTGTCGCTGGCTCAGGTTGCGCAACGGTTCGATCCGTAGATCGTTCGGCGGTTCGATCACGCAACTGTTGGGCAACCCAGGCGCGCGCCATATCGACGATTGCCGCCGGGGATGCGCCGGTCTCCCCCGTAGACGCGCGCAGCGCTTCCCTGCCCTGCTGTTGCGCACCGACTTCGCTTAGCCCGGCATCCACCGCAGGCGGAAGCGGCGCATCCGCTGCAGTTTCGATCGCGGTCATCTGTGCTTCACCGGCAACCTCCGGCAACTCCCGCTTATCGAACCGAATGCCCGACGGCTCGGCGACAGGCGGCTCGCCTGGTACAACCGGCAGCCCGGAAGATGCCGCAGAAAGCGAAAGAGTGTCTGATGCAAACCGCAGCAAACCTGGCGCGCGCGCTCGCCGGGATGGCGGGTCGGCACGTCCAACCGCCTGGAGCAGTGGGTATGCCACAGACCGGCGCACTGCAAGCGGCATACGCCTGGCGAGCGAGCGCGTGATGCGTACATTACGACGATACCGCGCAATCAGCATGCGATGGATCATCCTGTCACCCGATCGTCATCCCGTTATGGGTCAATTCAAGTACTTCCACCGCTGCTTCCGTCGATGCGGCAGTGAACTGTGGACCTGTCCATTTGACCGGGTATGCCTCGATGAAGTTCCAGCGAAACAGTTCTTTCCCTGCCGTATCGTACATGATGACCGTCACATTGCGACGGTCGATCGAACCGCGAGCAATCTTGAGAAACCACTGCAACAGTTCATTCGAACTGGTCATCCCGCGCTTGAGGGTAATGTTGCCGATCTTCGTGCGTCCCGGCAGACGGTGAACGAAGTCGTTATTGCCACCCTCTTCATACTCGGTAATCTCGGTTTCGATCTGCAAACCGCTCACTTCGGTAAACACCGCCTGCGGCACACCAGCGATCTCGACATAGAAACGATAAGATGGATAGGCTTCTTCGGTCGTCGGCATACGGTCACCTCTTCCGTCGTTGTTTGCCGACCGTCACGCCCCGGGCGCGCTCCAGGCGCGCTTCTTCGCGCATCAACCAATAGACGCGCTCCGCCAGCGCCTCAATATCGATGGTGCGCTCCGCTTGTTCGCCCTGCTCCGCAGACGACGCATCGGATGGTGCAGGAGCAGATCTGCGTGGCGGTTCTGGTTCACTCATCCCGTCATCCTGTCATTTCACCAACCCCGACATCGATGGCAAAACGCGCCCCGCACGTCGGGCACTGGGTTTCGACCAGTTGCGGAGCCGCAGCATTGATCTGGATGTAGAGGTCCTGCAGATAGAGAAAATCGGTCGCAAACAGTCGCTCGACGATTGCCGGCGTAATGACGCTGATAGTTCCAAGGCGCGTCACCACCCGGCTCAACAACAGAATGCTGAGATACGCCTCGTTGCGCTGCACCCGCGGGTCTTCGAGCGGCTCGATTTCGTCGATCGCCGTCGCGCGTCGCATCGAACCTTCACGATGCAGGTTGCCCTGATCATCGACATAGCCGCAGGGCAGCACAAATGAAAACTCGGTTTGGAGCATGGTTTACTGCACAGGGGCGCGGCGACCCACGCCCCTGCCCTGGATCACTGCGTTCACCCATGTAGAGCGCAGCAGACTTGACTCCTACTGAACGCGCTCGTACCCTTCGTGGACGATTTCGAGGGTTTCAATCGCCACTTCGTTGTTCGTTGCGTTCGCGTCAGGTCCGGTCAGTTTGCTGGGCCAGGCGTTGATGAACTTCCAGCGGGCAACAGCCTCTCCCTTCGTATTGAACATCGTAATCGTACCATTACGACGCGCGCCCTGAATATCACCCTCTTCGACCATCTTGCGCCACTTCCACATATCCATGGCGTCGGTAATGCCGCGCTTGAGGGTGATGTTGTTCCACTTCATGCGACCGGGGAGTTTCTTGATGATGTATTTGCCGTCCGGTCCGCTGGCTTTGCTCTCGACCACTTCGTTCTCGCTGCCGAGGCCGGTGCATTCGCGGAAGGCGCCTACCACGCCATCGCCAAAATCAACGCCGAACCATGCGGAAATTAGAGGGTCTTTGTCGGTCATTGCATCCTCCATTGAAACTTATCGGGAATGATCGTTCTCTGCGTGTGGTAGAGGGTATAATCCATCTTATGCGCCACCACCGGCGAACTGGCTGAAGCGGAAGATCACGAACTCGGCGGGCTTGACCGGCGCCAGCCCGACTTCAATGATCAGTTTGCCCTGATCGCGTACTTCGGGCGGGTTCAACTCCTCGTCGCACTTGACGTAGAACGCCTCGCGCGGCGTCAGACCGAACAGCATGCCATCCCGCCAGCAAACGGTCAGGAACGCTTCGACATCACGCTTGACCCGCGCCCACAGGTTTGGATCGTTCGGCTCGAAGACCACCCACTGCGTGCCGCGTTCGATTGACTTCTCGATATAGTTGAACAGGCGACGCACATTGACATAGCGCCAGGCGGCATCGCTCGAAAGGGTGCGCGCACCCCAGACCCGCAACCCCATGCCGGTGAACGACCGGATGCAGTTGACGCCGATCGGGTTGAGCACATCCTGCTCACCTTTGGTGATGGCAATTGCCGGACCCAACGCCCCCTGCACCACTTCGTTCGCCGGCGCCTTGTGCACGCCGCGCGTGTTATCGTTGCGTGCCCAGATGCCGGCAATATGACCGCATGGCGGAACTTCCATCTCGGTTTTCCCATCCGGTCCCATAATTTTGAGCCACGGATAGTAGAGCACGGCAAACTTCGAGTCATAATTCGTATCGCGCTCGCGCCACTGTTTGACCTGTTGCGGCGTCAGACTGGGAAGCGGATCAAGAATGACCATGCGGTCCTGCATGCGTTCGGCATGCGCGACCATCGCCAGTTGAACCGCTTTGACACCTTCCTTCGTGATTGCACCCGACTGATAGGCCGCCATCAGGTCTGGTGCGCAGACCATGGTCACATCCTCGGCGATTTCCAGACCTTCAACGCCACTCCGATCGGCTGCGCTACCAACGAATGATGTGGCATCTACCCGTACTGGCGCCAGCGGCGCTGGCGGCTTGATCACTGCAATGCCGAACTCCGGCACCCTATCCGCCAGTGAACCGGTCACTGGACCTTCGGCAACCTGCACCAGCGTGCTGGAACTGTTGATCTTCTCGACGACGTAGGACGTGCCATCTTTGGGTCGTTTGTTGAATGACACGTTCTCGTAAACTTCTTTCACTTCCCCCATGCTCACCTTAACTGTGAACGCCTCAGGCGGCGGATTTTCGCCGACCGGCGGACCGATTTCGACCTGGATGTCGCTGGCGGTTTCACTCTTCGGCGTCACAATCAGTGATGTCAACGCTTTCGATGCGCGTGTGGGAAGTTCGAGACGTGACGGTTGCGGCGCTTTGCCGTCCGATTGCTGCGGAATACGGGTCACATAGCAGCGACCGCCGCCATTGAGGAAATACCCGTACACGGCATGCGACAGATAGGCGCCTTCCATATGCGGATTTCGCCGTCCACTCTCGTCGAGCCGACCGAACTTCTCAACATACTGCGTCCAGCTCGTAACCAGCACCGGCTGGTTGACGGGACCGGCAGGCGCAAACCCGACGAACGCAGCCATTGCCGTACCGACACCTTCGATTGGTCGGGGACCGCTGCTGACCTCCTCAATGTAAACGCCGGGTGAGAGATACTCAGGCATGAACCGCTCCTTTCAGTCCAATGAGACATCGTATGTGTCCGATGGCGTTTCGACCGGTATGATGCGGACGCTCCCATCAGGGCGCGTCACTCGCAGCGTCACTTTCCCGACAGGAACATGACTCAGCGCATAACGTCCTTCGTTGTTCGTTACCGTTTCGATTGCACCTCCTTCGATGCCCACGACAATCCCTTCAAGCGGCGCGCCATGTCGATCGCGCACCACGCCGCCAATCCGAATATGCTCGGCAGCGACGCTCGCCTGGGTGCGCTGCCGGATGCGCAGCACGCGGGTGAGCACCAGCGGTGTGTCGATCGCCAGGTCGAGATCGACCGGGATCGTCACGACGTAGAGCAATGACGGGTGTGGCGCCTGTTCGAGGGCATTCCACACCTCGAGTAAACGCGGACCTTCGTCGCCGGTTGCGATCCTGGCGGTTATGGGCGGATCGTCGAGCAGGGTGAGCATTGCTGCGCGCGTTGCCGAACCGAGTTCCGCCGACGTCACAGCGCTGCGCAGATCGCGAACCGTTGTTCGCTCGCCGGCATCGGCAAGCGCCGTAAATCGCGCCTGTTCCGCCCCGTTCCCGTCACGCCCGGCAATGACCGCCATTGCCACCGCTAGCGCCGATGGCGGCAGAGTCGGGTAGCGCAACAGCGTTGCGAGCGTGCGGTAGATCAGAAGGTACTCATCGTCGGCGACGGTGGTGAATGCCGTCACCATGTAGCGCAGGTCGAACCGGCGCGGCGGCATACGGTATGTCGCGCCGCTGCCGCTGCGCATCACCGGCATGTTCGTCTGACGAAGATCGGTATTCTCTTCAATATCGAACAGATAAAGATTGATCGTCGGGCGCACCAGCGAGTCCAGCCACTCCTTCGTCGGACGCTCGAAGCGCACATCCACTTCATCAGCCGGGATCAACCCGCGACTGAAGAGGAGATGGCGAATGGCAGGATGGAGATCTGCAATCATAGGTTATGTCACTTCCGGGACGCAGCACCACCGGTCTGCGCACGAAACACAATCAGGTTGCGCACCTGGATCAACCAGCGCACGAAATTCCGGTAATCGGCATCGTCACGGCATGCATCGATGCCAGCACGAATGATCCGCGCAATCTGCGGAAAACCGCGCTTCTCCAGTTCCTCGACCAGCTCTTCCGGCATCGCCCTGGCACGTTGCAGGCTGATCTCATTCGCAGTCGTCAGCATGCGATTGAACATCGGCAGCGGAACACCCGCCTCTTCGGTCTGCAACGCCATCGCCGCGCTGCCGATCCCCTGGAGCATCAGCGGCAACTGCCCTTCCTCATCGCGCAATCCTCCGGCAAACAGTTCGCTCAGATCGAGGTCGAGCTGCTCCTGGCGCGTGTAGTCACGGTGCGGATCGATCGGCATTGCTTCTTCCCCTTTAGCCAGTGCGATCACGGTGCTGCCGGCTGCGGTTGCGTCGCCGGCACAGCGGTTGGCACATCGATCGCCGTCAACATCTTATGGCCGCTCGGCAGATTGAGTGTGCTGTCCTTGAACTCCTGAACGGTCCGCCAGACGGTATCGCCGGTAGCCACATCGTGAATCTGGATGCGGTCACCGCGGATTGCCACTGCCATCACATAGTGCGCCGTATCGCCGACACTGCCGCCCACGACGATCGGCACGAAGATGCCGGCGGTCAGATTGGTGCGCAGCACATCGAGCGCAGCATCGAGCGTGATCTGCGTCCCGACGATCTGCGTCTGATAGGTCACGCCGGTTGCACTGGCAAGCGCATTCATTTCCCCTTCAACCCAGGCGCCACCGGTTGGTTGCGTGCGGTCGGTTGCCGGATTGCCGGTTCCTGCCGCAGCGTGGGTGTCGAGAATGGCGCGCTGCTCTCCGGCAAGCATCTGGTTTGGAATGGTGTCGGGCGCACTGACTGCGTGCTCTGAAGCCTGCTCGATCGGACCGGCGGAACGCAGCGCCAGCGCATAGATCGGGTCGGCAGAGGCGCGGATGACCTGTACCGACGTGGGACCGCAACTGTTGCCGTACTGCTGAATAATGCCGCGTTCGACCCCATCCGCCTCGTTCAGGTCTACGACATTCAGATTGCGCAACAACCAGTTGTTGCTCATACCCCGGATTGTGTCGGCAAATGCAGCAATGTCGCTCAACGAACGCCCTGCCGCCAGCGCCTTGCACAGAAAGGCGCGTTCCATGCCGGAACCGGTATTCTGGAGCAGGGTGCGGAAACTGGCATACTCGTCATCGGCAAGCGCCATGACCGCCGGTTCGATCCGTAACGCCTGGTATGCCGTCAACACACCAGGCTGGATGTGCGCGGCGATCATCGCCCGATCCTCGTTCGTCCAGCGTTCGACCGGTGTCGGTTGCGGTCCCGGCGGTTGCGGTCCCGGCGGTTGCGGTCCCGGCACGCCCGACTCCAGCGCGCCCCAGGTCAGCGGACCGATGATCCCGTCAGAGACAAGATCATGAGCCTTTTGAAACTCAATGGTTGCCTGACGGGTCTTTGGACCAAAAATGCCATCGATCACCAGCGGCGGCGCAGCGCCGTGCTGGTTGAGCAACTGCTGGGCATCGGCGACGTCCGGACCCCGGCTGCCATAACTGATCATGCGCCGTCCGCCGCTCGATGACGAACCGTTCGTCGATGGGCTACCGGTGTTTACGTCCTCCTGCCGCTGCACCCGTGCCACGCCACCGGTCTGCTGAGGGGTATGGGTCAACTCGTGCACCAGCAGCGCCCGCCCTTCGTCGCTCGCCGATCGGTACTGCCTAGGCGCAAAGGCGATGTCGTTGCCGACGGTAAACGCCAGCGCGTCGAGCGACCGTGCAACATCCGCCGGACGCGCATCGGTATGCACCCGCACCTGCCTGAAATCGTGTCCGAAGCGCGGAACCCACTCGAACGGAATGTCACCGTTGCGTGTAGGAGCCAGTTGAGGCGTTCGTGGATGGGACGCCATCCTGGACGGCGACATCGAGGAAGGCGCTCTCTGTTTGACACGGGGCTGATGTCCACTCATAAGCATATTCCTGTCTGAAGCAAGATCGATCCGTGTATTTCCGTGTTGTTTCGATGCGTGGCGCATCACTGCCTGGCAATCGGATTGTCACCGGCGCCTTCGCAATAGAATGCGTCCTGATACTCGCGGAGCGCCTGACGGAGATGGGCTGGCACAACATCCGGATGAGCGCGCAGCGCATCCTCCGTGCACTGCTGCATAGCGGCGACGATCTGCTCCATCGTCTGAGCGTTGAGAATGCCCTCGATCATTGCGAATGTCAGTTCGAGACCGGCAGCAATCGGAACCGCTTTATTCGCACCAAAAATATCGAGGTTCTCGCGGTTCATACTGGGCGGCAGCAAGCCGTCGCACAGTTCACCTGATAGTTGAGCGATGTACAGGCGTAGAACAACCAGACCCGATAACGATTCTCGTCCCACGCGCCACGATCGGTCATTTCCTCGAACGTATTGGTTTGCTGACTTTCAATAGTTCTCCAGTAGGGATCACACGGAGTGCGCACACTGGTATCATGTCGGTCGTGCAGACGAGAATGCGCGCCAATGACGACATTTTCGCGGGCGCTATGCTTATCGTCGAAATCCGGTCCTAATCCACCGCGCGCATGACCAACGTAGGTCATGATCTCGGTGTCATTCAGCGGCTCCAGAAAACGTCGCGCCGCCCCCTCTCCCGGCGTAATCAACCGTAGATCACCAGCACCTGTTTTGTCACCCGCTGCCCCTGCGCATCAGGGTAGGTAATGTCTCGACGCATTTCGTACCGTTCGTCCCCCTCGGCAATCGAACCGGAAGCCAGCACAAACCCCTGGTCCGCAAGCCATCGCCGCGCAGCCTCAGCATCCGCAACATGACTCTGCCCTTCGTCGTAGCCCAGCGATATGGAAAAATCGAGACGATCATCCGCTAGCAATCGCTCATAATCGACAAAATGCTCAGTCGCCCGACCAGGCGGTGGCGCAACGCGGTCCAGCACCGCCAGCACGGTGTAATCGACATCATCCCCTGGCGTGATTCCGTGATCGAGGCGGAACTGACGCACGGCATCGCGGGTCTCGTTCCCCAATCGACCGTCGTCATGGAACCGCAGCAGTGAATACCCGCGATCGAGCAGCGCGGTCTGCACAACCTTTACCGGTCTACCGTTATCGCGTGTTGAAAGGGTGCGCTGTGCTTCCGCAATCCGGCGTAAGGCAGGGATTGGTGTAAAACGTGGATTGCTCAGCGTCACAGGTGGTTGTACCTGATCACCACTGCTCTAATGCTCTTCTCGATTCTCCTGCCGCTGCACCCGTGCCACGCCACCGGTCTGCTGAAGGGTATGGGTCAACTCGTGCGCCAGCAGCGCCCGCCCTTCGTCGCTCGCCGGTCGGTACTGCCCAGGCGCAAAGGCGATGTCGTTGCCGACGGTAAAAGCCAGCGCGTCGAGCGACCGTGCAACATCCGCCGGACGCGCATCGGTATGCACCCGCACCTGGCTGAAATCGTGTCCGAAGCGCGGCTCCATGAAGGCGCGTGTTGCCGGATCGAGCGGAGCGCCGCCGCCGCGCATGGCGTCGATTGCCGCCTGCGTGTCAGGGGTCACCTCCGGCGTCGCACCGATCTCTTCCTTCGCCTGGAGCAACTCCTCTTCCTCTTCCTCCACCGACAGACGCTGAATGCCCTCACCGACGCGCGCCGTCTGTACCTCCTCGTCGCTCATGCGCAGCACCTGCGCTGCAACACGATCAGCCTCCTGCTCGTACACATCGCCGGGTGCGTTGACAGTCAGCCGAGTTTGAGGCATACCCCGTGGCGCCTGATGGTGGATGGCAATCGTGTTGAAGACGTGACCGCGCAGCGCCTCTCCCGATGCGAAGATCACGGAATGCTCCGGCGAGCGGTCGGAACGCACGGCGCGATGACGGATCGGTTGGCGCTGACGACGCAGCAATATGCGATCATTCACAGATTCACCTCGTGTATTCCACAACGGTACAGTGTATCAGGGACCCTTCAAGCCGCCTGGAACCTCGCTGAGACGTTTCCGGTCGATCTCCTCCCACACCATGCGCATGCCTTCCTTCACCAGGTCTCCGGTGAGCACTTCTTCGAACGGTCTGGCTTTCTTCTTCAGCCATTCCTTGCCGCCCTCCGTGCTCTCGCGCTCGAACAGATCGCCGGTTTCGTTCTGCGCAATGCGAATGGTTGGTTTCGTGAAGTTTAGGATCGTCCCCAGCCCTGTGTTGATCTCCACTTTACCCGATGCATAACGCGGCAATCCGAGATCGAGAATGCTCCGCTGCTGACGTTCCAGCGTCTGGCGCGTCTTCTCGCTCAACCCCACGATTTTCGCACCGGTGATCTTCACCGGCATGTCCGGCTTCGTCCCTTCGATCTCGAAGGTCAACACGCCGGGCATGTCCGGTTTTGCCTTGCTCATATCGGTTGTCTTCACCTTCTCGTCGCCAACCGAGCGACTGGGGCTGTCGATTGTGCCGAGTTTCGATTGCGCCTGGGCGATAGCCCATTTCGCCAGCGATTCGTCGTACTGTTTCTGAAACGCCTGGGGGCGTTCCTGTTTCACTGCATTGAGCAACCTGCGCGCCCGTAGCACGCGCGGATCCTCAGGACCGCTGCTGATCGGCTCACCGGATGCCGGCTGGCGCAACCTGGCGCGCGTTTCGAGCAGAAAGGCTTCCTGCGTTTGTGATGACGCCTCTTCGAGAGCCGCACGCTGCGCCTCGATGAATGTGTCGAGCGTTGGTCCGTCCTCATTCCCCAATTCATCGACCTTCCTGCCGACCTTGGTGCCCGCTGCCTCCTGCGCCTTATCAAAAACCTTATCGACGCCATCTTTTGAAATCGTTTCGCCCAACCCCGCAAGCGCAGCCTTGATCGGGGTGCGCAATGCACCACCGCCCAACCCAAGTAACGCATCGAGCGCCGCTTTGCCGGCGTCCTTCAACGCTTCGACCAGCACATTCTTCGGTTTCTCGATCTGCGCCAGATCTTTCCCCAGCTTCTGCAAACCGCCGCGCTGCCCTTCGAACATCAACTGGTACTGTAACCATACGGCATCCAGCGTATCTTCGAGCGTCTGGTTGTAGGTCGACTCGACCGGTTGCGGACCGGGAGGGTTCGGTTGCGGACCGGGACCCGGCGTTTCCTTCTTGCGGTCAAGAAGCGCATCAGCGGTATCCTGATCCACAATCTCCGCCGGTACGGTGCTCCGACCGAGCATAAACGACTCGAGCGCTGCCGATGTTTTTGGACCCCACATCCCATCAACAGTGAGTCCGGCGCCGGTTTTTTCGTTCAGTTTATGCTGCAAAAGTTTGACGCGCGGGCGCAGGTCCCACGTGCCGTAGTTCAAACCATCGCCGCGTTTCAAACCAACGAGCGGGTTGACGGCGGCATCGACAGTTCCCCCACCGCCGGTGGGAGCAACGGCACTGGTTGTGCCGTCGAACGACGGCTCTTTGCGCTGGATGTACGGCAACGCACCGGGAACCAGCGCGCTCAAACGCATCTGATTGAACAGATGCCCGTTGCTCGCCGACGCGCTCTGTCCGGCGCCGGTTGCGCGCACACTCGAACGCTGCGCCACTGTTTCACCAGGATGACGACGCTGAAGAAAGATCCTCTGGCGTTCGCTCACGTTTTTCCTCTCTCCCACCTGTCCTCAAAGATCGGAAACGCTTTTCTCCCGTCTGTCCGCCATTCAACGTCCACTCACACCCAACCCGCAACTTCAGACTCGGTCAACTGTTTTTCGAGTTTGGCATACTCGGTGCGCGCAGCGCGAAGCAGATGCATCATACGGATCGGCTCACCGGCATCAGCGGCGAGAAAGGCGGCATTCAGCGCGATATTACGAATATTCCCACCGGCAACATTCAGGCGCGCCAGTTTGTCAAAGTCGAGATTTTCGATAGGCGCACCTGGCGGGAAGGAGCGCCGCCAGATCTCGGCACGCTGCGCAGCATCGGGAAACGGGAACTGCACCACGAAACGAATGCGCCGCAGAAATGCCGTATCCAGCGCACTCTTCAGATTGGTTGTCAGTATCGCAAGCCCGCGATACGCCTCCATGCGCTGAAGCAGGTAACTGACTTCGATATTCGCGTAGCGATCGTGGCTGTCCCTGACCTCGCTCCGCTTACCGAACAACGCATCGGCTTCGTCGAACAGCAGGATCGCGCCGCCTGCCTCGGCAGCATCGAAGATGCGTCGCAGGTTCTTCTCCGTCTCGCCGATGTATTTGCTGACGACCGACGAGAGATCGATCCGATACAGATCGAGGTGCAATTCATTTGCCAGCACTTCAGCCGCCATGGTCTTGCCTGTGCCGCTGGCGCCGGCAAACAGCGCGCTGATCCCCAGACCGCGCGAACTGCGTGCAGCAAAACCCCAGGTTTCATAGACGCGCGCGCGCTGCCGCACGTGTGCAGCAATATCCTGCAACACCTGGCGTTGTGGCGCTGGCAGCACCAGGTCGTCCCACGTCACCGCCGACTCGATCCGCTGCGCCAGATCGTCCAGGCGTGGTCGCGCCTGTGCCCGGCTGGCGTCCCACACGGCACGTGCAATGTCGTGACCGGGGTCGCCGTCCATCCGACCGAGCGCATCGGCGCTGGCAGCACGAATCGCGTGAGCGCTGAGGTTGAACTGCGACACTAGCACATCCATCTGACCATCAAGACGCCCGGCTGCGGCGCCGAGCGCTGCGTGCCAGGCGTCGCGCTGCTCGCTGCTGCCGGTACGATGCACATCGACCGTCATGGTCACCCGTTGCGTCGGGCGCCAGCGATCGCGTGCCGAGACGATCAACGCGCCGCCTGTCCGTTCGAGCAACCAGGTGAGCATACTGGCGCGCATTGTTTCTGCGGGGTCGACGTCATCACACTCCACCAGCAATGCGCCGGCGTTCAACGCCGCTTCGCGCTCCCACAGCCGGATCAACGCCTCGACGTCCGCAAGAACCGGCGACAGCAGCGCTGCGTGCAGCACATACAGTTCCAGCCCAACCGACGCGCACGCCGCCGCAGCAATCGCCTGACGGGTCACACGCTCATCGCCGCAGATCTGGATCAGCGGCAGCGATCTGCCACGAGCACGACGCCAGGCGCCCGCAATGCGCTGCGCCAGCACCTGGTGTGATGGCAGCAACACATCGAATGCGCGCACCGGCGTTACCACCCCGCGCAGACGTTCGTCCAGGCACGCAATACCGGTCAGATAGTGCAACACCCGTTCATCGATCCGCAGCGGCGCTCGCGTCAGCAATCCGCTGGATGCAGGTTCGATCAGGCGCCAGTAGCGCAGCGGCGCATCGGGTGTCAACGCGCTCCAGTGCGCCCCTGGCAACGCAGCCAGCGCCAGGCTGAAGGTAGGCAAAACCCGTTGCGGATCGCCCTGCGCTTTAGCGCAGAGTGCAGCAAAACTGGCGTCGAGTTCGACGCCAGCACAGAGGATCAGCAGATCACGCTCGAACGGCGACAACCGAAACGCAGCGCAGAGGGTTGCCAGCGCCGAACGGTTGATACCATCGTCCGTCGCAGGCGCCGCAGGCGCTTCAAACGCCGGACGTTCGCTCCGAACATAGTGTTCGAGGGCTATACGCACCCGCACAAGCGCCACTTCCAGCTCACGATGATTGATCTGCTCCCAGGTTTCGGCGGAAATTGCCGTCATACGGTTCTCTGCTTTCGGCGACGTATCGATCAACCGATCAACACCATCGACACTTTGTACGCCAGAGATGGACGGTAGCGCGCCTGCAACGCTGACCATATCCGCGACAGTTCCTCACTGTTGAGGTACTGTGGACGAACCTCGATCTGATCGACCTGCGTATCAAAGTCGAAACTAACCAGCGCCTGGAGCGTTGGCAGCGGAATACCGCCATTGTCGGGCGATGCCAGTGAGGCAAGCGTGTTGCGAAGAATATCGCGACGGACAATGGGGGTTCGGTTCATCACCTGTGCCGCGTACCCCAGCAGAATTTCGATCTGAAAATCCTGTGCGCCGTATGCGGTGAGGAGATAGTGCAGATCGAGCCCCAGCAACGGATGTCGATCGCCACGTTCACGCGAACGCAAACCGGTATGCGGCGTCACCTGGTGCAGGAACAGGTTGAGTTGCGGACGCTCATCGGTTCCGGTCGTGATGCGGTCGGGCGGAAGCGCGGAGACTACCGCATCACCGCCGATACTGGCATTGATTCCTTCGTCCACCAACCCGTTCTCGAGCAGACTTTTGAGAAAAGCGGTGACCGAAGCGATGGCAAGTGCGCTGCTCATGACAGTTCCTGAGAACGGATGCGAGCGGAGAACACGATTCTTCACAGCGGAAGCAACTTTATTGTAGTCCGGCTTTCCACAGAAGTCAATCCCTAAAACAGGTAAAAACGTCGGCGTACTACGCACCGTCTTCCTGACAACGACGCTCGACACGATGCAACGATGTCGAGATTGCGACTGCGCCGTTTCTGTGATAGGATTGCAGGTGCCTCATTTCTCCGGCAATATACAGTATAGAACCGGCGCAGGGAGGTTCCCCGATGAGCAGAGATCACGACCGTTCCGCCGATCACCATGATGAAATGATCACCCTGCGGATTCCGCGCAGCGTATTGACCGCGCTCTGGACACTGGGTTCACTTATCGCTCTGCTGCTGGTCGCGCTCGCTTTCGTAACGGGACTGGCGCTGCGTCCGGCTGTACCAGTCGCCGCACCGCCTCAGACCTCCATCGTCACCGATCCTGCGCCGGCGACGCCACCGATCGAGGCACTGAGCGTATCGCCGTCGTCTCTCCCTGTCACGCTTGCACCCCCAACCATTGCACCAGCAAGTGAACCGGCTCTCGAGCCAACGCTCGAACTCATCCGTCCAACCGAAGCGTCTGTAATTCCTGCACTGGCTGAAGCTCCGGCGCCTCGTGCTCCAACCGAGAAGCTTGTTCCCACGCCAGCAGCAGTCGATTTTCGCATCGAGCTACAGCCGGCAGCGGAGCAACCGCCACCAGCCGCGCCGGTTCAGGTAGCGGTGCAACCGCCACCAGCCGCACCAGTTCAGGCAGCCGGTGCGCCGCCGCCAGCCGCGCGTCCTGCCGACTCGGGCGGTGGTGGAGGTGCATCCCGTCCCGCTCCCGCAACGCGCCCTGCCGTGCACGCCCTTCAGGGCAGTGTACGCTGGTCAACCGCCAACAGCCCGGTGATTATCCAGAACGATCTGCTGGTGAGCAGCGGCGCATCACTGATCATCGAGCCGGGTGTCGAGATACAGATCGGGAAAGGAGCATCACTGATCGTGGACGGATCGATGGTTGCACTGGCAACGCCCGACCGGTCGGTGCGTTTCGTGCAGATCGGCGGCGGTGACGATCCGCGACTGCGTTGGGAGAGCATCATCGGACGGGCAGGCAGTGTCATCGACCTGCGCAACGTTCTCGTCACCGGTGGAGGCGGGGGTGGTACCGTACTGGCGATGCAGTCGGGGCACCTGTCGCTCCAGAGCGTGCGAATCGTCAACAATGGCGGGCACATTCGCATCGACGACAGTTTCGTCATCATCCGCGACAGCGAAATATCCGGCAACCGGATGCCTTACGGCTCGGCAATCGATATCACGCTGACTCGTGGCGGCAGTGATGGTCCCGGCAGCGATGTGGTGATCGTCAACAACCGGGTGTTGAACAATGCACTGGTGGCAGGCGCTGCACCGTTACGCCTGACCAATCTGAGTTTCGATCAGCCGGCACGGATCGAGATCGAGCAAAACCTGCTGGTGGGCGCTGCGGGACCCAATCTGACACTCTTCACCAATGCCCAGTTTATGGGAAATATCCGCTGCAATACGCTGACCGGTGGCGCCAATGGCCTGAGCCTGCGCAGCGACGCCCCGCCCAACCTCAGTCCGATGCTCAATATCCGCGATAATGCCATCGAAGCCCATGAGCCGCCGAACAACCCCTTCTACCGCCAGTTCAACATCGGCAAAGGCGCCACCAGCGACCTGCCGCTCACGATGACCAACAACTGGTGGGAAGTCGCCAACGGTCCCTACGAGCCAGCACTGAATCCGGAAGGGCGCGGCGAAGCGGCAGGTCCGAACATCACCTTCCTGCCATGGTTGCAGACACGTCCAGCGTGCGCGCCATCCTTCTGAGAGGTGCACTATTCCGGCGGCACACCCCTATTGCCAGCAGGATACCGGCATACACCCGACGTTCGCTGGTGGCGATGACCAGCGCCATATCCGGCGACCATGCAGCATCGTAGAAGGCAAAGCAACCTGCTGATCGCAGTGAGAAGAGGGAAGACGAGCAACCTGCACTGGGGCGTCCCGCTGCGGCAGACATCGTGTCAGCCTATATATTCTGTCCGCCCCTGAATTCAGACCGGTGTTGGGGGACTGCGACGTGTGCCGTTGCGACAGGGAGGAGTCAACCAGCGCAGCCAGTGCATTCGTCACTATCAACAATCCCGGCGCAAGATATCCACTCGTCGAGCGTCAACCAGCGTGCCTGGAGCAAAGGGGCCATGTCCATTGGCAATCAACGCCTGCGACCCGCGACCGGCGTCTCCAGAGCGGCGCGGATACGAGGATGGATCAACCTGTAGCGTAGCCTACGCTCTTCATAATCCATACAGTCCAGCCACGGACGAACCCGCTATGCAACATGGCATACAACCCTCGGCGAGGCTGGCTACGAGGCGTCAACCGACAGACGGCTGCGCAATTCCTCCAGTTCGCGCTGCACCTCGATCAGTTGCTGCCGCAGGTGCAGGATCACTTCAACACCGGCAAGATTGACACCCAGGTCGTCAATCAGGCGCTTGATGAACCGGATCTGCTCGATATCACTCTCACTGTAGCGCCGGATATTGCCGGGGGTCCGCTGCGGTCGAATGAGACCACGTCGCTCGTACAGGCGCAAACTCTGCTCGTGCATGCCGCACAGCGCCGCTGCTGCTTTGATCGTGTAGTAGCGCTGTTTCATAACCAGAGCATCCCTGCCTGATTATCGCACCGTCGCCATCGCGCGCAACTGTTCGAACAACGCGCGCTCCTGCGGCGAAAGATAGGTCGGCAACGCGACCTCGAGCGTCACATACATATCACCCCGCGTCTGTGATTCGCGCAAACGCGGCATACCCTGACCGCTGATCCGCATCACCTTCCCATTCTGCGTCCCGGCTGGCACCCTGAGCGTAACCGTTCTGCCGCCCATCGCCGGCACCTTCACCTCACCGCCAAGCAGCATGGTGAACAGATCAACTGGCGCACGGATGTAGAGATCGTCACCGCGTCGCTCGAAGCGCGGATGCGGCGCCACATTGATCACCAGGTAGAGATCGCCACGCTGACCGCCTCCCATACCGGGAGCGCCTTCACCGGCGATCCGCACGCGCGATCCGGTATCGACCCCCGGCGGAATCTTGACCGTCAGCGAGCGTACCTGACCATTCGGCGCCTGGACCTGGAGCGTGCGCTGTGTGCCGCTGAAGGCTTCTTCGAGCGTAATATCAACCGCCTGTTCGATGTCCTGTCCCCGTGTGTGGTAGGTTACGCTGCTGCGCACACCACGCCCGCCGCCAAACAGCGTCTCGAAAATATCGGCAAAATCACCGGCACCAAATCCGCCAAAATCGGTGACATCCTGGTAGCGCTGCCAGTCGCGTCCAAACCGATCATACTTAGCGCGCTTCTCTTTGTCCGACAGCACTTCGTATGCTTCGTTGATCTCCTTGAAGCGCGCTTCGGCAGCCTTGTTGCCGGGATTGATGTCGGGATGGTATTGACGCGCAAGTTTGCGGTATGCCTTCTTGATCTCCGCGTCGGTTGCGTTGCGGTCGACGCCCAAAATCTCGTAGTAGTCCTTGAACGCCATTGACCTGCTCTCCAGACTATGCGATTGTGCTCATCATTATACGAACTTGAGCATGGCATTGTCAAGTTTGACGTTTGACAAATTGCCGCGTCTGATGTATCATGCTGCCTACGGGCGACGATGTTGTCATGTGTAAGCCGAAGTGGCGGAACTGGCAGACGCGCTACGTTCAGGGCGTAGTGAGGGTGACCTCGTGGGAGTTCAAATCTCCCCTTCGGCACCAGCAGCAGGGGCGAGCATATCGCCCCTGTTCCCACGCTGGGGGATAGTTTAACGGTAGAACGCCTGACTCTGGATCAGGTAGTTGGGGTTCGAGTCCCTGTCCCCCAGCCATTGAGTGACTGACCTTTTACGGTCAGTCTTTTTTAATCGTACAGGGTCTATCTGATGGATAGGCGAAGGCAGTTCCTTCACCCACCCTCAGCAGGATGTTTCCGACAGGCTCTTACTCCCCCTTCACCGCCGTCCACAGATCGGTGAATGCCGCCGTCTGATCGTTGCGAACTGCCCATTCCAGTCGTTTCATCACCGCATCGTTCGGTGCAAATCCTTCATTGTAGAGATCGATGATCTCCTGCGGCAGCAGTTTGATCCCCTCGGTATTCGGCGAGAGATACCCGATGTATTCAGCGTTGCGCGCAGCGATGTCAGGGCGCATCAGGAAGTTCATAAAGACGTGTGCAGTGTAGACGTTAGGCGAATCGGCCAGAATGACCATGTTATCCATCCAGATCATTCCGCCTTCCTTTGGGATAACAAAGGCAATATCCGAATTACCCGAGAACTCATCCCCAAGCCCATTACGCGCCTGTAACGCCGAGCCGCTCCATGAATGAGCAATGACATACTCGCCGCTCGCCAGTTTCCGATTTACGTCACTGCTGTTATACCCTGCCAGATACGGCTTTTGCGCAATCAGCAGATCCTGTGCTTTTTTCAGCGCCTCTGGAGAGGTTTCGTTGAGTGAGTAGCCGAGGAATTTCAGCGCAGCGCCAGGTGTTTCGCGCTCATCGTCGAGCATGCTGAACTGCCCACGATACTTCTCGATCTGAGCAGTATCGAACAGTGCTGCCCAGCTATCGACGCCGTTCGGGAAGAAGGAGCGATTGTAGGCAATACCGGTAATGCCGTACATGTACGGCACCGAGTAGACATTCCCCGGATCGAAGTATTTGTTGAGCAGATTGGGATCGATATACTTCAGATTGGGCAGCAGCGACTTGTCGAGTTTGGCAATCAGTCCGTCGCGCCACATAATTTCGACGGCATAATCCGAGGGAGTAACGATATCGTACCCGGAGCCACCGGCACGCACTTTAGCGAGCATGTCCTCATTGGCATCGAACAGATCGACGATTACCCTGACGCCGTACTCTTTCTCGAAGTCTTCGAGGATCGAGGGATCGATGTAATCGGTCCAGTTGAAGAATCTGAGTTCATTCGAGAGTTTCGAGCGATCAACCTGCAACTCATCGTCGGCAACCGGCTGTGTTGCACCGGGCGCCGTGGTCGGCTCGGTCGTACCGCCGCTGCCATACTCATTGCCGGGGCTTCCGGTCGGCTGTCCGCCACACGCTGCCAGCACCAGCAGCATCACGAGCAGCAGCAAACCCAATCGGATTCGTCCTTTGAGCATCTTTCTGCCTTTCTAGCGTTGTGATCGCCTTACCATGCGTCCCGGAAGCGACGTCGCTCGTCACTCCTGTCGACGCTGCACGAACTGCGAGAGAAACACAAGGGTAATCGACACCAGCAGCATCAATGTCGAAATTGCGTTGATCTTCGGCGTAATGGCGCGTTTGACCTGACCATACACTTCGACCGGCAGCAGCGACACGCCGGAACCGGTGGTGAAGAAGGTGATTACAAAATCGTCGAGGGAGAGGGTGAACGCCAGCAGCGCACCGCCAATGATTCCCGGCATGATGAGCGGCAGGGTGATGTGGCGAAATGTCTGCCATTCGTTTGCACCCAGGTCCTGCGCTGCTTCTTCCAGGCGCATGTCGAACCCCTTGAGGCTGGCGCGCACCACAACGACCACGAATGAGATTGTGAAGGCGATATGTGCAATCGTTACCGTTGCCAGCCCAAACCGGAAACGAACACCAAACAGGGTTTCGATCAAACCAAAGGAGAAGGCAAAGAAGGCGAGCAGCGCCAGCGCCATGACGATTTCCGGGATAACAATCGGCAGATAGAGGAGCGCGTCGAAGCCGGTACGTCCGCGAAAACGGTAGCGTTCCATCGCCAGAGCCGTCATTGTGCCGACGATCGTCGAAACCACGGTGGAGATCAGTGCAACGATCAGCGTGTTCATAGCAGCGCTGAGCAGGCGTTGATCGGCGAGCAGGCGCACATACCAGTCGAAGGTAAAACCCGTCCAGCGCACGCCGAAACTATCGCGGGTGAACGAGAAGAGCACCAGCACCACGATCGGCGCATAGAGAAATGCCAAGGTCAACACGGTGTGCGCGCCGAGCGCCAGCGATCCCGGCGAACGGCGCTGTTCAGTCCCCGCAACACGCACCGACTGTGACACGTGTACATCAACCATGGTCAGACTCCTGGCAGCGAGTAAACGAATGACCCAACAAATGCGTGAATGCGCAACTCAATGGCACCCTCCGCGCCCCGTATCTCTGCGGTTCCACTGGTGAATAAACATAAACATCGTACCAGCGTAACGTTCAAGGCTCAACATTCAACGTTCAACATTCAACGTCCAACGCTCAACGCTCCTCCTCGGTAGTGACACGGAAATAGATTATGATCGCCACAGTCAACACGAACATAAAGACAATCGCCATCGCCGACCCCAGCGGCCAGTTCGGCGGGTTCGAGCGGGTGAACAGGCGTTGCAACAGATTCCCCAGATAATCGAGCTTCGCCCCGCCGAGCAGATCGGAAACCACAAATTGCCCGACCGTCGGGATGAACACCAGAACCGAGCCGGCAGCCACGCCCGGCATCGTCAGCGGCAGCATCACTTTCAGAAACGCGCGCACCTGGCTGGCGCCCAGATCGGCAGCCGCTTCCATCAGCGTAAAATCGAAGCGTGCCAGCGAGGCGTAGATCGGCAAGACCATAAAAGGCAGGCTGCCGTAGATCAGACCAAGCAGCACCGCCCCTTCGGATGGGTAGAGCGCCACACGCGGCAGCCCCAGTGCCTGGAGTGCGCTGTTGATAATGCCATTATTCGACAGAATAAGCATCCAGGCGTAAGTGCGCACCAGAAAGTTCGTCCAGAAGGGGATCAGGATCAGAAAGAGCAATACCATGCGCCAACGCGGCGGGCTGCGAACAATCGAGTATGCAAGCGGATAGCCCAGGAGAAGGCAGATCAGCGTCGTCCAGACACCTGCCCAGATCGAGCGCCAGTAGGCATTGACGTACAGACTTTCCGTGAACAGCGTGCGGTAATTCTCCAGCGTAAACGTCCACTCGATCCGCCCACCAGAACTGTTGACGGCGAAACTATAGAACACAACAACGACCAGCGGCAACGCGAAGAACATGACGAGCCAGAAGAGACCAGGGAACAGCAGCAGACCGAGTTGAAGTTGCTCGCTACGACGCAGAACGGCGGCAATGTACCCCTCGCGTCGTTGAGAATCGGAAGCAAGCGTATCAGTAGCCATCATCACCTCGCGCGGTTATGTTCACTCAGTCAGAATGATCGCATTTTCGGCGGGCCACCAGAGATACCCTGTTTCGCCGGGTTGCCAGTAGGCGTCACGGTCAAGCGTCGAGCGACTATTCTGTTCCCAGAGATCAAACAGGCGCGTACCCAGCCGCACATCGATGCGCGTATCACTCCCGATATACGCCACCCGTTCCACCCGCACCTGATGACAGTTTGGCGTACCGGGCGGCGGCGCCTGTACCGCGAGAAACGCCTTCTCTGGACGTATCGAAAGGGTGACGTGCGTGCCTGGCGCAACCGGGCGGATCGTCTGACCTCGCAGTGTCAACCCGTCGTCGGAAAGAATGGAGGCAATACCATTGCGCTCGACCGCTTCGACCTTTCCTTCGATGAAGTTGGTCTCGCCGATGAAATCGGCAACAAAACGACAGACCGGGCGTTCGTAGATTTCGGTCGGCGTACCGATCTGCAACACTTTGCCGGCGCTCATGACCGCAATCCGGTCGCTCATCGTCAGCGCTTCTTCCTGGTCGTGAGTGACATAGATAAAGGTAATGCCAACCCGTTCTTGCAGGCTTTTCAGTTCGAGTTGCATCTCTTTGCGCAGTTTCAGGTCAAGCGCGCCAAGTGGCTCATCGAGCAGCAACACTTCGGGATGGTTGACGAGCGCGCGCGCCAGTGCCACCCGCTGCTGCTGACCGCCGGAGAGCTGGCGGGGACGACGGGAGGCGAAATCGCCCAGGCGCACCATATCAAGCGCCTCGGTCACCCGCCGCACAATTTCGGTCGGTGCGACTTTCTTCATTCGCAAGCCAAAGGCAACGTTCTCCGCAACGGTCATATGTGGAAACAAGGCATACGACTGAAAAACGGTATTCACATTACGCTGAAACGGAGGAGTGGTTCCAACCGACTTCCCGTGGAGCAGAATCTCACCTGACGTGGGGAACTCAAAGCCAGCGATCATTCGCAGGGTGGTGGTTTTGCCGCAACCGGAGGGACCAAGCATCGAGAAGAATTCACCGTCGCGGATCTGCATGGAGACGTGGTCAACGGCGCAGACATCTCCAAATTGCTTGACGACGTTGCGGAGATCAACCGCTATCCCTTGTTTCATAGCGCGTTCGGCGTGCATCGTTCAACAACAGCGCGTTACAAGACAGGAAAAGCATGGTACGTTAGAAACACCTCTACTATACCGGCACACCCATCGTTCGGCATCACTGTGCGCGTCCGTCAGAATGTTCATTAGAGCGAACCGGCATCGTCGTGGCGGAGATGCAAGTGCCATATCGGATATGATTGATGATTTGTTGAATTATAGCACAACGACAGGAGTTTTATACTGTGTCGTTTCGCATACTTGAACTCGCCACAAACATGGTGTACCATGGCAACTTGTATCCACTTGGTTTTCTCGCACAGCGTGTTGTTTACATTGCCGGTCGAGTGACTCATCAAAGAGACGTTCTCCTGGCGTGCGTTTCCGAGATAGACTTTCTGGTGTACTTATATGTTTTATATCAGCCGTGAGTATGTCACGACTCACGCTGCTTTCTGTACCTGAGCAGTTCGTGTTGAGCAAAGCCAGGCAGCGAAATCAAAGCGAGAGCATAGCGGTATGAAATGCTTGCAGGCATCGAGATGAGGAAATGAGCCTGAGATCCTGAGAGCGCCTGGCGTATCCGATACATCTCTGCTTATACGTCTGTACCCATGATCCCGGAGGTGATCTATGCCCGGATAAATTGAAACGCTCTTTGCTGCCGAATTCAACGCCTTCCCACTCCACAATCGTCAGACATTCCAGAAAAGAGACTGTGCATGCAATCATTCAAACTGCTCACCTTCGTAGCGCTGCTCCTCGTGATGATCCTCATCTCAAGATGGCTCTTCACTACACCTGTCAGCCACGCCGCAACGTTCACCATCCCCTGCGACGACGTTCCAGCGCTGATTAACGCTATCGCTACGGCGAACAGCAATGGAGCACCTGATACTATCGAACTCGCAGCAGGATGTACCTATACCCTGACGGCAGTAGACAACACTTCCGTAGGACCAAATGGATTGCCGGTGGTCGTGTTGGACAGCAGTCTAACGAACACGCTGACGATCAACGGCAATGGCGCAACAATCGAGCGTGCAACGGGAAGCCCACCATTTCGTTTCTTGCGGATCAACGGAACATCTGTAACGATCAACGACCTGACATTCCGCAACGGCAATATGGACAACGAAGAAGGAGGCGCGATTCTGGCAAATAATGCCAATCTGACGCTCAACCGCGTCGCCTTCGAGAACAATCAGGCAAAGTATGACGGCGGCGCTGTTGTGGCGCGCAGCTCCGAACTGACGCTCGACCGCGCCGTGTTCGAGAACAATCGCGCATTGACTGCCGGCAGTGCCGAAGGTGGAGCACTCTACACGGTTAGTGCAAAGACGACCATCACCAACAGTATCTTTCGCAACAATCGATCGGAGAGCAGCGGCGGCGCTATCACGTTCCGTGCTGATGGCCCGGTTGATCCAGCAACCGTGACCGGCACAACCTTCAGCGGCAACCAGACGAAGGGTGAAGGCGGCGCAATTGCAGCATACCACGAGATAATCATTCGTAACAGCACTTTCAGTGGCAACGGCGCGGATGGAGACGGCGGCGCGCTGTTTTCTGATTTGGACGCTCAACTCGATCACGTGACGATCACCAGAACGGAAACCGGCGGTGATGGTGCGCTGTTCGGTAATGCCACACTGCACCGTTCCCTCATTGCCGGCAATACCGACACGGCGCCGGTTGGAGACGAGATCTATCCCGACATCGCCACCGGCGATGATTACTATCTTTCCAGCATAGGATACAATCTCATCGGTAATGTTGGCGACTATGACTTCGATACAAACACAACCGGCGACCAGTATGGCGATCCACTTGGAACGACCACTCCGGACATCGGTGCAACCGAGTCGTCCACGCCGATCGATCCGCTGCTTGCGCCACTTGCCGACAATGGAGGACCAACACCAACTCACGCACTCTTTGCCGGTTCTCCGGCGCTCGATCAGATCCCAGAAACCGATTGTAGTACGCCAACCGATCAGCGCGGCGTTGCGCGTCCGCAACCGACCGGCGGCGCCTGCGACATTGGCGCATTCGAGGGAGTGTCGCCTCAGCAGGCATATCTGCCTTTGATCATGCGCCCAGGGCAGCCTGACCTGATCATCACCAGCATCGAGATCATCCCCAACCAGACAACATTTACTGCCGGGCAACCGATCGAGATTCGGGTAACGGTGCGAAATATCGGCAGCGCGCCTGCCGGACCGTTCTGGGTCGATCTGTACCTCAATCCGGATCGACCGCCGCAGATCAATGATCTCTGGCATAACCACTGTACACTGAGTCCCTGTTTCGGCGTGGCATGGGGTGTGACGCACATATTGCAACCGGATGAGCAGATTACCCTCAGTACGAACAGTGGCTACGATACACTTCGCACGTACTGGCTCGGATGGCTGGCGAACGGCACGACGACGATCTATGCACTGGCGGACAGCTGGAATGTGACCGGAGTGACCGGCGCAGTGTTCGAGTCCGACGAAACCAACAATCGCGGTGTACGCGACGGTCTGGTTGTTGGTGGAACCAATCCGCCGGCGCCGCCATGGACGCCCGCATACTTCGCCGGATCGGCGCAATCGTTGCTCCTGCCGGCTCGACCGGCGTATGCGCGATCGGACAGGAACGCTCCACGTTGAACATCGTAAGGAATAGTTCTGTGAACATCGTGCGCCCCAGTGATGCGCACTGATCGCACCGCCGAGGCACAGAAGAACGCAGAGCACACATGACACAAGGTAGAACTCAATGCACATCAGAAAACTCATTGCCGCTCTATTGATCATCACAGGAGGTTGGCTGCTCCTGGGGAGCATCGGTTCGATTTACACCCCAGTGCATCAGGCGCAGGCGCAGGAATTGCCGCCCCGACCAACGCTGACTCCGGTTGCTGTATCCAAAGAGCCACGCTCCACGCCACGTCCCGGGCGGATCGTCGGCACAGTCATCGACCTGACAACCGACGCCCCGGCTGCCGGGATGACCGTGCGCATCAATGACCAGGAACTGCTCACCGACGGAAATGGCAATTACGGGCGCGAGAATCTGATGCCGGGAACGTATGTGGTGGAACTGATCGTCCCTCTAGAGCGCGGAACATCTGTCCAGGGGGCAATCCCGATCACCCTGCCCGAAGGCGAGACTGCTCGACAGGACCTAGCATTCCGCAGTCCGGTCGGAGCGCCTTCGCCGCAACAGGCAGCAGATACTACGCCAGCGCCGCCACCCGCAGCGCTTCCGGTGACCGGCGTATCGGACGATACCCTGTGGATGGGGGTGGTAGGTATGATCCTGGTGACTGGTGGTATGCTCCTCGTGCGGCGCGCAACACGGTGAGCCGCCCTTGTTCAGGCGCAACGGCACCGTCCCCATGTTCCGGTGCTACGCTGTCGCGCCCCTTCTGCCCGTCCACCTATCGGCACAGGCGCTGCGCCGTGCAGGCAGCAGCGCTGCGCCCCTGCCTGCTACTCATCGTCGTCTATTGTCGCGCGCCATGGCATCTGTTATACTAACAGGACAGGCGCGTACAGGGCAACACTCATTCCGGCGCCCTTCGGAAGGCAGGAGACCGTACCATGGCGCTGATCACCCTCGACCTCAACGGTGAGCGCAAGACCTACCCGGTCGAAGCGCGCGGGTTACGCATCGGGCGCGCGCTGGAGAACGATATTGTACTCAACCACGCGATTGTGTCGCGCCATCACGCAGAAATCTTCGTGAATGGACGCGATATATGGGTACGCGACACCAACAGTCGCAACGGCGTTTTCGTCAACCGGTTGCGGATCAAAGAAGAGCAACTCCGCGACGGCGATGTGGTTCAGATCGGTCCGTTCGAACTGCGCTTCGAGGAACGCGCTGCGCAGAACGTTGTTCTCGATGATAGTCGCTACTTCCCGGTTGCGTCCGAAGCAAGCGGTATCGTCGTACCGGAACTCAACATCGATCTGCGCGAGTTCTTCCGCATCGCTAGACGCCTCAACCTTATCATCAATATGGGCGAGTTGCTCGATGCAATCATCGAAGAGGTGCTCCATCTGATCCCGGCTCAGCGCGCTCTGCTGCTGTTGAAACGTGAGAACGAACTTGTGCCGCGGGTTATCTATCCGCCGTTGCGTCAGGAGGTGGTCATCAGTTCGACCATTGTGCGCAAAGCGATCGAAGCAGGCGAAGTGGTGCTCACCCGTGATGCGCGCCTCGAAATCGGCGGTACCGAAAGCATTATCAGCGCGAATATTCGCTCGGCGTTGTGCGCCCCCCTCCTGGCGGAACAGGGCGCAATCGGGTTGATCTATCTGGATTCCCCCGGACGCGACCGGTTCGGTTCACGTGAGCGCGACCTGCTGGCAGCAATCGCCAATCAGGCGGCGGTCACGATTGAGCGCGCCCGGTTGATGGAAGAACTACGCAAGCAGGAGGCCAGTCGTCAGTTATTCGAGCGCTTCGTCTCCCCCAGTGTGGCGCGCGATGTCGCCAGTTACTTCTCCGAACATGGTCGCCTGCGTGAACCGCAGGAGTTGATCGTGAGCGTTCTCTTCGCCGACGTCAAGGGGTTTTCTTCCCTCTCCGAACGCCTCTCACCGCGCGAGGTGCAGGACCTGCTCAACGAGTACCTCCACGAAATGACCGAGGTGATCTTCCAGCACAACGGCACGCTCGATAAGTACATCGGCGATGGGATTATGGCGATCTTTGGCGCACCGCAGGTAAACGAATACCAGGATTATCACGCTACCGCTATCGAAGCGGTCGATGCTGCGCTTGATATGGTCGAAGCGCACCGTCGCCTGATCGAAAAACTCGATCCATCGAAAGCATTCGACTTTCGCATCGGCATTAACACCGGTCCGGTTTACGCTGGCTTCTTCGGCACCCGTCAGCGCCTAGAATACACCGTGATCGGCGATACGGTCAATACTGCGGCACGTCTCGAAAGTCGCGCCGATCTCAATTCGGTGCTGATCTCTGAAGCAACGCGCAACGCCATCGGCGATGCGTTCGTTCTCCAGGAGATGGGCGATTACCAGTTGAAGGGTAAAGCGCAGCTCGTTCACACATACAAAGTGATCGGTCGCGCACCGGCACGCCGATCCCGCGCGATCGGTGCGATGAATCCGCAGTGAGGTGCGCTGACCTGGGTCACTGTTGGTGGCGTATAATTGGGGGTGAAAGGGGAAGGGTTGAACGTCAGTGGAACATTACCATCGTGTGTTGCACACCCTGCAAGCAGACGAATTCTGTGGAGACGCCCCTCACAGGTAACCAGAAATACCCTGCGACGTAGCAACTTGCCGAACAGAAGCATGGCGCCGGTGATGAGCACGAAACAGGATTGCGAGCACGCTATTGCACACGAGTTTATCAGGAAGAACACGAGGTTGTTATGCCCGTTGTGGTCGGTATTCGTTTTAAGGACTCAGGAAAAACCTACTATTTCGATCCCAATGGCATCGAAGTATTATCCCAGGGCGACCATGTGATTGTCGAAACGGTGCGCGGCCCGGAACTCGCAAAGGTCGCCTATCCACCGCGACTGGTCGATCCAGAAGAGATTGTTGGTGAACTGAAACCAGTTCTCCGCCGCGCAGAACCGATCGATTTCGAGCGTCTGCGCCAGTTGAACCGTCATCAGGACGAATTGCTCGCTCGCTGCGCCGAAAAAATTCAGGAACATGGACTGCCGATGCGCCTGGTGAAAGCCGAGTATTCGTTCGACGGCTCGCGATTGACGTTCTACTTCACTGCCGAAAAACGTGTCGATTTCCGTGCGCTGGTGCGCGACCTGGCGCGCGCGTTTCGCGCCCGCATTGAACTCCGCCAGATCGGTCCGCGCGACGAAGCGAAACTCCTCGGCGGCATCGGTCCGTGTGGTCGCCTGCTCTGCTGCGCCACGTTCCTCCCCGATTACACCCGTGTTTCGATCAAGATGGCAAAGGATCAGGACCTCCCGCTCAACCCGACGAAGATCAGCGGTGTTTGTGGACGCCTGCTCTGCTGCCTTTCCTATGAACACGAACAGTATGTGAGCGTCAAGAGTCGGATGCCGCGCAAAGGCACCTGGGTGCAGACGCCGGATGGTCCGGGTGAGGTGGTGGGAGTCAATGTGCTGCGTGAGACAGTGATCGTTGCGCTTGCCAGCACCGGGATCCAGGAAGAATTTTCACCGACGCAGATTGAGGAATCTATCCGTCAGGTCGGTGAGATTGCGCGCAGTCGTAATGCCGAGGGGATCACGCCAGCTGCCAGATTGAACCGCTCAGAACGTCGCGTCGAGCAGGAACGGCGGGGCGAAAAGCGGCTGTTGCGCGACTCGATCGATAATCCAGACGTGCTCGAGGCGCTGGCCTGGCTCAAAGAAGGTGCCAGTGATCCGCCGCTCGAACTGCTCGATGAAGAAGACCTTGATATGCTGTCTGACAATCCGTTCATCGCCCCCCAACCATCGAGGCGTTCGGCTGCCCCGACATCACCAAAGAAATCCGCCAGACATCATGACGACTCCGGAGTGCACCCTGATGAGAGGACGTCACCCGTGTCAGACTCTGCATCGCAATCATTCACGTCACAGCGGCAGCGTCGCCGTCGCCGACCTCGTAATTCTTAAGATGACGGGAGCACCAGACAATGTATCGGGTTGGTATTATCGGCACCGGTAAACCCTGGCGTTCCGCCGGCGCAACTGGATTTGGTATGGCGCATATGCATGCGCGAGGGTATCGCGCTGCTCCTGATGCGCACCTAGTAGCCCTGGCAGACCTGAACCTCGATCATGCACGGGCGTTTCAGGAGCAACACGGCGGCGAAGCGGTGTATCAGAACTACCGTGAGATGCTGGCGAGGGAACGCCTCGATATCGTCAGCATCTGCACCTGGCCCCACCTCCATGCCGAAATGGTTATTGCCTGCGCAGAAGCTGGCGTGCGCGCCGTTCATTGCGAAAAACCAATGGCGCCATCGTTCGACGAAGCCAAGCGGATGGTCGCGGTATGTGAAGCCAGCGGTACACAGTTGACCTTCAACCACCAGCGACGTTTTGGTGCGCCATTTCGGGCAGCACGCGATCTGCTGCGCGCCAGCACGATCGGCACATTGCAGCGTATGGAAGCGACGTGCGACAATCTGTTTGACTGGGGGACGCACTGGTTCGATATGCTGTTCTTCTTTAATGATGAAACACCGGTCGAATGGGTCATTGGTCAGATTGATACTCGCAAACCGCAAACCATTTTTGGTGTGACCGTCGAGAGTCAGGGGATCAGCCAATTCCGCTTTCGCAACGGCGTCACTGGCATGCTGCTGACGGGCGACAGCGCCATTCCTCCGCTCATCATCCGGTTGTACGGTGATGAGGGCCTGATCGAGATCGGGCAGAGCAACGATGCGCCGTTGCGCCTCTGGAATCGCAGCGCATCAGGATGGCAGAACATCGATGTGGGTGAAGGGGTGCACGACGAGGCCTGTCACACACGCGCGATCCTCGACCTCATCGACGCACTGAAGAGCGGGCGTGAGCCGGAAGTATCGGCGCGTCGTGCGTTGCGCGCAACAGAGCTCATCTTCGCCACCTATGAGTCGAGCCGCCGTCGCGGTCGCGTCGATCTACCGCTGACGACGATCACGGCAACGGCGTGAGTCTGCAACGGGAGCGTCTTATGCCCTACGCCCATAAAGTCATTCCAGGCACACAGGTGCGCCTGCACGACATCGATCCCAACGCCAGCGGCGGGTTGACGAAGGACGAGGGGCGGGAGCGATTCGTCGAGTTCAACGCCACTCTTGATACCATGCAGGAAGAACTGTACGCTGCCGGTATCCACGCGCTGCTCCTCATTCTGCAAGGAATGGATACGGCTGGCAAGGATGGCGCGATTCGGAACGTCATGCACAATCTCAATCCGCAGGGGTGTCGCGTCGAGTCGTTCAAGGTTCCGACCGAAGAAGAACTTGCCCACGATTTCCTGTGGCGCGTGCATAAAGTCGTGCCACGCAAGGGGATGGTCGGCGTCTTCAACCGTTCGCACTATGAAGATGTCCTGATTGTGCGCGTCCATTCACTCGTTCCCCAACATGTCTGGCGTGCACGCTACGAACAGATTAATGCGTTCGAGCGTCTGCTGACCGATACCGGTACAATTATCGTCAAATGTTTTTTGCACATCAGCAAAGATGAGCAGGAAAAGCGGTTGCTGGCGCGGGAACAGGACGTAACCAAAGCCTGGAAACTCTCGGCTGGCGACTGGCGTGAGCGTGAACACTGGGACGAGTATATGGCGGCGTATGAAGAGGCGCTGACCCGTTGCAGCACGGAGTATGCGCCGTGGTATATCATCCCGGCAAACCGGAAATGGTACCGCGACCTGGCGATCAGCGAGGTGCTGGTTGAAACCCTGCGTCCTTACCGCGATGACTGGCAACGCACCCTCGATACGATGAGTCAGGCGCGTCTCGCCGAACTGAAGGCGTTCCGTGACCAGCAGACGACCGGTGCAACCCGCTCATGACAATGCCTGACGCTACGCTATCATCTCCGCCCCTGGTTCTGGCATCCGCTTCGCCGCGCCGACGTGAGTTGCTTGCGTATCTGGGCGTGCCGTTTACAATTATTGCCACGGATGCCGAGGAGCACGAACACGATCCGCCGCCGGTGATTGTCGCTGCACTGTCGCCGCTGGCACTGCCGTTGTTCGACCACCCGACGTTGCGCGCCTGGCGCAAAGCCCACGCTGCTTGCGCATCGGCGCCTGATAGTGTTATCATCGGCGCTGATACGATTGTGGTGCTGGAAGGCGCAGTGCTCAACAAACCGGTCGATCCGGATGACGCACGTCGGATGCTGCGCCGTCTTGCGGGAAAAACGCATACCGTATACACCGGTCTGGCAGTCATCGATGCACGGCGTGCAGACGCGCTGCCGCTGCTCGATCTGGTTGCCAGTCAGGTGCGCATTGCTCCGTTGAGCGATGCCGCTATCGACACGTATGTTGCGACCGGCGAACCGCTCGACAAAGCCGGCGCCTATGGCATCCAGGGTCTGGGAGGTCAACTGGTGGAAGCGGTGACCGGCAGTTATACCTGTGTTGTCGGTCTGCCGCTGGTTGAAACCTACCGCCTCCTCAGCGCCGCCGGCGTTCGCGGTTTGCGTGATCCGGTCGAAGGATACCAGCGCTGGTTGCACGATCAGGGAAAGGAGACCCCATCGTGTCCGTCAACCCTCCCGTAAAATTGCTGATCGTCGACGACCACCCGCTCTTCCGCCAGGGAGTGCGTGCGGCGCTTTCCACCTATCACGACATTACGGTCGTCGGTGAGGCATCCTCTGGCGAGGAGGCGCTGGCGTGGATGAATGCCGCCCCACCCAACCAGGAGCCAAACACAGTAGTTGTCGATCTGAACCTGCCAGGGATGAACGGTCTGGAACTGACCCGTCAGTTGCGCCTCAATTACCCCGGTGCGGGCATCGTCGTCCTGAGTATGTACGAAAGCGATGAACAGGCGTTCAATGCACTCCGTGCCGGCGCATCGGCGTACCGCTCGAAGGATGTCAACCCTGCTGAACTTGCCCAGGTGCTGCGGCGTGTAGCGCGCGGCGAGTATGTCATCAACGATGTGGTGCTCGATGATCCAAAAGTTGCCGGACGGGTGCTGTCGCAGTTCCGTAATCTCCCGCAAGACCTGACGGATATGCCGGAGGTCGAGTTTCCACTCTTTACGCCGCTGAGCGACCGGGAAATCGAGGTGCTCGAACGCATCGCCGCCGGTGGCAGCAACCGTGAGATCGCTGAAGCGCTCCACATCAGTACGCAGACCGTCAAGAACCATATTTCGTCGATCCTGCGCAAACTCTCGCTGAACGACCGGACGCAGGCAGTGCTCTATGCGTTGCGTCGCGGCTGGATCGAAGCACCTGGCGCCATCCGTAGCGGATCGCCATCCTCCGATACCGAGTCGGATGAGAAGGATGAGTAATCTGGATCGTTCCTCTGCCCTACATCAGGCGATGCTGACTGCGCCTGACGGCAACGATGGCTTGCCACGTGACGCGCGGGCGCTGATCGTCCTGAATCCGTATGCCGGACAGGCTGCCTCCATGCGCCAGAATGTCGAAGAGGCGCGCAATGTCTGGCTGGCGCATGGATGGACGGTCGATGTGGAAACGACCCACCAACCCGGTGATGGCACCCGCCTGGCGCGTGAAGCGGCGAATCGCGGATACGACGTCGTGGCGGCAGCCGGCGGCGACGGTACGATCAACGACGTGATCAACGGTCTGGCAGGGACGCGCACCGCGCTGGCGGCGTTGCCGATCGGCACGGTCAATGTCTGGGTGCGTGAACTCGGTTTTCCGCTCGAACCGCGCACCGCCGCCGCAGCATTGCTGCACGCCCGTCGTCACCGCATCGACCTTGGGCGTGCCGGCGAACGGTACTTTTTATTGATGGCGGGCATTGGCTTCGATGCCGCAGTGGTCAATGAAGTACGCAGCGACGAGAAGCGACGTCTGGGGGCGCTGGCATATGTGGTGCGCGCCTTCGACCTGGCGTTGCGCTACCGGGGGCGACGTGCGCGCATAACGCTCGATGGGCGCATTATTCGCGGGCGTGTGCTCCTGATCGTGATCGGCAACAGTCAGTTGTACGGCGGGGTCTTCAAGATCACAGCGCGCGCATGTATTGATGATGGACTGCTCGATGTGTGCATCATCAAGGGCGACAGCCTGGCGGAAGCACCATTGCGCCTCTTCTCCATTCTGCGTCAGCGGTACAACCTGGACCCACGTATCGAGTATCATCGCGCGCGTGTCATTCACGTCAACACGCGCGGCGCGCTGCCGGTCCAGGTCGATGGTGATCAGTCCGGTTCGACTCCGATGACCTTCAGCATCGCACCCGGCGCGTTGTACGCACTGCTGCCGCAAACGCCGCCGGCCGACGATCTGCTGCGCGCCGCGCCGCCCCGCCGACGCCGCACATGGCAGCGCGTGCTTGGCTGGTTCGCCCGCCGCGTAGTACTGTCGAACGACCCGGGGCGGCGCGGCGCGCCGGTCCCACCGCCTCAGGTATGACTATGCGCTTCTCTCCGATCTGGCCGGTCATGGTTCTCTTGACTGCATGTGCATCGGCGGCAACCAACGTCACACCTGCATCGACGCTCCTGCCGGCCACCACTCCGCTGGCAGTACCCGGCGCTCCCCAACCAACGCCTGTCACCGCCGGCGTGCGTCTCTCCGGACGGCTGCTCTTCGTCCGCGACGGTACCATCTGGATGTGGCAGGATCAGACCGGACGCCCGCTGATCGGAGGCAACCAGGCGTTCCAGCCGGTCTGGGCGCCGGATGGGAGCACCATCGCATACATTCAACGTGATCAGAGTTCAAGCGATCTGATGATCATGACGCCGGATGGTGGCGAACCATTGCGCCTGACCGACAATGGTTCGCGGCATCCCCCCGGCAGCTTCGAGCGTATCTTCGACAGCGTATGGGCTTTCTATCCCTCATTCGCGCCCAACGGTCAGACCATTGCCTATGCGTCGCAGTACGCACCGCCTTCCGGTTCACCGGCTGCGGAATATCACCTGGCATTGTTCACCATACCGGCACAACCCGGTGGGGCACGTCGTCTGATCTACGCCGACGATGCCGGGCACGTCGGACGGGTGACGCATACCCCTGACGGCGCAGCGATCGTATTTACGCTCGAACCGGCGTATGCCGGCGGTTCATCACGGATCATGCGCTACGACCGCACCACCGGCACGGTAGCGCCCCAACCCGATGTTCCTCCCGGCAGTTACGATCCGGCGTTTTCGCCCGATGGGCGCTGGCTGGCATTCGCCAGCCGCGATGGCGAACGCACCGACATCTTTGCCGTTCCGGCGGCGGGAGGAACCGTTGTGCGTCTGACCAGCCTAGGGACTGCGCGTGCACCCGCTTTTTCGCCAGATGGTGGGCAGATTGCATTCCTGGCAGTCACGCCGGGTGAGACCGGGTTCGATCTGTGGGTGGCAGACATCCGTATCATCGGCGACAGCATTCTGGCGACTTCACCGCGACAGGTGAGCATCGGGCTGCGTGCTGATGCCGACTCCGGGTTGAGTTGGGGAAGGTAGTGCATTTTCTCCATGTCGTCCAGCTCTACCACCCGGTTGCCAGCGGCGCCGGGCGCTATTTCCGCGCAATTGGCGAACGCCTCGCCGCCGAAGGTCATCGGGTGACCGTCCTCGCTACCGACGCCTACGATCTCGAGCATCTCTGGATACCAGGACGACGACGGATTGACGCTGCAACCGAATGGTTCAATGGCGTGCAGATCGTGCGCCTGCCTATCGTTCGCCGACCAGGACCACCCCTGGTCTATCCGGTATTACGCCGGCTGATGACGGAAATCTCGCGCCTGCCCAACACCACGTCGCTGCTGCGACGTCTCGCAACATGGACGCCACGCTGGCCCGGCATCGAGGCGTTCTTCGAGCAGTATGGACCCTTCGATCTGGTGCATGCGACCAACATTACACTCGATTTCGCCCTTCTGCCGGTATTTGCCTGTGCGCAACGCCGACGCATCCCTTTTCTCTGCACGCCGTTCATCCACCTGGGAGAGCCGGGAAGTCGCGCAATCGTGCGGTACTACAGCATGCGTCATCAGATCGATCTACTCCGCAGGAGCGAGCGAGTCCTCACGATGACGGCACTGGAACGCGATTTTCTGGTGGCGCGCGGTGTACCGCACGAACGACTCCGGATTGTTGGGGTTGGTGTGACGCCGGAAGACCTTCAGGGAGGCGACGGCAACCGTTTTCGCGCCGAACAGCGCATCGAAGGACCGCTCGTGCTCTTTATTGGCGCGCTGGCATACGATAAAGGCGCTATCCATCTGATCGAAGCGCTGCAACGTCTGTGGCGCGCCGGTCATCCGGGAACGCTGGCGCTCATTGGCGCACCGCTGGCGCACTTCGAAGCATTCTACGCGCGCCTCCCACCCTTCGATCGCGCGCACATCCGATTGCTGCCCTACGCGCCTGAACCGGTCAAGCGTGACGCACTGGCAGCAGCGGATGTGTTTGCCCTCCCTTCCCGCACCGACTCGTTCGGTATCGTCTTTCTGGAAGCGTGGTGTTACGGCGTACCGGTGATCGGAGCGCGTGCCGGCGGCATTCCCGATGTCATCACCGACGGGCGCGACGGACTGCTGGTGCGTTTTGGTGACGTGGCCGGACTGGCGCAGGCAATTCGACTGCTCCTCGATGACCGCGCGCTTGCCCGGCGGTTGGGCGCCGCCGGACGTGAAAAGACAATGCAGCGTTTCACGTGGAACCACGTATACCAGCAAATACGCTCGATCTATGCAGAGGTTGTCGATATGGAAGCCTGATGAGCCCGGGTTGAAGCGCGGCAGACTCGCGAGTGTTGCACAGGTGAAACACAGCGCAGACTGTCTGTTCGCAGCAGCGCCAGGGACAGCGATCATACCGGTGTGGGAAACGCACACGTGACAATTTTACAGAAACTTTACACAAGATTTATCATACGCTGAAAAAGACTGCGTACTATAGTCACACCATTCCTGATTACCACCACTTAACCAAACTTGAGGAAGTTCTCTCCGCGCAAACAGCATTTGTTTGCCGCAATCGTCTGTTGACCACCGGGTGCCGCCCCGACCGCGGATGCCCGTGTTACCGCCGGGCGCCGCCCCGACCGCGGATGCCCGTGTTACTTGGGTCCATGCCGCCTGGTAACACAGCCCGGCAGTTCAACAGCGCGCTTCCTCACCGCAAAGAAAGGAGGTGGAGTTCCTGGATTTGTCTCTGGTTGAACGTGAAGGCGACACCCCACCGACCTGTTTGAGCAACGACGCCAAAAAAGGAAAGCAAAGCAAGGAGGCGCTATGTCGGACATTGCTAACATGAGCCGTCAGGAACGGATCAATGCTTACTGGAAAGAGAACAACCGGTTGATTGCAATCCTGCTGATCATCTGGTTCTCAGTTGCCTACATCCCACCGCTCTTTGTCAATCAGTTGAACCAGATCGTGATCGCTGGATTCCCGCTTGGCTACTATTTCGGCAGTCAGTTCTCGCTGGTCGTGTTCGTCATTTTGATCTTCTACTACGCACACGCCATGAACAAACTAGACACGAAGTATTACCTGAAAGACCGAGATAAGTAACAGCGGAGGGAGTGAGCACTATGGCAGTCAATGAAGCAGTCAAACTGCGCAACAATCGCCTGGCGCAGTACTACGGCCTGTTCACCGTTGGTCTGATCGTGTTCTCCCTGATCATGGGGGCGCTGGAACTCGGCGTAGGTATGCCTAAAGCCTGGATTGGGTGGACTTTCCTGATGCTGACAATGGCGATGTACGCCTTTATCGGTATCATGAGTCGCACCAAGATCCTCGATGAGTACTATGTCGCCGGGCGGAATGTGCCGGCAATCTTCAATGGCATGGCAACCGGCGCCGACTGGATGAGTGCAGCGTCGTTTATCTCGATGGCCGGTACACTCTACGCTCTGGGATACGATGCGCTGGCATACATTATGGGATGGACCGGTGGCTATGTGCTGCTCGCGCTCCTGTTCGCACCCTATATTCGCAAGTTCGGTCAGTACACTATTCCCGACTTTGTCGGCACACGCTATGGTGGGCGCTGGCCCCGTCTGGTGGCAGCGATTTCCGCCATTATCGTCAGTCTGACGTATGTCACCGCACAGGTGGTCGGTGTCGGCATCATTATGTCACGCTTCATCGGCGTGCCGTATGAATGGGGCGTGGTGATCGGTCTCTCCGGGGTGCTGGTTTGTTCGTTCCTGGGCGGCATGAAGGCGGTAACCTGGACGCAGGTGGCGCAGTACATTATTCTGATCATAGCCTACATGATCCCGGTGGTCTTCCTCTCGCTCAAGTTGACCGGCTTCCCGATCCCGCAGATCAGTTACGGTCAGGCGTTGCAGAATATCACCCGCCTGGAGAGTGATCTCAAGATCGCCACAGAATCAAAGGCGCTCGATGGTACCGGGCGTATCATTCAGGGCGGGTATGTGCCCGCATACAATGAAGGGCTGAGCAATGCAGCTGCTGTAACAGCGATCGGTCAGATCAACACCTACTTCGGTGTCAACATCACGCCACCTGCGGCGAAGTCAATCCCTAATACCAGCAAACCGGCTGAAGAAATCCAGCCCGACTGGCGTGGAACGCCATGGAACTTCCTGGCGCTCACCTTTTGTTTGATGATCGGCACTGCCGGTCTACCGCACATCCTCATCCGCTTCTACACCGTGCCAAGTGTGCGTGAAAGCCGCCTGAGCGTTGGTTGGGCGCTGTTCTTCATCTTCCTGCTCTACTTCACGGCGCCTGCCTATGCCGCGTTCGCGCGCTGGGAAATTCTGCAAAACGTGGTCGGTAAGGAGATCAATTCATTGCCGGAGTGGACCCAAAACTGGAGCCGTCTGGGATTGATCACACAACGCGACTACACGACTCTTGAAGGGCGTGATATCAGTAATCTCCCAGCATGGGTCGCGCCCCAGGTCAAGAGCGGTGCGCTGGTGATCACCGATGCCAACGGTAACGGCAAGATCGACCTTGCCGGCGCAACCTTCAGTGAAACCGAAGTCGACGGCAAGAAGATCGGCACCTTTGGCGAATTGTCGGGCACGGCAATTACCAAGACGAGCGCTGATGGCATTCTCCAGTTTGGTGAATTGAACATCGATCCCGACACTATAGTGCTTGCAACGCCCGAAATCGCCGGTCTGCCGTATACGGTCGCTGCACTGATCGCAGCCGGCGGTCTGGCAGCCGCCCTCTCCACCGCCGATGGTCTGCTGGTAGTTATTTCGTCTGCCATCGCGCACGACTTCTATTACCGCATCTTGAATCCGAAGGCCAGTATGAATACCCGTATCTGGCTCGGTAAGACGATGCTGGTGGTAGCAGCCGTGATTGCAGCGTTGCTCGCGTTACCACGCCTGGCGTTGATCGCTCAGATGGTAGCGTGGGCATTCTCAATGGCTGCAGCATCATTCTTCCCGGTGTTGCTGCTTGGCATCTTCTGGAAGCGCTGCAACGGTCCTGGCGCAATCGCCGGTATGGTCGGTGGGTTGTCGGTAACGCTCTTCTACATGTATAATAACTACCTCGATCCATCGTTCAACGTGCTGGGCATCACGCATCTGGCATCCGGTATCTTCGGTGTGCCGATCAACTTCTTGCTGAGCTACGTTGTGAGTAAACTGACGGCAGCACCATCGCAGGAAATCCAGGATCTGGTCGATCATCTGCGTAGCCCGGAACTCGACGATGAACTGATGACCAGCATCGCCAGTGGAAAACAGGCAGCCGGCGCACACTAGGCGCTCGTGATAGGGCGTTTCAACGGACAGGCGACTCAGGAGAGAGACAAAAAGTACTGCTCCTAGAGCCTGTCCGAAAAACCCCCACAGACCGAATTCTGGGATGGGCAAAGGCAGTGCCTTTGCCTACCCTAAGGACTTTTCAGGCAGACTCTTACTCTGACAATCTTCAGTTCTAATTATAGACGTGTGCAGTCCGCACAAAACCGGTGTGGAAAAAGCCATCAGGACTACCCTGGATGAAACGATACAAATGAGCCAGACAAACCCTGCCCGGTAGCACCAGGTCTGGTCAATTGGGGCAACCGTCCCTGCTATGAGGCAGATAAGGATGACGCATGGATGAACACCTTTCGCCTGTTGAACTGCTTCCAATGCTGGCAGCGATCCTCATTGGCGCGAAACTGGCGGGGCGCTTGAGTCAGCGAATCGGGCTCCCCTCGGTCTTTGGTGAACTGGTGCTCGGGCTGGTGTTGGGTCCGTCGTTGCTCCACCTGATCCAACCCAACGAACCCCTCGCACTCCTTGCTGAAGTCGGCGTCATTCTCCTGATGTTTCGCGCCGGTCTGGAAACCGACCTGGTGCAGATGCGACAGGTCGGACTTGCGGCAACTATCGTTGCGCTCGGCGGTGTGTTGCTGCCGTTTGGCGGCGGATTTGCGTTTGGACGCCTGTTTGGGCTGTCGAACCTTCCGGCGCTGTTTGTCGGTGCCGTGCTAACCGCCACATCGGTATCGATCTCCGCCGAAGTGTTGCGCGAACTCGGGCACCTGCGCAGCAAGGTCGGCGCGACGATCCTGGGGGCGGCAGTCATCGATGATGTGCTGGGCGTACTGGTGCTGTCACTGGTGCTGGGGCTGGCAGGAGAGGGTAATCCACTGGTCGCCGTTGCTCAGATAGCAATCTTTTTCCCGGCTGCCTGGTTCGTCGGTGACAAACTGCTGCCCCAACTGCGCAAGATCGAGCATCTCGCCGGTGGGCAGGATACCGTTCTTGCGATCCTGCTGGGGCTGGTGATGCTGTTTGCGTGGGCCGCCGAAGTGCTGGGGAATGTTGCCGATATTACTGGAGCGTACCTGCTCGGAATCGTCGTCGCGCGCTATACCGATGAGGAGCATGTGGTACATCATGGCAGTTCGGCACTGGCGTATGCCTTTGTCGTGCCGGTCTTCTTCGTGAATATCGGGCTGGAAGCCAATGTGACCACACTGGGCGCTGCACCGCTGTTCACGATTCTGATGGTACTGCTGGCTATTGCCGGAAAAGTCGTCGGATGCGGCGTAGGAGCGTTAACGATGCGCATGTCGCTGCGCGAAGCGCTTCAGATCGGCGTCGGGATGACGGCACGCGGCGAGGTGGCACTGGTGATGATTGTAGCCGGACGCGCTGCCGGACTGGTCAGTGATATGCTGTTTACCTCGACTATTGTGATGGCACTGGTTACGACGCTGATAACACCACCGCTGCTACGCCTCGCATTTGCGCAACGCACTGTACCGCCTGCCGAAGAGCGGAGCGCAGTGATCGAAGCCGCAGAGTAACAACCACCACACCGCGTGCTGCGGTATCGGGCACCCGTTTCACCCTCCCACGCGCGCGATCCAGCGCTGCGGCGCGCGGATCTCCTCCATCGTTGGCAGATGTGCCGGACCCTCCCAGATCCGGTTGACGAAACGGGCGCCACGCGCTGCCACGACCGCCTGGATAAATGCTTCGCCCTGCTGATACTGAGCCAGTTTCAGATCCATACCGGTCAAACGATTGAACGCTTCCTCGATCAGCGGGCGACGCAACTGGCGCTGGCGCACCTGCGCTTCGATCTGCTGGTAACTGGGGAGCAACTGCCTGCCGATGACGTTCATGATATGGTTGGAATATCCCTCCACCACCGACATCAATACCTGCATGCGGGTAAAGATCGCCTGTTGCTCAGGTGTCAGCATCAACTCGATCCAGTGCCGGTCAATCGGTTGCCCCTGCAACAACCGCTCGATCAATCGCACGATACCAACACTGAGCATCGCAGCCTGATCGTTCACCCGACCGATAAACTGGCGGAGCAGATCCTGGAAATAGTCACGCACCCAGGGGAAGGCTTCGAACTCAAAGACATGTGTCGTTTCGTGGAGCGCGATCCACATGCGGAAATCATCGCCATCGAGACCGAGCTGGGCACAGATACGCGTGATGTTCGGCTCGACGAAGTAGAGCGCACCGCGCAGATCTGGGTCGGGTGAGAGCAGACCAAGATCGTACTGACCGAGCACGCGCCGCGCCAGAAAACCGATCAACGCACCCATCTGCATCCCTAACAACTGGCTGTTAAGCTGCCCGATGAGCAACCGGAACACCCCCTGACGCACGCTGATTTGATCGTACAACTCTTCGAGCGGTGCAAAGAGCGACTGGAAAGCGGAAAGGTTGGCTTCGATCCATTCCGCGCGATCAAAGACATAGATTCGTTCAATGGGGTGCGGCAGACTCACCCCCATATACACAGCGATCAACGGCTCGCTCCGCTGCACCAACTGACGATACTGTTCCTGACGTGCAGCGCGATCGATCATTGGCGCAAGGTATGATTGCGAAACCGCGACGCCAACATTGCGCGCCTGCAACCAGTCGATCATGCGTGGACGCGGCATGCTGCTGGCGGCGCGGATCATCAGGTAGCGTGCACCTGCTCCGGCGAGTACTGCCAGCAGGAGTGCAGCGCCGAGGCGTCGTGACGCGCGAAGAGTATGGTCGGGCACAGTTTGTTCCTCTCACTGAGTGAATGCCGGTGGCTTCTGACCACGCCGTTCGGCAGCGGTGCGCACCATTTCCTTCAAATCATCATCGGTAATAAGAAATGTTTCGTAACCGGAAGCGCCGAGGCCGCGTTGCTCACGCACACGACCCTGTAACACCACCCCATCCTCGATTTCGATGATGCGCACATCGGTATATCCATGCTCATCGATAAACAGCCCGATAGCACGCAGAACATCCTGATAGTCGGTTTTCGCCAGACCACGAAACAATTTCATCCCAGCCACCTCCCCTTATACGGTGGCTTGGGTTTGCGCTGATCTCGCATCTGCTGAATAATGTGGCGCAGTTCTTCGTGAGAAAGCACAAAATCCGCCACCACCCGAATGAACCCCTGCGCTGTACTCTGATAGGTCACGCCAGAAATGATCCATCCCCGATCAAACTCGAGGATCGCGACCTCGTTGAGATGCTGTTGCTGGATGAAGTGCCCAAGTGAACGGAGCAGTTCCGGGTAGTCGATGCTTTCATGCTGCATCGTGGTGGTCACTCCTCATAGGCGCCTGCTCTCGCGGCGCAATATATCGCTGGTTGCTGAGTTGCAAGCGGGCAAAGCTGCGAATCTGAGAGATTATCCAGCTATTAGGCACAGTGCAGAGCGCGTGAGATGCGATTGAGTTGTGCAAAATTGTAACACGCCAACCCCGCGAGAGCAAGCGTTTGTACACGGAAGAGCGTTACAATGTGGTTAAGAGTTTGTGGCGCCGACTCGCTCAGCGATCCTGCGACGCATCGAGTTTACGCACCAGGCTGAGCGCCGGATCGATGGTCAGTTCGCCGTAATCCGGGAAACGCACAATCAGCACCTCTTTCCCCGCTTCGATCCGGCTTTCCAGTACTTCACCGTCGCCGTAGGGCAGGCAGAAAATACGATCGCCGCTCGTAAAACGCGGCTCGATATCGGTCTCGGACGCCGGGGGTGTGTGCATCTCGCGGTTTTTCGATCTTTCGCGCTGCTCCCGCTGACGGCGAAGCCGTTCGATCAACGCCGCGGCGTCGGCTGGCGCTCCTCCTGAAGATGACGCCTGCAGTTGCATCTCCGGCGTTCCCTGGCGATCCGTCGGAAGCGGCGGCTGTACCGGCGCGCGCGCCGCGGCAGATGATCGCGTCTCATCGACCGGTGGTGGAGCAGCCGGTATGCGCGACTCGCGTCGCTCGCGCCGGAGTTGTGGCGCAGTTACCGGCGACCCGGCTGCCGCAGTCGGTTGCCGATGTTCATCAGGCAACGCCGGGGATGGAGATTGAGTCGCCGGTTCGCTTCGGCGTGCCGGTTCCAGCGGCGCCCGTCCAAGCAGGGCGAGCAACCAGTCCTGATCGACCCGACTCAACGGTTCGAGCAGGGGATCGGAACGGCACGCCAGCGCAACATCATAGGCGATCGGCAACACCTCTTCGGCATACTGATAGAGCCATTGCGCCAGGCCGTTTCCACCGGGCTGCGCATCGACAAAGAACAACCGTCGCCGTTCATGGTCATACAGCGGCACGAGATCGGTGAAGGATGCCAGCGCACGCAATGTCACTGCTGCGGTCAGACACCAGCCGATGAACTGCCCCTGCACCTGAAGCGCGACCGGCAGTTCGAACCAGCATGCCGGCGCAACCCAGCGGCTTTCGAGCGGCGTATTGAGAGCCAGATCGGCAGGTGATGCACCAGGGGTCGCCTCACGCCAGCCATAGATGGTTTCCTGTACGACCACCCGCCCCCACGCCACGCGCTGATCACGGAACAGTCCACGCTCATCGTACATATCACGAATCGACACATTCCCCCGACGCAGTGGATAGGTACGCCGTCCGCCGGTTTCCAGGCGGAGTGAAATACTCCCCTCTTCCTCATCACGCAGCACAACCCGCAACCCGCCTACACCGGGCGGCAGTGCTGCGCCCGCAAATGCCCACCGCTCGAAAAGAGTCGGGTCCAGCCGTTCACGGATGCGTGGTTGCTCAGAACGTGCCGTAATAGCGCCGCCACTGGCTGCCAGAATGCTGAATTCGGCATAGGGATCGGCGTCGCCGGACGGAATCCAGACCGGTTCATCGTCGGGTAGTTCGACCAGTTGCCGGTTGGCTGCCATGCGTTGAACGACCTCAGCGCATCCCCAGGCATCGACATCCGCAGCCGAGAGGGGGAGTTCACTGGCGGCGCATACCACGTGTTGTGCCAGTACATATGCATTTGCCGGCAGCGTGGGCCAGATTGTCAGCGGACCTTCCAGCATCATCGACACCTGACGCACCAGCGTCTGCTCCTGCGGACGTTCGCCGATCACAACGATGACTGCCTGGCATCCATATGCTAGCAACCGCCTGAATGCGCTGATCGAACCCGGAAAACCGGTGCACACCAACACCTGCGCCGGTTCGACCTCCGTTCCAACGGTTACGTCGCCGGCGTCGCCGATGGCAGGCGCCAGAACCGACCGCTCCAGTGCATCGCACAGCACGTGGACCCGGTACGACTGCCGTCGCAGCACAGTCACCAGTTCCACCGTTTCGCGCAGCCACGCACTGCCTCCCTGCCAGAGCGCGACAACTGTTGCTGTACGTGGACCGTCATCGGCATCGATCACGCGCCAGGATTTACCAAGCAGCGCGGTCAGCGTAGGTGCAGGATCGAGCAGATTGATCAACGAAGCCAGGAAGCCGGGAACAGCGCCGTGCGCCGTTGCGACTCGATGAGCGCGCATCAACAGATCGGACAGGTGGGCGCCGGCAACCCCTGTGTACCGATGTACATCGGGGATCAGGATCACACTCAACCCATTCCAGAGCATGCCCCAGGCACGTGCGTGATAGCGCAATATCCGACCATGCAGCGCCTCTGGAGTCGCAATCACGATGCGTGCAAATGGATCAACCTGCTGCGCAATCGTAGTTGTAGTCGCCACCCGCAGGTGGAGCGGCAGTGACTGATTGGCAATATCAAACGCTGCGCCGAGCGCATGGGCGTGTTCATCATCGAACGCCAGCACGATGACGGTCGCGCGCGATGACTCGGCAAGCGTTGCGCGCGCCAGCAACTGGAGCGTTGCGGTGACATGAGGGGAGGAGGATCGCAATGCTGCTGGTTCACCACGCCGGAGCGCTGCAAGCGCGTGCGCCTGGTGGGGACGAAACGGCTCGCCGCTGTACGCCAGCCACGCCTGCGCCAGCTGCGGATCAACCGGCAGGTGACTGATGCGCTCACCGGGTGCTTCGTCCAGCACACGCAGCATGATCAGCGGAGTATTCTCCCCCCGCCCGCGTTGCCGCGCAATCGCCTGGATGATGTCGCGTATGCTCTGCACGATGAATACCCAAAACCCGGAACACGCACCCGTATCCTTTGTTTATTGCATCATTCTAGCACACCGCACCATCAGGAACCGCGCAACAGGCATTCCACTGCCGGATACGGATTCGAGTCGTAGGCAGTAACGGGCGTTGGCACGCTGTCGCCGGTGATTTGACACCGGAGATCGCCAATCTCAGCTACCCCTGCTGCTATCAGGCGCACATCAAGGTCAGAAGCGACCTCGATTGGTACCAGCCAGGGCAGAACGACGTCGCTTCCGACAACCTCTTCAGTATCGTCGATTTCGTAGGAGATTTCCGCTTGAGGCTGGGTTCCTTCCACGAGTAGCGTCAATCGGCGCATCGTCGGTGTCGACGTCGGAGATGGCAGAGGGATTGGATCGTCCGGATCGGGCGTCAGCGTCGCGGTTGGCGTCAATTGTGTGGGGGATGCTGTGACGGTGAGCGTTGCGATTGGCGAGCCTGCCATCGTAGTTGGAACGACCGGCGTTGTACCTGTCGTCGCTGTTGCGGTTGGAAGAGGCGATGCGACAGGTGTTGGAGAAGCGATCAGCAGTGGCGTGGCAGGCAGCGGGGTCGATGAAGACGACCCAGCGATCATCGGCGTCACCGTCGGTGCAATAGCGACGGGTGATGGCGGCAGCGCAACCGTTGGCAGAACAGTGACGGGTGATGGCGGCAGCGTTGCAGCAGGGAATACTGCTTCAGAAGACACTGTTGCCAGCGTAGCGGAAGCTGGTATCGCGGAAGCAGCGGTCGGCGACAGGGGCGCAGTCGGCGCTGCAACCGGTATGAGTTCGGTTGCGCGTCCGGCAGGCGCAACGGTCGTCAGCGGCGTGGAAACGAGCGCCTCTGGAGCCGGAGAACTTCCCCCGAAGCGCACAACCACAATGATCACGCCGGTGAAAAATGCCAGCGCTGCCAGTATTAGTTGCACACTCGGACGCCGTGGCGGGAGCGGGTCCATACGCTATCTTCCCGGCAGATACTATCAGGCGTGGATTGTACCGCGTATCACGCGCCGCCGTCAACGCGCTATGGCGAACGCACAGGTCGACCCTGTTCGCAAAGCACGAACGATCCGCGCCTTCCGACGCGGTAGTCGTAATCGCGGTCACCAATGCGCAGCAGCACCCGGTATCCCTCGATCAGCACCTGGGGGTAGACGACTCCTGGTTGCGGGCAACCGAGTGATCCATCGTTCCAGATCACCGCCTCGGCGCCAACCAGGGTGATCGCCGCTGGATCGCTGCTGCTCCGCAGCGCCAGATCATCGATCAGGCGCGTCAGCAGATCGTTGGGTACTACCGCCTGCTCGACAATTGTCGCCAGCGGTGTTTGAGGTGCAGAACCCGGCAACGCCAGCGCGGTGACGTTCGGCGGCGGTGGAACCGGTGTAGCCACGATTGTCGCCGGTGGCGCGGCAGGCGTCGGTTGCGGCGATGCGGCGAGCGTTGGACTGACTGCGGGCGTCGGTTGTGGCGCTGCGGCAAGCGTTGAACTGACTGCAGGCGGTTCGATAACCGGCGTCGCTAGAGGTTCGGTTGGTGGCGTTCCCACTTCATTCGGGGGCAACGTGACAGGCGTTGTCGCGGGTTCAACAACCAGGGGTGTCATCGGTTCACCCACAGGCAGCTGTGTGGCAGAAGGCAGCGCCACTATTTCACCTAATGGTATTGACGCAGGCGTGCCATTCCCTGTGGCAGCAGGCATGCTACACGCAGCGAGAACCAGAACCAGACCACTCAGGAGCAAAAGGACACGCATCGAATACTCCATCATCACAGCGTCCGAGAAGCACGGCATTTCTACTCATTCCAACGACAATGCCCAAACGTTTGTTCCATGCGCGCCTCCGTCCCCTGAACCCGCGTTGTTATGTTTTCGCGCGACCGCATCGTGCTTGAGTCGTCTACCAGGGTCACCTCGACAGTGCCGGTTTCCCAATGCGGGCGCCCACCGGGTTGCCCAAGCCAGTGCGGACAACCATAAGGGTTGTCCCGACGGTGCGGGCACACCTGCGTGCAGACCGCGAGGTACGTTCACCTGTCACTCGCACCGCCAATGCCCGCGCTCCCAGGGCAAGCGCCGCCTGACAGATTGACGCTCCGCCCCGCACCGGAATACCGCACTCCTGTCTGCGGACAGAATGCCTGGCGCTCCCGGCGCAAGCGCAAGCCGTCCGTGCGCCGCGTTGTAAAACCTATCGGGCGCCCCTTGCCCGCCCACCCGACACGCCTGCACGTAGCCCGACATGCATTTCGAGCGCCCGCTCGCTTGCCCACCCGCCGTGTGTAGTGCAGGCGCCCACCAGGGCTGCCCTGTTCAGGGCGGACAGAACATGCGAGCGTGCGTGAGAGAAGACTTGGGGATGCCCTGGCGCCCTCACCCCCGCCCCCGCTCCCGCGTCGCGGGCGAGGGGCACAGCGGCCTGTGCTGGAGCGTCCCGATGCGACAGAAGGTGCGGCAGCCCATATGTTCTGTTTGCCCTTTATAAGGTTGCCCCCCCACTGTGCCGGTGCGCCTGCGCGCAGACCGCTGCCCCGCTATGAAGGGGATTAAGACTAGCGAACTGAAACCCCATAGACGACCACGCCTGCCCGAAGCGACCAATGCCCCACTATGAAGGGGATTGAAACCATCCGGTCGTAGGGGCACAGCATGCCGTGCCCCTACTCCGGACTGGGATGCTCTGGAATTGGGAATGCCATGCCCCTACTTTGTTCCGCCGCCTTCCGGCGTGCTGACCATCCGTGTTGGGCAGCCCAAACGCAACGCTATGGCAGGCGATGCGCCAGGATTGCGGCGGCAGAAGGTGATGCAGGGGGCGCAAAAGATGGCAGGCGCAATCGTGTATCTGCCCGACCTGGCGGAATCGGACGCCTGCCGATGGGGTAACCACGAGGATTGCCCCTACGATGCATAATCCATACGTCAGGTGTCCACCAGAAAGGGGTATACAGGGATCCTAGGGTGAAGGGAAGGGTGGAAAGAATTCGAGAAGTGACCGTTGCCCTGCACGAAGCCTGATGAATGCGGCTTCTGCGGATTACGCTCGGGCTGCACCGTGCATCCCGGGCACGCGAGCGCCTGATCACCTACCTTAGCGCGCTATGCTGCAGAGTATCGTGGCGCCAATGGACGCTAGGGAAAGGGGACGGAGCATCGCATGCGTCGTCCCTGCCGCCGCGCGCCAGGGCAATCCACTTCGCTGGTGACCGGTAACGCGCAGAAGCATGGCTTCCGCGCGCCGGAGGATGCGACGCATACTTGCTTGATTACACTGCGCTCGTTGTGTTGGCTTCCGCGCGCCGGAGGATGCGACCTATGCATTCTTGGGTGCCTGCTCCTCAGGGGCAGGCGACGACACTTCCGTCGTCTGTCTTCGTCCGAAAGGATGGTTCGGTCAGGCTCCAAAGTAATAACAGATTCTAGGGGGTAACGCGCAGCGCAGGTCCTGATACGGCGGTCAGGGATCGCGTTTCGGGGATGAGCGCTGCCAGAATGAGCTGGTAATGCCCCACATCCGGCAGGTCGGCTTCAAGGTTGAACGGTACATCAGTGGCGCCGGCTGCAAGTGGCATCCTCACGGTGTTCAACATATGGGTTTCATGGCTATCGAGGTTGTACGCCAGCAGGAAGAGATGACCGGAGACTCCCACTGCAACGGCATCCAGTCCTTCGATACGCACCGTGGCGCTGGCGCTCAACCGGTATGCGTCGCGCTTGCCGGGTTGCGCCCGAATGAGTTCGACCAGGAGGTTGTCGATGTGCAGGACAACGTTCGATAGCGTCGTTTCCGCCGGTGCGACAGTCTCCACGAAGAAGCGCGCAACGCGCTGATCATTCCACTCTGGCGGAATCTCGCCAGCCGTGGTGAGATGGACATCCTGCACCTCACCTTCCTCGTCGAGCAGGATGGCGGCAAACAGGATCGATGGTTCTTCGGACAACATGTCGTCACGCTCCTTCGCTTCAGAGACCGGTTGCGACTCTGTGCGATCGGACAGCGCCAGGTCGCGTGCACGTTCGATCCAGCCCATACGCGCGATCTGTTCTGCCGATCTTCCGCTATGCCGCGCAAGTTCTGCCGGTGTGCATGCTGCCAGTGCCGCAAACGTGGCGATACCGACAGCATACAGGCGGCGCGCAATCGCAGGACCAATGCCGGGGATCTGCTGGAGGTCATCCTGGATCGGGGATCGTCCGGCAGTCGGTTCTGCCGGTTGCGCAGCTGGCGCGACATCTGTTGCAGGCGGGGGCTTAGCAGGCGCGAGCGCAACGTCAGCTTCGAGCGAGGGCGCAGCCAGCGCGACATCCGTTGTAGACGGGGGTGTAGCGGACGCGAGTGTAACGTCAGCCGCTACGGTGCTGACTTCAGGGAGCGCCCGGGTGGCGTCTACAGCCGGCGGACTACCCAGCGAGTGATGCAACCGTTCGTGGAACCACGCGATGATCGCCTCGTCTGGCAACCCTGTCCAGACCCGTTCCTGGTCATGCTCTTCGTGGTAGGCGCGGGTACGCCAGATGAGCCGTCCCTGTTCTACTGCACGCGACTCAATGGCGAGGCGAAATGCTGCCCGCTCCTCCCATCCGGCATTGACACTACGGACCTCGCTTTCTCCATCGGGCGGATCCTGATCGAACGACAGTCTCTCGAGCGCTGCCATGGAACCTTCCCTTACTCACTGCAGATGATAATCGCCACGCACAACGCCTACCGGAATACCCTCGACCTCTTCCGGCACGACCAGATCGGTCGGTGTGCCACGGACATGGACGCGCACGCCGATCACCCCGGCTTGCGGCGGATCGAGCAGCCCGATATCGATGTTGGTGACTGCCGGATGCGTACCGAGGCGTGCAAACAACCGATCGCGCACCCGGCGCGCCCGGCGCCACCAGGCTGCTGATTGCAAACTCATCGCGCCAGGATCTCCGCCATCTCGCGCTCGACGGTGTGCCACGATTCGCGCACCACCGCTTCAGGACGCCGACGATCAGTTGTCGGCGGTCGCCCGGTCACAAGTTCAACATCGAGCGCATCGAGCACGGCGACCATCTCAATCGCCAACGCCTGTTCCGGATCATCGCTGCCGGCAAAGTGCAACCCGACTGCTGCATGTGTTTCGGCATCGAGCCACCATGATCCCGAATCGCCACCCGCGCTGACCTCACGCTTTCCAGGGACAGGAACAATGGTTATGACATGCCGAATGGTGCGCTGCATCGAACCATACCACAAGCGCGCCTGTCCTTCAACTCCAGTGATCACCCCTTCGGTCACACCAGTGGTTCGTCCAGATTTGGTGACACGCATGCCGAGGCGGGGCAACGCTACGCCGGTAACCGGTCCGATGTTCAACTGGTCGTTAATCAACGGGCGATCGCCGGTCAGGGTCGCAACCGCGGCGTCGATACTCTGCTGCATTGCGTGTCGTGTGGTGGTAGCAACGACGTCATACGGCATACCACCGTCGAGTCGTCCCGGCTGACAGATCGGCAATCCGGCAGCGACCCATCGTTCAGCCGCCAGTACATGCCAGTTACTCAAGATCATGAGATCACCAGTTGTACGATCCCGTACCAGACCGCCAAGCGTGCCAGCGCTGAAGTCGCGCGCGACTGAAACGCTGATCCCGCCGCGCATCGTGGCGAAGCGTGACCGTGGACTGCCGACGGGCTGCTGCCAGGGGCGCCACCACGACCAGATATGCGGCACATAGGCGCCTTCAATCACATCGGTCACAAATTCACCGATCTGCCGCGGCACCGCTTCGATACCGGCACGTTCAAGTTGAGCGTGGGACAGTTTTTGTGGGACGTGGAAGCGGATCGTCGGGCGTTCGTCGGCAGCTTCGGCACGGACCGGGATGCCGAAATCGACCATATTGACGCGATAGGCGGGATTGTAGAGGAAAACCGGCGCCAGTCGTCGCACTAGGAGTCGCGCTCGCGCAGCGCGCAGGCGGTCACCATCCATAAAAAGCCCCCTTCAAGTGAGCAGGTAGAGACGTTGCGTTGCAACGTCTCTGCCACCGTACTGTCCTACACCGGCACCTTACACATACACATCGAAGCGCACCGGCTGCTCGAAACGAATGGCGAGACCGCTCGGACCGAAGATCGAGGCGTGGATCGAGTCGACCCGCGACGCATACCCGGCGAATGGAACCATAGTAGTATTCATCGCGGTGAGGATCTGCGCCCGCAGGTTGACCTCATACAAACCCGGCGCATTCGGCGTCAGCGTGATGGCGTTGAGGATGAAGGGCACCGGCGCCAGGTTGCCGCCCACGGTTCCGCTCAGCGCCGCATCGTGACTCACCGTGGTGACGTTCGTAGTGTCATACATAATCCGGTAGGGCAACAGAGCACCACCGATGATCGCCATCGGCGAAGGAAGCGGCGGACCGGCCGGGTTGAGGAACAGCACGCTGAAGATTACCACCTGCTGACCGACTCGCACAATCGGATTGGGCTTGGGGAAACCAAGATCGAACGGCGCAGAGAACGGACCGATCGCCATGATATCCCACCAGTTGGTCGGCGCGGCAATTTCGGGACGCCAGCTGGCTTTTGCTTCCTCATACGCCGCTTCAAGCTGCTCTAACAGCGCTGCCTGCAGTTCTTCAACCGCCAGTTCGGCCTTCTCGACTTCGGCGCCCTTTGCTGCTACCAGTTCCCGCTTTGCAGTTGCGACTGCCATAGGTTGTACCCCTTTCCTTTCTTTGATACGTGCGTCCTTCACGCGCAAGCCAAGTGTAGCCGACGCCACTCACGGCTTGCTTGGCGCCGGCTCAGAAAAAAGTGGGATGTTGCACAGATTTTGCTCAGGTTCAGAAAGGGGGTGAAAAAAAGGCAATAGAAACCTGCCGTGAGCAGTAGTCGAACTCACGCAGCACTCGCATCCGGGTGTCCCAGTTGGTGAGGATTGTTATAAGCCAGCCTGATCCATCCAGCGAATCCAGGGCAACAAAGCATCGGTGAGCGGGACAGGTCCGGGTTCATCGTGGACAACCGGCAACTTGGGGGTGGCGTTCAAACGAAATGGAGCGGGCATCGTCTGCCGTAGACCACCGCCGCCAACGTGCAATGCAGACGGGTCGCCTTCTGCCAGAACTGTCCGGCGACGCACCGGCGACAGATTGATCAGCAGACGACGACCACAGTGCGGGCACAACCATTCTTCCGCCCCTGACGCGTGCCTGTGACGCAGCTGCAATGTGTGCAGGGGTTGATCCGACATGTGCCTGTTCCTTTCGTGACGAATTATTGTGTTTCTCTTAACCTCAATTATACACAAAACTGTAACACGTGTGAACTGGTAGTATGATATGCAACCTGAACAAAAGCGTTGACAACAGATTGTGCATCATTCTATGAATCCATCCACGTCTTCGATGAACCCCTCCCGCTTCACGGCGCTGCGCTATCGCGATTTCCGGCTCCTCTGGCTTGGTCAGTTTGTGTCGATCACTGGTACGCAAATGCGCAATGTCGCTATTGCCTGGCAGATCTATCAACTCGCACGCATCGACAGCAGTATCCAGCCGGAACTCGCACTCGGTCTGATCGGGCTAGCGCGCGTCATCCCCCTGGTTGCCACGGCGCTTGTGAGCGGTATGGTCGCCGATCGCGTCGAACGACGTAGCATACTGATCCTGACATCGCTGGCAGCACTTGGGTGCTCAGTGGTACTTGCATTCGCTGCTGAAATGGAGCGTCCGCCACTGGCGCTGATCTATGCGATGGTGGCGCTGGCATCGGTGGCAGGTGCATTCGAGTTGCCAGCACGTCAGGCGATTATTCCCAATCTCGTGGCGCCCCAGCATCTGCCCAATGCCCTGAGCCTGAATGTCATCGCCTGGCAACTTGCGACCGTTATCGGACCGGCGTTGTCCGGCGTCCTGATTGCGGCGGCCGGCGTTGCACCGGTGTACTGGATCGATGCAGCCAGTTTTCTGGCGGTTGTTGTTGCAGCGCTCCTCATGCGCACGCGCAATCTCACCACGCGCGCTGAACCGGTCTCGTTGCAGGCGGCGCTGGCGGGGTTGCGCTTTGTCTTCTCGCATCGCCTGATTGCAACCACGATGCTGCTCGATTTCTTTGCCACATTCTTCGGCGCTACCGGTGTGTTGCTACCGGTCTTTGCCGATCAGGTGCTGCGGGTTGGTCCAACCGAACTGGGCTGGATGTATGCCGCACCATCGGTTGGCGCGGTGATCGCCGCCATGCTGCTGAGCGGTGTGCGGATCCCACGCCAGGGGATGACGCTCCTGGCAGCAGTGCTGATCTTTGGCGCGTGCGTCGTTATCATCGGCGTGTCGCACTGGCTGCCGTTGACACTGCTGGCACTGGCGGGCATGGGCGCGGCGGATACGGTCAGCATGGTGATCCGGGGTACGATCCGGCAGTTGCTGACCCCTGATGAGTTGCGCGGAAGAATGGTAGCGGTCACTATGATCTTTTTTGCCGGTGGTCCACAACTGGGTGAAACCAATGCCGGATTCATCGCCAGCCTCGTCGGCGCGCCTGCAGCAGTTGTGATCGGCGGTGCAGCGTGTATCGTCATGGTGATCGGGACGGCGCTCAGGGTCCGTGAGTTGCGCCAGTATGACGGTCCGTGAGCGTTTGACGAGTGGCAGGTCATGCCGCTATACTACTCTCGTACAGATTCTGTTCCAACATAAGGAAACTGGAGTGGCTCACCACGACAACCAATGGCGCGATATTGACCCTGCCGCAATCGACCCGGCGTGGCTGTTAAGTGAGTTGAAGCAGGCACATCTGACGATTCGTGCATTGTTGCGTCAGCTCAGCAAGGAACAGGATCGCCACGCCGAGATCACGCGCGCGTACAATAAAACGGTTGCCAACCTGGTCGAGATCACACGCGAGAACGCGATATTAGAGCGTGAACGCGATATGTGGAAGGCGCGCGCCGAGAGTGCGATGCGCGAGCAGGCAGAATGCAGGATCAGCGCTTTTCCGTTCTCACTTACCGCAGCCGAGATCAGTGCCATCCGCAAGGCAATGGCGCGGCTCCATCATCCCGATGGCGGCGGTGACGCCGAGCGTATGAAACTCTGGAACGCTGCGCTCGATCCGCTCGAAGAGCGGCTCTTCTCCTGATGCCCCCTGCCTCTGCGTCCCGCACCAGCAGGCTCTCCACTCCCCACAGAACACACGGATGTGGCGCTTCGGGCTGCATCTGTGTACGCTCATACGCCGGGACAGATGTGTAGCGACCATCGGGTCAGGGGTCGCTGCTGGCGCCATCGTGTCGTGCCGGCGTCGAGGCGTAGCACGGACACGAGGAGCAGGGGCGCACGGCTGTGCAACCCTGCTCCCGCGCGTGTTCAGGGGTGCACAGAACATCCGGGCCGGCGCGGCTTCTGCCACATCGCGATGCCCTGGCGCACAGATCTGGTCTCCTCTCTCCCGCGCGTGTTCAGGACACACGCTTTGCGTCGCTTTCTGGTAGTGCGCGATCCCTGCTCCCGCGCGTGTTCAGCGGCGCACAGAACATCCGCGCCAGCGCGGCTTCTGCCACATCGCAACGCCCCGGCACGGCTTCTGCCACATCGCGATGCCCTGGCGACAGATCTGGTCTCCTCTCTCCCGCGCGTGTTCAGCGGTGCACAGAACATCCGCGCCAGCGCGGCTTCTGCCACATCGCAACGCCCCGGCGCGCGGCGCTGCTCTCCCC